>JBMNCP010000001.1:0-1241 GCA_049366795.1 Desulfobacterales bacterium
ATTCCCCTGTGGAAAGACGTGACGGAATCTGAATGGAACGACTGGAAGTGGCAGATGGCGAACCGTATCACCACGGTCGGGGCTTTGCGTCAGGTGATCAACATCGACGACGAGGAAGCGGACCGGATCGAGCACAGCCTGACGAAGCTGCGGATGGCCATCACGCCGTACTACGCGTCGCTGATGGACCCCGACGACCCGAACTGCCCGGTCCGAAAGCAGGCGGTGCCGACGTTGTCGGAGACGAAGCTTGCGGCGGCGGACCTTCACGACCCGCTCCACGAGGACGTGGACTCGCCGACGCCGGGCCTGACGCACCGGTACCCCGACCGTGGGCTGCTGTTGATCACGGACCAGTGCAGCATGTACTGCCGTCACTGCACGCGTCGGCGCCACGCGGGCGAGACGGACACGGCCTACACGGAAGAGCAGATCGAAAAGGGCATCGAATACATCCGGAACACGCCCACCTTCCGGGACGTGCTGCTGTCCGGGGGCGACCCGCTGACCTCGAGCGACGACCGGGTGGAGTGGGTGATCAGCGAGCTGGTCAAGATCCCCCACGTGGACTTCGTGAGGCTGGGAAGCCGCGTGCCGGTGGTGTTCCCCCAGCGGATCACCGACAAGCTGTGCGACATGCTCAGGAAGTACCATCCCCTATGGCTGAACACCCAGTTTAACCATCCCAAGGAAGTGACGAAAGAATCGGCCGAGGCCTGCGCGAAGCTTGCCGACGCCGGGATCCCCGTGGGGAACCAGACGGTTTTGCTGAAGGGGGTCAACGACTGCCCCTACCTGATCCGCGAGCTGAACCAGCGACTGTTGAAGATCCGGGTGAACCCCTACTACATCTACCAGTGCGACCTGTCGGAGGGGATCGAGCACTTCCGGACGAGCATCGGCAAGGGGATCCAGATCATGGAGTACCTGCGCGGGCACACCACGGGGATGGCGCAGCCCTTGTTTATCGTGGACGCACCGGGTGGCGGGGGGAAGATCCCCGTGGGCCCGAACTACGTGGTGAGCCGTTCGGACCGGAAGGTGATCCTTCGGAACTACGAGGGTGTGCTGACGGTGTACACCGAGCCCGACGACAACCAGAGCCGTCCCGAAGAGCTGTACCACTGGGAGGAGTACACGGCGCGGCAGCGCGAGCTCTCCAGGGAAGGCCTGATCAAGCTCTACGAGGGAGATGCCGTTTCCCTCGAGCCCGCCGGCCTGGACCGAAGAAAACGCGGGAA
>JBMNCP010000002.1:0-14965 GCA_049366795.1 Desulfobacterales bacterium
GGCCAGTTCCGGTCCTTCTCCGAGATGATGAACTCGGGCAGTCGCGGCCATTGGATTCCGAAGGCGGGATCGTCCCACCGGCAGCCGCGTTCGGCTCCCGGTGCATAGAAGGCCGACACATGATAGAGGACTTCCGTGTCGTCGACCAACGAAACGTAGCCGTGGGCGAAACCCTCCGGGACGTACGCCATTTGGCGGTTGTCAGCCGTGAGCTCGGCGCCGAACCATTGCCTGAATGTGGGGGAACCGGCTCTCAGATCGACCATCACGTCGAAAACCGCGCCTCGGATGCACCTGAGCAGTTTGGCTTCCTCGTGAGGGGAGACCTGGTAATGGAGGCCCCGCAGGGTTCCCTTTCGAAGGCTGGAAGCGAGATTGGCCTGAACGAAGTCGGCATGGATCCCGGCGGCCTCGAATTCCTTGCGGCACCATGCCCGGGCAAAAAAACCCCTGTCGTCCGCCCGGGGTTCGAGGTCGATGACAAATGCGCCTTCAAGGCGCAACGGCGTAAAGATCATGGCCCCACTCCCAACCCGATGCCGGCGTAGCGCCGCACCGTAGATTTGTCCAGCATGCGGCGCCCATCGACCACGACAACTTCCGGATTGGCCGATTGCAGCAGATTCGGCAACTGGTTGAACTCCTCCCACCGCGTCATGACCACCACCGCATCTGCCCGCGCCACGGCCTGAGAGAGGCTTTCACAGTAATCGATGTCGTGCATTTCGAGTGCTTTCCGAGCGTTCCCGGCGGCGACGGGATCGTAGGCGCTGACAATGGCTTTACGCTCCAGCAGGTTTTTGACCACAGCGATGGCGGGCGATTCACGGATGTCGTCGGTCCCGGGCTTGAACGCCAGACCGAGCACGGAGACGCGCACGCCTTCAAGGCTGGGGAAGATTCCGTCCAGCAGTTCGACGACACGCCCAGGCTGCGCATCGTTGATCCGGATGACCTCCCGCATGAGTCCCATGGGCTGGTCGAAATCCCTGCCATAAGCGATCAGCGCCTTGACATCCTTCGGGAAGCAGCTGCCGCCGAAACCGCAGCCCGCCTCGAGGTAGGTCGTGATCGCCGGAACCACCCGCCTGCCATTGTCGAGGATCGGGCTGAGGCGCTTGTCGAGGTGCACAGCCTTCATGACCTCCACCACATCGACGCCATCACCGATGGCCGAGCACAGGTTTCCGATCTCGTTGGAAAAGGAAATCAACGCGGCCAACAGGCTGTTGGAAGTGTATTTGATCATCTCGGCCGTCTTGGGGGTGGTCAGGATCTTGTCGGTCGAAGGAAAGCAGTCATACAGGGCGGAGAGGGCGTCCCGACTCCTGTCGTCGATGGCGCCGAGAACGATCCGGTCGGGATTCATGAAATCCTTTACGGCTTCTCCTTCCCTGAGGAACTCGGGATTCATCCCGATCCCGAAGTCCTTGCCGGCCGTCTTCCCTGAGGTCTTTTCCAGCAAGGGAAGTACGATCCCGTCCGTCGTTCCGGGTACGACCGTGCTCTTGACGACGACCAGGTGGTAACCGTCCTTTTCCTTCAACACGGTCCCGATTTGCCGGGAGACTTCCTCGATATGGGTCAGATCGATCCGGTCGCCCCGATAGGGCGTCCCGACCGCGATGAGCGAAAGATCCGACCCCAGCACGGCTTCGTTCAGATTGCAGGAGGCCTTCATCCGCTTCCCGATGTTCTTCTTCAAAATATCGTCGAGCCCGGGCTCGTGGATCGGGGAACGCCCCCGGTTGATCTCCTCCACCTTGGAGGCATCGATGTCGACGCACACGACGTCGTGACCCAGTTCTGCAAGGCAGGCCGCCGAAACCAAACCGACATAGCCGGAGCCGATAACCGATACGTTCATGCCGTTTTCTCCAGATTGTCGCGATACCACAACAGGGTCCGTGCCAGGCCTTCATCCAGGTCGATGGACGGGCGATACCCCAATTCAGTTCTGGCCTTCTCGATTACGGGGCAACGCCGGTTCGGATTGTCTACCAGATAGTCCGGATCCTTGCTCTGTTGGCGGATGACTTTTCCGGAATACCCGAAAAGTGATTCCGCAATGCCGATCATCTTCCCGGCTATGCCGAACATGCTGATTTCAGGAGATTCGACGCCGATGTTGTAGGCTTCGCCGGCTCGGCCCCGGGTCAGGATCTTGTAGTAGCCGATGACCGCATCGGCTACATAGCAGAAGGTGCGCGTCGGAGTCCCGTCGGAAAGCATGATGATATCCATGCCCTGGAAGATATTCATGGCAAAGTCGGGAACCACCCGCCGATCGGAGATTCGCAGGCCGGGACCGTAGTTGTTGAACGGCCGGGCGATGCGGATGGGCAGGCCGTGCTGGCGCGCGAAATTGACGCAAAGCGTCTCTCCGAATCTTTTGGATTCGTCGTAGCAGGCCCTGGGTCCGGTAAACGACACGTTGCCGAGGTAGGTTTCGGGCGTCGGTATGTTTTCCGGAGTCGGATTGCCGTAAACCTCGCTGCTCGAGAAAAAAAGAAAGCCTTCGATCGGATCGCCCTGTTCTTCCTGGTCACGGCACCTGTCCAGGAGCAGGCGCAGCCCGGTGACATTGGCGTCGATGGTTTCGATGGGAAATTTCCGGTAGTAAGTCGGAGAAGCGATCGACGCCGCATGAACGATGTAAGCGAAGGAGCCTATACTCTCCGGGAGGGGTTGGATGATATCCTGCTGCCGAAGGGTGCAATTTTCGTCCGAAACTGCGTTCAGCCACGCCGGAACCCCCCGGATGAAGTTGTCCAGCACTGTGACATTTATCTTTCGTCCCTGATCCACCTTACGGTTCCAACGGAGCAGGGTCTGAACCAGGTAGTAGCCGAGAAAGCCGGCGCCTCCGGTAATCAGGATTCGTTTTCCGGCAAGGCGGCGCAATTCCTCCTCGAGGTTTTCTCGAATGTAATCGAGGTCCCGCGCGACGACCTTGTCGGCCCTCGTGTCTGGAGTCATGACATCACTTTCCTTTTTTGTGAGGCTTACGGCTGCCAGGTTTTCCACGGAGCCGTGCCGCTGGCCCACAGATCCTCGAGGACATGCCTGTCTCTGAGCGTGTCCATCGGCTGCCAGAACCCATAGTGCTTGTACGCCGCCAGTTTGCCTTCCCGGGCGATCCGGTCCAGGGGCTCTCGTTCCCATACCGTCGCGTCGCCGTCGATGTATTCGAAGGCGCCCGGGTCGACCACGAAGAAACCGCCATTGATCCAGGCGCCGTCGCCCTTGGGTTTCTCCTTGAAGCTGGTCACCTTGGTCTCTTCGGCTCCGAGGCTGAAGGCGCCGAATCGACCTGGCGGCTGGACGGCGGTCAGGGTGACCAGAGCTCCCTCGGATTTGTGGAACAGGATCGATTCTCCGATATTCAGGTTGCTGACACCATCGCCATAGGTCAGGCAGAACGTTTCGTCACCGATATAGCGCCGGATCCTCTTGATTCTGCCCCCTGTCATGGTGCCTTCGCCCGTGTCGACCAGCGTGACCCGCCACGGCTCGGTTCCGTTTTGATGAATTTCCGTCCGGTTGTTTTTCAGATCGAAGGTGATGTCGGACATTTTGAGGGCATAGTTGGCGAAGTATTCCTTGATGACATGGCCCTTGTACCCGAGGCAGATGATGAAATCATCGATGCCGGCAGCGGAATAGATCTTCATGATGTGCCAGAGAATCGGCTTGTCGCCGATTTCCACCATCGGCTTGGGTTTGATGCCGGTTTCCTCGGACAGTCTCGTTCCGAATCCGCCTGCAAGAATAACGGCTTTCACGCTCGAACCTCCATGGGGTCTTTGGTCTCCAACCGGCTTTGGTGCGATCGGCTGAATGGCGCTTCATGGGCTTCCGGGCGGGGCGTCAACCGCCCCCGAACGGCGCCTGTTGCGCTGGATAGGCGCGCCGGCAGGAGTTGTCGTATCGATTGGAATTGACAGCCGGAGAAGGCAGCTACGAGCCTTTCGAGCCGACCGGCGGTTTCCTTCAGGTGGAAATAGTGCCGGAACCTGGCCAGCGGCGAGGCTTCCTTGACCCTGGGTTGCCCGGGATCGAATTCCCACGGGTGGGCGTAAAAGACATAGGCGCCGTCTTTCTCGAGAATCCTTTCGACACCGTATCTGAAGACGCTGAAGGGTATCAGACGGAAATAGCCCCCGCCTCCCCAGGGTAGCGGGAGGCCGTCGATTCTGAGGTTGCTGACCGGGATCTCGAACAGGCCGTTTTGCAATCGTATCGCTGGATATGAGGGCATGTGCTCGAGCGACGGCATCCGCCCGTAGCGCGGATTGACGCCGGCCGAGTTGTAGCTGGAATCGTACCGGTATCCGGCTTCTGCGATGAGATGGAGACTGCTCTCCGTAATGGAGAAACTCGGAGCCCGATAGCCCTCGACCCGGCTGCCGGTGATGTCCTCCAGAACCTTCTTGCTGCGTACCAGGTCCTGGTAGAACTTCTTCGGTGACTGGTGTGTCACCATTTGATGATCGCAGCCGTGGGAGGCGACCTCGTGGCCCCGGTCGGATATTTCGCGGACCAGGGACGGAAAGGCGGCGGCCGTCCACCCCAATATGAAAAATGTCGCCCGAATCGGCGGGAGAGATCCGGGGCCGTCATGGCCCATGGATCCCCGGTCCCCGCAGCGATCCAACAGGTCCAGGATCGACTTGGTCGCCCTTTCGACGCGGGATTCCCGCCGCGGCCAGCTCTCGTAGGAGATCCATGGCTTGAAGTTTTCGACCTGGAACCAGTCCTCCACGTCGAAGGTGAGAATCACCCTGCGGGCAGCGGTGTCCGGGTGATTTTCGTGTGTCGACGGGGAAATTTGCATAAAAAAGCCTATCGGTTCAGCTGAAACGGGTGGATGGGAAACACCCGGACGGTGAACATCACGCTGTTTTCCGTGTATTCGTCGGTGCTGTCGTCGGATATCAGCTTTGCGAAGCTGTACTGGAGACCCAGATCCATCCATCGCAGCGCCTGGTAGCGGAGCCCCGCCCCGGCATTGATCGTCTGGTCCGAGTCGTCTTCCTCGGCGTCCGGGTAGTCGTTGTAGGTGTAGCGTGAGAAGACGTTGCCGGAGAGCCTGCGGGTAAAATCATACCCGGCGCTCAGTCCGGCACTGTAGTAGAGTCGAAACCCGTTGTCGTCGACGCCTTCGTCGTCGACGTCGTAGCCGCTTCCGCCGACCAGGGTCACGTATCCCCGACGGTACGGCCAGGTCTTGAAGATGTCGGCGTTCAGGAACACACCGTTTTCATCGTCCTCGTTGCTGTCGTCGAATTCCTGTTGATAGTAGCCCACGCCAAACCGGATGTTGGCGTTTTCTTCCCACTGGTACTGGATGCCGACCGAAGGTGCATAGACGGTGTAGTCCGATTCGTTGCCCACTTCTTCCGCGAAGTCGAGGTAGGTGTGGCGGTATTCGATGAAGCCGTTGAAATGCCGGGTGAAACGTCGCCTGAGCCTGGCGGTCCCGGTGTACTCCTCCCGGTCGTCACGGTCCGTGTAGTCCCTGTTGGAATATAAACCGTCCAATTGGACTCCCCACCGGACGTCGAACCAGTAGTCCAGGCCCAGGAAAGGCTCCCAGATGTCGCTGTCGCTTTCTTCCACCCCCTGCGGCAGGTCTACATCACGGAGGAGGCGGTAACGGAGCCCGCCGTCCACGAGGTCGTCTTCCCCGAACCGATGGGTGACGCGCGCCAGGCTTTCATTCGTATAATACGTTTCCCTCCCTCGGCGATCCCGGTCGGACTGAATCGAGGAGGGAACGCCCCGCCGCCGGTCTTCATCGTCGGTCGAATCCCCCGGATCCTGCGTGTAAAGGTACGCATTCCGGAACTCGAAACGCGTGTTCCGCTTGTATTCCTTGTAAGCCAGGAAATTGAGGCCGTGGCGCCAGTCGTCCAGTTCCGAGTTGTCCGCGTAAAACTGATAGGTCGGGGTATAGTTGAAAGTGAGCCCCGCGGTTTGCCATTGCACCTCACCGGCGAGCGACACGCCGACCGATGTTATGAAATCATCTTCTTCGTCCTCGGCATCCCGGAACACGTTGTCCGTGTACTCCTCGCTGACCAGGAGCGAGGGGGTGAAGTTGAATTGGGCGGCAAAAAGCGGTGCCGAGGAAAGATGAACCAGGAGCAAGATCAGAATGAAACGCAAACGGTTTGTGTTCATGGGTTCTCCTTTTTCGGTTGAATCCAATCCGCTGTTTTTCCTACGGCACGATGATCGTATCGTCGGCTTGAATCATCATGTTCTGGCTGATGTCTTCGCCTTTGACGATTTCCTTGTAGTTGACACGGTAAATCTTGTCTTTACCGCCTTCCCGTCGGATCAGCAGGATTTCTTTTTTGGAGGCCCACTCCGTGAAGCCGCCCGAGAGTGCAAATGCCTGAAGTACGTTGAGGCTCTTGTAGATGGTGTATTCCCCGGTCTTTTGAATTTCACCGAGGATATAGAATTTTTTGCTGCCCGAATCCCGAATCGTCACGGTCACCACCGGGGCCGTGACGAAATCGGCCAAACCTTTCTCGATGGCCGTTTTTAACTCCAGGGGCGTCAGGCCGGCGGCCATGACGTCGTTTATGAGGGGGAAACTGATGAATCCGTCCGTCCGGACGATGACTGTCTCTCTGGAAAGATCGGGCTCCTTCCAGGTGACGATCTCCAGGATATCTCCGCTGCCGATTTTGTAACTGCCGCCATTGGCGGCAATTGCGGTCGATGCCTGCAGGAAGAGGGCTACGATCAGAATGGGATAAAGCGTTCGTTTGAGGGCAGGGGGCATGTCCATCTCCTTTCGGTTTTCATGGTTCCATTTTGACGGGCTGCTCATATTGCCGGGAGACCTTAGCATATTCCCCTATCCAAGCGGAGGTCCTTTGGGTCCTTTTGTGGATACGGTCGAATTTCCAATCGGTCCGGGGGTTGATAACAGGTCAACAAGAAGCCCCGCGGGGCGGTGACATAGCTCCGCCCCTTGGGTTACGTTTGGGTCCCCATCGGAGGCAAACAGTGTAGGATAGATCGGGCGGACCGAGAAATATGCTCGAGTGTCGTCGCCTATCCATTGTCGACAGCGCTCTTTCAACCCGGTAGGCAGCCCGCGGATGAATGGCGTCTCAGGCCGGAATGCGGTGTCGCAGCCTCAGCGGAACTGCTCTCAACCAAGTGTGGTTGCCGGGACTATCGCATCGGGCCGCGCCACGTGCCGTTCGAACCGATGCTGGTTGATCCACTGGCTGCTGGGGATGACCGCTTCGGTGAATTTCTGGTACAGACGATGACCTATCCTTCAGCGCGCCCCTTTGCCTAACAGCACGATTTTAACGGTCCTAATGATGATTAAAAGGTCCAGAAGAAAAGTCAGATTCTTGATATAGAAGAGATCGTAGTTCAATTTTTCAATGGCGTCGTCGACGGAAGCGCCATAGCCATAGCTGACCTGAGCCCATCCGGTGATGCCGGGTTTCACGTTGAAACGCTCTCCGTAGTAGGGAACCTTTTCTTCTAGCTGCCGGACAAAAAATTCCCGTTCGGGCCTAGGGCCCACAAAACTCATCTCGCCCCTCAGTACGTTCCAGATTTGAGGCAGTTCATCGATCCGGAGCTTTCTGATCCATCTTCCCACACGGGTAACGCGGCTGTCATTGTCCAACGCCCACACAGGCCCCGTCCCGCTTTCCGCGTTCTCGACCATGGAACGGAATTTGATAACCCTGAAGGGTTTCCTGCTGCGGCCGACCCGGTCCTGGGAAAAGAAAACCGGCCCCTCGGAGTCCAATCTGATCAGGAAGGCGGTCAGCAGCATCAGCGGCGCGAGCAGGATCAGAAAAAGGACGGAGAGCACGACATCCCCGGTTCGTTTGAAAAACCGCTGAAGCCCGGATTTTCTGAAACCGTCTGAGAAAATGAGCCATGACGGGTTGATCTGGGTGACGTGAAGCTTTCCGGTCAGCATTTCGTAGAAGGTGGTCCCGTCGATAATTTCGATTCCGGCCGTACGGCACCTGAGCAGCTCCTTGACAGGAAGCTTGCCTCGCTTCTCCTCCAGGGCGACAACGATTTTTCTGATACTCGTCTTTGTATTCGGGTCTATGGGAAGGCCGTTTTCGGATTTTTTCTCGACAATGAGCTTGGACAGATCGATGTACTGGGTGATCTGATACCCCGAATCTTTTTTTTCTTCGATTTCCTGGAAAATGCTCTGCGAAAGCTCTCCATCACCGATCAGGACGATCTTTTGGTCGAACAGCCCTTTGTCCAGGATGAAAGCGTAGCCGATCCGCCATGTGAAGATCATGACGACCACCAGGCTGACAATGATCAGAAACAGGCCTTGCGTGATCATCAAACCCGGGGCGAATAAATAGATGACGCCAAAAATGATGGAGGTGAGGCCAAGCGCCTGAAGCAGCCGGATCATCTGCTCGGTAAGGCTGCGCGTAATCTTGAAATTATACAGATCGCTGTAATAAAGGCTCATTTGACAGATGAACGTGATCGTCAGGCTCTTGAAAAAAAGCGAGGGATCCAGTTGCGGCGTCAGGGACCCGATCTTGATCCAGCAAGCCAATAGGACCGCCGCCAGGATGATAGCACCCTCACCGGCCGCGAAGACGACATTTCGGATTGGGTAATATTGACGCAGTATCCTGAGCATGATTCAGCCGACTTCTTGAATGGCGGTACGAAGCGTTACTTCGCAAAGCATTCTAAGGTATGCGGGATTTACGTCCGATGGCGTGCTCTCGGGGAGAATGCGCAGGCCAGCGTTCATCTGCTTTTTTTCCCGTAATAGCTGCCGTAGCCGGCGTACTTGGATTTGCCATAATAGGACAACGCCTTTAAATCCAAATAATTTCCGACGGCTCCGATGATGCGCTCCTTGCCGACCAATTCTACGAGTTCCCCGGCCATTTCCCTGTTGGCTTTCTGAAACCGCACGACCAGCAATATGCCGTCGACGAGGCGGGCCAACGCGCCGGTTTCGGCCGTCAATTTCGGAGGTGGAGAGTCGATCAGCACCAGCCGGTCACTGTACCGGTTGGTCACCTCTTTCAGGAACTCACGCATCTTATGGGAGGAAAGCAGCTCGGACGGGTTGTCCGGCGGATGGCCTGCGGGCAACAGCATCAATCGGTCGATCGGCGTTCGCATCAGAACATCGGGCATCGCCGCCTTGCCTTGGAGCACTTGGGTAAGACCCTTATTGGGAGTTACGCCGAAATAGGAGTGAAGGTTCGGTTTCCTGAGATCGCAGTCGATCAAAAGAACCCGGGTGTCGATGTGCTGGGCGATGGAGGCTGCCAGGTTAGCGGATACGAAGGATTTACCCTCCCCCGGAAGCGTGCTGGTTACCAGTATCGAACGGGGGCGTGTTCCGGTTTTCGGAAACAGGATGCTGGTCCGCAACACCCGGAACTGTTCCGCTTCGTAGGAGTGGGGCCTCGTTGAAACGACGAGTTTGGGATGAAGCTCCGTAAAGGCATCGGCTGGAACAACCGCCGCCTCCTTCGCCTCCAATCGGGATTTTCCTGCTGGAGGCGCATTGGCAGGGCTTTCATGTCGAGGCGGGAGGACCGGTTCGGGATGTGAAACGGACACCTCGGGGTGGATCGCGTTATCCGGTTGAGACACCGGTGCCATTTTTTCCAGGGATGCCGAGCTGGCGGCTTTCTTCTTTCGAATCGGCATCGCCTCGATCGATTCCACATCGGACTTCCGCGATTTTTCGAGTGCTTGCGATATTTTTCCCAAAATATGTCCTCAGTTCCAGATGGTTTACCGTTGTCAGGGAAGCCGGGGGCCGGGCCACGGCTGATTCATGGAAAGCGACTCATAAGAGAAGCCGGATCGCCTCCCCCAATCGACAGCGAATAGAAGGCCGCAATCAGCGCGGTAAGGACAACCAGGGCTGAAATGGTGCCCGCCCGGTTGAGGCGAGTCAGTAAAATCTCGCGTTGGTCCTTGATGATGGGAATGATGGCCATTACACTGAAGTTCAAATAGTTTTCGATATCTTCCGGAATACGGAACGTCGGGTTGAGCAATTCGAAGAGGAGAATCAGCCCTCCGCCGATGCCGATCCCAGCCGCCAGGACCATCAGGAAAAGCTTCTGCATGTCAGGGCTGTCCGGCCGGATGGGGGTCCTCGCAGGATCGATCACCCTGAATTGCTCGCCTTTCTGCTTGCGCTCCATATTGACGGCGATTTCGGCTTCCAGCTTTCGATTGAGCAAGGAGTTGTACGTTGCTTGAATGTTGTTGTAGTCCCTGATGACGGCCTGCAGTTCCTGCTCGTGCTTCGGAGTCTCCTCCACGCGCATCTCGTAGTCGCGGATCTGATTCCGGATCTGGTCGAGCTCAACCTCGGCGAACCGGATTTCCTGCTGCAAACGTTGAACGATTGGGTTCAGGTATCGGCCGGTCGACCGGGCCGCCGGGAGTTGGCGGATCGCACTGTTCGGATCGTTCAGCTGATTTTTCATCGCCTCGATTTGTGTTCTCAGCCGGATGACATCCGGATGCTTGTCCGTGTACTTGAGCTGGAGGTTGGCCAGTTGTTCCTCCATCTTGGGCAGGGACATTTCAGCGCCGGAGGCATCTTCACCTGTCGCCATGGCAAGCTGCAGCCTGTCGCGCAATTCGCGGATGCTGTTTTCCTTGTCGGCCAGTTGTGCCTGAAGCCGGTCGAGCGTTCTCAGGTTGGTCGTCAACTGATCGGGTAGCGAACCCATATGGGTGAAACGGTATTCTCGAAGCTTCTCCTCTTTTTCTTCCAGGCGCTCTCTCATCTGCTCCAACTCCGCAAGGAGAAAGGTGCTGGTGCTGACCGATTTATCTTCCCTGTTCTTCAGGTTCTCGTCGATAAAGCTGTTGGCCAGCCGATTGGGGATGTCTCTTGCCAATTGGGGGTTCTCGGATCTGAAGCTGATTTTGAAATAATTGGCGGCCTTGCCTCTTTCCTTGCCGACGTGGACGCCTATGCGGCTGGCAAGACCGTTGACGGCCGCCTCCATTCCGGCAGGCTCGGACTGTCCGTTCCGCAGCAGGTTGAATTCAGTGACGATCCTTTCAAGATTGGTCCGGCTCAGGATTTGTTGAGAGATCGTTTGAATCCGGCTCTCGATGCCCTCGGTCACGATGGATCTCACGAAATTCTGCGGAACGCTCTGCGGCTCGACCAGGATCGTTGTGGATGCCACGTATTCCTTCGGCAGCTTGATGGTCAGGATGATTCCGACCACAAGGGAAAGAATGACCGGAACGATAATCCACCAGCGTCGGCGCAGAAGGATCTCGATGATCACTTCCGGTTTGAACAGGTTCTGTTGGTTGGCTGCTTGCATCAGCATCTTCCTTGGTCAAGTGGTATGGATGGGGAATCTCAAGGATCCGGATTGCGGATCGATTTACCGAGCTGGGAGGGGAGAGGTGCGTTCCAGGTTGCATTCAAGCCCTGCGCTCCACGAGTACAGCGCGATCAGCCGCTTGAATGCCAAGCACAGTCTTCATCTTCTGGAGCATTTTCTGCTTGATGAAATTGCCCCAGGATTTCCTAGGAGTGAGATGAGCCCGGTTTTTGAAGCATAAATTTCATTTTACCTGAAAGATTATTCCTTTTCAACATAACCCTGGGTTGAAGACACTTTAATTCGAAGACACTTTAATTCAATTTTTGCGTCGATCGGTTTCCCAAATTTCCCGGCAGTGAAATCCTGTCGTCAAAAAGAGTGAACCATAAGCAAAGCAATTGCTGTGCCAATATCCATGAATAGCGGCCCTGTTATCTCATTTCCAAGTTCAATGCGGTCTCCGGTGCACATTGCCGGCAATTCGTCCCTGCATTTCCCACTACGCGCAGGACCACACAGCACCGGTCGATTAAACTCGGCTTCATCCCGAGCACTTGCGGCGCTGGCCCGTGTCAGACCATGATCGGGCACGACGGGCGTATATTTCTAAAAAATCTGTGATATCAATTGTTAATGAGGTATCGTTTCGATGGCGGCCTCGTCGGTGTCCAAAATTCGTAGCCTTCACTGCATCCGCTTTCACCGAGCCGACGTTTCATGAAATTTTAACAAGACGGGCAACCTTCGAGCTTTTTTACTGAAGAAATATTTGCTACATGAGAAAATAAATGCCTAAACAACGGAAGAATATTACCTTTTGACTTCGAGCTCTCTTCAGAATCTCCACACGGAAACTGTCATTGCTTTTTTCATTACCTTTTTATTAGAATTTATTTTTGTGATTTTTTTGGCCCCATCCCGGTTGACGATCTAACGTAGATGCAGCCCTTCGTGGCCGCTGTTCCAGGTCTTGGAATTGTGCTGTGAATTTATTCTAACCCATTAAAACTACGTGTTAAAATTTCATTAAAACTTGACATTCCAGAATGAAACCGGTAAAAAACCAGAATTGAACCAACCATCGCAGTTATGCTCCACTATTCTCTTGTTTTCTTAATATATTGTAATTGTTTGCAAAGCTTAGCCATGGAAGGGCGTTCCCTAAATTCTCAACCGGGGCAGTCACCATGAACGATTCAAAGAAAGCACGCCTTCTGATCATTGAAGACAACGAGGAGGTTCTCAGGTCCCTCCAAAAATACTTTGTTAAAAAACAGTATGATGTGGTTACGGCCTCCAATGGGTTGGATGGCCTGAAGGCCTTTGAGTCGGATCGAAAAGGTTTCGCCCTGATCATTACCGATCTCGTCATGCCCAATATCAGCGGTGTCGCCATCATATCCATGGTCAAGAAGAAGGCCCCACAGATACCGGTGATCGCCATTACCGGTTGGGGAGAGCATCCGGAATCCCTGGCCACCGAAGCTCAGGCCGACCTGGTGCTGGAGAAACCCATCGAGCTCGACAAGCTGAATCACTTTATCGATGAGCTGCTGGCGCGGAGGCAGGCCTGAAGGTTTGAAAGCCTCGTGTTCGGCACCGCAAGCGTTTGAAGACCCAAGCTGGCATTTCCCGGATCATTCTACTCCAGAGTCCCACAATCTCCGTTGAATCCGCGCACTGTGACGTTTGCCTGGGTTGGGAAGCAAGCTGTCTCCAACAACAACTTTACTTTCCTAACCGGGCGCCATTGGCCGGCGCCTATGACCGCGAGTTTGAATGACACCACCCAAAAAAGATAAATACGGTCCTCCAATCATCGGAGTCAGCGAGAACATCCGGCGTATTCGCGAGGTGATCAACCATGTGGCGGATACCGGGTTGAACGTGGTGATTACGGGGGAGAGCGGCGTCGGCAAGGAGGTCGTCGCACAGAACCTGTACCGGCAATCCCCCCGTTTCGGAAAACCATTTCTCAAGATCAACTGCGCCGCCCTGCCCGAGGGCCTGCTGGAAAGCGAGCTTTTCGGCCATGAGCAGGGAGCCTTTACCGGGGCCGACCGAAAAAAAAGGGGCAAATTCGAACTGGCCAACGGCGGCGTTCTTCTGCTGGACGAGATCGGAGACATGTCCCTGCCGCTGCAGGCCAAGCTGCTCCACGTTCTGCAATCCGGAGAGTTCTCTCCCCTGGGCTCGGAAAAGGAGATCCGGACCGATACCTGGGTGATTGCCGCCACCAACCAGGAACTGGAAAGAGAGATCCGGGAGGATCGATTTCGCGAGGATCTCTACTATCGGCTGAACATCATCAAGATCCAGATCTCTCCACTGAGGGAGCGTCCGGAGGACATTCCTCCGCTGATCGATTTCTTTGTTCAGGATTTTGCCGGCCAGTTCGGCAACCACCGGATCGTCCGTCCGAACGCCTACATCATCGACCGGCTTTGCGAGTACTCCTGGCCAGGCAACGTTCGCGAACTCCAGAATATTCTCAAGAGGGCCCTGGCTCTCGGGAACTGGGAGGAAATCCTCTCGGAACTGTTCGACAAAAGCCGCAATGCCCCTGCCCGATCCCGCTACACGATGGCAGCCGGCAACGGCTTCAGCATCCGGGACTTCGTGAAGTTTTCAGAAGATGGCAACATCGATCTGAATGCCCTGGCGTTGAAGGAGGTTACGCGGTCGGTTCAGGACAAGGTCGAAAGAGAGGTGATCCGCCACGTCCTGGATCGAACGGGCTGGAACCGCAGCCGGGCGAGCAAGATCCTGAAAATCAGCTACAAGGCGTTGTTGTACAAAATCAAGGACCTGGGCATCGAAGCCCCCCCCGAATTCTGAGCGGGAGTTCCCAAAAGCGCAATCTCTGCGTCGTGCCGCGCGCGTCGTTCTGTGGCGCCCTGGATGAACCCTTCCTTCCGCAGCGCCATCACGCTCTTATTCCGCTCATTCGGCGCCGTCCGTCGCGTCGATCCTGCGCACCCGAAATCCCTGCCTTTTCCGCAAACCGCCCCGGTATTTGCACGCTCGAGCCTATGGGCTTTGCGGCCTCTTCAAACTCTTCCAAAGTGCTCTTCTTTTACTCGTTTTCTTTAAACCACAACATTTTTGATTCACCCTCACCCCGGCCCTCTCCCATCGAGGGAGAGGGGGAAGACTGGGGCGTTGAGGTGAGGGTTACGGATTGGCGGGATCGTTGACGTTGCTAGTGTCGTAAGCATTCGACTCCGATAGCGATACCGATACCGATCCCGATTTCGATCTGGAGGCGGGCAGGCGTTTTTCTGGTTTTCGTACTCGTACTCGTACGCGTACTCGTTCTCGTACTCGGCTTTTTCTGTTGTTTTTGTTGATCCCTTTGGGATTTCGAGTACGAGAACGAGTACCGTCCCTTGCGGGACTGAGTACGAGTACGAAGACCGCGGCTTTGGCGCAAGGGAAAGTGCGACGGGTGCGGGTGTTCTTTTTTCTACCATGAAAGAGCAAAGCGCTGTTTTTCTGCCTTCATGTCCTTCATGATCTTCATGGTGGGACTTGCTGTCTCCTGTTGTGGTTTAAAGAAAACGGACACTTTGCTAAGAACGATTCATACGAAAGCG
>JBMNCP010000003.1:0-7907 GCA_049366795.1 Desulfobacterales bacterium
TCGCTTTCGTTTGAATCGTTCTTAGCAAAGTGTCCGTTTTCTTTAAACCACAACAAAACGACGCGATCCCCTCCCACCAGGGGGGGAAAACAAGGCGAAGCGGGCGGTACTCGTACTCAGTCCCGCTCGGGACGGTACTCGTCCTCGTACTCGGATTTTTCCTGCCGATTTTATAGATTCCTTTGGGCGCCGAGTACGAGAACGAGTTTCCCGTACGGGTACGATAGCCACGGGCTCGAGAATTCGGGCCTCTCACCGGGCTCAGCCGCAGTGCCCTAACTCGCAGTAGTTTTCGCCGAAGTGCTTTTTCAGCAACCGCCGGTCCGACTTGGAGAGCCGCCGCTGGTGGATGAGAAGCAGCATGGCTTCGTGGGCGGCTTCGCGAAGAGCTGGATCCTCGATCCGGAGCAGACTCGTCCGCCTGGCCTGGAGGAATAAATAAACCAGGGCCGCAATGGAAAAAAGACTGATCACGATAGAGTGAAGTGCGGTGTCGAGGGAAATCCTGCCTGCCACGGCAAGGAAAAGAATGACAGCGGTACCCGTCCATGTGAACATTCGCAGCTGCTGCGCAATGACGCTCTGCCAGCGAAGGGTCCAGATGCAGAATTTGGCGGTTCGGAAGGGGGTCGTTCCTTGCTTCATGGGATCACCTCCATGATGACAATGTCTCGAAAGTAGAATAGTTCCCGGAAAAATGGCTGTCAAAAACGGGCCGGCCTCAGGGCGGGGGATTGCCTATCATCACTGCATATGATAGCCAACCGTCGATCGACCCATTGGCCATCCGGCACGAATGCGACTCGCGAAATCGACAAGGAGCATCAAGAATATCATGGCAACCGCAACCGAATCCTTTTCCTGGAAGGATCTTGGAAATTTCGAGCTCGGCCGCCCCAATCTCGGGCAGACCGTTCCCCTCTTCGCCTACCGGCTGCTCCAATACACGCTCCGCAACGTTCTGTTCAATGCGGCAGGGCCGGAAAACGGGCGGCGGTTGTTTGCGAAGGCGGGCTTGCTCGCCGGCAGCGAATTCTGCCGCAACATGCTCAACAGGGATTTGGAGATCAATGCCTTCATCGCCGAGCTCCAGCGGGTTTTGAAGGACAACGCCATGGGAATCCTGAGGGTCGAGCAAATGAACCTGGAGGAGATGACATTCGTGCTCACCATCGCCGAGGATCTCGACTGCTCGGGGCTGTCCCTGAAAAATGAAACCGTGTGCGAGTATGATGAAGGGTTTCTGGCGGGAATCTTCACCGTCTACACCGGCATCCGTTTCAGCGTCAGGGAGGTGGACTGCTGGGCCACCGGCGACCGCGTCTGCCGCTTCGAAATCCGGCCCGCCGGAAAGCCCCCCTCCTCGGCAACGGCATGAAAGGACGCGGAAACAACCGATGCTGAAAAAGGCCGCAGAACTCATCGAAGCCTGGCTCGAAGGGAAATCCGCGCCCTTTTCCGAGGCGTTGCCCGACCCGGCCGATGACGCAGCCGCAGTCTTTTCACAGCGTTTTCAGGAACTTCTCCATTGCCTTGATGAAATCCGCGGCGCGCTGACGAAGCTCGCCGAAGGAAAACTGGACACCATACGGATCAGCCGCGGCAACCTGCACGCGGCCCCCCTGAAAGAGCTTCATTCCCGGCTGATGCACCTGACATGGCAAACCCAGCAGATCGCAGCCGGAGACTATGGACAGCGCGTGGATTTCATGGGCGATTTTTCCACCGCCTTCAACACCATGGTCGAGGCGCTGGAAAAAAACGAACGCGCGCTCAACCAGAAAATCAGCGAACTCGAAAGCGCGCTGGCCCGGGTGAAACGCCTCGAGGGATTGCTGCCCATCTGCATGTTCTGCAAAAGGATCCGGTACGGAAAATCCGGCGGCGCCGATCCCAGGAATTGGGAGGATCTGGACGCCTACGTTCGCAGGAACACTGAAGCCAAATTCTCCCACACCATCTGCCCGTCCTGCATGCGGGAACAATACCCGGATCTGCTGGAGGATCCCTGAGAGGATCCCGGTTCGGTGAGTGGTTGTCAGTTGATCGTTATCGGTTGAGTGTCATCGGTCAATCGCAACGGCTGAATTCCGAATTCCCGTTAATGGTTCAACCCATGCCCCGCGACATCAAAGCCGTCGTCTTCGATCTCGGCAACGTCCTCGTGGACGTCGATTTTGGCCGGTGCCTGAGGTCATGGTCGGACAGCAGCGGCATCTCCGAGGATGTCATCCTTTCCCGGTTTGCCATCGACGAACCCTATGTCCGCTTCGAACGGGGAGAGATCGATACCGCAGCCTATTTTGCCCACCTCCGTCGCAGCCTGCGCATCGAGCTGACCGATGCACAGATCGAAGCGGGCTGGAACGCCGTGCTCGGAGAGGAAATGCCCCATGCGCGCCGGGCCATCGGAATGGCCAAGGCCGTGGGCCCGGTGTATATCCTGACCAACACCAATGCCGTGCACGAGGCCGTATGGTCCGAAAAATACCGTGACCTGCTGTCCGGGTGTGACGGCCTCTTCGTGTCCTCCCGGATGGGCTGCCGCAAACCCGAGCGTCCCGCCTATACCCGTGTCATCGACGCCGCGGGCATCGCGCCGGACAAACTTTTTTTTCTGGACGACTCGGACGAAAATATCCAGGGAGCACGGCAAGCCGGAATTTCCGCCAGGAGGATCGCCAAAGGTGAGAATCTGTGCGGCGTCATCGCGGAAGCCCTGAAGATATGAACGTTTTGTCCCTTGACCCGTCGGCCCCGTGGACCTTACATCATAAGAGATCGACAAGAGAAACCTCGAAATCTAGGATACCGGAAATCCCATGACAGCCTGGTTCATCGGACTTCATCCCGTCGTTCAGGCCCTGATGGGCACCCTCTTCACCTGGTTCATGACGGCAGCGGGGGCCGCGATGGTCTTCTTTTTCAAGACCATCAACCGCAAGGTACTGGATGCGATGCTGGGGTTCGCGGCAGGGGTGATGATTGCAGCCAGCTTCTGGTCCCTGCTGGCCCCGGCCATCGAGATGGCGGAAAACGCCGGCCAAACCCCATGGATCCCCGCAGTGACGGGTTTTCTCGGCGGGGGCGCCTTTCTCTGGCTGATCGACAAGATTCTGCCCCACCTTCACCTGGGTTTTCCCACCGATGAAGCCGAGGGGCTGCCGACGAGCTGGCGCCGTAGCGTACTGCTGGTGCTCGCCATCACTCTCCACAACTTTCCCGAAGGCCTGGCGGTCGGTGTGGCCTTCGGAGCGCTCGCGGCCGATCTGCCGTCGGCCAACCTGGCCGGGGCCGTAGCGCTGGCCATCGGCATCGGAATCCAGAATTTTCCCGAAGGGGCCGCGGTCTCCGTCCCCCTGCGCCGCGAGGGATTGAGCCGGTTCAAAAGCTTCTGGATGGGGCAGATGTCCGGCGTGGTGGAGCCTATTGCGGGTGTGCTGGGCGCGGCAACCGTTCTGGTGATGCAGCCCGTTCTGCCCTATGCGCTGTCCTTTGCCGCCGGGGCCATGATCTTCGTGGTGGTCGAAGAACTGATCCCCGAATCCCAGCTCGACAAGAACACCGATCTTTCAACGGTCGGGGCCATGACGGGATTCGCGGTGATGATGATGCTGGATGTGGCGCTGGGGTAGCTGTACTTCCAGTTAGGAGAGTTAGGAGAGTTAGGAGAGTTAGGTGAGTTGAGGGAGTTGAGATAGTTGAGATAGTTAGGATAGTTAGAAGAGTTGGGTGAGTAAAGATAGTTGAGAGAATGGGTGCTCACTATGGATTGTATGGGCACGAGCGTGTCCGATTCGGAGGTGCGGGCGCGCCGGCGTGGTTTTTGACCTAGCCGGCGTTCCAAACCGTTCGAGCTGTCCGAACATTCCAGACGTTATTCACTTTCCCGAGGATCGGATGACATGGGTCGATTGTTGAAGCGGATTTCCTCCTGTTTTTCGGCCGGAGCGGTCGGCGCCCTGGCCGCCAGCCTTCTGCTGTGGTCGCTGGGCACCCACGGCGTCACCGGCAGCCTGGGCGTCAGCCTGGCGCCTCGGCTTTCCGCGCAGTGGCTCTACCCCCGGATCGTGTGGGGAGGGCTTTGGGCTCAATTGCTGCTGCTGCCCCTCGCCAGAAGCAGCTTCTGGGCGCGTGGACTCCTGGTGAGCCTGTTTCCCACCGCCTTTCAGCTGCTCTATTTCTACCCGATGGTGCTGCGCAGAGGTTATTTCGGATTGGAGTCGGGCGAGCTGACGCCTTTGGTCGTCTTTGTGGTGAACGCCGTTTGGGGCCTGGTCACGGTGCTGTGGCTGCGCTGGGCGGACCGGGGCGCCTGACGGCGGGGAGGGGGAACCTCATCCCAAGGCTTTTGGAGAAGATCCAGAAGATCCAAAGAAAAACACCCTTTGAACAAGGAGGAGCGCCATGCCCATCGAGGAAGGGAAAGCCGCGCCGGCCTTTACCTTGAAGGACGCCGAAGGGAAAAAGGTTTCCCTCGAGGATTTCAAGGGAAGGGATCTGATCGTCTACTTCTACCCCAAGGACAATACCCCCGGATGCACCAAGGAAGCCCAGGCGTTCCGTGACATCTGGCAGGAAATCGTCGATACGGGTGCGGCGGTGATCGGCATCTCCCCGGACAGCGAGGCCTCCCATGCGCGGTTTGCAAGCCAGCATGAACTGCCCTTTACCCTGTTGTCGGACCCTGACAAGAAGGTCCTGGCCAGGTACGACGCCTTCGGCGAAAAGGTCATGTACGGCAAGACCGTTACCGGTGTCATCCGTTCCACCGTGTGGATCGGCCCGGACGGGAAAATCAAGCGGCACTGGAAAAAAGTGGCCAAGGCCGCCGACCACCCGGCCCAGGTGCTGGAAGCGCTTCGTGAGAAATAGCCGAACCTGCATTCCGGCATGGATCCTCGTCCTGGTGCTGGGGTCGGCGGTTTGCGGCGCGGCCGCCCAATTCTGCGGCTATCCCGTCGAGGGGCGCATGCGATTCGAACGGGAGGGCGACGTGGTATGCGCCTTCGAGGTCGGGCTTGCCGATCTGCCGGAAGAACATGAAAAAGGCCTGATGAACTGCACGGGCATGCGGGAGGGGTTCGGCCTGCTCTTCGTCTACCCGGGCGCGGCGCGGCACACCTTCTGGATGAAGGACACCATTCTGCCGCTCGCCATCGTGTTCCTGACGACGGAAGGCGTCGTGAGTTCGATTCGCTACGGCGAACCCTACTCCACCCGCGGAATTCCCAGCGGACGGCCGGTGGGGATGGTCCTGGAGATCCACCGGAGCGATGCGGACTGCCTCGAAGTCGGGGACCGGGCCTTTCTGACGCGGTACCCTTGAGACAACAGCCTTCGCAGATGCACATATACAATCTCGAGAACTGGAAGCACGACCACCAATATACACGGCGCCACGAAACCGGCGAAAAGAACACCCGTCGCGTGATCGCTCTGACCCTTGCCATGATGGTGATCGAAATAACGGCGGGGGTCGTCTTCGGATCCATGGCTCTGCTGGCCGACGGCTGGCACATGGGGACCCACGCCGCCGCACTGGGCATCACGGCCATCGCCTATGCCTACGCCCGGCGCCACGCCGACGATCCCGGCTTCAGCTTCGGCACCGGAAAAATCGGCGTGTTGGGCGGATATACCAGCGCGGTGGTGCTGGCAATCGCTGCGCTGATCATGGCCGGGGAGTCCATCCGCCGGTTCCTGAGTCCCCTTCCCATCCGATTCGACGAGGCGATTCTGGTCGCCGTGGTGGGGCTGGCGGTGAACCTGGTCAGTGCCTGGCTTTTGCGGGGCAAATCCCATCACCACCACCCAGGCGGCCAGGGATCGTCCGACAGAGATGGCTCGGATGATCACCACGATCACAACCTGAGAGCGGCCTATCTCCATGTCCTGGCCGATGCCCTGACCTCGATTCTGGCGATCGCGGCACTGGTGGCCGGCAAATACTTCGGCTGGGTGTGGATGGACCCCCTGATGGGCGTGGTCGGGGCGATGGTCATCCTCAAGTGGTCGTGGGGGCTGATCGGCGATACGAGCAGGGTGCTCCTGGATCGGTTCATGAAACCCGGAGAGATCGAAGCCATCACCAGCGCCATCGAATCGGACGCCGACAACCGGATCACGGATCTCCACATCTGGCCGATCAGCGAAAACCGGCTGGCCGCCATTATCGCCGTCGTGACCCACTTCCCCCGTCCTCCCGAGCATTACAAGTCTCTGATTCGGGATATTGAAAAGCTTCGGCACGTTACCGTGGAAGTGATCCCCTGCGATTCCGAGCCCTGCATTCCCGATGCCCTCGACCGTCATGCCCCCGATCGGCATGAATGATTCGAAAGCATGAAATGATTGTATGCTTTTTGCATCTATCAGACTGATTCCGTGGCGATGCCCCGGGAGTGCAATTTCCCCGGCACGGCCTTTGGACCGCAAAGGCGGAAAACGCCTGAATTGAAAGGGGTTTTGGGCGCCGGCCCCGCAACGGACAAGCGCGCACCATTGTTTGATTTTTCAGACAGGCCCGTGCAGGAATCCCCCTTCATGGCATCGAACCTCGACATTCACGCCGATCATCATCGGAGCTGGAGCCGGATCAGGATGCATGAATCACCCGCTCCCGGCGCCTTCCAGCCCCCGATCGAGGGGGAACCGGGGGTGTACAGGACAAGACAAATGACCCAGAATACATTTCATATCAATTACCGGTTCACGCTCCCGGATCGAACGACGGAACGGTTCGACCTGGAAATCGACAGCGAAACCCTGGAGCTGATCCACCCGCCCTCCGAGAACCTTCCCCACTGGTCGCGCCTCGACTTCCACCAGTGCCCCCATTGTCCCCTGGATATCGAAGAGCACCCCGAGTGCCCGCTCGCCGTCAATCTGGTGGAAATGCTCAACGCTTCCCAGCGGCTCATTTCACACGACCAGGTCCGTGTGGACGTGATGGTGCGGGATCGCCTGATTTCACAGAAGACGTCGGCCCAGCGCGGCATCAGCTCTTTAATGGGGCTTCTGATCGCCACCAGCGGGTGTCCCTGGACCAGTTTTTTCAAGCCCATGGCCCGGTTCCATCTCCCTTTCGCCGACGAGGAGGAAACCATCTGGCGGGCGGCATCCACATATCTTCTGGCCCAGTACTTCCTGGGATCGGACGATCCGTGCTTCGACATGGAACTCAAAGGCATGTCGTCCATCTACCGGAATATCGAAACCCTGAATATCACCGTCATTCAAAGACTGCGGGCCGCCAGCCGGACCGATTCGGCCATCAACGCACTGATCCGGCTCGATATTTTCGCAAAGTACCTCTCACCGGACATGGAAGAGTCCCTGGCGAGCATTCGCAGGATTTTCAGGCCGTTTTTGACGAAATATCTGGAGCGAAAAGCAGGCGACCGCTGCCCCTTCTGAGGCGCCCAGGCCGCTATCTTTTGGTTGGCCGGCGTCCGTCCTCCCTCTCTCCTTGTTCCCCTCCCGCCAATCCACCTGGGGGGAAATACTTCCCACCATGAAGATCATGAAGGACATGAAGGCAAAAATCAGCGCATTGCCCTTCTTCATGTCCTTCATGGTCTTCATGGTAGAAAAAAGAACACCCGCACCCGTCGTCCTTCTCTCTCAGGCCAAATCCGCGGTCTTCGTACTCGTACTCAGTCCCGAAGGGACGGTACTCGTACTCGTTCTCGACACCTCAGAGGAATCCACAAAATCAACAGAAAACCGCCGAGTACGAGAACGAGTACGCGTACGAGTACGAAGACCTGAAAACTCCTGGCCACCTCCAAAATCGAAATCGAAATCGGGATCGGGATCGGGATCGGGATCGAACCCTTTTCGTCATCCTTCCAGTCAATTTCAAAGCGAACCCAAAGGACGCTGGATTAACCCCCTCTCCCTCG
>JBMNCP010000004.1:0-21697 GCA_049366795.1 Desulfobacterales bacterium
CCTTGCACCTTGCGCCTCCAGCTTTTATTTTAGGATTTTCCTTCACGGGAAAGAAAATGAGCATCCGCTCAAGGAAAACCGGCAGAATGCATCGAGCCTTTCGCCTTCAACCTTTAGCCTTTAGCCTTGAGCCTTTAGCCTTGCACCTTTAGCCTTTGCCCTTGAGCCTTTCGCCTTGCACCTTTAGCCTTTGTCCTTGAGCCTTTCACCCCGTCTTCCGGAGGCCTTGTCATGCCAGAAAGATTGCGTGTCTTTTCAGGCAGCTCCAACCCCGAATTGGCGGAGGAAATCTGCGGCCGGCTTGGCATCGAACTGAGTCCTCTCAATATCTCCCGGTTTTCCAACGACAACCTCTTCGTTCAGATCCTCGACAATGTCAGGGAACGCGATGTGTTCATCGTCCAATCCTTTACCGAACCGGTCAGCGACCACATCATCGAGCTATTCATTGCCCTCGACGCCCTGCGAAGCGCGTCGGCACATCGCATCACGGCGGTCATCCCCTATTTCTCCTATGCCCGTTCGGACAAGAAGGACGCTCCCCGGATCTCCATCGCCGCCCGCCTCATGGCGGATCTGATTCAGACCGCCGGAGCCTGTCGGGTGTTGACCATGGATCTCCACGCGGATTCGGTGCACGGGTTTTTCAGCATGCCGGTGGATCACCTGACCGCCGCGCCCATCATCACCCAGCACCTGATAGAAAACGTGGATCTCACCCATTCGGTGGCGGTGGCCACCGACGCCGGCGGCGCCAAGCGGGTGGGCAAATTCGCGGAACGGCTGCATGTTCCCATGGCCATCATCGACAAGCGGCGAAGGGGCGACAACCAGGTGGAGCAGGGCCTGGTGGTGGGAGACGTTCGCGGAAGGGATGCCATCATTTTCGACGACGAGATTTCAACCGGCAGCACTCTCGTCGCCACGGTCAAAACCCTGATGCGGGCCGGCGCCCGGCGGCTGATCGTCGGTGCCACCCATCCCGTGCTCTGCGGGCCCGCGGTCAGGGATCTCGCCGCCTCCGAGATCGAATCGATCATCGTCACGAACACGGTCCGCGTCCCCCCGGAAAAACAGATCGAAAAACTCAAGATCCTCTCGGTAGCGCCGCTCCTGGCCGAAGCCATTCGCCGCATCCACACCGGGGAAAGCGTGGGAGCGCTGTTTGTGTAAAGACGAGATCAAAGATCAAAGAAGAAAGGCTAAAGGCGCAAGGCGAAAGGCTAAAGGCGCAAGGCGCAAGGCGAAAGGCTAAAGGGGAAAGTCTAAAGGCTGAAGGAGCAAGGCGAAAGGCTAAAGGGGAAAGGCTGAAGGCGGGGGGTACGAGATCAAGGATCAAGGGAAAAATCGGCTTCTCAATCGATATTGCAGTGGAAAGCTGTGGAAGGGCTAAAGGCGCGAGGCTCGAGCAAAAAGCTGTGAGATCAAAGTAGCGAGTAGAAAGACCAAAGCAGGACTGAAGGATTAAGATCGCAACCGACGCTTGGCCATCAACCTGACGAGTGACGACGCGCCTGCCACGGTTTACCTATCAACGCTCGCGATTGACTTCTTTCGGTTCACTATTCACCGTTCCCGATTCACGGTTCCCGATTCACGACTCACGGTCCCGCTTCTTCACCATGGGTTAGAACCATGAAGACCAAGAAGAACATGAAGTAAAAACTAAAGATTCGGCCTTTCTTCATGTCCTTCATGGTCTTCATGGTAATGATTGAATTTTCAAACCATTCAATGGTCTCCCCTTGAGCCTTTCGCCTTGAGCCTTTCGCCTTCAGCCTCGAGCCTTTCACCTTTGGCCTTTCGCCTTTAGCCTCGAGCCTTTAGCCTTTAGCCTCGAGCCTTTCACCTTTGGCCTTTCGCCTTCTCAAGCCTTTCTACCCCCACCGATCGTCATCGTCCTTTTTCAGATCGATCACATCGGTCCGGGGTCGGATGTCCTCGACCGTCCCGTGGCCGCCCACGGCCGATGTCAGGGCGAAGCTGACGATGCTGATCAGCAGGGCGCCGAACAGCGAAGTCCAGAAGCCGTGAACCTCGAATCCGGGAATGACGGCCGAGGCCATCTTGAGCATCATGGCATTGATCACGAAGGTGAAAAGACCCAGGCTCAGCAGGTTGATGGGAAGGGTGAGAATCAGCAGGATCGGCCTGAACACCGCATTCAGGAATCCCAGCATTCCGGCGGCGAGCGCGGCCGAAACAAAGCCCCTGATGTGAATGCCGTCCAGCAGAAAAGCTGCAATCAGCACTGAAAACGTGGTGGCAAGCCACCTGATGGCGAGTCCGCGCATGGGTTTTATTAGTTGAGATAGTTGAGTCGGTTGGGTTGATTGATTGTTATTGGTTCATTGTTATTCGTCAATAGGTATTCGTTCATTGTGGATGATAGTGGCCACACACCGGGATCGGGATTTGTCGGTTATTCCTGGTCTTTAGTTGGATTTTGCTTTTTCTCGAACCTCGTGCCTCGCGCCTATCCAGGGCTATCGGAGCGGGTGGTTTGCCGGTCTTCCGATGCCGAAATAGGCCAGGCCCTGGGCGGAGACATAATTTGAAGAATACAGATTCCTTCCGTCAAAAACAACCGGGACTTTGAGCATTTCCCTGATCCGGGAGAAATCCGGGTTGCGGAACTGGTTCCAGTCGGTCACCACCGCCAGCGCGTGGGCGCCATCCAGGGTTTCGTATTGGTTGTCCACGATCTCGAGATTCGCGTTGGCCCCCAACTGCCTTCGGGCATTGACGTTTGCGATGGGATCGAAGGCGCGCACTTTCATTCCGGCGGCCGTGAGATCTTCGATCAGGTCCAGGGCGGGCGCCTCACGGATATCGTCCGTGTTGGCCTTGAAGGCCAGGCCCCAGAGGGCCAGAACCTTGTCCGACACGCCGCCCTGTTCCTCGAAGTAGGCGATGATTTTCTTCGACAGCATTTTTTTCTGCCGGCTGTTGACGCTGTCGACGGCCGATATGAGTTCCGGAAGGTATCCCGACTCCCGCGAGGTGTGAATCAGCGCCTTGACGTCCTTCGGAAAGCACGACCCCCCGTATCCCACGCCAGGGTAGATGAACTGGTAGCCGATGCGGTGGTCGGAGCCGATGCCGATCCGCACGTCCTTGACGTCGGCACCCACCCTTTCGCAGATATTGGCGATCTCGTTGATGAAGGAAATCTTGGTGGCGAGCATGCAGTTGGCAGCGTATTTCGTGAGCTCCGCGCTTTTCACGCTCATGACGATGAGCTTGTCGCGGCTTCGGGCAAAGGGCGAATAGAGGGTCTCCAGGAGTTTGGCGGTCCGGATGTTGTCCGTGCCGACGATGACGCGATCCGGCTTCAGAAAATCGTTGACCGCATCGCCTTCCTTCAAAAACTCCGGGTTGCTCACCACGTCGAATTCGATGGAAAGCCCTCGGGCGCTGATTTCGCGCTGCATGATCGTCTGAATGGCGTCGGCCGTTCCCACCGGAACCGTGGACTTGGTGACGATGATCTTGTACTCGGTGATCGCCCTGCCGATGAACTCGGCAACGTTGTAGACATGGGAAAGATCGCAGGAGCCGTCCGGAAGGGCAGGGGTTCCCACGCAATTGAAGATAAACAGCGCGTCCCGAATGCCCTCTTCCAGGTCGGTGGTAAAGACGAGGCGGCCTTCGGCGTAATTGCGCTGGACCAGGGGCTCCAGACCCGGCTCGAAAATGTGTACTTTCCCGTTGTTCAAATGATCGACGATCTCGGGATTGATATCGATACAGCAGACGGTGTTGCCCATCTCCGCAAAACAGGCGGCGGTGACAAGCCCGACGTATCCGGTTCCGACGATGGCGAGGTTCATTTCTCTGGGATGCTCCGGTTCAAAGGGTTGGGATAGTTAGGTTAGTTAAGATAGTTAAGATAGTTGGGATAGTTAAGATAGTTGAGTTAGTTAAGATAGTTAGGATAGTTAAGATAGTTAGGATAGTTGGGATAGTTAAGATAGATAGGTTAGTTAAGATAGTTGAGTTAGTTAAAAGAGTAGAGTTAGTTAAGAGAGTTGGGTTAGTTAGTATAGTTAGGGGCGTTGGGATTGTTATTTTGGTTGGGTTGTTTGGGAACATTTTGATCCTTTGGGGGATCGAGGTGGAGATGTAATGGGCCTCATCTTGTTTTTTTCGCTTTTTGTTTTTTCGTTGTTTCATGGTGTCTTAGATATCGGAGAAGGCCATCGATGACTTTAATGGTTTGCTGCGCTTGATCGTAAAGCTCATCGAACGCATTTTTTAGCACATACTCTTGATCCAGGGCAACATAGAGGCAATTCTGCAATTCGGAAGCCGATCGGCGGGAGTAGGTGAGGAACCGGATGAATTCCCGGTTGGACTGGCTTGCCCACCCCTCTGCGATGTTATTCATGATGGATACCGCCGCGCCGGTAATCTGCCCTGCGAGCCGCAAGTCCCTTTGAAAATTGACATCGGCTCGAACGGCTTCGTAGGTAGCGCCAACCAGGTTTCTGGCCTTCTGCCAGCACGTCAGATCCTCAAATCGGCGAATGGTCATAACGATCCCAAGACACCCAAATATCCTATTGTCCGCCCAGAAATGGTTTGTTTAGTCCTACTCGGTGTTCTCCGCAGGTTTCCGGTTACGGAGAACCGGAACTCCCCTCACCGCAAACCCTTGTGCGGCCTTGATCAGAACCTAAGATCCTCATTTCTGAATCGGACACGCTCGTGTCTGAAGGACAATCATGGATGGTCACTAACTATCCAACTGTCCCAGCTAACTCAACTCTCCCAAATCTCTCAACTCTCACAACTCTCCTAACTCTCTCAACTACCTTAACTATCTTAACTATCACAACTATCTCAACTTTCCCAACTATCCCAACTCCCTCACAGATACCCCCTCTGCCCCAGCACCACGAGAATTCGCTGGGCGGCTTCTTCCGGGGTGATGCTGGTGGTGTCGATCCGGATTTCCGGGGCGGCGGGGGTTTCGTAGGGATCGTCGACGCCGGTGAAGCCGGTGATGAGGCCTGCCCGGGCCTTGGCGTACATGCCCTTGCGGTCCCGCTTTTCGCACTCCTCGATGGGGGTGGCGACGTGGACCTCGAAGAAGCCGCCGTATTCCTCGATCGCCATGCGGATCTCCCGGCGGGTGGCTTCGTACGGGGCGATGGGCGCGCAGATGGCGATGCCCCGGTTCTTGGTGACCTCGCTCGCAACGAACCCGATCCGGCGCACATTGATGTCGCGGTCCTCCTTCGAGAAGGACAGCTTGCTCGACAGGTGCCTGCGCACGATGTCGCCGTCCAGAAGGGAGACGGGCCGGTCGCCTCTTTCCAGGAACTTGGCATAGAGCACCTTGGCGATGGTGCTCTTTCCGGCGCCCGAAAGGCCGGTCATGAAAACCGTAAAGCCCCGTTTCCGGGGAGGGGGATGTCCCTTCCGGATCTCGGCGACCACTTCGGGGAAGGTGATCCACTGGGGGATGCGCCTGCCCGAATCGATGCGGGTTCGGATGTCGCTGCCGCTCATGGAAATGAACTGCGCGTCCTTCGGCACGTCCTCTTCGAACCGGAATTCATCCTCGAATGGCAGGTAGACCATCTCGCTGAACGGCACGACCCGGATCCCGATCTCCTCGGAGAAGGTGTCGAGCGCTTCCCGGGCGGCGTTATCGGAATAAAATCCCTGCCCGTTTCCGTCCTTCCCGGCTCCGGCATGATCCGGTCCGACGATCACGTGCGTGGCGCCGAAATTCTTGGAGATGATGCCGTGAAGCAGCGCTTCCCGCGGTCCGGCCATTCGCATGGCCAGGGGAAGCAGGTTCATCGTCTGGCTGTCGGGAGGATAGTGATGGCCGACCGCCTTGTAGCAGCGAACCCGAATGTAATGGTCGAAATCGCCGGGCCGGGTCATGCCGACGATGGGCAGCACCAGAAGGTTGGCATCCGCACGCCGCATCGCCTCGAGGGTCATGGCGAATTGCGGCCGGTGGATGGGATGACGGGTCAGGAATGCGACAACGCGCTGCCACCCCAGGCGAGCGAACACCTGCCGCATTTCAGCCGGGGTCAGGCGGTCGGCCTTGAAGTCGAAGTGCAGGGGGAGGCTCAATACCTCGAGTTGGCCGCCCACATAATGTTCTCCCGTGGTGTGGAGGAAGCGATGAACGCCTGGGTGGTCCGGATTCGAAGTGCCGAAGACTTCCCGCGCCTCCCGCTCCAGGTCCGGCTTCCAGATCTCCTGGATGTGCAGCACCGCAAGGAGAAATCCCTCGGGATCCCTCAGCGTGACGGACTGGCCGGATTCCAGGTGAACCGCCACGGCTTCGGGGACATCGAGGCAGATCGGAAGCGGGAACAGCACGCCGGATTGAAGACGCATCCGATCGAGCACCGACTCGTAGTCGGAGCGCGTCATGAAACCATCGAGGGGCGTGAACGCACCGCTGGCCAGGAGTTCCAGGTCGCAAAGCTGGCGGGGGTTGAGCGTGATGTCGTAAAACTCCCTGGAGAGACTTTTGAGAAGCTCGGCCCGGTCAGGATTGACGACCAGGTTGACCAGGGATTCCGTTGCGTGGGGCGGTGTCGGTTGGGGCATGGCGTTGGTTATTGGTTATTCGTTATTGGTTAATGGAAAATAGTTAATGGTGATTGGTTAATGGTTAGTAGTTAATGATGATTGGTTATTCGATATTCGTTGTGGTTCAGGGTGATGGGTTGATGGTGAATGGTTTATGGTTATCGCTGAGTAAAATCATCCCGTTTTCCGGGCTGTACGTTTTGAGAACTGTTCCTTTGCACCGAGCATCCCGGGCCTGCCAGCCATTAACCAATCACCAATAACCATTAACCAATTACCCGCCGCTCCACGACGAACCAGGGGTTCAGCAGGTCCTCCTTATTGTAGCGAAGCGGTTTGCCGGTGTGGAATTCCTTTACGGTGGCGCCGGCCTGTTCCGCGATCGCCTGGCCGGCCGCGGTGTCCCATTCGCAGGTCGGACCGGTTCTGGGGTAGATGTCTGCGGAGCCCTCGGCCACACGGCAAAACTTTAGCGAGCTGCCGGCCGAGATGAAATCGATCCGTCCGTGCTCCCGCTCTTTTTCATGCACAAACGCTTCCAATTCGGGGGTGGAGTGCGATCGGCTCCCGATCACGGTGTATGGCCGATCGGTGGGTCCGCGAAGAGGGAGGGGAACGCCGGCGGCGGACAGGGCCTGGATGTCAGGATCCGTGTTTCCTTCGAAATGGGACGATGCATTCTCGATCCTGAATGCGCCGGATCCTCGGGCCGCGAGGTAAAGGACATCCCGGACCGGCACGTAAATCACTCCAGCAACGGGACGATGATTTTCGATGACGGCGATATTGACCGTGAATTCGCCGTTCCGCTTGATGAACTCCCGGGTGCCGTCGAGGGGATCGACCAGGAAAAACCGAGCCCAGCCTTTCCTCGTGTCGTATGGCAGATGCCGGCCTTCTTCGCTCAGAATGGGGAGTCCGGCAGGCTCTAAACGGGCCGTGATGATGTCGTGGGCCTTTCGGTCGGCCGTGGTGATGGGCGAGTGATCCGATTTTTCCTCGACTTCGAATCCGGTGCCGTAGATTTCGAGGATCGCATGCCCGGCTTCGACGGCGGTCGCGGCCATGATTGCAATTTCGTTCATCGGTTTTGCGAAAGCCTCCTCGGGACCGCTACGTTGGTTGCGGGCCGAAACCTCGATTTGAGTGCTTCACGGATTTCCTGCCCCGTTTTCGGAACCTGTTGCCTTAGATCCGGGAATCCATTACCTTGTCGGAGTTTTCTCTATAGCATTTTTTTCAACAACCCGTAACCCATCAATCCGTGGTCGTTCACGAATCCGAATCCGGGCATCGGTGGACGGTCGCGAATCAAGGTCAATCGCTATCAAGGGCATCGTCATCGGCGCCGCGGGAAGCGGCAGCGGAAAGACCACCATCACCCTGGGACTCATGGCGGCGGCCAGGGCCCACGGCCTTTCGGTCGCGGCCTTCAAAGTCGGGCCGGACTTCATCGACCCGGGACATCACACCCGTCTCCTTGGTCGCCCGAGCCGAAACCTCGATGGATGGATGCTTTCGAGGGAACGAAACCTCGAGATCTTTTCCCGGGGGACCCGGGACGCGGATCTCGCGGTCGTTGAAGGCGTCATGGGGCTTTTCGACGGCTATGACGGCCGCTCCGAGGCCGGATCCACCGCCCAGATGGCCAAGTGGCTGGGTCTTCCCGTTCTGCTGGTGGTCAATGCCGCCAGCATGGCCAGAAGCGCGGCGGCGCTGGTGCAGGGCTTCGAACGGTTCGATTCCGACCTTTCCTTTGCGGGCGCGTTGTTCAACAGGATCGGGAGCCCGAGACATCTGGCCTACCTGTCCGAAGCCATGGAAGGCAATGTGCGGATGCCCGTGCTCGGAGGGATCCCCCGAACGGATGCCGTCCAGATTCCCGAACGACATCTGGGTCTGCTGACCTCGGACGACCACCCCCTCTCCGCGGAATCGATTTCGGGCCTGCGGGATCTCATCGATCGAACGGTCGACGTGGACGCCCTCGTCCGGCGACTTCCGGAGATGAAGCCGGCCGCGATGGTTTTCCGGAGGCGGCCCGAGCCGGACGGCTGCCGCGTGAGAATCGGGGTTGCACGGGACCGGGCATTCTGTTTCTATTACCCGGACAACCTCGAATACCTGGAAGCCGCCGGGGCCGAGATCGTGCCGTTCTCGCCCCTGGCGGAAGCGGATTTGCCGGGGGACGTCGACGGCTTGTATTTCGGCGGGGGATACCCCGAACTGTCCGCCCTCGCGCTCGCCGCCAACCATCGGCTTGCCGCCCGGATCCGCACCGCGAGCATGGAGGGAATGCCGATTTACGCCGAGTGCGGAGGATTCATGTATCTCTGCCGGCGCCTGATCGACGCCGACGGGAACACCCATTCGATGGCCGGGTGCCTGCCGTTCACGACCCGCATGCTCCCAAGGCTGAAAGCGTTGGGATACCGGGAGGTCACGCTGGATCGCAACACGGTCCTCGGACCGGCGGGACGTAAAATCCGGGGGCATGAATTTCATTATTCCGAATTGACCGAACCGGACGATTCCGTCCCGACGGTGTATAGCGCGCGCCCCAGAGAAGGCGTTTCCGAATTGGCCAAGGGCTATCAGCTGAGAAGAACACTCGGCAGTTACGTTCATCTTCATTTCGGAAGCTGTCCGGAGGCCGCCGAGGACTTCGTCGAAAGCTGTCGGTCGTTCAGAGCGGAAAGGAAGGCTTGATCATGAAGCCCGCATCGATAGAAGAGAAGAGTTTTGCCATCATTGACGCCGAAGCCGGGGATCATGATTTCCCCCCGGACCAGTGGGCGATCGTCCGGCGCATGATCCACACGTCGGCGGACTTCGACTACATGCGGACGATCCGGTTTCACCCCCTCGCGGTGACCGCCGGCATCGATGCCATCCGAAAGGGAAAGGCGATCACGACCGACACCCAGATGGCCCGATCGGGAATCCGGTCCGCCGAAGTCCGACGGTTCGGCTGCCGGCTGGAGTGCATGATCACCGAACCGACGGTGGTGAGAGCGGCGGCGGAGGCCGGAACCACGAGGGCAGCCGCTGCTGTCGACGCGTCGCTTCCCGTGGTCGACGGCGGCATCTACGTGGTGGGCAACGCGCCGACCGCACTTCTGCGCCTGATCGAACTGGTACGGGCGGGCAAGGCAGACCCGGCCCTCATCGTCGGCCTTCCGGTGGGGTTTGTGAATGCCGCCGAATCCAAGGCGGAGCTGGCAACCCTGGACAGGCCCTTCATTACCAACGAAGGCCGGAAAGGCGGCTCCAACGTCGCGGCCGCGGTGGTCAACGCGCTGCTGATCATGGCGAGGGAGGGAGATCTCACACCGTCGGAATAGTGCGGCGGACGCCAGTCGCTCCAATATGCTGGTTTATTCACCGGCTGTCGACCGCCATTGGGACAGACGCTCGATTGACTTCGAAGAAAACGAGAAAATCACGGCTTCGGTCCGGTTTCACCACCGGAGCCGCGGCGGCGGCGGCGGCCAAGGCGGCGCTGGAAGGAATTCTGGCCGGTTCGACGCCAAAATCGACCCGGGTCGCGTTCCTGACGGAAGGCCACGTCGAGGTTCCGGTGCACCGGTTTTCGAGGCTTGCGGAACGCCAGGCCCGGTGTTCGGTCGTCAAGGATGCCGGAGACGACCCGGACGTCACCCACGGCGCGGAGATCGGGGCCCTGGTGACCTACACGGCGGGACCGCCGGGCAGCGAAACCCGGATCGACGTCCTGATCCGCGGCGGCCGGGGCGTCGGAACCGTTACCAAGCCGGGGCTCGGCATCCCCGTCGGTGATCCGGCCATCAATTCCGGGCCGCGCGTCATGATCCGGAATGAAGTGTCCGGCCTGCTCGAGAGCAGAGGGAAATCCGGCCGGGTGGAGGTCGAGGTGTTCGTTCCGGATGGCGAACGCCTTGCCCTGAAGACGCTGAACGCCAGGCTCGGCATCCTCGGCGGGATCTCCATTCTCGGGACGACCGGGATCGTCCGGCCCATGAGCCACGATGCCTACGAGGCAACGATCCATGCGGCCCTGTCGGTTGCGGCGGCGGCCGGGCTCGAAGCGACGGTGTTCACGACCGGCCGTCGGAGCGAACGGTACGCCATGGAACTTTTCAGGGACATTCCGCCCGAGGGGTTTATTCAAATCGGGGATTTTTTCAAGGTTTCAATGGCGGCTGCGAAAACCGCCGCCATTTCGCGGGTGACACTGGCCGTCTTTTTCGGAAAGGCGGTGAAGATGGCGATGGGGGTGCCCCACACCCACGCCGCAAAATCCTCTATGACCCTGGAACATCTGAGGCGTTGGGCGCATGAAGCAACCGGCAGCCCCGACCTGGCCGGGAAAGTGGCATCCGCCAACACGGCCCGCCATGCATTCGAATACATTCATCCCCGGTATCCCGCCGTTATCGAGGCGGTGGGGCGCCGGATGATTCGATCCGCGGCAGGATTCGCGGGGCCGGGAATCCGCGTGCGCGGCATCATCTTCGACTTTGAGGGAAAGGTCTGTTTTGATTCCGGACACACCCCCTGAAAACACCTCGTCCCCCATCCCGGTATCGGTCGTCGGAATGGGAATGTCCAGGACCGACCTGACGGCGGGCCATGTCGAGGTCATCCGCGGCGCCCAGGTGCTCATCGGGGGCAGGCGCCACCTGGATGCCTTTGGCGATCTGGATGTCGAAAAAAGGGTGATCGACCGCCGCATCTCGGAGCTGATCGCCTTTATCGAGTCCCGGCGGATAGAAAAAAAAGTGGTGGTTCTGGCTTCGGGCGACCCGCTCTACTACGGCATCGGTAGTGTTCTGGCCGAGCAGCTGGGTCGTGACGCGGTGCGTTTTTATCCGAATATCACCTCGGTGGCGGCGGCCTTTTCACGCATGGGCGAGCCCTGGCAGGAGGCGGCCGTCGTCAGCCTGCACGGCCGTGACCAGGTGCAACGGCTGCGCAAAGCCCTTTGCCGGTCGAGCAGGGTGGCGGTGTTCACCGATCCCGACCGCGGGCCGTCCTGGCTGGGAAGGTGGCTGGAACGCGAGGGTTGGCCGGATGCCCGGATCTGCGTGCTCGAGAGAATGGGCGATCCGCAGGAGCGCATACTCTGGTGCGGCACGGCCGAAGCGGCCGACGGCGATTTCCGGGAGCCGAACCTGGCGGTCGTCATTCCGGGAAGCCGATCGTTGTCTCTGGATCCGCCGATCTGGATCGGGATGCCCGTGGACCGTTTTCATCACGAGGCCGGGCTCATCACCAAGTCCGAGGTTCGGGCCGTCGTTCTATCCAGGTTGAGGCCGGGTCCGGGCCAGACGCTTTGGGATTTGGGGGCCGGCAGCGGGGCGGTCGGCATCGAAGCCTCGGCCCTCATGCCTGGAGGGCGGATTTACGCCGTCGAGAAAAACAGCGCACGGGTTCAGCAGATTCACCGCAACTGCGAATCCTTCGGCCTGACCCGGATCGAGGTGGTGGAGGCCGTTCTGCCCCATGGCTTGTCCGAGCTTCCAGACCCGGACCGGATCTTCATCGGTGGCGGCGGATCCGCGCTCCGGCCCCTTCTGACCGTTGCGCTGGAGCGGCTGAAGCCCGCCGGCGTGATCGTGGTGAACACCGTGCTCCTGTCGAGCCTCGAAACCGCCAGGCAGGTCCTGGAAGCCCACGGATGCCCCCCCGATATCTGCCAGATACAGGTCAGCCGAGCCGTCCCCATCTCCGGCGGCCAGCGCCTGGAGGCGGAGAACCCGGTGTGGATCGTGTCCGGGAGGAAAACTTGATGGAATTGGTTAAGGGTTAGTCGTTAATAGTTAATGGTTATTAGTTAATGGTTATTCGTTACTGGTCGATGGGTAAAGGTTACTGGAGATTGTCGCCGGAATGGCGATCGGAACTCGATCATTATTGACGAATCACCAATTACGATTCACCATTCACCATTCACGAATCACCAATAACCATTCACGGTTCACCATCACCATTCACGAATCACCAATCACCATTCACCAATAACCATTAACCAATAACCAAAATCAGACACCCCATGAACGAACACCATCCCGTTCTCTTTGTCGGCGCGGGGCCCGGCGATCCGGATTTGATAACGGTCAAGGGCCAGGAGGCGCTGCGTTCGGCCGATCTGATCATTTACGCCGGGTCACTGGTGCCCGAGGCCGTGCTGAAATGGTCCGACCCCGCGGCCCGGCGGATCAACAGCGCCGGCATGCACCTGAAGGAAATCGTGACGGAGATCGAAGCCGCCTGGCTGGATGGCCGGCGGGTGGTCCGGCTGCACACCGGCGACCCGAGCCTTTACGGCGCCGTCTTCGAGCAGATGGCAGAACTGAACCGCCAGTCCATCCCCTACCGGGTCATCCCCGGCGTGACGGCCGCCTTTGCCGCCGCGGCCGCCATGGGGATCGAGTACACGCTCCCCGAGGTTTCCCAGACGGTGATCCTCACGCGAATGGCCGGCCGGACACCTGTGCCCGAGGCCGAAAACCTGGAGCGGCTGGCCGCCCACGGCGCCACCATGGTCATCTATCTCAGCATGGCATTGGTGAAGGAGGTGGGGGAGGTGTTATCCCGTACCTACGGACCCGAGGCGCCATGCGCCGTGATCTTCCGCGCCAGCCACCCCGACGAGAAAATTCTGCACACCGTCGCCTCCAGGCTCGCGGAGGACGTGAACACAGCCGGCATCACCCGGCAAGCGGTGATCGTCGTGGGAAAGGTCCTCGAAGTCAGCCTGGAAACCTTGAGAGCCACGTCGAAACTCTACGACCGCCAGTTCAGCCACGGGTACCGGGAAGGGGACGGTAAATCGTGAATGGTTATTGGTGATTCGTCTATGGTCGTGGTAGCCGACCATTCACCATTCACCATTAACCATTCACCAATAACCAATCACCATGAATCCACGCCTCGCCATCTGGACCATCACCCCCGGCGGTTTTTTGCTGGGCGGGCGGATTGCGCTGGAGCTGCGGGACGCCGAGCTCTTCGTTGGGGCGGGAATTGAAACCGCGGGGCGGGCCTGCCGCCGCTTTCATCGTCTTTCGGACGCTCTGGAGGCGGCGTTCACGCAGTACCCGGCCCATCTGTTCATCATGGCCGCCGGCATCGTGGTCCGTGCGATCGCCCCTTTTCTCGGAGACAAAACACGGGATCCGGCGGTGGTGGTCATGGATGAGCGGGGACTGCACGTCGTGAGCCTCCTCTCCGGGCACGTCGGCGGGGCCAATCGCCTGGCGCGCGAACTGGCCCGAAGGTTCGGCGCCGAACCCGTCATCACCACCGCCACCGACCTCAACGGTCTGCCGGCCATCGACGAGCTGGCGGTCCGCAAAGGGCTGCGCATCGCCAACCCGGGCGCGATCCGAAACGTCTCCATGGCGTTGCTGAAAGGCCAAACGGTCTGGCTCCACGATCCGTATGGCGTTTTCGAACACGAACTGCCGGAATTCGTGAGAGTGGATGCCCGCCCGCCGGGGACCGCCTGCGGGTTCGAACCGGCGGAGCACGGTGCCGGCGTCGTTGTCGACGATATTCGATTTGACCTGCCGCCGGAAATCCTGCTATTGCGACCGGGGTCTCTGGTGGCCGGAATGGGATGCAACCGGAATACCGGGGCCGACGAAATGGCGGCTCTGCTCGATGCGACGCTGGAAACTCACGGCCTTGCAAAGGAGAGCATCGCCGCGATCGCCACCGTGGACATCAAGGCCGACGAACCGGGGCTCCTGGAGCTTGGTGCGCGGTTGAACGTCCCGGTCCTTTTTTTCACCCGCGAGGAATTGGAAACGGTGCAGGGGGTCGTCTCGGCCTCGGCAGCCGTTCGACATCACATCGGAGTCGGCAGCGTATGCGAAGCAGCGGCGATCCTGGGAGCCAAATCCGGGAAACTGGTGGTGACGAAACAGAAGACCCCCAGCGCCACCCTGGCCCTGGCGAGAAAACCCTCTACATCGTCGGCATCGGTCCCGGCAGCCTTCAGCACCTTTCGGAGCGGGCCCGGCACGTCTTGAACCGGGCCGTGACGGTGGCGGGTTACACCACCTACATCGACCTCGTCCGCCCCCTGATCGAAGGAAAGCGGATCATTTCCACGGGAATGACCCGCGAGGTGGACCGGGTGGAAGCCGCCATCGAAGCGGCCGGAAGCCATGGTCCCTGCGCCATCGTTTCCAGCGGGGATCCCGGCATCTACGCCATGGCCGGGCTCGCGCTCGAAATCTGCCGGCGCCGGCAGCTTCGGATCCGGAAACCCGGCGGACCGGAGGACCCGGAATCGCTGTGCATCGAGGTGGTGCCCGGGATACCGGCCCTGGGTGCCGGAGCCGCTCTCCTGGGGGCACCGCTGACGCACGATTTCGCGGCCATCAGCCTGAGCGATCTGCTCACGCCGTGGGAAACCATTGAAAAGCGCCTGGATGCCGCCGCCGGAGCCGATTTCGTGATCGTGCTCTACAACCCGAAAAGCAGGCGGCGAAAGGACCACCTCGAAACCGCGCAGAGGATCGTTCTTCGGCACCGGAAAGGGGAAACGCCGGTGGGCGTGGTCAGCCGGGCGATGCGTGACGGCCAGTCCGTCCGGATTCTGCCGCTGGACGAGCTTCATCTCGCCGAGGTCGACATGCAGACCGTGATCTTTATCGGCAATTCCGCCACGGTGAGGTATGGTGATTTCATGATCACTCCCAGGGGATATGCCGGAAAATACGACCTGGCCGGAAACGCCACGGGATCGTCAGAATGAATTCCGGAACCGGACATGGAGTCCCTCAAATTTTAAAGGAAGGTTTTGTCCAGGTGTATACGGGGGACGGCAAGGGCAAAACCACGGCGGCCCTGGGGCTGTGCATCAGGGCGGCGGGCGCCGGGCTCCGCGTTTACATCGCCCAGTTCATGAAAAAGGGCGATTACAGCGAGTTCAAGGCCCTGGAAAGGTTTCAGGACCAGATTCGGGTCGAGCAGTTCGGGACCGGCAGATTCGTCGGAAACCAGCCGCAGCCCGACGATCTCGCGTCTGCCGGCATCGGCATGGCAGCCGCGGAGAAAGCCCTGACGTCGGGCCGGTTCGACCTGGTGGTTCTGGACGAGGCGAACGTGGCGGCCGCCAGGGGGCTGATCGAAATCGAGCGGCTCCTCGATCTGATCCGGAGTCGGCCCGCCGGCGTCGAACTGGTCCTGACCGGCAGGGGGGCGGATCCCCGCATCCTGGATGCCGCCGATCTCGTCACCGAAATGCGGGCAGTCAGGCACTATTATGACGACGGCGTCGAAGCGAGAACCGGCATTGAAAAATAGCCTTCTCCCATCCCGCTGCCTGGCCGTTTTCGGAACGGGCTCGGACGTCGGCAAGAGTGTCATCGTTACGGGACTGTGCCGGATTCTCAGGCGCGCGGGCTTTCGCACGGCGCCCTTCAAGGCCCAGAACATGTCCAACAATTCCGGGGTCACCCCCGAGGGGCTCGAGATGGGGCGGGCCCAGATCGTCCAGGCGGAGGCGGCCGGTATCCCGCCCCATGTGGACATGAACCCCATTCTGCTCAAACCCACCAGCGACGTGGGCTGCCAGGTGGTTCTCCTGGGAGAGGCCGGCGGCAACCAGACCGTACTGGAGTATCATGCGCGCAAGCGGCTGCTCGTGGAGACGGCGCTCGACGCCCTCGGGCGGCTGCGCACGGATTTCGATGCGGTGGTGATGGAAGGCGCGGGCTCCTGTGCCGAGGTCAACCTGGCGAATCACGACATCGTCAATTTCCGGATGGCCGAGGCGGCCGATGCACCGGTGGTGCTGGCGGCGGATATTCACCGCGGCGGCGTGTTCGCCCAACTGGTCGGAACGCTGGAATGCCTGCCCCGGCACCAGCGGGACCGGGTGGCGGGATTCATCGTCAACCGCTTCAGGGGCGACATCCGGCTTTTCGACGACGGTGTGCGGTGGATCGAACAAAGAACCGGCAAGCCCGTTTTCGGCGTGCTCCCCTGGTTCGACCGGTTCATGATCGAGCAGGAGGACTCGGTCGTGATCGAACGGCCACGGCCGGTTTCCGCAGCAGGCGGTCGAAAACCGGCCATTGCGGTCATCCGGTTGCCCCACATCTCCAACTTCACCGATTTCGATCCCCTGATCACCCTTTCCGGAATTTCCGTGCACTTCCTCGAAAGGCCCCAGGACCTCGGAGACTTCAAGGCGGTGATCCTTCCGGGATCGAAAAACACGCGATTCGACCTCCAGTGGCTCCACGAACAGGGCTGGACCCACCGTTTCAGGCGGTATTCCGAAGCCGGCGGGCGTTTTCTCGGTATTTGCGGCGGCTATCAGATGATGGGGCGGGCGGTTGCGGATCCGGAAGGCCTGGAAGGAACCCCCGGTGAGACGGCCGGCCTCGATCTGCTGCCGGTCGAGACGGTGTTGAGGGCTCCCAAGACCACTACGCGCTCGCTTTTCCAGTGGGAGGGCGCGACGGGGACGGGCTATGAGATCCACATGGGCCGAACCCGACGGACGGGCGGCGTCTCTCTCCTTCGGATTCTGAAACGCAACGGCCTGCCGGCGCACGACGAGGACGGATGCATCGCCCCGGACGGAAAGGCGATGGGCACTTATGTCCACGGGCTCTTCGACAGCCCGTCGGTCACCCGGCGCTGGCTGGATTGCGTCGGCCTCGAGCGGATCGCCGTGTCGGACGCCCACGGCCCTGAAGCCAGGGACGCCGCCTACGAGCAACTGGCCGACCACATGAACCGATATCTCGACATTCCGGCGATCATGAATGCCGCCGGCATTCCATGGCCGATTCCAGCGGCCTGATGACATGATGCACGACAGCGCTCACATCACCCTCGTAATCGGCGGCTGCCGCAGCGGAAAGAGCCGACATGCCCAGCAATTGGCTGAGGAGGCGGCGCCCCGGCGGATCTACGTGGCCACCTGCGTGCCGAGAGACCCGGAAATGCACGATCGTGTCCGCCGTCACCGGAACGCCCGGGACGACTCCTGGCAGACCCTCGAGTCTCCGCTGGATCTGACCGGCGTGATCCGCGAACAGGCGCGCCCCGGCGTTTCGCTGCTGGTGGACTGCCTCACCCTTTGGGTCACGAACCTGCTGCTGGAGGCCGGCGAACCGGATGCGGGCCGGGTGGAGACGGCAGCCCGGGATCTCGTGGCGGGGCTGGGTGCTGCCAAGGGCCCGGTCTTCCTCGTGTCCAACGAGGTCGGGCAGGGAATCGTCCCCGGAAATGCGCTGGCAAGATCCTTCCGGGACTGCGCCGGCCTGATCAACCAGGAGGTGGCCGCCGCCGCCGGCCGGGTGGTCTGGATGGTGGCGGGCATTCCGGTGGTCGTCAAGCCATCCGGCGGCCGGGGGGAAACGCCGTGAGAAATTTCCTGGCGGCCTTTCAGTTTCTGACCGTGCTGCCGATCGGCCGCCCCGGCATCTACGAGCCGATCCGCATGATCCCGTGGTTTCCGGCGGTGGGGCTCTGCCTGGGGGCGATGCTCGCCGGAATCGACCTGCTGGCCGCATCCTTCTGGTCCCCGGCGGGAGCCGCCCTGGTGGACGTCATTTTTCTGGCCGGCGTCACCGGCGCCCTGCACCTGGACGGGTTGGGCGACACGGCCGACGGGTTGTACGGATGCCGTTCCCGCGAGCGCGCTCTTGAAATCATGAAAGACAGCCGGATCGGCATGATGGCGCTGGTGGCGGTCGTCGCATGCCTGGCGCTGAAGTGGTGCGGAATCGCCGGTCTCGGCGACGGCCGGTCCAGGCTTCTGCTGCTGATCCCGGCCTATGCCCGGGCCGGAATGCTCTTCGGCATCCGTTCGCTGCCCTACGGCCGGCCGGACGGGGGGACCGGGAAAGACCTGTTCGCGGCCCCCCTGCCGCCGAATGCCTTGCGGGGAGTGGCGGTCATCGTGCTGCTTTCCGTCGTCTGCGGGTGGAGGATGCTGGCGTTGAACCTGTTCTTCGCCGGCGCGGTCGTGATCCTCCTTTTCTACTACCGAAGAAAGATGGGCGTCATCACCGGCGACATGCTGGGTGCCATGACCGAGGCCACCGAGGCGGCGCTCTTTTTCCTGATGTCCATGGAGTGGCTCCAATGATTTACGGGCACGGGGGGAATGTCTACGGCCTGGCCGAGCGGCTGGGATGCCGGCCGGAGGACATCCTGGACATGAGCAGCAACGTGAACCCCCTGGGGCCTCCGCCCGGGCTCGTCGAGCACCTCCGGGAACGCCTGGGAGGCATCGTCCGCCTGCCCGAAGTCGACGCCGGCGGCGCCGTCGGAGCGTTCTCGGATTTCTTCGATGTTCCCCAAAACCGGATCGTCGCGGGCAACGGCACCACGCAGCTCATCTACCAGATTCCGAGGGCGTTGGCGTCCCGGCGGGTGCTGATCGTGGGACCCACGTATGCCGACTATCGAAGCGCCTGCCGCATGGAAGGGGTGGAGCAGCGCTTTCACTTCGCCAGGGAGGAGAACGGTTTCCGGATCGATATGGAAGCCCTGGCGATCGATGCGGAATCCTGCGACACGGTTTTCGTCTGCAATCCCAACAACCCGACCGGCATCCTGACCGGAGCCGGCGACCTTGCGGATTTCTGCCGCCGGTTTCCGGACAAGCGAATCGTGGTCGACGAATCCTATCTTCCCTTTGTCCCCGAAGGCGAGCGCTCGTCGCTCATGCGAAACCTGCCGGACAATGCCCTCGTGCTCCACTCCATGTCCAAGATTTTCAGAGTACCGGGACTTCGGATCGGTTTTCTGGCGGCGTCTCCGCCGTTGATCGAGCGAATGGAACGGCTCGGCCTGCCCTGGAGCGTGAACGCGATGGCCCAGGCGGCCGTGGTCTTCCTTCTGCGCCATCCGGAATCCACGCGAGCCTTCATCGAAGGTTCCCGCCGCGCCCTTGCAGAGGAGGCGGCCGCCCTGCGCCGCACGCTCGAGGCTTCGATACCGGGAATGAAGGCGTTCCCCACCGTAACCAGTTTTCTCCTGGTCCGCCTTCCCGAAGGTTGGGCGGCAGGCCGCGTCTGGCGCGCCATGGCGGATCTCGGTATTCTCATCCGCAACTGCGACAACTTCGAGGGCCTTTCGGACCGGTTCATCCGGCTCTCCGTCCAGACCCCGGAATCCAATCGGAAAGCCGCCTCGGAATTGATCCGAATACTCGGGAGCGCCTGAACCGTGGCCCTGCACCTGCTGAGCTTGCCGGCTGCGTTTCTAATCGATCTCCTGATCGGGGACCCGGAGTGGCTGCCCCATCCCGTTCGATGGATGGGACGGGCCATATCCGGCCTCGAGCCCGTGACGAGACGTCTTCCGATGCCGCTCCGGTGGTCCGGCATCCTGTTCGCCGGCGTGCTGGTCTGCGGCACCTTTATGATTTCGCTGCTGCTCGTCCGAACCGCCTACGGTCTGCATCCGGGAGCCGGGTTCGCCGTCGAGACCGTTCTTCTTTTCTATTGCCTGTCCACACGGTCGCTCGCCGACGCGGCCGATGGCGTACGGGAGGCCATGGAGGGCGGCGGCATCGAACGGGCGCGCAGGCGCCTGGCCATGATCGTCGGCCGGGAAACGGACCGGCTGGAAGAACCCGCCATATGGCGGGCCGTCGTGGAAACGGTTTCGGAAAACCTGGTGGACGGTGTTCTGGCGCCGCTGTTCTATGCCGCCGTCGGAGGAGCTCCGCTCGCGCTGGCCTACAAGATGGTCAACACCCTCGATTCCATGGTGGGGTACAAGAACGACCGTTACCTGGAGTTCGGATGGGGATCGGCGCGGCTCGACGACGCGGCCGCCTTTCTTCCGGCGCGACTCTCCGTTCCCCTGATCGCTGCCGCAGGCGAGCTGCTGAACGGAAAGGGAAGGGCGGCCTGGAACACCGCCCGGCGCGACGGGCGCCTTCATGCGAGCCCCAACGCCGGGATCCCGGAGGCGGCCTTTTCCGGCGCACTGGGGGTGCGGCTGGGCGGCCCCAATGTCTATCACGGCCGGACCGTCGAAAAGCCGTGGATCGGTGAAACCTTTCCGCATGCGGCAGCGATCCACGCGGACCGGTCCGTCGATCTCATGATCCTTTCGGCGGTCCTGGCCTTCCTTCTGTTCTGGGCCATCCGGGCCGCGGGAGTCCTTCTCTGAGTCATGAAGCCCCTGCCGGACGCATGGAAGCACCGATACCCTTTCCGCCTCGGGGCGCCGTCGTTCGTTCTTCCGGCCGGCTACGAACCCAATGTGAGATATCTAGGGCCCGCGCTCGACACGGTCGAACTCCTGTTTCTGGAAAGTCGTCCGGAGTCGATTCCCTCCAAGACGCTGATTGCCGCGCTCCGCGAGCTGGCGTCCACGCATCGGCTGTCCTACACCGTGCATCTGCCGACGGACCTGGACCCGGGAAGCGAAGATCGAGCGGTCCGGCGCGAATCGGTCAGCCGCTTGCTGTCCGTTTTGGAAAGGACGGCGCCGCTGAATCCGCTCGTTCAGGTGCTGCATCTCGATCCGCCCCGGGAGCCATCGGAAGCCGGCTGGTCGCGGTGGCAGGCGAATTGCTCTGAAAGTCTCCGGTGCCTGCCGCGGCGTGAAGACCTGGCGATCGAAAATCTGCTTTACCCCTTTGAGAAAGCCCTGCCGATCCTGGACGCCTTCCAGCTTGCCGTCTGCATGGATGTGGGGCACCTCGTTCGAATGAAGGAAAACATCGCCGAATTTTTCGCCGCTTACGGGGGCCGGATTTCCTGCATCCACCTGCAAGGGGCGGACGGAACCCGGGAACACCTCGCCCTGGACCGCCTGCCTTCCCGGGAATTGCTGGAAGTGCGGACCATCCTGAAGTCCTTTCGCGGAGTGGTGACGCTGGAAGTCTTCGATCCGGCCCGGCTCATGACCTCCCTGAAGGTGTTGGAAGGTTTGATGGAGGGGCGTGAACCGGGGACAGCTGGTAATGAGTAGCGAGTCGAAAAAAGCGAGTAGAAAGCAACGAGTCGCGAGCAGCGAGTCGAAAGGCTCGAGGCTCGAGGCGCGAGGCTCGAGGCCGCCTGACGGCGAGACCAAAGTCGTGAGCGGTGAACAGTGAACCGTGAGCCGGGAACAGCTAGTAATGAGCAGCGAGTCGAAAGCAGCGAGTAGAAAG
>JBMNCP010000005.1:0-52970 GCA_049366795.1 Desulfobacterales bacterium
CCGTCGCCTTCGGTCCACCGGCGGCTCCCATGTCGATCCGTAAAATCTTGTCCATTTCTGCGTGCCTCCTTTTCAGGCCTGGGTCTCCCGTTGATGTCCGCAGGCGGTCAGGCTTTCATTTTTTTGAGTGCAGCCTTGATCTCGTCCTTCTTGAATCCCACCACGGTCTGATCGCCGATCCGAACGGTCGGAAAGGTACACGATGGGTTGATGCGCCGGAGGTCCCGCATGGCGTCGTTCCGTTCGTCTCCGGCCAGCATGTCCACATAGATCGTCTCGAAAGGAATCCCTCGGCCCTTGAGAAACTCCTTGGTGTCCTTGCAGTGGCCGCAGGTTTGAAGGGCATAGAGCGTGATCTGTTGGGTCTGGTCTGCTTCGTTGCTCATTGGCGTTCCCGTGGCCGCGGCCGCCCGCCTGCGCTTGGGGCCGAAGCCCTGCCTGAAGGTCTGTCGTCCGATTCGCGGCTGCAGGAGCACCCGGGCGCGTTGACGCGGTCGGACGTGCCGGACGCCTCCTCCCGCTTGTCAGCGGAATTCGGTCAGCCGGCGCGTCCTTTTCGACCGCATCCCTCAGGCTCGTCCCGTCACCATCGGGCCGGGATGAACCGGCGCCCGGAGCGCCGGATTCCGCCCGATGATTCGCCCTGCTTTCCGCAACCCCCGACTGCTAGAGGGCGTTTTTGTAGATCTGGATCACGTCGTCCAGGGTCGGGCACCGCGGGTTTGTCAGCCCGCAGGCGTCCTTCTGGGCGTTTTCAGCCATGATCTTCAGGTCCTTCTCCTTCACTCCGAGCTCCTTCAGGCCGGCCGGGATGCCGATATCGCTGGAGAGCGTCTGAATGGCCTGCAGGGCGACGTCCGCCGCCTCGCGAGTCGGCAGGCCCTCGACGTTCTGGCCCATGGCCGCCGCGATGTTCGCAAACCGATCCATCTTGGCGATAAGGTTGAACCGTGAAACGTGGGGAAGAAGGATGGCGTTGCACACGCCGTGGGGCAGGTCGTAGAATCCGCCCAACTGGTGGGCCATCGCATGGACGTGCCCGAGGCTGGCGTTGTTGAAGGCCATTCCGGCCAGGTATTGCGCGTAGCACATCCGGTCGCGGGCCTCCATGTCCTGCCCGTTGGCCACGGCCGCCCGAAGGTGGTCGGAAACCAGCTCGATGGCCTTCAACGCGCAGGCGTCGGTCACGGGGGTGGCGATGGTGGACACATAGGCCTCGACCGCGTGGGTCAGGGCGTCCATCCCGGTGGCAGCGGTCAGGGCAGGCGGCATGCCGACCATCAACAGCGGGTCGTCGATGGCCACGTTGGGGGTGACCCGCCAGTCCACGATGGCCATTTTCACCTTCCGGCTCGTGTCCGTGATAATGCAGAACCGGGTCATTTCGCTGGCCGTTCCGGCCGTGGTGTTGACGGCAATGAAGGGCGGCATCGGTTTGGAGGATTTGTCCACGCCTTCATAGTCGCGGATATTGCCGCCGTTGGTGGCGACGATTCCGATGCCCTTCCCGCAGTCATGGGAGCTGCCGCCGCCCAGGGAGATGATCAGATCGCAGCCCTTGGACTTGTAAACCTCGAGTCCGTCGTGCACGTTGTTGTCCGTCGGATTGGGATGGGTTCCGTCGAAAATGACCGGGGTAACCCCGCAGTCGTCCTTGATGACCTTGACGACCTGATCGGCGATTCCCGCGCCGGTGATGCCCTTGTCCGTGCATATAAAGGGCTTCTTGCCGCCGAGCACGCCGATCTGCTTTCCGATTTCCTTGTAGGCACCGACGCCCATCAGGGTGACATTGGGAATGAAGAATCCGAAAACCTGTTCTCTGACTGCCATGGTAGCCTCCTTTAAAAGTTGGGGGGTTGGTTCAGCACGTTGCTGCTGCCATCGAAAGATCTTATGGCAAATAACGGGCCAATTGGGGTGGCTGACACCGTGAAGCGGCTGCGGCTCCGGGATATCTATTTGAATAATGAATGAAACTCAGTTAATTTGACGCCTGCCGTCGAACGGCGGGTTCCCGGCGCCGCTGCCCCCGGCACCCGGCCAGGCCAGGTGAACGGGGCAGATTGACCCAACCCGGGCGGCGTCATTGGGTCGATTTGACCCGAGCGGATTCGAAGGCCTGCCGATTGCCAGGGCAGAGGCACCTGCGGCTCGTGGCACGGCCTTTGCGGCATTTTCCCGGGAGGAGGGGAGTGACCATGAATGTCCGTAAATTTTCCATCCCCGAGATCCTGTTCGGAAACGGCAGCCTCCAATACGCCGCGCTTTGCGCGAAGCGGTTGGGAGGAGAGAAGGTTTTCCTGGTGAGTGACGCCGGCCTGGAGCGGGCCGGCTGGGTGGAGAAGTTGCTCGAAACCCTGCGCAAGGAGCGGCTCCACTGGATCTATTTCAATGCGGTCAGCGCCAACCCTCGGGACCATCAGGTCGATGACGGGGTCCGGCGCTACCGTGAGGAAGGATGCGACGTCGTGATGGCCATCGGGGGCGGAAGCCCGATGGATGCGGCGAAGGGAATTGCCATGGTTGCCAGCAACGGGGGCAAGGTTCAGGACTACGAGGGGGCCAACCGCATCCAGCGGCCGCTGCCGCCCATGGTGTTCATGCCCTCGACGGCCGGCAGCGGCGCGGACATCTCACAGTTCGCCATCATCACCGACATGCGGCGGCAGGTGAAGATGTCCATCATCAGCCGCACCCTGGTGCCCAATATTTCGATCATCGATCCGGAGCTTCTGACCACCAAGACGGACGAACTCATCATCTCATCGGCGATCGACGCCTTGTCACACGCCGTCGAATCCTACATTTCAACGATCGCTTCCACCTTGACCGAGACCCAGTCCCTGAGGGCCATCGACCTGATCATGAAATACCTGCCCGTCGCCCTCGAAGAGCGGTCCATGACCGCCCTCGAAAAATTGTCCAGCGCATGCACTTCCGCTGCCATGGCCTTCAGCAACGCCAGCCTGGGCCTCGACCACGCACTGGCCCACTCCCTCGGCGGCAAGCTCGACGTGGCCCACGGGCTCATCCACCCGGTGCTCCTGCCCCCGGTCATGCGCTTCAACCTGCCGGTGTGCGTGGAGAAGATGGCCGACATCGGAGAGATCGTCCTGGGCAGGCGCAACGGCAGCGCGGAGGCGACCGCGATGGAAGGCATCGAGCGTCTTGAAGCCTTCTTCGAGGGCCTCGACATTTCCACCCGGCTTCGGGATATCGTCAGGAGCAGGGACGCCCTGCCCCAGGTTTGTGAAATGGCGGCCTATGACGCCTGTCTGATCACGAACCCCAGGGAGGCGACCGTCGCCGACATGATCGAAATCTGCGAGGCATCGTGGTGAGCCAGCAAAAACCGAAGATCGAGGACCTGATCGGGTTGGGGCACACGAAGCTGGGCTTTTTCAAGGAAGTCCAGATCAAGATGGGCGAGCTGCGGAAGTCCAACCGCGAGCTCGAACTCGGGCGACAGCACGTCCAGGCCATTCTCGACAGCATTACGGACATCGTTGCCGTCATCTCCGCCGACTACCGGATCGGGTCCGTCAACCACAGTTTTTTTGAAACCTACCCCGTCTCCGAACCCGTGGACGGCCTCTGCTACGAGGTCTTCCGGGGCGAAACCAGGCCTTGCGAGAACTGCCCGTTGCGGGAGGCAATGGCCACCAACCAGGTCTGCCGGGAAAACGCGATTGTCACCGTGGACGGCCGCAACCGGCAATTTTCCATCACCGCCTCTCCGCTGCGAAATCCCGAGGGGGTGCCGACCGACATCCTGGTCGTGAAGCGCGACGTCACCCTGGAAAAGGAATTCCAGGCCCAGTACTACCACGCCGAGAAGATGGCGACGATCGGGCTGCTGGCCGCGGGTGTCGCCCATGAGATCAACAATCCGCTCACCTCCATCCACGGATTCGCCGAAGGACTTCAGCGCCGCATGGCGCGGCTGGGCACGATGATCGACGATGCCGCCCTTCGGGGAGACTTCGAGGAATACCTGGACATCATTCTCAAGGAGTGCCGGCGGTGCAGCGGGATCGTCCAGAGCCTGCTCACCTTCAGTCCGCGAAAGACCACGGAGTTCTCCCGGATCGGATTGAACCCTCTCGTCCGGAACGTATTGAGGATTCTCCACCACAAGCTCAAGCACCACCCCGACAACCTGATCCGGCTGAGCCTGGAGCCCGACCTGCCCGCCATCAAGGGAAACCCGGCGGAGCTCGAACAGGTGATCCTCAACCTGGTGCTCAACGCCCTGGACGCTGTCGGGGAGGACGGGGTCATCGATGTCCGCACCCGCACGGACGCCGGCGGCAGAGTGATGCTGGAGGTCGAGGACAACGGATGCGGGATTCCTCCCGAGTATCTCCCCAAGCTCTTCGAGCCGTTTTTCACCACGAAAACCGTGGGGAAGGGAATCGGGATCGGTCTGTCCACCTGCTACCACATCATCCAAGGCCATGACGGCGAGATCGGCGCGGTCAGCACGTGGGGAAGAGGCTCCCGATTCACCGTTCGACTGCCGGCCGTTTCAGACGAAGAGCCTTGAGGAGGCATGCCATGGAGACCATGCAGGTTCTGGTCGTGGACGACGAGCCTCCGATCCGGAGGCTGGTCGAAAAAGAGCTGGGAAACCAGCGGAGGCAGATCACCGCGGCCGGGTCCATCAAGGAAGCGTTGAAGCTTTTCAAGCGGGAGGCCTTCGACGTGGTGCTCCTCGACATGCGGCTTCCCGACGGCTCCGGACTCGACCTGCTCTGCCAGTTCCAGGAGCTTTCTCCCGAAGTCCAGGTGATCGTCATTACCGGATTCGGTGACGTGGACAACGCGGTCCAGGCGATGAAGCTCGGGGCTTACGACTATATCACCAAGCCGTTTGCCCTGGACCGGGTCGCGATGGTGATGGAGAAGGCCTATCAGAGAACCTGTCTTCATCGGGAAAACCGGCTGCTGCGCCGGACGCAGTCCCCGAGTTTGCCTCCCAAGCTCGTCGGTCAGTCATCGGCGCTGGAAAAGGTCCGGTATCTGATCCGGAAGGTCGCCCCGACCCAGGTGCCGGTGCTTCTGACCGGAGAGAGCGGCACCGGTAAAAACGTGGCGGCACAGCTGGTTCACGAGATGAGCGACCGGCGCGAGATGCACCTCATCACCAAGAACTGCGGCACCTTTCAAAAGGATCTCCTGCGAAGCGAACTGTTCGGGTATCGCAGGGGGGCCTTCACGGGTGCCGTTGAATCCTACGAGGGACTGCTTTCCGTCGCCCACAAAGGGTCCCTTTTCCTGGACGAGATCGGGGAGCTGTCCCTGGAAGTCCAGAGCTCGCTGTTGCGGGTGATCGAACACCAGACCTACCGGAGGGTCGGGGACAAGGACGAACAGAAGGTCGACGTCCGGTTCATCTTCGCGACCAACCGGGACCTGCATGCGGAGGTGGAGGCCGGCCGGTTCAGCGAGGCGATGTACCACCGTCTCAATGTGTTCAACATCTCTCTTCCCCCGTTGCGCAGCCGGAGGGAGGACATCCCGGTCCTCATCGAATACTTTCTCGGGAGGCTGCGTCCGGGTGAGGGAATGGCCCGCATCAGCGATCGCGCGTTGCAGTGCCTTCTGGCCTACGACTGGCCCGGCAATGTCCGGGAATTGCAGAACGTCCTCGAGCGCGGTGTGATTCTCTCCGAAGGAAACCTGATCACCGAGCAGGCCCTCCCGCTGGAAATCGCGGGATCCGTGGCGGAGCCGGCAGCCTCTGGGGCCTTTCTGCCGCTCAGGGAAATCGAGCGGCAGCACATCCTCAGTGTCCTGCAGTTCGCTGGAGGCAGCCGGACCCGGGCCGCGGAGATCCTCGGGATCGGGCGAAAGACCCTCTATCGTAAACTCCAGGAGCTTTCGGATTGATGAATTCCAGGGGTTTTTCGTGGGGAGGAACGCCGCAGGGGCGGGCGCCCCGTCAGGAAGCGGATTCCTCCCGGAGCGGAATGCGGGCGGTGAAGACGGCGCCTCTGCCTTTTTCCGAGAAGACCTCCAGGGTGCCGCCGTGCTGTTCGATGATCTTCCGGGAGATGAACAGCCCGAGGCCTGTGCCCCGGTTGCCTTTGGTCGAAAAGAAGAGATTGAAAAGCTTCTCCTGAACCTCTTTCCCCATTCCGGGGCCGGTGTCCGCGATTTCGAAAACCGCCGCATCGTTTTCAACGCGGGTCGAGAACCTGACGTTTCTGGGCCGGTCATCCGGCACGTCGGCGCAGGCGTCCACGGCATTCTCGAGGATGTTGGTGAGCGCCGACTGGAGGGCCCCGGTATCCGCCGAGAGGATATGCGGCGGGCCTTCATATCGATTGTCGAAGGAGATGCCGACCTCGCGCATCCGGTTTTCCATGGTGAGTGCGACGTCACCCGCGAATTCCCGGAGATCGACGGCCTGGCGGGTGAGGTCCCGCTCCTTTGCGTAGTACAGGATGTCGAGCACCATGGTCTTGATGCGGCGCGCCATCTGGCGGATCGTGTCCCGCGCCTCGACAATCTCACCGGGGCGCTGCTTCTGGATGCCGGAGTCGAGCATGTAGAGTCCGCCGTCCAGTCCCGTCAGCATGCCTTTGATGCCATGGGAGACGGTGCCGATCATGAGTCCCAGGGATTCCAGGTGGCTCTGGAGCCGGCGGATTTCAGTGATGTTCGTCGACATCTCCATCACATGGGTGATTTCTCCGGCGGTGTTTCGGATCGGCGCCGTGGTGATCAGGACGTTGTAGCGGCTGCCGTTCTTGGCCGTGACGATCGTCTCGTGCGTGTGGGACTCGCCGTCGCTGAAGGTTCGGATGACGGGGCAATCCGTGCAGGGATTGCCCTGCTGCTTGTAAATCGCGAAGCAGTGTTCTCCCGGGGCGTCTCCGAAGTCCTCCTTGAATCGGCGGTTGATTTCCACCAGCCGCAGCGCGCGGTCCTGGACCGAGATGTAGCAGGGAACCTCGTCGAAGAGCTGGCGGTATCGCAGCCGCGCGGCCTCGAGGTCTTCGCGCAGGTTCTGCGTGCCGGCCAGATCGCAGGCGATTTCCAACACCAGTTCGGTCTGTCCTTGCCGGTTTCGGACGGGCAGTGTGTAGACGACCACGGGCAGGGATTCGCCGTCGAATTGAACGAATTCAACGCCCCGGTGGTACGATCCGATGCGGAATGCTTCGGCCGCGGGGCAGAACTCGCGTGTGGCGGTTTCCCCGGTGTAGATCGACCAGCTGTCATGCCCGATACGGTCCCCCATCCGCTCCCGGAAAAAGGGATTGGCGGCAACGATTTTCAGATCCTGGTTATGGACCGACACCATGCAGGGAATGTCATTGAAATAGCGAAGCCCGCTTTCCAGATCCTCTCCGATGTCCCGTATGGCGGAGAAGAGCCCTTCCACCACCTGGCTGGCGGCCGATTGGCGCTCGGCCTCGACGAGTCTGGCGGAGGCATCCTGGACCATGCGCTCCAGGTTCTCGGTGTAGGTCTTGAGCTGCCGGCGAAGCGCGATCTTCTCCTCGGCCCGCTTCAGGGAAATTTCAAGCGCATCGGTGTTGATCGGCTTGGTGATGAAATCGGCGGCATCGAGCTTGAGGCTCTCGATCGCAATATCCATGTCTCCATGGCCGGTGACGACAATGACTTCGGTTTCCGGCGACCTGGCTTTGATTCGGCGTAGCAGCTCCATTCCGCTCATGCCGGCCATCTTGATGTCGGTAACGACCAGGGGATGGCCTTCGGATTCAAAAATCCTGAGCGCCTCCTCACCGCTGCCCGCCGTATGCACGGCATAGCCGAGGTCCCGCAGGAATACGCTGAGGACATTGCGGATGCCGGGTTCGTCATCGACCAATAAGAGCGGGTCTTTCATCTGGCGGTGTGCTCCTGGAGTCTGCGGTAATCCATCCGGGTTGATCCACGGGCTGCTATTCGAAGAACCATAGCCGGAGTGGAGGGAGGAGGTCAACGGTTTTAGCGGGCTGTCGGCAGGAGGGGGTCCATCCCGGCACGGATTCCGCGGGGGGCGTGCCCGGACGTTTCGGGTACGGAAGAAGACGAGGGCACCCGGACGTCACCGGCATGCCCCCGATCCGGCAATGATGCCGGTCAGACGTTTTCGCTGGATGCGGGCTCTCCGATCGCTCGGCGGACATGGGCGATCAGTTTGTCCGGATCGAAGGGCTTGCCGAGATTGGCCACGACGTTCTTGATCGCCAGGTGCTTTCCGGGCAGGCCGCTGATGACGATCACGGGCAGGTCCTTGTATTCCGGAAGCTTGCTGAATTTGCGGTAGAACCTCGGACCCCACTCTTCGGGCATTTCCAGGTCCAGGGTGACGAGGTCGGGCTTCTCCCGCTGCAGCACCTCGAAAGCCTCATGGCCGTCCTTGGCCGTGCAGGTGCCGTATCCGTGGTCCTTCAAAACGTTCTCCAGGTATTTCACGATGACGGGGTCGTCATCCACGATCAGGATCTTCTTGGCCATCACATGTCTCCTTTTTCAACCGTTCGGCGAAAGCGGCACCCCGGGAGAGAGAAAATCCGGAGTGCCCGCGAAATCGACGGCTATCGCTGCCTCCGGTGGCACTCGCCGCAGACGACCGGGCCGGCCTTCTGTTCCTCGTGGCATCCCCTGCAATTGAGATGAAATGCCCGGACCAGGTCCATGGGGTAGTCGTCTCCGGCGGCGTGGCATTCGCCGCACTCCATATCCTCGGAGGTTTCGCCTTCCAGCAGGGTGCCGTCTTCGTCGTAGAGATGGTGACAAACGCCGCAGTCGTCGATTCCCGCGATGTCGTTGTGCTCGTCGTGGCGGAAAGCGGCCGAAGGCCGCATGGTTTCCATGAAAGCCGTGTCGTCGACGAATTCCATATCTTCTTGAGCATACGCGCAAAAACAGGCCAGCACAAGTGCCAGGGCGCCGCAGAGGATGATTGCGTGTTTCTTCTTAGCCATGGGTCGTTTCCTTTGTCTCTTTCATTGTGTCCGAATCGACTCGGGGCGGCCGGTCGATCATTCCGCCTCGGGCTTCTCCATGACCTGATAGATGATGTCGCCCAAAAACTTGAGGTCCATTCCGATTTCGTTGTGGTGGATGATGTCCTCGAGCCCGCCGTGACAGTTGTGGCATGGGGCGATGCAGGTTTGCGCGCCCTTGCTTTTCGCCTCGAAGAGCTGCTGGGCCTTCACCTTGTTGCCGTCGACGCGCTTCATCTTCCACGGGGGACCCGTGTTGATCACGCCGCCGCCGGCCGAGCAGCAGAAATTGTGCTCCCGGTTCGGGGTCATTTCGATGACCTCCTCGCAGATGGCGTGCGCCACGTAGCGAAGCATTTCATGGAGGCCGCGCCCCCGCACGACGTTGCAGGGATCATGGATGGTCACCGGCTTGTCGAATTTTTTCGGAATGTGGATCTTCCCGTCCCGGATCAGCTCATAGAAGAACTCGATGGAGTGCACGATTGGGATCGGGTGCATCCGCCATCCCAGGACACGGTTGCCCATGTCGTAGACCGATCGGAAGGCGTGGCCGCACTCGCCCATGACGATCTTCTTGACCCTGAGCCGCATGGCGGTCTCGAAATGCACTTTCTTGAGGCGCGCCATCAACTCATTGTCCCCGGTGTACATGCACATGTCGCTGTTGTCCCACCCCGGGGTGGCCGGCATGGTCCAGTTGACTCCGGCAACGTTCATGATCACGGCCGCCTGGTAGATGAGCTGGGCCCGGAACTTGGGCTCCGGACCGATGACCGAATACATGATGTCCGCCCCCTCCTTCTCGAGGGGAATCCGGAGGGTGGGGATCTCCTCCTGGGCCTCCTCCTCCTGCCACTGGAGGCAGTCGATCCATTCGTCGTCTTTCACCCACATCTGGTTGAAGGTGGCGGCGTGGCTGTGGGCCGTGTCCTGGATGTACAACGGGCTGATGCCAAGCTTGTGGCAGATGCGTCGAACGAACAGCATGATGTACGCCACATCGATGCCGAAAGGGCAGTACATGGCGCAGCGCTTGCAGACGTTGCACTCGGTGCTGGCGATCTCCGAGGCCCGCTTCATGAAGTCGACCGAGACGGCGCCGTTTTTCCTCAGAATCTCGGCCATGGTCTGTTTGACCTTGCCGGCGGGCGAAAAGCGCGGGTCCTTGTCGTTGGACAGGTAGAAATGACAGGCATCGCTGCAAAGGCCGCAGTGGACGCACATTTCCGTGTACGTCTTTAACCGGGCGCCGCCTTCGGTGGCCAGCATGCCCTGGATGACGTCCCGGATGTGTTCGGGGGTCAAGTGCTCCGCCCCTTTTTCGATCCCGGCGTCATAGGGTTTTTCTTTTTCCTTGCTGATGACTTCAGCCATGATGGATTTCCTCCTCGAGGGGTTCAATTACCAGTCTTTTGCATACCGTACGGCGCCAAACTCGGACCCGATGTAGCCCCTGGTGAAGGGAAAGAAGAACATATGGCTGAGTTTGGTGAAGGGGATGGCCATGAGCAGCACCTCCCCGGAGAAGATGTGCAGCAGCGTCATGAACGCGTAGCCTGCCCACTGGTGGTAGGCCCAGAACCCGCTGATGAACGGCAGCGCGACCATGAAGAGCACCACGTAGTCCGACATCGTCGTCAGATAGCGGACCTCGTTCTGGGTCAACCGGCGGACGAAGAAGAACAGACAGGCGCCGACAACGATCACGGTCAGGACGTCCGCAACCCCGTCCGGCATGAACCACCAGCTCACGTTGAAGGCTTCGTTGATGAGGGTGATGTGGGCGAAAAGAAATAGAGGTGCAATGAACAGAAGCAGGTGAAAGACGAACGTGACGATCGAGAGGATCGGGCGATTGCGGGAATTCGTGCTCGCAAAGGGGACGATCCAGTGGGCGATGGAGCGGATGGCGTGACGGAAGCTCCAGTATTCATAGAACACGGCATCCTTTCGCTTGGCCAGCAGGCCGCGGGAAACGAGGCGGTACAGGATGCCCCCGAAAAAGACGATAAAAGCGATCCAGGCCATCGGGCCTGTCAGAAAAGAATAAATCGTGTGCATGGCCTTTTCCTTCCTTATCCCAGGATGTCGGCAACGGGGACGACGGTTCGGGTATATTTCGCCGATTCGCCGGCGCCTTCGATGCCGCGGATCATCATCTTGGTGCCGTCCGGGCTGAAGACCGGATCCCATGCCGCCGTGTATTCCGTCTGATGAGCGACCCCGTCCACGACAATGGTGTACAGGCCACTGCTCTCGACCTTGGCGGCCACATGGCGGCCGTCGGGGCTGAACACCGGCGCCCACACCATGTCGTAAGTCTTGGGCCAGGACTTTCCGTCGACGGCAAGGGTCCGGCGCTGGTTCTCCACTCCGATGGCGGCGACCCGCCTTCCGTCCTGGCTGAACACCATATCCACCACCATGTCGCCGAAGGTGATCTCCCACGGCCGATCGTCGACGGCCACGGTCCATCGTCCATAGCGGGGGGCGACGATGGCGGCGATCCGGTCTCCGCCGGGGCTGTACTGCTGATGCCAAAGCTGGACGTATTTACCGTTCCACAGTTGGGTACCGTCGCGGTAAAGCCGCCAGCCTCCGTCGGCCTGAACCGGAGCGGTGACCGAGCCGTCGGCCGGGCTGAACTTGGGCTGCCAGGCGCAGGAGAAAAACCGGGGCCACAGCTCACCGTTCACCGCAACCGTGTAATCATAGAGCGTCGTCCGGACCGTGGCGGCCACGGCCGCTCCATCCGCTGAAAATGACGGATCCCAGACATTGACGAAATTCCGGGGCCAGGGCTTTCCGTCGACGGCGACGGTATAGCAGCCTTCCTTGAACTTGAAGATTTCCCCTTCGCTGAATTCCACGGTCTGGACCACGGCCGCGGACCGGCTGCCTTCCGGCGTGGCCAGGAGACCGGTGAGATTGGCAAACGTCTGGTCCCACTGGATGCCGTCCCTGACGGCGAAGTATTCCATTCCACTCTTGGCGGCGCACACGATCGAGCCGCCGTTGGCCGGGAATTTCACATCCCAGATGTATTCAAAGGTGTTCTCCCACGGCTCGCCGTCCACCGCGATACTCCACTCGGCGGTGCTGGAGACGTTCCCGCAAAGACGGCCGTCCCCGGTAAACCGCAGGTACCATATCTTATCGAAGGTCTGTTCCCATGCCTCCCCGTTGACACAGGCGCTGAATTCCCCCTCGCCGGTTTTGACGACCGCGGCCACCCGCTCTCCGTCGGGGCTGGCGCAGGGTTCCTCTACCCATTCGAAATCTTTCGCCCATCCGCCCACGTCCGCAACGGATTTCTTTCCCACGTCCCAGTCCCATTGGGTCTTTGCATTCATTCCCTTCTCGCTTTCGGTCAACATGGTTTTTGCTCCTGAGGCTTAAGGTATCAAGGACCGGATGACGGCGAGGATCTCCTCCGCCTCCGGCGGTTTTTCCAGATAGGCGTCCGGCTCCGGGATAATGTCGCCCATCCGGACGCTGAGCATCTTCATATAGTGGTAGAAGGTCTTCCGGGAGATGGCGGAAAGAACGATTACCGGGATGTCCCGAAGCATTCTGGACTGTTTGAGCTGCCCGTACATGTGGACACCGCCCTCCTTGGGCATCATGATGTCCAGAATGATCAGGTCGGGATGGCTCTCTTCCGCCGCCTCGAGACCCTCGCCGCCGTTTTTTGCCAGCAGGTAGCGGTACCCGTTGGTTTCGGCGAGGGTCGCCAGGAAAAACCGCATGTCCATCTCATCGTCGACGATCAGGATGGTCTTTGGCTCCATGTCCGGTAACTCCATGATCCGGCATCCGGTCCGGCTATGCGGCCTCGGCCACCTTGTCGGGATGGTTTACGCTGGCCACGGGGCACGCGGCCCGGAGCACCACCTGCTCGACGGTGCTTCCCAACAGCGCCTCATCGGGGTCGATCTCACGGGTGTGGTGGGCCATGATGATCAGATCGCCGTTGCGCTCCCGGGCGAACTTGAGTATCTCCACGTGCGGGATGCCCTCCCACACATCGACGCTGTAATTGTCGAAGTTCTCCATCTTCCGGATGTACCGGGATTCGATCTTCTCTCTCGCGGCCTTGACCTGGGCTTCGATCCAGTCCTGCTTTTCCTCCCGGCCGATCTGGAAAGTGCTGATATCGACCGCATGAAAGATGTGCAGTCTGCAGCCGATCTCCTCGGCCACCTTGTAGGCGAACATAAAGGCCGAATCGGCCGCCTTGGAGAAGTCCGTGGCGAAGACGAGGTTGGAGAAATACCAGAAACAGGTCTGGCAGGGTCGGCTGACGATCAGAATCGGGCATCTGGCCTTGCGGGCTACCTGCTGCATGGTGCTGCCGACGACGCCTCGAAACCGGCTCGAGCCCACATCCTCGTCCCGGGTGTGCGCGCCCATGACGATCAGGTCGGCTTCGAATTTTCTTGCCTCCCGGAGAATTTCGGTGTGCGGCACGCCGATCCGCGCTTCGATATCGACGGGCTTTTTCTTCTCGATCAGCTTCGCATAGGTGTTCTTCATTTCCTCCAACACCCAGGACTGATAGTCCTTGTCGGCGTTTTCGGCGGCGCCGGTACGGACGTCGAAGACGTAAGGGCTGTACCCCCTCGTCGGGTATCCGTACACATGAAACACCTTCAGGTTGGATTTGTACTTCTCGGCCAGATCGAAGGCCACGTTCGCCGCCGCGTCGCAGGTCGGAGAACCCGTAGTCGCAAACAAGATCTTCTCAAACATGACTTACCTCCTTATCTCGCATTGCTGTGGCTGGTTCTGAAAACTCAACTCCCAGGCCAGTCCGTCGATGAACTCGAACAGGTTGATGAAGGTTGCGAACTCGAAGACGTCGACCCGATCTCCGAAGATGACATGTTTGAGCTTGCCGAGCCTCAAAGGGAGATCGAGCAGATCTCCCAAGCCAAAGGAATGGATGCCGTGCGCGGCATCCGACTTGACACCCTTGAGCGACGTGAAGATCTCCAGCCGGGGATCACCGGGAAAACCGATCATCTCGACGGCCTTGCTGAATTCGAGGTGGTCGAGTTCTTCGGTCGAACATCCCGACGCCGGACTTTCCGCAACCTGTTCGATGGTGGCCGGAAAGAACGGACTCAGGCGGACGAGATCCGGAAACCTTTTCAGCAGGCGGAAGAAACTCCGCAGCGAATAGGCGGGGTCGAGGCTTACGGCATGGTTCAGGACCGGCAGGACATCGCCGGTCATCGGCTGCCCGTCCTTCACGATCTGCCCGTTGTCTTGAAGAATAATTGTGTTCATGTGATGCCCGTCCGCTGAATGGAAGTGATCCGGATCGATGGTACTGTCGAATACTTCAGCAGAATCCGTGCCAGGGATTCATCGAAAGAAGAAGAATAAAAAAACCCAACAAAACCAACGGGTAACCCGTTGAAGCGAAGAAGCCCGGGCCTTGTGATGGCAGGCATTGTTGCATCGTGCTGCATCCCGTGGTCTTCAGATATGGGAAGTATACACTTCATCTGGCTGAATTTGTTCGTTAACAACATCGCATCGCCTTGTTGCTATTTGTTGCGCAACGCGTTGCAGCATCTTCTGCAACATCTCCGGAAGCCGATCCCGGGTGTCGCAGCGGTTCAGCCGCGAATGCCGTAGCGCTTCATTTTGCGCCACAGGGTTGTCCGATCCATTTCAAGCATCGCCGCCGTGCGGCCCTTGTGGCCATTGTGGCGCCGCAGGGCGGATTCGATCCGCCTTTTTTCCGCGTCCCGGGGATCGTAGGATCCCGGTTCCCCGGGCCCTTCCCCGCACGGCGTGACCGCGGCCTGCTGAAGCGCGATCGGCAGATGGTTGCGGTCGATCTCCGTACCCTTGGAGAGAATCAGGGCGTGCTCCAGTATGTTTTCCAATTCCCTGACGTTTCCGGGGTAGTCGTGGTTGAGGAGAATCTCCATGGCCGCCTCGGTGATCCTTTCGACCCGCCGGCCGTTCAGCAGACACAGCCGCTTCATGATGTGGTCGATCAGGAGGGGGATATCGGAGCGCCGCTCGCTGAGCGGCGGCAGTTCGATCCTCATCACGTTCAGGCGATAGTAGAGGTCCTCCCGGAATCGTTTTTCGCCGACCATCTGCCGCAGACCGAGATTGGTGGCCGACAGGATGCGGACATTCACCCGGCAGGGTTTCCGGCCGCCCAGGGGGTAAAATTCACGGTCCTCGATCACCCGCAGCAGTTTGGCCTGGAGCGCGAGCGGAAGGTCGCCGATCTCATCGAGGAACAGCGTCCCGCCGTCCGCCTCCTGAAAGCGGCCGGGCTTGTCGACATCGGCTCCGGTGAAGGCCCCCTTGACGTAGCCGAACATCTCCGATTCGAGGAGATTGTCCGGAAGGGCGGCGCAGTTGACCTTGACCAGCGGATGCTCCGATCGCGGGCTGGCGGAGTGGATCACTTTGGCCAGCAGGTCCTTTCCGGATCCGGTGGGACCCTCGATCAGGACCGTGGTGTCGGTTTCGGCGACGGCGGGAAGGATTTCCATGATGCGCTGCATCTTGGGGTCGTTGCTGACCATGTCGTAAAACGTCCGGCTTCCCTTCACCGCGTTGCGATATTGAACCACGAGCGACTGGTCGCTGAAGGTGGTGAGCATGCCCGCCGGGTGGCCGGAGCTGTTGCGCAGCGGCAGGTATTTCGCTTTCACCGGGATGGGCTTGCCTTTCCGGTTGACCATCTCGATTTCCCTGGCCTCCAAAGGGGGCGCCTCCGATCCATCGGTGAGGAGCGGCCCGCAGAACGCCTCGTTGAAAACCGACCGGCAGGATTTCCCCAGAAGTTCCTGGCGGCGAAAGCCGGTGATGGATTCGGCCATCGCATTGAAAAAGGTGACATGACTGCCGCGGTCGCAGGTCAAGACGCCGATGTCCAGGTGGTCGAGAATCTCGCGCATCTTCCGGCTTTCCTCTCCCAACCGCTCGACCAGTTCACGGAAAGCGGAGACATCCTGGAAGATTTCCAGGCAGGCCGTCACCCGGCCCGAAGGCCCGTAGATGGGGGACACGATCTTGTTGAGGCTGCCGCCGTTCCGGGACGGCGGCGGTTCGATGACATGGCTGATGGCGTTGCCGCCCAGGCGGACCGCCTGATCGAACAGGCATTCGCCGGTGCACAGGTAGGCGCCGAAGACGTCCCCGCAGGACCTGCCGATCACCTGGTCGGCTTCGATCTCCATGAGCATCTCCGCCGTCCGGTTGATGCAGAGCACCTTCCTTTCGGCGGAAAGGACCACGACGCCTGCCGACAGAAAGTCGAGGAGATTGGCGATTTGGTGATAGGGTAGAGTCAGCGTGTTCATGGTTTTTCCGCAATTCGTCCGGGGGGATCAGAACCTCCGCCGCCAGATTTTCTCCCCCTTGGGTATTCTCATGATGACGGTGGAGCCCACGCCCTTTTCGGTTTCCACCTCGATATGCCCCCTGAGGTCGTCCACGATTTTCTTGGTCAGCATCAGTCCGATGCCGGTGCCCCGGGTGCCCTTGGTGCTGAAGAATCGCTTGAAGATGTTTTCCCGGACCTCCTCGCCCATGCCCAGGCAGTTGTCGACGACCCGGTACTCAACGCCCCAGTCGTCGAGCCGGTTGACTTCAAGGGTGATGCGCCGCTCCTTGCCCGGGCTGTCGTCCTCTCCGCAGGCCTCCGCCGCATTGGTCACCAGGTTCATCAGGCAGCGGTGAATGCATTCGGGGTCGAGATGGATCTCCGCCAGGTCGGGCGCCGTCTGGAGGTCGAAATGCACGTCGGAATTCTCCGAATTGGCGGACATGAGCTCCACGACCTCCCGGGCCGGCAGGGCCGGGTCGCAGATCCGGTACTGGATGTCGCCGGGCTTGGCGTAGTCCAGAAGGGCCAGGGAGAGGCGGGTGATCTTGTCGACGTTCCCCCGGACCATGGTCCAGCCCTGCTGCAGGTATTCCCGGTTGTCGAGCTCGATTCCCTTTTCCAGAACGAAGATTCCGCCCTTGAGCCCGCCGGCGATGTTTTTGATGGCGTGCGACAGCCCGGCGATGGTTTCTCCAATGGCCGACAGCCGCTCGGCCTCGATGAGCTTTCGTGTTTTTTCCTCCACCAGGTGCTCGAGATTCTCGGTGTATCGCCTGAGCTTGTCCCGCATGGCCAGCCGGTCCTCCGCCCGCTTGAGGGCGATCTCGAGGGCTTCGTCGTTGATGGGCTTGGTGACGAAGTCGGTGGCCTCGAGCTTCAGGCTCTTGATGGCGAGATCGATGTCCCCGTGGCCGGTGATCATGATGACTTCGGTTTCCGGGTCGATGCGTTTGATGCGGCCAAGGACCTCGATGCCGTCGATGCCCGGCATCTTGATGTCCGTCAGAACGATGGACGGACGCAATTCCTTGAAGGCGGCGATGGCCTGGTCGCCGTCTTCGACGGTTTTGACGTCGTATCCCATGTCCGAAAGCGAAATACTGAGCACATTGCGGATTCCCTCCTCATCATCGACGAGGAGCAGGGAACGATTGGGATGAAGGGTGTCTGTTTTCATGGCGTTGCGCTGTCGGCCGGCAGTTCGATCTCGATGACGGTTCCGGGTTCCCCGGTCTTGGCGACGCGGATGCGGCCGCCGAACCCCTGGATGATGCCGTAGCTGATCGACAACCCCAAACCGGTCCCTTTGCCGGCCTTCTTGGTGGTGAAAAACGGCTCGAAGATCTTGTCGACCAGCGCTGCGGGGATGCCGCCGCCGGTATCGCTGACCCTTGCCAGGATGGTTCCGGCCCCGAGTTCCGATTGAAGGGTGATGCGTTTGGTCCCATGCGGCGATTTTTCGTGTTCCCAGCGGTCTTCGATCGCATCCCGTGCGTTGACGAGCAGGTTGATGAAGACCTGTTCGAGCCGGACCGAATCGGCCTTGACCGGGGGCAGGCCGTCGGCCAGTTCCCAGACGGTTTCGATTCCCCTGAGCTTGAGCTGCTGGCTGAAGATGTCGAAGGCGCGGCGGATGACGTCGTTCACTTGCACGATTTCGGGGCTGAGGGTCGATTTGCGACCGAATTCGCGCATGTGGTTGATGATGCGGGTGGCCCGGTCCACGTGACTGTCGATTTCCTTCGACATCGTGAACAGAACGTCCGGCGCGATCGGTTCCTGGCGGTTGACCTTGCGCATGAAGTAGCTGCTGGCGGTCTTGATGACCGAAAGGGGCTGGTTGAGCTCATGCGCGACGCCGGTGGCCATCTCCCCGAGGGTGGCCATCTTGCCGGCCTGGACGAGCTGCTGCTCGGCTTCCACGCGTTTGGTGATGTCGCTTGCCGTCACCAGGAGGACGTTCCGGTCCGGGTATTCGAGAGGGGAGACGCGGATGGTGACGAAAAGGGTCCGCCCCTCCTTGGAACGATTCTTCGCCTGGTCGATGACATTGCGGGATCGGACCTCGCCCTCCCAGAGGGTTCGCTCCTCGGGATCGAACAGGTCCAGAAACGGCTTGCCGGCCAGCTCCGACCGGTCGTAGCCGTACAAGTCGCAGGCCGCGCCGTTGCAGTCGATGATGACAAGGCTGTCGGCTTCGAGAACGAGAACCGGGTTGGGGATGTTGCTGAATATGGTGTGGTATTTCTTTTCCGTTGCGAGCAGGCGTTCCTGGAGCTGCTTGAGTTGGGTGACATCGAGGCTCATTTCCATCGCGGCCACCACGTTTTCGTTATCGTCGAAGATGGGGGCGGTGGTGACGATCCAGTGGCTCGGACTGCCGTCCTTGTTGGTGCCGGATTCTTCGCTGAAGTGGGAGCGGCCGTCGATGAAGGTTCTCTCCACCGGGCAGTTTTCGCATTTCTCCGATCTGCCCTTGTAGGCGGAGTAACAGAAATCTCCGAGGCGAGGCGCAAACAGCTCGTCGAACTTCCGGTTGTAGGTGGAGAGGCGGAAGTCGCGGTCCTGCACCGTGATGAGGCAGGGCACCAGCTCGAAAAGCCGTTCGAACCGATCCCGTTCCCGGTGGATTTCAGCCTGCTGTCGTCCGATTTCCCGGCCCATTTCGGCGATGGCGAGAGCGAGTCGGCCGAACTCGTTTCGCCGGTCCATCCGGATCTCGGTGCCGTATTTTCCTTCGGAAATCCGCTGGGTCCCTTCCACCAGACGGTCGATCGGCCGTTTCACGAGCCACGTGATCACCAGGTAGATGATGATGGAGGATATGACGAAGATTCCGCCGGTGGTGGCCCCTGTCAGCATCCGCATCCGCAGGAGCTCCCGATCGCTTTCCTCCAGCGACACCACGATGTCCAGGAGCCCGAGGACTTTCTTCTCGGCCGGATGAACATGGCATTCCGCCGCGCAGTTGGGCTCGTTGTAGATGGGAGTGGTGAGCTCGAGCACACGCGTCCCGTCCGCCTGCCGAATGATGCGGGTTCTCTGGCTGAGATCCGCTGCCTCACGGGGAGGGTCGACGGCGTGGCAAGCCGCGCAGCCGGCCGGCCGGACCTCGGGTTTTTGATTGATTTCCGTTGCGGTGTCCGAGTATTTGATCTCCTCGCTCTTGCTGTAGATGCGAAGGTGCCGGACCTCGGGCAACTGCCCCAGGTTCTGGATGATCTGGTTGATGTCTTCCCTGGAGTTCAGCATCATCGCGTAGTGGGTTCCGAGCCGCACGGCCGTGCTGATGCGGTCGACGCTGCCGATCGTGTTGTTGAGGTGCTGTTCCGCCTGGTGATGGAGCCAGAAGGCCGCCTGAAGTCCCGCCCCGAGAAGGAGAATGGCCGCCACCATCAGCGCGAGGTGGGAGACCAGACTGTATTTGAGGAAGGCGATCATCCGGCTCATCATCGAACCTTTTCATTTTCATCGATACGGGGTGCGGGGCAGGGATGTTGCCGGCGGCAACGCTACATTATGCAACACGCACGGAGTGTGCCAGGTGATCCGGGACGGGCCTCGAACAATATAACTATCTGATAATAAATTTATAATTAGGAAGTACGGCTTCAGGCAGGAAGATTGTGTTGCAGATTAGCAATGCATATATGCATCATAATGCAAGTTGAATGATGCAATATTGCAATATTCAGGAGCGCTTGGATCGTCCGTTTCGAGGCGGCGGAGCGAGGTTCAACCGCCGGATCTTCCGCCAGAGGGTGGTGGGGTGAATGCCCAGTTGCAGGGCGGTGGCGGACCGGTTCCAGTTGTTCTGCTCGAGGGCGTCCAGGATCATCTGTCTTTCGAAGTCCTGAACCGACAAGCCGTTGGCCGGCGGGCATTCCAGCTGTCCGTTGATGGAAACGCTCTTCAGGTTGTCGGGCAGATGGTCGATTTCCAGCCATTGCTTCCGGCAAACCAGGACGGCGTATTCGATGATGTTTTCGAGCTCGCGGATGTTTCCCGGAAAGGTGTGCTGCATGAGCAGCGACAGGACCTCGGGGGATACCCCTTTGATGCTCTTGCCGTTCAACTGGTTGTACCGCCGGATGAAATGGTCGATCAGGAGGGGAATGTCCTCCCGGCGGTCTCTCAGGGGCGGGAGGGTCAATCGCACCACGTTGATCCGGTAGTAGAGATCTTCGCGGAACGATCCCTCCGCGACCATCTGTGCCAGATCCCGATTGGTGGCCGTCACGACACGCACGTCGGTACGCTCGGACTTGACGCCGCCAAGCGGCTCGTAGGACTTCTCCTGCAATACCCGCAGAAGCCGGATCTGGAGCATCGGCGATATGTCCCCGATCTCGTCCAGGAAGAGGGTCCCCCCGGCGGCCAGGGCGATGCGGCCCGGCTTGTCCTTTTTGGCGTCTGTGAAGGCGCCTGCCTTGTACCCGAACAATTCGGATTCGAGCAGCGTGTCGGGCATGGCGCCGCAGTTGATGGCGACCATGGGGCCGGATTTACGATGGCTGCGGGCGTGGATGGCCTTGGCGAAGAGCTCCTTGCCGGTGCCGCTTTCCCCCTCGATGAGAACGGTCGTGTCGCTCTCGGCGACCAGCTCGATCTTGTCGAAGAGCTGGTGCATGGCCTTGTTCTTGCTGATGATGTCGAGCAGGGAATTGCGCTGGATGAGTTCTTTCCGGAGCTCTTCCACCTCGCTCAGATCCCGGAAGGTTTCCACGCCGCCGATCACCCGGCCGGAACGGTCCTTGAGCAGCGCCGTGGAGATGCTCACCGGGATCCGTTCGCCCGTGGAGTTGACGATGTGGATGGACTGGTTGATGACGGACTTTCCGGTCTGCATCGTCCGGTGCATGGCGCAGAGCTGCTCGCAGATGCTGGCGCGGAAGATCTCGTAGCAGTGACGGCCTAAGGCCTTCTCCTTCGGGATGCCGGTGATGCGTTCGGCTGCCTGGTTGAAAGAGGTGATCCGCCAGTCGGCATCGACGGTAAATACCCCGTCGGCAATGCTGTCCAGTATGATCTGGGTCTGGTTTTCCAACATTTCGGTCATCGGTCGATCACTCGATTGGCGTTGCAGTTTTGCAGCATATTACGGTAATTACGAAAGAATTCAAACCCTAAATCGAGCCCGTCCATCGATGGATACTCCTCCGGCGGGTGCATTCCACCCTTGAACGGGCGTTGACGGCCTGCGAGTCAAAGTCGCTTCAGGTCGAAACGCGGCGTTGCAATCCTCGCGAAACGGTACACCACTCCCGGGAACCTCATGGGTTGCCGGTATCCCATCCGGTGGGGAGGTCGCGGCCTGGACTGGGTGACCACTTGCATGGTGATGGAGGAGGTGGGCGTCCTGGGCTACATTTTTGCTTCGATCGTTGATGGTCGCGTGGCTATCCTTTGTCGATTCCGACCAGGACGGCCACCCGGCGCTCGCCGTCCTCGAAGGTGATTTCCGGCAGGACGATCCGCTTCCCGGTTTCCCTGGAATCCGGCTTGAGCATGACGCCCATCCAGTTGAGCCGCATGTCCAGCAACTCGAAACCCAGGACGTTTTCGGGCCGGTCGAGGGAGGCTTCGAGCCGGTTCAGGAGCAGCTCCGGGGTTCCAATCTCTCCGGAGATTTCTCCGAGCTTCCGATCGATCTCCTCGATCACCGCGTGCCCTTCCTCGATCCGCCCGGTTGGCGGGGCGGTCGACTCGGCATCCGGCGCTCGGCGGCGAATGGCCGCTTCACGCAACTGGGCCGTCAGCAGCTCGCGCTCCTCCACCAACTCCTGTTTCCAGGCGAGCAGGTCCTGAACCGACTCCCGTGTCCGTGTCGCCACTGCCGTCAGCAATCGGCGCTTGAGAGCGTCCCGGAGTTCGGTTTCGGACGCAGTGGGCATCTCGATGCGATGTTCCCTGAACTCCACGGCGCGCCGAGGGGCATCACGGCTGCAGATGTTGCCCTCGATCAACGTGCAGAAGATCGTCCGCTCCTTCCGGGTGGCGGTCAACAACGCCGCGGCGGTCCCATCGGGATGTTTGTGTAAATAGTCCCTCAAGGCGAGTGAATCCCTCAAGAGGGCTTCCAGATGGTCCGGGTCGACGAACAGGGAGCCCAGGAGCGGATCCCGGTCCCACCGGCCGGGGTCGAGTGCCACCGGTGGAGGAAACGCATCCACCGCCTTTTCCACATAACGCCAGGCTTTCCGCACGGGGTCCTGGAGGCGGTTTCGGTACCCTTTGACCGAACGGATGGCGGCATCGAAACGGCCGGACACCTGTTCGATGCCTTTTTTCAGGAGGGCGGCTTCTTCCCGCTTTTCCTTGCCCTCACGTATTCTGCGGGATATCCGTTGCCACATGGGTCGAAATCCTCTTCCGGCCGGCGGCGGAAGGCATCCGCCGACATGGTTGGATCCTGAAAACGGCACAAACCCCAATCACCCAATAACGCCGGCGAGGCCCCAAAAGACCGGTTCTGGACGGATGCTCTCCATGCTCGACCTCTGGACAGCGCCGCGATGCCGCTTACCTTTGACGCACCGACCTGCCAACCGGAGGAGCCCCATGAATCGCAAAGATAAACGAAGTGTACGGCAATGGGTGGGCATATGGGTTCTGATCGTCGTGCTGGGACCCGCCTGTCAGAGTCTGCCGACCTTTCCCTCGACCGTCCAGCCGGAGGACCGGATTCCTCTCCGTTATCCGAACGGCGGGGAGGGCGTCGCCGACACGGGTGATGTGACCCTGGAATACCGGTACAGCGTTGCCGGTGATGCCGACAGCCGGACGCTCCAGGTCCGGGGCGCCGTCCGGCACGTGATCTTCTCAGCGGACGCGGTGAGCATTCAGCTCCTTTTCCTGGCGGATGACGGCCGGGTGATCGATCGAAAGGCCGTCTATTACTCCGGATACAAGACCCGGCACGGCGGCGGCCGGTTCGACCGGTCCTTCTCCGTTCCCGATGGAACGGCCGCCCTGGCCTTCAGCTCAAGCGTGCAGATGTCCCGCGGCCACCGGTAGGTGGTCGCCGGCAATGGTTCCCGGACTTTCGGGCAGTCCTTGCGCTCTGCGATCGGCCACGATGCGCCCCAAGGGTGCCGCGACTTGCGGGCATGCGGGTGTCGTGCCGAGCAGAGGCATCAGCCCAGCACCCAGAAGATCGCCCACGTCACTATCGTCGGGACCAGAGCCCCGGCCAGAAGCCCCGCCGGAGAAACGCCGTTTTCGAAGTGCGCCTTGAGAATGGTCTGTCCGGCCGGGTTCGGGGCGTTTGCGATCACGGTCAGCCCGCCGCCGACGACCGCCCCCGCGACCACGGCATGCTTCATGCCGACGGAGAGGTTCGGCACCAGGGTGGAAAGATAGGTGATGGCCGCGTTGTCGTTGAAAGCGGTCAGGACCGTTGCGGACAGCATCAACGGGAACTCCGCCAGGCTGCCCAGGACCGGCTCGATCCACCAGCCCTGAAGCCCTCCGTGAATGACGAGACCTCCCAGGAAAAACCCTACCAGAATGGGCGGCTTGAGGTCGATGCGGTTCTGATAGGGCGCGGTCACCTGGGCAAATCCCAGGAAGAACAGGAGTCCGGGCACGAAGAGCGCGGGGTAATGGGAATTGAAAATGGTCCAGCCCATGAATAGCACGTGGACCACAATGATCCATGGCGGCACCGGGTCTTCCCGCTGGTCCCAGTCGGGGTCCCGGAAGGGTGCGCGCTGGGATTCAGGCAGCCATGCCGGCATAATTCGGCGAAGACGGCTGACAGTGATTTCCTCGATGCGGTGCTCGAAGGCCTTTTTAAGCAGGTCCGGATCGATCTTCCTGTCCGGGACGAGCTTCAGCAGACGGGCCTCGAGGCGTTTCCGGCTTTCGTCGATCACCGACTGAACACGGGACTTCAGCTCGTTTCGAAATCCCAGCTGGACGTCCATCTCCTCCAGAACGTGGTCCAGCTCGGTCTCGACGGATTCCCGGGGAAGGTGGCGGGAGAGGATCTCCCGCTTGAGCTTTCGGATTTGAAAGGGTTCTTCCAGGGAGCGGAGTTCGCTTCGAAAAAATAGAAAGTAAAGGCTGTTGGCGGCCAGGATGGTCAGGATCGCCTTCCATCCGAAGTTGATGAACATGTAGGGTGTATTCCAATCCCAGGGGCCGGCGACCATGAGAACCGGCGGGGCGGCGAAGTGGGTGAGAACGCCTCCCACGGAAATATTGACGAAAAGCAGCCCGATGGTCGCGTATTTGAATCGGTTATCCGGAGACAGCGTAAAGAAGTGATCGGAGATCAGCAGGGCGGAAATGGTCATGGCCGCCGGTTCGGTGATGAAGGAACCCAGAATCGGCCCCACGGTGAGGATCGTAAACCACCAGGACGTCAGGGATCCGCCGAGGATTCCGGCGATCCTGGCCATGATCGCCTCGGAAATCTTCAGAATCGGCCGGGTTGAGGCCAGCGTCATGATGACGACGACGAACATGGCCTCGGTGAAGTTGACCCGCCGGCTGATGTAGTCCACCGCCGTGGGCCATTCGAAAAACCACACGATTGCCGCCACCAGGGGAATGACCCAAACCCCGAAAACCGCCTCGACCTCCCCCAGAAAATGAAACAGTTCGGCGCCGTGATGCACCGAATTGGACGGTACCTGACCCCGCTCCTTTTTGACTTCGTGCTCGTGCTCCCACCTGTGGGCGACCGCCAGAAATCGGCTGGAGAGAAAAGTGTGCACGATGGCGCCGAAAAAGATCAGTGTGACGACGGCATTGAAAGGCTGCCGGCGGATGCTGTCGAGAAGACGAGCCGGAATGCCTTCGGTTCCGGGGCCTTCATCGACCTTCAGGTCCCGGGGAAGGACGACGGCCGGCTCCTCGTCCTCGGAGGCCGCCATGAGCGACAGTGGCGCCAGCACGCCAAGGGCCAGGCAGAAGATCAACAGGAATCCGAAAAAGGGCCGCTTCTCCGGTCGGGCATGGTTTCGCATTTAATCCATCCTTATCCGATCGAATCAACTCTTCCCATTCAATATCACGCTCCGGAACCAAACTGCTCGGGGAACTCAACGTGGGGGGATCGACAGCCAAGAAATGCGGGGCCGGCCGCCGCGCTTGCCGGCAGGGGAGCCGGCGCAGATATGGTGATTGCAACGCGGCTCCTGATCGATTCATAAGCCGAATTCGCTGAAAGCTCAATACTGGCTGACGTTTTTTGAGCGAATCCCGATTCCGCTGCCAGGTGGAATCGAAAATGAACGGCAGGCCGAAGCGGATCGAGGGCCTGAAAGGGCGATCGGCCTTCCGAGACCGGAAGGCCGATCGTCCAGTGGTCGGTATGACTTTCCGGATCAGGACCCGGGACTGGGCGCCGGGGTATCCGCTTCCGATTCGGGGGCGCCCGAGATGGCGTCGATGTTTTCCTTGAGATCGTCCACCTTCCAGCGGCTGAGTTCGAAGGGGTACGGGCTTTCCGAGGAAAGCGCCGGATAGGTGTTCGCCTCCTCCGAGGCCTTGGGGAATATCGAGACCGAGTAATCCTTGTCCGCCGTCACGGTCAGGCGGTACATCGGGTCCGTCAATGTCTCCTTCTGTGACGGGTCCATGAAGGATTCGCATTCCAGGTCCGCCATGAACCCGATGATATCGTTCACGGCCGCCGCTTCGACTTCCCGGCCTTCAGGGGTGGTCCACGCGGTGTTGGTTCCGGCCTTGCTTTCGGAATCCGTACCGGCCTCTTCGGGGTCGGATTCGGGGTTTTCGCCGCCCGCCGGCGTTTCGGTAAAAGTCAGGCGCAGCGGGGTTTCACCGGCCGCGACATCGAGAACCTTGGCGGCGGTCCGGTCAAAGGTCATCACGCGCTTGTCCCGGAAATCCCCGAGCGGCCGGTCCACCAACGGCCGGAAATCACCTCGTGCGTGATAGACCTTGGGATCTTCTGGCAGTTTGACATGGGTGTGGTTGAAGGTGCCGGCCTCCTTGCCCACCTCGATTTCCCTGACCAGCCGATCGCCGCTCCAGGCCTTGAGGATCACCCTTTTGGCATGGTCCAGATCGTATCGGGCGTAGTTTCCGGATTCGGAAACCAGCGCGGTGAGCGCCAGGTCGTCGATGGCGTCCAGCAGCCGGTCGACCTTCCCGGCGTCCGCATCGAATCCGTCGGGCGGCAGTTTCCATCGGTCGTCGGCCTTCTCCAGCAGGATCTTTCCCTGGGGGCCGGTGATTTCGATCCTCGAGATCTCCCCGGCCTCCACGACCGGGATCGACGGCAATTCGTACAATGTTCGATCCGTCTTGCGGAGCGCGATATAAAGTCCAAGGGCTGCAATGACGACGGCCAGAACAATGGTTTCCTTCTTGAGCTTCATGGATTGGTTCATCCTCCCATCGTAGCGGTTCCACCCTGGAACATCCTGGCGATGCGCTTTTTCCGTGCCGACCGATGGAACCACACGGCCAGGCCGAACAGCACCACCAGAATCGGGAGTCCCGCAATGCTGGCGGTCTTGATAGCCGTCCTGGCGGCCGCATCGGTGGGCGCCAGGGGGTTGAATCGCTGGACCTTGGTGCGCATGGCGGCGATGTCCTCGCGGTCGTTCAGGTAGTCGATCACATTCATGACGAACATGGCATTGGGACTCTGCCCTTCGGGATCGAGGATACGGTCCTGGATCATTTCCGAGGAGGCGATGAGGAAGATGCGGGCAGGCTCTCCCTTGTCGATGGTGATCCCGGTGGTTTCAAAGGCCGGTTTCGCACCTTCCGCCGCATCGGGTGCCGACGGATCGGCTTCATCCCCGGCCGTTTCCCCGGGTTCGGGCGCCGGCTTTTCGGGAATGGGCTTCCCGGCGAAATAGCTGGGGAATGCCCCCTGGATCACGTAGGCCAAGGGCAGGCTTTCCTTCTCGGCATCGCCAGGGGGCGGCGTGATGGACATGGGGTCCAGCCGCACGGGCGCCTCCATCTTCCAGGAGCGATCCGAAGAGCTGAAGAGCCGGACCGCGGAAAGCCCGTTTTCCTCGATTTTCTGCTCGTCGATCTCCAGCGGTGAGATCTGAAGGGCAATGAGTCCCTTGATGTTCCGCAGAATGTCGAAGTCCTTGTTGATGTTTTCGTTCTGAATGATGGGGGCGAAATACAGGGGCTGCTCCCCGCCGCCGAACTCCTGCCCGAGTTGTTGCTTGAAGCATTCCTCATCCATGACGATGGACTCGGAGATCCGGACACCGTAATGGGCCAGCAGCTTTCCGAGGCCCGTGTCGAAGGCTTCGAGCACTCCCCGGGGCCCCATGGGGCGGCCTCCCGGCCCCTTGGGCTCCTGGAGGGCATCCACAAAAAGCGCCAGGTGGGTTCCCCGCATCAGGGCCTGGTCGATCTGGTAGAGCGCATAGTCGGAAAACGTCTCGGTGGGGCGGACGATCACAAGCGTTTTCAAATCCTCCGGGACCGGCCCCTCCGAAAGCTCCACCTGTTTGAACGAGTAAGTCCGGGAGGCGAGATCGTTGAATGTGCTGATGCCACCGGCCTGGGGGCCTCGGCCGCCGAACAGTGGCGGCGTACCGAAATCCGACACGTATCCGAGGTTTTCATTGATGTCCACCAGGCTCTCCAGGCTGTCGCCGATCAGCCGGTCCATCTCTTCCATATCCGTCATCTGGTACTGGGTGCCGATGATGGGCAGCCGGAAGACGCTGAGCAGGGGCATGGACAGCACTCTGTCTCCGTATTCCATGACCAGGCCGATCGCGCCGCTTCCGGGGGGCACGTTTCCTTCAGGGATGGCCGGCCACTTGAGGTTGACCAGGTTGTAGCGCCGGGCAAGCGACTCCTGTTCGGCTTCGGTCGCCGGGTCCACGAACCGGTATTCGAGCTTGTCGTAGGTTCTCTGGTTGAGATCGGCGACGATGCGCTCGAGTTCGGCCGGAAGTTTCGGCAGGTCATCGAGCCCCATGTAGCCGGCCACCTGCTTCAGTGACTCGGACATGTAGAGCGTCAGTCGGATCTTGCTCTGGAGATTCAGCAGGGCGCTGACCTTGTTGTTGAGCTTCTGGATGGCGGTAGTGATCTGATACTCCAGCCCGTCGGTGGAGGTGATCGTGGGGATCCGCTCGACCTGGTCGCCGTGGATCATCACCATTCCCATGTAGGCCCTCTGGAATTTCACCTCATCGCCTTCGATGGCCTGGACCTGTACCGGGTTGATGCCGTAGTTTTCGGCCAGTCTCCGGTTTTCCGACGTTCCGATTCCTATGTCACCCTCTTCCGGGCTCACGTCGTAGAACCGGTAGTTGAAGTAGTCGTTGGCATGAATGGCATACTCTTCCAGCAGGTCCCGCAGGTATCGCTCGGTTCCGTTGTAGGGCGCCGGAAGGTTCCGGGTGAAGAACACGTTGAGGGTCAGCGGCTCGGAAAGGGTGGATACGACCCTGCGGCTGGCTTCGGAGATGGAGTACACGCCGTTTTCGGTCAGATCGGCCCTGAAGAAAAAGGTGATTCCCGCCACGTTGATCAGAACGATCACCAGGAGATACACCAGCAGCTTGACGTATTTGCCGTAGGTCGTCGTTTCGGCCATTGTGCGCTCCTTATTTTTTCTCCTGCATCACCAGGTGGGTGGCGTACAGCCCGATGAAGGCAATGCTCAGAAAGTAGACGATGTCCCGTGAATCGATGATGCCTTTCGAAATGTTCTGGAAATGGTGCCCGGCGCCCAGATAGCTCACCACGTCGACCATGAAGGCGGGGAAGAAGAACAGCATGCGGTCGAAGACCGTCAGCGTGAAGCAGATCAACGCTCCCAGGATGAAGGCGACGATCTGGTTTCGGGTCAGGGCGGAGGCGAACAGACCGACGCCGGTGAATGCCCCTCCCAGCAGAAGGGCGCCGGCATACCCGCCGGCCACCGGCCCCCAGTCCACATCCCCCACGGTGGATATCAGTACCGGATAGGCCAGGGTCGGAACGAGAATGGCCGCCACCATGGCGAGCCCGGCGAGGTATTTGCCGAGGATGATGTCGCGGAAGGTGACGGGAAGCGTCAGGAGTGTTTCGTAGGACCCGCGGTTGATCTCTTCCGAGAAAAGCCGCATGGTGATGGCCGGCACCACGAAGGCGAAGGCCACCGGAAGCAGGTTGAAGAAGTTTCTCAGGTCCGCCTGGTTGTAAATGAAAAACGTGGAGAAGAAGAGCCAGCCGGTGACCAGCAGGAACACCGAAATGACGATGTAGGCAATGGGCGATATGAAGTAGTCCCTGACTTCCTTGTTCCATATGCTGATGACCCGCTGCATGTCAGTTCTCCTTGGTGAGTTCGCGGAAGATGGTTTCGAGGTTCCGGGTCCGCTGGACCATTTCCGCCAGCACCCAGTCGGTCTCCCGGATCGCCTGGTAAACCGAGCGCCGGCGGTCCCCGTCGCAAGTCAGCCGGAGTTGGGTTTCCCCCGGAAGGTTGCCGTCCAGACGCTCCACCCGGAGAACGCCCTCGACGGTTTTCAGCTTGGCGCTGACGGCGTCGAAGTCCGTATCGAGCAGGGACAGGTGGAGCTCCATCCGTCCGTTCCCCGACCTGATGAGATTCTCGGTGCGATCGTCGGCCACGATTCTGCCCTGGTGAATGATGACGATCCGGTCGCAGGTGGCCTCGGCCTCGCTCAGGATGTGCGTGGACAGAATGACGGTTTTTTCCCTGCCGATCCGCCGGATGATGTCGCGGATCTCGACGATCTGGTTGGGATCGAGACCCGAAGTGGGTTCGTCGAGGATCAGGATGTCGGGATCGCTCATCATGGCATGGGCGAGGCCGACCCTCTGCTTGAGCCCCTTGGATAGCTCGTCGATCGTCTTGTGCAGGATGCCGTGGAGCCCGCACAGATCGACCAGCTCGCCGATCCTGCGGATCCGGTCCTCGGGAGAGATCCCGCGGATCCGCGCGACGTAATCCAGATAATCGAAGACCAGCATCGTCGGGTAGAGGGGCGCGGACTCAGGAAGGTATCCGATCATCCGCTTGATTTCGAGGGAGTGTTCCGCGGCGGAGTAATCCTTGACGCGGATGGTTCCCGAGGTGGGTTGGAAGTACCCGGTGAGCATCCGGAGCGTAGTGGTTTTTCCGGCGCCGTTGGGTCCGAGCAGCCCGAGGATTTCGCCGGTGTCGATGGTCAGACTGATGTTGTCCACCGCACAGAGGTCGTCGTAGTACTTCGTCAGATTTTCGACCCGAATCATTTCAGGTACCCTCCTGTGATTGCATGGCTGCCTCCCCGGCATTCCTATGCTCCGTTGCCGCCTGCCTTGCGCCGTGTCGGTTCGAACGGCGGACTCGAAGCCGGTGAACCGCCTCCCATGGGCCGCCGTCAGTTGATGGCCGGCCATCCGTCGCCCCAGTGCTCCCGTGCCCTCCGAGAGCAGCGTGGTCGGGCCGTCATGGAAAGGGCATGGAATGGGGAAAAGGCCGGTCAGATGCGGGGTGGGCTCGCCGCGGCTATGGACGTCACGGCGGATCGCTGATGGTGTCCCGACCGAGTGACGGGAGGGCATTCACGTCGAAACGCATTTTCCGACAGCTCCATCAGGGATGACGAACCGGTCATGCGAAGAAACAATTGGCGTCAAATGCTCGTTTTGTGTTAACGCGAAACCATAACCACCTTTTTCCATTTGTCAATCGCCGTCGGGCGGCGGAAGCATTCATTCCTCGCCTTTCCGGTTCAACTGCGCGGTCAGCGATTCCAGACGTTCCTGGATGCGGCTGATTTCGGTCTCGATCTGCCGGGTTGAGGTCATCAGGCTGCGCTCCGGCTGCGATCCGGCGATGGATGATGACTGCCGACCGGCGCCGATCGCGCGGGATATCTCGTCCAACCGGATACCCAGGTTGACGATGAGGAAGAGAAGCAGGACGAAGGCATGGTCTTCCCGGCCCCAGTCCAAACCGAAGGCGCCGAACAGGAATACCCCCACGAACAGGGCACTTGTGATCAGGTACGGATGATCGCTGAATCGGATTTTCATTCACTTTCGCCTTTTGGCCTCCGGTTCGATTCCGGTTCGATTCCGGGGAAGCGCTCTGCGGCTTTCGAGGGTTGGATGTCCACGGCAGTCCTGGCGACAACGACGGCGACCATACCACGGCAAACGGGATCTGAAAAGACCCGTACCAGGTGAGACGGATCCTAACTCACCGGAAATGCTTCCGGATTTAAGGCTGCTTCCGGGCAGCTTGCCCTTGCCCGATTTCGATATACCATGGGAGGAAACAGGGGAGGCGAAATGCCATGGGAATTGAACCTGCTCTCCGAGCTGGAGACGCCATGAAAGGTGCACCCTTCGGGAAAGGCGGCCGGGCCGGACGCCCCTGGCTGGGCATCATGGCCGCAGCGGCCGTGTTTGCCGTCACCGCAGCCGCCGCCGCCGCAGAGGTCGACCACAGCGCTTTCGGGAGTCTGCTCCGGGAGCATCTCCACGGGAGCCTTGCGGATTACGATGGATTCAAGAGGGACGAGGCCCTTCTGGACACCTATCTGGACCACCTGGCCGCGGTGGAGGTCGGGCAGCTTCCGGCAAACGAACAGTTCGCCTTCTATGTCAACGCCTACAATGCGTGGACCATCAAGCTCATTCTCACCGGCTGGCCCGGCGTCGAATCGATCAAGGAACTGGGTTCGCTTTTCAGGTCGCCGTGGAAAAAAAACTTCGTTCGGCTGCGATCCGGGATGGTAAGCCTCGACCACATCGAACACGAAATTCTGAGACCGCGTTTTCAGGACCCGCGGGTGCACTTCGCCGTGAACTGTGCATCGATCGGGTGCCCGCCCCTCTATCCGGAGCCTTTTACCGCAGAGCGGCTCGACGCACAGCTGGATGATGCGACCCGCTCCTTCATCAACGATCCCGGATACAACAGGCTGGAGAACGGAACGCTTTTCGTCAGCAGCATCTTCAAATGGTATGCGGAGGATTTCGAAGGCGGCGTTCTTCCGTTTTTCCTGAAATACGCCGACGGCCCGCTCCGGGAGGCGTTGGAAGCCCGGAAGGAGAGCATCGTCATCGACTACCTCGACTACGACTGGTCTCTCAACGCATGGCGGGAAGGGGGAGGCTCGAAATGAAATCCTCCGATCTTCTTTTCAACCGCGAGGACGGAATCCGCGAAACCGGACCCGCGGAGACATGCTTGAGGGAGCCCCCGCAACCGATTCGAAATGAAGTTCCGCCGGAGACGGAACGGGGTGCCGCATGAACACCGCCATGCGGGAGGCGCCTCCCGGAAAAGCGAGAGCCGTCGTCAAGGCATTGATCCTGCTGGCTTTCGTTATCGGGGCCGCCGTCACGGTTCGCTACACTCCCCTGAAGGGCTATCTGAACGCCGAGACGCTCCAGGCGTTTCTGGATGGCACCGGGCTCTGGGCGCCTCTGGTTTTCGTCCTGGTCTACGCGGCCGGCGTCAGCCTTTTCATTCCCGGCACGTTGCTGACGGGCATCGGTGCCGTTATCTTCGGCGCCTACTGGGGATTCGTCTACGTCTGGTTCGGCGCCATGCTGGGCGCCAGCGCATCCTTTTTCATCGGCCGCACTCTTGGGCGGGACTTCGCCGCTTCCCTCGTCGGAGACAGGCTGCGGAGGTACGACGAGGCTATCGAACGCAACGGGTTCGCCACGGTGCTTTACCTGAGGCTGGTCTATTTTCCGTTCACCCTGTTGAATTTCGGCATGGGGCTGACCCGCGTCCGGTTCAGGGATTATTTTGCGGGCACCGGCCTGGGCATTCTGGTGGGGACTTTTGTCTTCACCTTTTTTATCGGAACCCTGAAGGAAATCTGGATTTCCGGGGACTGGGGGCGGCTCGTCTCCCTCAAGGTGATTTTTTCCATCGGCCTGCTGATTTTCTCCTTTTTCATCCCGAAGATCATAAAGCGAATTAAGGGAGAAGCATGATCAACGGGTCAGACGCGGGCCTGTACCGGCGACTTCGGCGTGTCCAGCCGGATGTCCCGTCGACCGGCGGACCCGCCGCTCCATGAACGGCAGTTCGGGTTGACAAGGCGACGTGAATTGGTGAAGGGTTCCCGGAGTCGGCTATCGGGGCCGGATGCCGGACCCGATTGGGCGGAATGAAGGATGGCTTCTCCCATGAGCGCGACGCCTTGGGGTGCCTTCGTGCAAGGAGACAACATGAGCCCTGCCGGTTTCTGTGTTCTGAAGCGTTGGAGACGGCTGATCTGCTGGTTGGCGGCGGCGGCTGCTCTTCTTCCGGTGACTTCCGGGGCGGCTTCCCCGGAGAATTCCGAATGGGGGCGAGTGGTCGAAATGGCCAGGGGGCAGACCGTCGACTGGTACATGTGGGGCGGTTCACCCGCTGTCAACGCTTACGTGAACGGCTTCGTCGCCGAAAGGCTCGAATCCCTTTACGGCATCACTCTCAGGCAGGCGCCGGTTCAGGACATTGCCGAGGTGGTGGGAAAGCTCGTGATCGAAAAGCAGGCCGGAAAGCTCACCGGAGGCGGTGTGGACCTCATGTGGATCAACGGGGAGAACTTCCGGACCGCCAAGCGGAACGGCCTTCTCTTCGGTCCCTTCGCCGACCGGCTGCCCCACCATGAACTGGTGGACTGGTCCAAGCCTTCCGTCTACAACGATTTCGGAACCCCCGTGGAAGGGATGGAGTCTCCTTGGGGGAGCGCCCAGGTGGTGATGATCTACGACACGGCGCGAACCCCGGAGCCTCCGCGTACGATTGCCGGACTTCTGGACTGGATCCGAAGCCATCCCGGCCGCTTTACCTATCCGGCGCCGCCGGACTTCACCGGGTCGGTTTTCGTCCGCCACGTTTTCTACCACGTGTCGGGAGGCCCCGGCCCCTGGCAGGACGGCTATTCGGATGCCGATTTCGAAAAGGCGGCGGGCGAGACCTACCGGGTCCTGAAGGAAATCGCCCCCTTTCTCTGGAGGGAAGGGAAAACCTATCCCGAGTCGCCGGTGCGCATGAACAACCTGTTTGCGGACGGAGAGGTGGATTTCTCCTTTACCTACCATCCGGGCGAAGCCTCTCGAAACATCCTGGACGGGCTGTTCCCGGACACCGTCCGGACCTTCGTTTTCGACGAAGGGACCATCGCCAACACCCACTTCGTGGCCATCCCTTTCAACGCGGCGGACAAGTCCGGCGCCATGGTGACCGCCGACTTCCTGCTTTCCCCAGAGGCACAGCTCAAAAAGGCGGATCCGGCCGTCTGGGGCGACCTCCCTGCGATCGACCCTTCCCGGCTGGACGGCGAGTGGCAGTCACGATTCCGGTCGCTGCCGCGGGGACCGGCCACCTTGCCGGAAGTCGAGCTGCAGGCCCGCCAGCTTCCGGAACCCCCCAGCGACATCCTGATCCGGCTGGAAAAGGGCTGGGAGACCCACGTGTTGAAAGGCCGATGATGCTGGGCGCCGCCGTCAGCCAGCGGGATGTCCGAACCCGTAGGATTTCCTGGGAATTCCGGCTGATCCGGCTGTTGGCACCCGCCCTTGGCGTTATAGGGGTGCTCTTCGGGGGAGGGCTTGCCCTCGGCTGCCTGCAGGCGCTCGGGCACCTGCCGGGGGCCGGGATGGAATCGCTGGGGCTCCGGCATTTCATCAACGTGCTGGGGGACCCGGATTTTCTTGGAAGCTTCCGGATCACGCTCTACATTTCGCTGACCTCCACGGCCGTCGCCGCCGTTTTCAGCGTGGGGCTCGCCCTGGCGCTGACCCGGCTCTCTGTCCGGAGCCGTGCGGTTTATTTCATCCTCCAGGTGCCGCTCACCGTTCCCCACCTGGTGGTCGCCGTAGCGGTGATTTTCCTCCTCTCTCCAGCGGGCCTGCTGTCGCGGCTGGCCGCCTCCCTGGGGGTGACCGCATCCCCGTCCGATTTCCCGCTTCTCGTGAACGACCGGTGGTCCGTGGGCATCCTTCTGGCTTATATCTGGAAGGAGATTCCATTCATCACCCTGATGCTGCTGTCGGTCCTGAAGAATGCCGGTGACGAACTGATCGACGCGGGCCGGACCCTCAACGCCGGAGCCTGGCAGCGGTTTCGATTCATCATCCTGCCCACCATCTTCCCGAGTCTCGGTGCCGCCTGCCTCATCGTTTTCGCCTTCACTTTCGGGGCATTCGAGGTTCCCTTCCTGTTGGGACGGACCTTCCCCATGACGCTGCCGGTCTGGGCCTACAAAAACTACAGCGACATCGACCTGTTGGCCAGGCCCGAGGGCATCGCCATCGGGTTGGTGATCGCGGTTGTGGTCGTGGGGGCCGTCGTGCTGTCCCAGCGGATCGTCCAGTTCGCCCGCAGCCGTGGGAGGGTGCTATGAGCGGGTGGCGTCGACGGGCGGTGGCCGGCGTCATCGTGCTGACGGTGGCCGTTCCTTTCATCCCGCTCCTGCTCTGGTCGATCAGCGAACGGTGGTTTTTTCCGGAACCCTGGCCGCGGCAATGGGGGTTGCGGGCCTGGGGCTACGTCGCGGGGACGGCGGGAGGACAGATTACCGCAGGGCTGCTCGAGAGCTTTTCCCTGGCCGCCGTCACCTCCGCCGTTTCTCTGGCCGCCGGCATCCCCGCGGGCCGCGCCCTTGGGCTTTACGAATTCCCGGGCAAGGACCTGGCCTCCGTGCTGATCACCCTGCCCGTGATCGTGCCGCCTCTTAGCGTGGCCATGGGGCTGCACCTGTGGTTCATCCGTCTCGGTCTGGCCGAGACCTTCGTGGGGGTCGTTCTGGTGCACCTGACCTTCTGTTTGCCTTACAGCGTTTTCGTCATGTGGGGCGTTTTTTCCAACTACAATCCGGAGTTCGAGGACCAGGCCCGGTCGTTGGGGGCATCCGGAACACGGGTGGTGTGGAAGGTGATGCTGCCCATGATATGGCCGGGCGTCGTCGTGGCGGGACTGTTTTCCTTTCTCCTGTCCTGGGCACAGTACCTCAGCACCCTGATCATCGGCGGCGGCCGGCTGCTCACGCTTCCGATCCTCCTGTTTTCGCTCATGGGCAGCGGAGACCGGCCGGTGGCGGCGGCCGTCAGCCTGGTCTTCGTGGCGCCCGCCTTCCTGGTCCTGCTCCTGAGTGCCCGATATCTCGGTCGGCACGGTCTGGCGGGGGTGCGGTAATGGGCGAACTCGAACTCGAAGGCGTCACCCTGCGCTACGGCCGGGAGATCGTGGTCCGCGATTTCACGATTTCGGTCGCCGACGGCGAGATGATGTCCATTCTCGGCCCCAGCGGCGCCGGCAAGACCACGCTGCTCAAGGCGGTGGCGGGCCTCATCAGGCCTCACTCCGGACGAATCCGGATCGATGGCAGGATCGTGGACGATCTGCCGCCGGAGAAGCGTGACGCGGTGATGGTGTTTCAGAAGCCGCTGTTGTTTCCCTTCATGGATGTCGAGCAGAACATCGCCTTCGGGCTGCGGATGCAAGGCTTCGACGGCGGGGACATCCGCCGGCGGGTCGGGGAGATCATGGAGCTGACCGGCCTTTCGGGTATGGGGCGCCGACGGGTCCATGAACTCTCCGGCGGCCAGCAGCAGCGCGTCGCGCTCGGCAGGGCCCTGGTGCTCCGCCCGGCCGTGCTGCTCCTGGACGAACCCCTGAGCAGCCTCGACGCCAATCTGAGGCAGCATATGCGCGAGTTCATTCAGGACCTGCAGGCCGAAACCCGCACCACCATGCTTTTCGTCACCCACGACCAGGCGGAGGCGCTGATGATCTCCCACCGGGTCAGCCTGCTTCTGGATGGACGGCTCCGGCAGGTCGGGCCCCCTCGCGAACTGTTCCATTTCCCAGCGGATTCCGAGGTGGCGAGGTTCTTCGGCGGCGACAACTTTTTCGACGGCCGGGTCCTGGATGGACGCCTGGTGACCGCCTTCGGGGAATTCCCCGTCGGGCACGTGGAAGGAAACGGGCAACCCCGACGGACGGCGACCATCCGGCCGGAGGATGTCCGGCTGCTGCCCGGCGACGCCGAAGGGGGCGTGCCCGGTGAGGTGGAGAGAACGAGCTTCGAGGGCATGGCGACACGGGTCTGGATTCGGTGCCGGGCCGGCCGAATCGTTGTGTTGGCCACCGGCGTTCCGCCTAACCCGGGTCAGCGGGTGACCGTTGTCTTTCCACCCGAAAAGATCCGGATTTTTCGGGAGGCGGCGGTCGAAATTCCCTCCAGGACGGATTCGGAACCCACCCCATGAACGATGCCTTCACGGATCCCATGGCGGGCATGCAGCCCGCGGTTTCGCGCTACCTGGCGGGCTCCGACTGGTCGGAGGTCCCGGTCATGGCCGGACGGCGTTTCCGGGTGGAGCCTCTCGCACGGGGTGAATACCATCTCAACTACCGGATCACCGCCCCGGATATCCGGCTGGTATTCAGGGTCAACATCGGCACCCAGATCAATCGCGACGACCAGATTCTCTACGAGTTCAAGGCGCTCAGTCTGCTGGAGGACAGCGGATACACACCTCGCCCCTATTTCGTCGACGACTCCCGGAGGCGCATTCCCCACGGGATCTCCATAATGGAATACCTGCCGGGCCGCCCCCTGGATTACCGGATCGACCTCGCGGCGGCGGCCCGCCTCTTCGCTGGCGTGCACCAGGTCGAAGTCTCTCCGTCCCTCAACCACCTGATCCGGGAAACCGAGCCCCTGAGCCTCATTTTCAGGGAGTGCAGCGGCCTGCTGGAGCGATACGTCCAGTCCGAACTGGCCGACCCGGACATCCGGCGTTTTCTGATCGAGGTCGGGGCGTGGGCCGAAAGCGCCCGCCGGCGTGAGCGGTTTTTCCTCGAAGATCCCTGGGAGTGCATGGTGAACACCGAGGTCAACTCCGGCAATTTCATCGTCAATCGCGGGAGGGGAACCATTCACCTGGTGGATTGGGAAATGCCGCGATGGGGGGATCCATCCACGGACCTCTGCCACTTCTGTTCTCCCCTGACCACGCTCTGGAAGACGGACTACCGGATGTCCCGGTCGGAAAAGGAACGGTTCCTGGGAATTTATGCGAAGAACGTTGCAGATGCGCATCTTCGGGATACCCTGGCCGATCGGGTCCGCCTGAAGGATCCCTTTGTCTATCTGAGAGGGATCTCCTGGTCCGCGATGGGGTGGGTGGCCTACCAGACGGGAGATGCCGGCATCCGGAACCCGGACACCTGGGCCACGCTTCAGCGGTACATGAACCTGGACTTCATACGGAGCCTGTTCGAGCCTTTCATGACGGAATGACCCCTGCGGTGTAGGAGCGTTGCCTGCGATGACATCCACGATTCCCCCGACCGAGCGCCTCATTCTCTTCACGCGGTATCCCGAACCCGGAAGTACCAAGACACGCCTGATTCCTGTTCTGGGTGCCGCAGGCGCCGCTGATCTTCACCGCCGGATGGTGGAACGGACAGCGGCGATTGCCGCCCGGCTGGCGGATCGTCGACCGGTGTTCCTGGAGGTCCGATTCGAAGGCGGAAGCCCGGATCGGATGGCGGAATGGCTGGGTCCGCGATGGGTCTGCCGTCCCCAGGCCGGCGGGGATATCGGCGCCCGGATGCGGGCGGCGCTCGAGGCGGCCTTTGACGGGATGGTGGTCCGGGTTGTGCTGATCGGCAGCGACATCCCGGGGATTACGCCGGCGCTGCTGGAGGAGGCATTCGAATGTCTGGGAGATCACGATTTGGTGTTCGGGCCGGCCGAGGACGGCGGCTACTACCTGTTGGGGGCGCGGAAGGACCGGTTCGAGACGCTGGCGACGGCGCTTTTCAGCGGCATTCCCTGGGGAACGGCCACGGTGCTGCACGAGACGCTTTCGGCGCTGGCCTCGTCACGGGCATCGGTTCGACGCTTGAAAACCCTTCGGGACATCGATCGCCCGGAAGACCTCGCGGCTTGGAAGGAAGCCGGCCGATGAGTGCGGCTGGCCTCGGAGGGAGGCGGATTTCCGTGATCGTTCCCGCTCTCAACGAGGCGGAAGGCATCATGGATGCCATTGAGGACGCCCGGGCGGGAGAAGACGTGGAAGTGATCGTGGTGGACGGCGGCAGCTCCGACGACACCGTGTCCATGGTCCGGAAGGCCGGCGTCCGGCTGATCGAGAGCCCGAAAGGCCGGGGCCGCCAGATGAACGCCGGCGCGGCCGCCGCATCGGGAGGGACGCTGCTCTTCCTTCATGCCGACACGCGTTTGCCGCGCCGTTTCGACCGGGCGGTCCGCCGGGCGCTGCGGGATCCCTCGGTGGCCGCAGGGGCTTTCTCGCTCCGGATCGATGCTCCCGGGATCGGGCTCCGGCTGGTCGAGTGGGGGGCGAACCGGCGTTCCCGTACGCTGGGCAGGCCTTACGGGGACCAGGCCCTCTTCCTTTCCGCGCGCATCTTTCATGAACTCGGGGGCTATCCGGAAATCCCTATCATGGAGGATTACGCGTTGATCCGGCGGCTTTCCCGCTACGGGAGGGTCGTCACGCTCCGCCAGCCCGTTCGAACCTCGGCCCGGCGGTGGCGGCGTCTCGGGGTGCTGCAAACGACGCTTCGCAACCAGCTGATCATTGCAGGCTACCGCCTGGGCGTTTCCCCGGATACCCTGGCACGCTGGTACCGCATGGGGGGACTCCAGGACCGGTGAAAGATGCGCAACCTGCATCCCGGATGCAGTTTCAAACGCTATCGGAATCGGGGTCGAAATAAAGGGATCGAGGGGGCAAGGGGGAAAGGTGTCAAGGGATCCAGGGATCCAGGGGTCCAGGGGTCAAGGGGGCAAGTACATATTATTATAAAGGATTTTCATGACTTTTTTGGGTGGCGATCCCTGCCGTGTTTCTGCGTTTCAGTCGAATCTTCGAAACCTCGGCCCTTCGACCCCTGGACTCCTTCCCCCCTCGATCCCTTGCCCCCCAGGCCCCTTCCCATTACCCCGACACTTCAGGCGAAGATCCTTTATTTCGGGTTCGATCGGCTACTCGCCGTAGGTTCGCTGACGGGCGCGGGCGGCCTTGACCAGCGGTTCCACGTGGACGTCCACATAGTCGAACACGCGTGCCCGGTCCTTTCCCGGCGCCGGCCGCAGCACGCGGCCCAGGTACTGGAGAAGCCTTCCGCTGAAGCGGATGGGGGTAGCCAGAAAAAGAGTGGAGAGGCCGGGGCAGTCGAACCCTTCCCCGACGAGCTGGCCCGTTGCGATCAACACCCTGACGTCCCCGCCTCGAACCCGTTCGATGATCGAACGCCGTTCGGTAGTGCCCAGGTCTCCGGTCAGAACTTCGGCGTCGAGCCGGAGGCCGTAATGGAGCATCGCCCTGAGATTTTCACAATGAGCCTTCCGGTCGGTCAGCACCAGGCACACCCCGTTCGACGACTTGCACTCCGCCAGGATGTCCTCGGCGATGAGCCGGTTGCGATCCTTGTCCATGGTCAGCTCGGAGAGCATCCGGGTGTATTCCATGACCGGGTCGAAATAGGGCCTGAATCCGGTCTGCCGCACGACGACTTCGGCCGGCAGCACGTCCCCCGAGGCGATCAGCCGCGTCTTGCTGACCTGGTGGTGGACGTTGCCCAGGTGCCAGAAGATGAGCTTCGAGAGCCGGTCCCGGCGCCACGGGGTTGCCGAGAGTCCCAGCATGTAGCGGGAATCGAAGGCCGTGACGGCGTCGGTGAAGGTCCGGCTGGGCGTCCGGTGGCATTCGTCCACCAGAAGAAAACCCACCTTAGGATTCACCGTGGCCGCATGCTTGTAGAGGCTCTGAACCAACGCCACCGTGATCCGGTCGCCCACGGACTTTTTCCCCCCGCCGATCAGCCCCACCTCCGCCTCCGGTATTCCCAGAAACTGATGAATGCGCTCGATCCACTGAAAGGCCAGATCCTTGGTGTGGACGACGATCAGCGCGGGCTGTCGGCGCCTGGCGATAAGGTAGAGGCCGATGACCGTCTTCCCGCTGCCGGTCGGAGCACTCAGGGTCCCGAATTCCCTTGCGAGAAGCTCCCGGGCGGCCTGGTGCTGAAAGGGTTTCAACTCACCTGAAAAAGTGAAGTCGACCTCGGGAAGCCGGCGACGGCGGTCCTCCAACTCGTAGGGAATTTCCCGCCGCCGGCATTCCTGGATGAAGGTGCGGATATAACCCCGGGGAATCCGCATGCCGCCGTTTCTCAACCGCCGGTAGTAGCGGAGTTCCTTGGGCGTTCCCCGGTTCCAGCGGCCCATGCGCTCGTTTTCAAGCCACTTGGGATTGGGAAACCGGAGTTCCCCGGCGAGCCATTCGGACAACTCCCCGGGCAGGCCCCTCAGGTAGAGATGGTTGGAGAGTGTCAGCGTGACGCCCATCGACGGTCATTCTTTCCCTTCCCGACGGATCAGGTCCTCGGCCACCCGCACATCATAGGCTTCCGCCGGATCGAAGTCGCCGGTTTTCCGGAACATCTTGATAGCCTCCCGGATGGCGCCGTGAGGGACCCACCCGTGCTCGTCCCAGAGTTCGGGATCGTCCGCGTTCCAGAGGCGGAACCAGATGTCCCCGTCCTTGCGGCGGACGTACATCCGGGTCTTTTGGTTGCCGGGATAGGGGTAATAGTAGAGGCCCAGGTCGTCTTTCATGATGCGTTTCCTCGTGGAATGCGCCTCGCTTCTGGCGTGGCGATTGATCCGTTCCTGCCGGCCGCCGACGTCGATTCCTGCCGCGGCAGCCGCCGCGGCACCGATTTCAAGGCCCTTCCGGGCTAATCCCGTAGGATTTGAGCTTGCGGCGCAGGGTGTTCAGGCCGATCCCCAGGATCTTGGCGGATTGTGACTTGTTGCCCCCGGTAAGTTCATACACGCGGAGAATATGACACTTTTCCACGCGTTCCAGGGGCTCGAGCCCCCCGGTCTCGATCCGGCAAGCGGCCTTCGGCGGGGATTTGTGCCGGCGCAGGTGGTCCTGGAGGCATCTCAGGCTGATGACGCTTCCCCGAGCCAGGTTGAGGGCCGACTGAACCACCGACTCGAGTTCGCGCACGTTGCCGGGGTAGTCATAGTCCATCAGGACGTTCAGGGCATCGACTTCGATGTCGACGGCTTCGGGCTTCCCGGTGGTCTTGGCGATGAAGTGCCGGATCAGCAGTGGAATGTCCTCCCGACGCTCCCGGAGCGGAGGCAGATGCAGCCAACCTCCCCGGATACGGTAGTAGAGGTCCTTTCGGAACTGCCTCCTGGCGATCAGCTGGTCCAGGTCCTCGTTGGTGGCGGCGACCACCCGGACATCCGCCTTCTTGGGCGTGCTGGCGCCGACTTTGACGTACTCGCCGTTCTGGAGCACCCGTAACAGCTTACCCTGAAGTTCCAGGGGAAGGATGCCGATCTCGTCCAGGAAAAGCGTCCCGCCATGGGTGTGTTCCAGGTAGCCGATCCGGTCGGCATCCGCGCCGGTGAAGGCGCCCTTGATGTGGCCGAAAAATTCGGAGTCGAAGAGGTTGCTGTTGATGGCGGCCATGTTGACCGGTGTGAAGGAGGCCTGGGAACGCGGGCTGGCCATATGGATTGCCCGCGCCAGCAGCTCCTTCCCGGTACCGCTCTCCCCGGTAATGAGCACCGGGAATGGGCTGGCCGCATGAAGCTCGGCCTCCTTGAGAATGCGGATCAGCTTTCGGGATCGGGTGATGATGGGGGAAAAGGCCTCCTTGTGGTGGAGCTCCGGGAGGACGTCACGCTTGTCCATGTCGAGAATGTCGAGAAGGCGTTTTCTTTCCAGCGCCCGGTTGACGCTCAGGAGAAGGTCCTCTTCCGAAACGGGCTTTACCAGATAGTCGTATGCGCCTTTCTTGAGACACTTTACCGACACCCTGGCCTCGTTGATGGCCGTCACGACGATGCACTCGGTGTTGGGGCTCGTGTTCTTGATGATTTCCAGCAGCTCCATCCCGTCCATCTCCGGCATGGTCAGATCGATGACGGCGATGTCGAAGATTTCGCCTTCATCGAAAATTGCGGCGGCGTCCAAAGGGTTGTCGATGGAATGGACATCCGTAAAGCCGCCTCGCTTCAGATGGATGCTCAGCACTTCCATGAAGTCCCGATCGTCGTCGACTAGAAGGATTCGATTGCTCAACGGGCGCCGTCCTCATTGGGTAAAGGTCCTTGCCAAAATGGACCATGCCAAAATGGAACTAAGCTTCCAAATATCTGAAATTTAAATCGATGTAAAGAAAAGTATTCCAAAATGGACCCTGATTTTCAAGAACCGAACAAAATCGGTATCGGCCTGGCAACGGTCTCAACAAGCTGATAATGAACGGTTTTTATTCAATGCCACCCTGTGGCCCGATCCTTGCTCTTTGCCTGTGTGAACCGGGGCGGCCTCGATGCCCCTTTTCAGGAGTCGGCGACCATGCATCTCAAAAGCAAATTCGAATCCGGGCAGTTTGTCGTCATGGTCGAATTCGTGCCGCCCAAGGGAACGGATGTTTCCCTGATGGTTTCGAATGCAATCCAGATCAAGGGGCGCGTGGATGCTTACATGATTGCCGACATGCCCAACGGCGTCATGCGAATGAGCGCGCTGTGCGGCGCCATGATCCTTCAGTCCAAGGGGCTGGAAACCCTGATGCAGGTGAGCTGCCGCGACCGGAATCGCCTCGCCATCCAAGCCGACCTGCTGGGAGCCAATGCGTGCGGCGTCGGCAACCTGGTGGCCGTGACCGGAGACGATCCCTCCTTCGGAGACCATCATGAGGCGCTGGCCGTCTACGACATCGATACTCTCGATCTGCTTTACGGCATTCAATGTCTTCAGAAGGGCAGGGACATGGCCGGCGGGTTTCTGGACGGCATCCCCCAATTTCTGACCGGCTCCACCGTCAACCCCTGCCTCAAGGGGCAGGCGCTGGAGCTGGAACTCGAAAAGATGAACCGGAGGGTCGAGGCCGGCGCACGGTTTTTCGTCACGCCTCCGATTTTCGACCTGACCGCGATCGAACCGTTTCTGGCCCGGATCGATCACCGGAAGCACCGCATCATCCCCACGGTCCTGTTGCTCAAGTCCCTGGGGATGGCGAGGTACATCGAACGGCATCAGAAGCATATTCGGATCCCTTCCACCCTGATCCGGAGGATTCAGACGGCGGAAGACAAGTCCCGCGAGTGCCTGCGGATGGCCGGAGAGCTGATTCTGGCGCTTCGGGACGAACAGTTCAGCGGAGTGGCCATCTCGGCCGCCGGATGGGAACATCGGATTCCGGAGTTGCTCGACTCGGTGACGGTCCACTGACGGGCGTGTTCACGGACCGGATGCCGTCCGGATCCGCTGCCGACGGGCGTCGCCGCCGGGGCGGCGCTCGAGGAAACGGTTTCGGAAACGGGTCCCGGGTTTTTCGCAAACCGGAACCCGTCAACATCAATAGCAAAGGAGGTTTCCTGTGGCCGAAAAGAAACGGATACTGGTAGTGGACGACGAGCCGGATTTCGCGCTGCTGGTCCAGGGAAACCTGGAGAAGGAAGGATTCGAGGTGGACGTGGCCTACAACGGGGTGGAAGGACTGGAAAAAATCCGGAAGAACCCCCCCGACGCCATCGTTCTGGATGTGATGATGCCCGAAAAAGACGGCTACCAGGTATGCGCGGAACTCAAAAAGGACGCGAGCCTGTGCGACATCGCCATCCTCATGCTGACCGCCGTGGCGGATCATGTCACTTCCACGCGCTATTCCCACTACGACGGGATGTCCATGGAGGCGGACGACTACCTCCCCAAGCCGGCCTCGGCCGAGGAAATTGTCGACAGCATCAAGAGCCTGTTGAACATGGGCTGATTCTCGCCTACAATAGGCTCACTGTCTTCAGGTGATCCATTGGACAGGGCTCGCCCAGAACTCCCGCATCCCGTGCGCTCCGCATCCGGGGCATCCATCCGGACAGGCGGGGCGCTGACGGGCAGGCTTTGAATCGCAAGCCCCGCGCGCTAACGAATGGCGGGGCGATCGAGGCCATCCGTTCTTCCGATCGCGGTTTCCGCGCACCCGGCCGGGGCGGGCCGAGATCGGCCATCGGCGACGGACGGCCTTCCTCTGCGTTTCGGGACCGGCAATCCGGAAACGCGCCTCTACGCCCGAAGGCAGGTGTTCATGGCCCTCGACGACAGATCCTTCCGAAATCCGCGTTCCGCATTCGAAATCCAGAAAAAAGTCTACTGTATTATCGGAGACGAACGGGTTTTCAACACCCGTTCGCCGGAGATGTTCACCACCGTGTTCCGCCGAATCGGACTGAAGGGCGTCTACGTTCCCTTCATGGCCAGGCCGAACCAGGTCTGGGAAGCCATCAACAGCCTCAAGGTTCTCAACATCGCCGGCGCGAACATCACGGTGCCCTACAAGGAGGCCGTCATCCCCTACCTGGATGCGCTCTCGGAGGGCGCCAAGATCATCGGCGCCATCAACACGATCGCCTGGGATGGGGAGATCCTCAAGGGATACAACACGAACGCCATCGGCTTCATGGACACGCTCGAGGACATCGGCTTCGAGGTAACGGGAAAACGGGCGCTGGTATTCGGCTCCGGCGGCATCGCGAAGGCGGCGGTTTTCATTCTCAACTGGCTCCGGGCCGAGTCCGTCGTCATTTCCGGCCGCAACGAGGAGCGCGCAAGGGGAATGGCCGATCGGCTTGGCGGCCGTTGGATGTCGATGGAGCAGCTTCTGGAAGCCCCGTTCCCCGTGGATATCGTCATCAACGCCACTCCCGTATCCGAAGCGGAGGAGGCACCGGAACTTTCCGGATGGCTGGAACGGTTCCAACCCACGGACTGTTCCCTGATGATGGACTTCAACTATGGCCGGAGCAACAACTTCTGGGAGCGCAAGGCGCGGGACTGCGGAATCCGCTTCATGGACGGACTGATGACCCTGGCCTACCAGGCCCGTCGGACCTTTGCGCTGTGGACGGGCGTCCAGGTGGCACCCCAGGAGTTCCTGGATGCCGTGGATCTGAGCGAGGGTCCCGGCTACCTGGAAACTCCTTGACCCGCAGGATACCCGCTCGAATAGCGCCACGAGGCTGAGGCCGAACTCCCCCGGTTGCCGGCTCCGGGCCACGCCGGCCCCACCAAAGTCTTTCCGGATTTGATCTGTCGATATTCATTGCATTTTTTCTTGCCAAGCACCTCCCGCTAAGTTAGAACATCATCCAATCACTTAATCCAACACCACTCATTGAAGCTGATTCATACACCAGCCGCACCGGCCGAAAGCGCCTTGTGTTCATCTCGGGTCCGCCGTCGGCCGTTGGTAGCGTGATGGTGCCCGATAAACCCGGAACCCTGTGGAGGAGGATCAAGTCATGAAAAGCCTGCGTGTCGTTTTTCTGCTGTCTCTGACGATCATGTTTCTGACGGCGGGCGTCGCCGCCGCGGACACCCTGGCGGATGTCAAGGCCAAAGGTCACATCTCGGTCGGCGTCAACGAGGGACTGTTCGGATTCTCGAAACCCGATGAGAAAGGCGTTTGGCGCGGGCTCGACGTGGATACCGCCCGTGCGATTTCAGTGGCCGTTTTCGGTAGCCCGGACAAGATCAAATGGGTGCCGCTGACCGCCAAGACCCGGTTTACCGCGCTTCAATCCGGAGAAGTCGACGTGCTGACCCGGAACGCCACGCAGACCCTGACGCGTGAAACCGCCCTGGGACTCAATTTCGTTCATGTCAACTATTACGACGGCCAGGGATTCCTGGTTCCCAAAAGCCTTGGCGTGAAAAGCGCCAAGGAGCTGGACGGCGCCACCGTCTGTGTGCTGCCGGGAACGACCACCGAGCTCAATGCGGCCGACTTTTTCAGGGCCAACGGACTGAGCATGAAGCCCGTCGTCATCGAGAGCACGCCGGAACTCAATCGGGCGTTCTTCGCCGGCCGATGCGATACCATGACATCGGATGCCTCCCAGTTGGCCGGTGTGCGCGCGGTCGCGCCCAATCCCGACGACTACGTGATCCTGCCGGAGATCATTTCCCGCGAGCCCCTGGCGCCGGCCGTCCGCCATGGGGACGACAAATGGTACGATATCGTGAACTTCTCGGTCATGGCCATGATCGAAGCGGAGTTCCTGGGGATCACCTCCCAGAATGTGGACGAGATGCTCAAGAGCCAGGATCCCCAGATTCAGCGATTCCTGGGCGTCAGCCCGGGCAACGGCGAGGCATTGGGCCTCGACGAAAAATTCGCCTACAACATCGTGAAACAGGTGGGCAACTACGCGGAAATCTTCGAACGCAACGTGGGCGTCGATACACCGCTGAAGCTCGAGCGGGGGCTGAACGCACTGTGGACCGACGGGGGCATCATGTACACCCCGCCTTTCAAATAAATATATCCTTCCGCTGGAAGAGCGCCCCTCAGAGAGCCTTCTTCCAGCGGGCCCTATTCCGCTTCCGTCAGGGCGTATCCGGAGACCGAATCTCTCGAGCCGGGCAGGAACGACATCGATGACGCTGACTCACGACAGGGCCCCGGATAAGACGGACGCCGCGGGGAAAACCTTCTTCTGGTACGATCCGCGCATCCGCTCGATCCTCTACCAGGCGGGCGTGGTGGCCATGGTGGGGTTGCTGGCCTACTACCTCATGTCCAACACCGTGGCGAACCTGGAGCGGCAGTCCATCGCCACCGGGTTCGGCTTTCTCCAGAAGGAGGCCTCGTTCGAGATCGGGGAGTCGCTGATCCCCTATTCGGCAGCCGACCGGTATGCCAGAGCGCTTCTCGTCGGCGCTCTCAATACGCTTCTCGTCTCCTTTATCGGCGTCGTTCTGACCGTCGTATTGGGAACCCTTGTGGGAATCGCTCGGTTGTCCACCAACTGGCTGGTCTCCCGGCTCGCCGCCGCCTACATCGAGCTGTTCCAGGACATTCCGGTCCTGCTCCAGCTTTTTTTCTGGTACGCGTTTTTTTACGAGATCCTCCCCACGCCACGCCAGGCCCTCAATCCGGTGGCGGGAGTGTTTCTTTGCAACCGGGGTATGATCTTTACCGTTCCGGCCGGACACCCCGCCCATTGGTACATGGCCGCTGCGTTTTTACTTGCCGTTGTCGTCGTCGCTGTGCTGCGGCGGTGGTCGCGCCGCCGGCAGGAGCGGACCGGGAGGACTTTCCCGTTTTTTCGCATTTCCGCCTTGCTTCTCCTGGGGCTTCCGGCCTTGGCGTGGTGGCTCGGGGGCGCGCCGACGGCGATGAACGTTCCGGAGCTGCGGGGGTTCAACTTCCAGGGCGGAGTCAGCGTGAGCCCGGAGTTCAGCGCGCTGCTGCTGGGGCTGGTGCTCTACACGGCGGCTTTCGTCGCCGAGGTGGTGCGGGCGGGTATCCAGTCGGTGAGCCGGGGCCAGACCGAGGCTGCCATGTCCATCGGCCTCAAGCCCGGCCAGGTGCTCAACCTGGTCATTTTGCCCCAGGCACTCCGTGTGATCATTCCTCCACTGACCAGCCAGATGCTCAACCTGACCAAGAACAGCTCGCTGGCGGTGGCCATCGGTTACCCGGATTTCGTTTCGGTGGCCGGCACCACCATCAACCAGACCGGGCAGGCCATCGAGGGAGTGGCGCTGATCATGGTGGTCTATCTGATTTTCAGCCTGAGCACATCGGCCTTCATGAACTGGTACAATCAGAAAATGAGACTGGTGGAGCGGTAGACAGCCCATGGAAACACCCCAACGCCTGCCTCGTCACGACTCGGACCTCGTCAGACCCCCGGCGACCAGCGTCGGCGTGATCGGATGGATCCGAAAGCATCTTTTCAACGGCTGGTTCAATTCCATCCTGACGCTTCTGACCCTTTTCGTGCTCTGGAAGACCATTCCGCCGTTTGTCCGATGGGCGTTCATCGACAGCCTGTGGTTTTCGACCGGGGAGGAGTGCCGCTCGGTCGACGGGGCCTGCTGGTCGTTCGTCACCTCCAACATCCGCTTCATTTTCTTTGGGTTCTACCCTTACGAGGAACAATGGCGTCCCCTGACCGCCATGGTGCTGCTGGTGGCATTGCTGATCTACAGCCAATATCGCGTGAACTGGAAAAGATCCCTGGCATGGCTGTGGGTCATCGGACTCTCCGTCATGGGGATTCTCATGAAAGGCGGGATCCTCGGGCTCAAGGCCGTCGAAAGCACCCAATGGGGCGGGTTGCCCCTGACCTTGATGCTCTCGGTGTTCGGATTGACCGCCGCCTATCCTCTCGGCATCCTGCTCGCCCTGGGGCGCCAATCCCGCATGCCCGCCATCAAAAGCCTCTGTATCGTCTACATCGAGCTGATACGGGGCGTGCCCCTGATCAGCCTGCTGTTCATGTCGTCGGTGGTGTTTCCGCTGTTCCTCCCGGAAGGGGTGACCTTGAACAAGATTCTGAGGGCGCAGGCCGCGATCATCCTTTTCACGGCAGCCTATATCGCGGAAGTGGTGCGAGGAGGACTTCAGGGCATGTCCCGGGGGCAATACGAGGCGGCGGAGTCCCTCGGTCTGAGCTACTGGCTGACCATGCGGCTGGTGATCTTGCCTCAGGCCCTCAAGATCGTGATTCCGCCGTCGGTGAGCATCCTGATCTCCGCGTTCAAGGACACGTCGCTGGTGGTGATCATCGCGCTGTACGACCTGCTGAAAACCACCCAGTCGGCCCTGTCGGATCCGCGGTGGATGGGGTTTTCCCCGGAGGCCTACCTCTTCGTCGGCCTCATTTATTTTATCTGCTGTTTCTACATGTCCAACTTCAGCCGGAAGCTTGAACGGGAACTGGATACGGGAAGATAGACGTCATGACCAAGGTCGTATCGGAAAAGCCGCTAAGTGAATCGAAAGACCATGACCCCATCATCCGGATTGCGGGAATGCACAAGTGGTTCGATGAGTTCCACGTCCTGAAAAACATCAACCTGGAGGTCCGGCGGGGGGAGCGGATCGTGATCTGCGGTCCGTCGGGATCCGGAAAGTCCACCCTGATCCGCTGCATCAACCGGCTCGAGGAACACCAGCGCGGCCGGATCGTCGTGGACGGCATCGAACTCACCAACGATCTGAAAAACATCGAGAAAATCCGGGCGGAAGTCGGCATGGTGTTTCAGCACTTCAATCTCTTCCCCCATCTCACCATACTGGAAAATCTGACCCTCGGCCCGATATGGGTCCGCAAGGTTCCCCGGAGAGAAGCCGAGGAGATGGCGATGACCTACCTGGAAAAAGTCCACATCGCCGAGCAGGCCCACAAGTACCCTGGGCAATTGTCCGGCGGACAACAGCAGCGGGTGGCCATTGCCCGCAGCCTCTGCATGAAGCCCAACGTGATGCTCTTCGACGAACCGACGTCGGCCCTGGACCCGGAAATGGTCAAGGAAGTGCTCGACGTGATGATCAGCCTCGCCCGGGAGGGCATGACCATGCTGGTCGTCTCCCACGAGATGGGATTTGCCAGAAGCGTCGCCCACAGGGTCATGTTCATGGACTTCGGAGAGATCGTCGAAGAAAACACTCCAAATGAGTTCTTCTCCAATCCCCGTCACGAGCGCACCAGGCTTTTCCTGAGCCAGATACTGCATTGAAACCTGGCGGACCTTCGGAAATTCCATCCCCGCGTTCGGTGGTTGTTTTCGAGTGAAATGTCGATTATGCAGGGAAATTCGAACCTGTTACGCTTCATTCGGAGGTGATGCCGTGAAATCCTACCTGGTGAAAGATGTGATGGTCCCTCTGTCGGAATACGCGACGGTCTCGGAGGGGGCGACACTGTTCGAAGCCGTCCTGGCCCTGGAAAAGGCCCAGGAGGAGTTCGACCACACCAAATATCGTCACCGCGGCGTGCTCGTCCTGGACGATCGCCAGCGGGTCATCGGCAAATTGAGCCAGTTGGACGTGCTGAGGGCCCTGGAGCCGAAAGACGACGACCTCAGCCAGCTAAGGGAGCTCGACCGGTACGGTTTCAGTCCCAGGTACCGCCGCCAGCTTCGGAATCAGAAGCGGATGGAATCGTCACCGTTGGAGGACCTGTGCCGGAAGGCCGCCGGGCTCAAGGTCGAGGATTTCATGCAGGCGCCCGCAGAAGGTGAGTATGTCGAGTGGGATGTCTCCCTCGAAATGGCCATTCATCAACTGGTCTCCGGGGACCATTTGTCCCTCCTGGCGACCCGGGGGGAGGCCATCGTTGGCATCCTTCGCCTGACCGATGTTTTTGCAGCCGTCTTCCATGCCATGAAAGAATGCGACATCATGCCATAGAGGGGAATCCGAAATGAAATCGCTGGAAAAACTTATGGACCGGATCATTCAGAGGACCAACATCAACCTGCGCGAAATCGGGTTCGACACCCGGCCCTATGTCCGGGATCTCATCCCCTTCAATCAATTCGTCAAATTCTACGCCTTCTACGGAATCACCCCCCACCATCCGCTGAATCTCGAATTTCGCCATTCCAATCTCTCCGGCAGCTATTTTCTCGGAAAGTGCCGCGCCACCAATTCCATTCTTTACAAAAGCGACATTCGCGGCGACGAGCTCAAACATCGAAACACCGTCTTCAAATTCGGCGAATTCGATATTCCGATCACGCAGGACGAGGAGATCGACATCAGGGACAGTTTTCTCATCAAAACGCTCGTGCACAATTATTCCCACGACCCTGAGACGCCCGAGCGGTTCTTCATTACCGACACCGTGTCGACTCATTTCGCGAATATCCACGGGGCTCCTTCGGACGGATCCTTCCTGGGACCCTTTTCCACCGTCGACCTGACCACCATGCGGGACTGCGTCATCGGGCAGTTCTCCTACGTCCAGGCCGGGGAGATCTACCATCTCAGGATTGATCCGGGAACCGTGTGGGTCCGGGTCCCCGGCGTTTTCAACTTCCTGTACCGATACCCCCTGGATCGGCTGAATGCCTATATACGGTTTTCGAAAGGCAGCGAGCCCGAGGGGATTTTCATGGATTTCATGGAAGGTCACCAGGAGGCATTTCAGCAGGTGTTCAACGTGGTCAACATCGAGCCGTCCGTTTCGGTTCCCAAGACCGCCTCCCTGGATCGCTTCGCGGTCATCCGGCCCAGAACGCACATCAGCGAAAACGTCCTCGTCTCCCAAAGGGCCTACCTGGAAAACTCCTGGCTGGGCAAGGGGGCCAATGCCCAGGAGAATTGCTACATCATCAACTCCCGGCTGGAGGGCTACAATGTCACGGCCCATGGGGCCAAGATCATCGAGGCGGATCTCGATCAGAACGTGTTCGTGGGCTTCAATAGCTTCCTGCGGGGGAAGACGGGATGCCGCCTGTCCATCGGAAGCGGCAGCATCATCATGCCCCATACGATCATCGATGCCGCTAGGCCATTGAAGATTCCGGCCGATCATCTCGTCTGGGGGCTGATCCGGGAACCGTCGGACCTGGACACCCACAGCATCCACCTGGAAGAGTTGTCCGGCATAGAGGACGGCATCTCGAAAGGCAGCATGTTCTTCGAGGGGAGCGGAGGGGCGTTCGTGTCGGCCTTCAGGGGGCGGATCCACCATATCCTGGAGGCCAACGGGGCCTTCTTCGACGGAACGGCCAACCGCGGGCATGCGCAGAAAAACCAGAAGATTTCCTTCAACACGATACAGCCCTATCCGGAAGGAGAGTTGCAGGGACTGTATCCGACAATCGTGATTCAGCCGTGAGGGGAG
>JBMNCP010000006.1:0-52837 GCA_049366795.1 Desulfobacterales bacterium
GCGTACATCGGACTTCCACACCGAGGGAAGGATCTGGATATTTCAAATTTCGAATTTCAAATTTGAGATCATCCCGCGCCGCAGCGACGAGGAGCGAAGCGCAACGCAGAGATCGGGCGTTTACGGGACCGTCAGGCGTGGCCGGCGGAGTCGGTAAGCAGCGCCGGCTCAATCCCCATCCGCTTCAAGGCCGCCTCCCATCGCTGTTCGACGGGTGTCTGGAACAGAACGTCTTCAAAGACATCGCAGCTGAGCCAGGCATTTTCACGAATTTCGTTTTCGAGCTGCCCGGCACCCCAGCCGGAGCAGCCCAGGCTGATGATATAGGATTCGGGGCCCTTGCCCCGGGCGATCCGCTGAAGCACTTCGCGGGTATTGCTCAGCGCCAGTGAGGGAGTGATGACGAAGCTGGAATCCGCGTCGAAAGGCGGACCGTGGAGAATGAAGATCTCACCCAAATGGACGGGGCCGCCCAGGTGGATGGGGGTTTCGCCCAATGCCTCGTTGAACGGCATGGACAACTCCTCGAAGATCGACCGGGCCTGAAGGGAGGAATGAACACGGTTGATCACCAGCCCCAATGCGCCTTCATCCGTATGTTCGGATATGCAAACCACCGTCTGGTAGAAATTGGGGTCCAGCAAACCGGGCATGGCAATCAGGAACTGCCCCTTGAGCGACCCTTCAAACCGTGTCTCCATGAAACCTCCGCGTGGACGATGCGGCCGAAGCCCGATGTTCAAGGCTGTTTGCGTTCAAAGGTACGTGGATCACCGGACCATGTCAAGAAAGACCGGCGGGCTACCTTTCAACCTCGGCAGCGGCGGGGATGTTGGAACCGGAAAGCTCGAATATTCTGAGATCTCCCAGGCGGGTATCGATTTCGGTCATCGCGATGGAGAAGCGGGAGGCCTTCCGCGTATTTTCGCTGAGAAGGATGCCGTCGGGGAAAGCGTGTGTAAGGTCCTGGAGCCTGAACACCGTGTTCACGGCATCGCCGATCACGGTGTAGTCCATCTTCTTGTCGAAGCCGATATTTCCAACGACCACCTCCCCGGTATGGATGCTGATCCCGATCTGGACGGAAGCGCCGATCTCATCGATAAAACGCCTGTTGAGGTCCGGCAGCGAATGCCGCATCTCCATGGCCGCCGAAATGGCATTGTCCGCGTCTCGGGTACTGGAAACCGGGGCGCCGAAGATAGCCAGGAATCCATCGCCCAAATATTTGTCGACGATGCCGGAATGCTTGAACACGATTCCGCCCATGACCGAGAAGAAACGATTGAGCAGGGAAACGGTCTTCTGGGTACCGATATCGCGGGCCAGCATTGAAAAGCCACGGATATCCAGGTTCAACAGGGTGAGGGTCCTGAGTTCTTCCAGGAGGACCTTTTCCGAATCCGACCCGTGGATGATCTTGTCCACGATTTCCTCGGGAACGAATTTCTGGAACATCCGGCGAATGCCCCGCTCCTGATCGGCCATGGAGACGGTTTCCCGGTAAAGCCTGGCGTTCTCGATGGCGATGCTCACCGATGAAGCGATGGACTGCAGAAGGTCCTCGTCACCCGGCAGAAAATCCCCGTTGATCTTGTTCAGGACTTCGATGACGCCAATCACCCGGCCCTGGGAGATCATGGGAACACACAGGGCGGAGCGGGTCTTGAAACCGGTGGATCTGTCCATCGCGGAGAAAAAATGCGGAGACTGGGAGGTATCGTTGACGATGATGGACTCCCCCTTGGCCCCCACGTAGCCCGCGATGCCCTGGCCAAGCTTGAGAGGCCGCTGCATCCGGGTTTTCACCTTCGTGTTGAAGGAGACGGCAAAGCGCAGCTCCCCCTTCTTGAGAAACAGGAGGGAACCCGCCTCGACATTCATGATCATGCGGATCATGTCCATGGTGTACTTGAGGACCTGCCGGATGTCGAAGGTTGACGAGGCCAGCGCGCTCCCGATCTGCCGAATCGAGGTGAGCTCGCGATCCCGCTTGGAGACCGCGGCGGTAAGCGCATTACGCTCGATGCCAAAGGCAAGCATGTCGGCCATCCAGCCAATCAGCTCGCCCCTGTCCCGGAATGCGGCCGGTTCGACTGCACCGAGCAGGAGCAATCCGGTGGGTTTTCCGTCCATTTTCAAGGGAGACAGGACCGCCGCCGAGATATCCTCGCCGACCAGGTCCGTAAAGGGGGGCATCGCAAGAAGGCCCGGATCCTCGACCACGAGCGGCATTTCCCGGCGCATGGCGCTTCCGAGAACGGTACGGCCAACGGGATAGCTCGCCCCCTTGGAGGCCCGCTGCTTTCCGGAAGACCAGAGTTCGAAAATCCGGACGTGGTCCGGCCGATGCGGGTGTTGGGTGAACACCACCGCCAGGTCGAATGGAATCACTTCCCGCATTTCGGCGATGAGCGCCAGGAGCAGTTCGCTGTCCCTGAAGCTCGAGTTGATCAGCCGGAAAATCTTCTCGATCGCTTTCAGCTGGCCTCCCGTTCGCTCGTTTTCCTTCAGAAGCCGGAGGTTCTCATAGGTAAACGCGGCGTTGCTCACCAGGGGAGTCAGCGCCTCCACATCCTCCTGGCTGTAGGCGGCGTTGTCGTCCCGACGGGAGATGGTCAGAACGCCGACGATTTCGCGGCTGGTTTTGATCGGCATGCACACGAAGGATTTGGTGCCGTAGTGGGACAGATTTCCACGCCCGAACCGGCTGTCCTTTTCGACATTTTCCACGACGAGCGGCGATTTGTTGATCACCGCGTATTTGGCGATGCTGGTATCGAAATCGATACGGTCCCCGGTTTTGACATGGTCGCCCAGACCGATGCTGGCCTTGACGGTAAAACTTCGGGGATCGGCACGATCCAACGTGAGCACCGATCCGATGTCCGATCCGGTCGCCTGGAGGGCCCGTTCGAGCGTAATGTAAAGGATTTCCTCCGGATCGAATGTTACGTAACACAAATCCGAAAGTTCCTTCAGAATGGAGACTTCCGCGGTTTTTTTCTCCAGCCTCCGGTGGATGCGGGAAAACTCCCGCTCCATGGCGCCGAAGGATTGGACGATATTCTGCAGTTCGCTGGAGGGTTCGGTGAGCGGGTCGGCCCGATACCGCGATATGACCTTGTCGGAGAGCTGCCGGGCCAGGAGGGAGATTTCATCGAAGAGCCGGCGGAGCAATGTGAAGCCGACAAGAAAAAAGGCCAGGAACCCCAACAGAAAAAGCAGGGTATAGTCATCGTTCAGAAGATCGTACTTCAGCGCGAAATACACAAAGCCGATCAGAGGCGCAAAAAAGAAGATGCCGAATACCAGGACCAGGCGATAGCGGAGATCCCGGCTCCTTAGGGGCACATTCCTGGACCATTCGAATTTGGCCATGACCACTTAGCCTGCGATCTGCTTCAAGGCCTGCGCCGCCATTTCAGCGGTCCGATCGATGCTCGATTCATCATGGGCCAGCGAGACGAAGAGCGCTTCGAACTGGGACGGCGCCAGATAAACGCCCCGGGCAAGCATTTCCCGGAAATAGACTGAAAATCGATCCAGATCGCTTTTTTTGGCGTCAGCGAATGAACGCACCGGATGGGGGGTGAAAAACATTCCCAACATGGAGCCGACGCGGGTGAGCGCCACATCGACTCCCGCGCTTCGAGCGGCCTCCCTAAGGCCCATCTCCAGGCGCCGGGATTTTTGCTCGAGCGCCTCGTAGGTCCCTTCTTTTTTCAGTTCCTTGAGCGTTGCGATCCCGGCAGCCATTGCCATGGGATTCCCGGAAAGAGTGCCGGCCTGATAGACGGGCCCTTCCGGCGCCACACGGGTCATGATGTCCTCTCTCCCCCCGTAGGCCCCCACCGGGAGCCCGCCGCCGATGATTTTTCCGAAGCAGCTGAGGTCGGGAGTGATTCCGTATCGTTCCTGCGCTCCTCCATACGCCAGCCTAAAACCGGTCATCACCTCGTCGAATATGAGCAGTGCGCCCTTGCGAAGGGTGACTTCCCTCAAGGTCTCAAGAAAACCCGCTTCGGGAGGGACCATGCCCATGTTTCCCGCCACGGGCTCCACGATCACGCAGGCCACCTCCTCCCCCCGCGCATCCATCATGGCGGTGAATGCCTCCGGATCGTTGTAGGGCAGGGAGAGGGTGTGCCGGGTTACCGTATCCGGAATACCCGGGCTGCCCGGAATGTTCAGCGTGGCCACGCCGGACCCGGCATCCACCAGAAGGGTGTCCGCGTGCCCGTGGTAGCATCCGTCAAACTTGATCACGACCGATCGGCCGGTGAACCCTCGCGCCAGGCGAACGGCGCTCATGGCGGCTTCGGTTCCGGAGTTGACCATCCGGACCCTTGCCACGGACGGAACCGCTTCGACCACCTGTTCGGCCAGTTCGATCTCCAGCTCCGTCGGTGCCCCGAAGCTGGTCCCCCGCTCCAGGGCCCGCGTGACGGCCTCGATGACGGCAGGATGACGATGCCCCAGGATCATGGGTCCCCACGAACCCACGTAGTCAATGTAGACATTGTCGTCCATGTCGTAGATTCGGCACCCATCGGCTCTCGCAATGAAAGGAGGCCGCATGCCCACGGATCGAAACGCCCGGACCGGGCTGTTGACGCCCCCTGGAATACACTTCACCGCTCGTTCGAACAGTTGGATGGATGTGGCAAGATTCATGTGGCGATTCCTTTCTGTGGTCGCTGAGAAGAAAATCCGGTGGCCGTTTAGTGGCGACTTGCAATTCCGGCTACGGCCGATTATTCTGGTTTCAGTTCAGTAAGGATACCGAAGTTTTTCAGGCTGCTGAAAGCTATCAAACGACCGGCAGCCGGTCAAGGAAGGACCCGAAGGCGGCGGGCCCGCCGTCGAAACCCGAAACCGATGAACCGAAAACGCGTATTGACCCGGCTGTCGAAGCTGATCGCCACAGCCCTCCGGCACGACGCCTACGCCCATGGACTTGTCCCCGACGCCGACGGATTCGTCACCATCAAGGCATTGCTTCAGGCTCTGAATGACATCGAAGGGTGGCGTCGCCTGAGAAAATCCGACCTCGAAGAGGTCGTCGCAAGCCTCCCCGAGCCCGGTATTGAAATCGATGGAACCCGCATCCGGGCGACCGGCGTCTGCGTTCTCCCCTCTCCCGATCCCGGCGGGACCCTTCCGAAACTGCTCTATGTCGGTATTCGGCGAAGGGCTCATGCGGCCGTCCTGCAGAACGGCCTGCGAATCCCGGCTTCGGACCCTCGGCTCGTTCTGGCGGACGACCCCGATGCAGCGGACCGCATGGGACGTCGCAAGGACAACGACCCCGTTCTCGTCACGGTGAATGTCCGGCAGGCCTTGGCGGCCGGTGCCGTCATATCCGAGATCGGCGGCGGGCTGTTCAAGGTCGAAGGCAACGGAATTCCGGCTTCGGTGATCTCCCTGCCGCCGCTGCCAAAGGAACGGCCGCAGGCCGAGGCGCCCCCCACCCGGGTCAAGCCCCCGCCCTCCCCTCAGCCCGCGGGCAGTTTCATTCTGGATCCGAACAGATGGGCCGAACCCGGTCAGCCGAAATCCAGGACGTCCGGTAAGCGAAAGGACCCGGATTGGAAACGGGAGCGGAAGCGCTCCAAACGAAGATAACGCCCTGCATTCCCAATCAAAATGAGAGTCAAAAATCCGACAGCGGCCTTGGAAAAACCGTTTGACAAGCCACGGCTTTATTGATACGAAGCAGGCCCGGTTGCCGAACCCATCGGAAACCAACGCAAGGCAACGGGCCGTTAGCTCAACTAGGCAGAGCAACTGACTCTTAATCAGTAGGTTGTTGGTTCGATTCCAACACGGCCCACCAGCAGCGGATCTGGGGCGATCTTCCACGGAAGGCGCCCCTTTCTTATTGTGCCAGGGCAAACCAGCGGCAAATATCCGTTGACATCAAATCGCGTTCAAGGTTAAAAAGCCAAGTTTTAAAGCCACCATCCTTGCTCCTCCACGCGGGAGGGGCTTTACATCCACAAGGAGGCCTTATGAAGCGTTACGAAACCATCGTCATCCTGGACCCGGATCTATCCGAGGACCAGCGCCGCCCCGTTCTCGACCGCATCGGCGAGCTCATCCCCCAGCAGGGCGGCCAACTGTTGAAGGTCGACGAATGGGGGGTGCGGAAACTTGCCTACGAAATCAACAAGAAGCCACGCGGCCACTACACCCTGGTCGATTATTGCGGGGGCGGCCCCCTGGTTTCGGAAATGGAGCGGTTTTTCCGGATCGACGACCGCGTCATGAAATTCATGACGGTTCTGACCGACCCCATGGTCGATCCGGTAAAGCTGGCCCAGGAAGCAGCCCAGGCCGAGGAAGGGCAGGAACAGGAAGCAGCCCAGGCCGGGGAAGGGCCGGCACAGGAAGCCGCCCAGACCGGGGATGGACAGCCCCGGGAAGAGCGGGCGACTGCCGCCGCCGAAGCGTCACCTCCGCCGGACGACGCCGCGAATGCAACGGAAACGACTGAATCCGCAAGCCCCGACGTCGAAGAAAAGGAGGAATAGACCATGGCTTTCAGACCGAGTTCCAACCGCAAAAAACCCGGCGGCAAGCGCAAAAGACGAATCTACCATCGACGGAAAGTGTGCCGCTTCTGTGCCGACAGCTCGCTGGACATCAGCTACAAGGATCCAAAACTTCTGAAGGGGTTCACGACCGAACGGGGAAAAATCATCCCCCGCAGGATTTCCGGATGCTGCGCCAAGCATCAGCGCCAGCTGACCCATTCCATCAAAAGGGCCCGGACCATCGCGCTGCTGCCTTATGTCGGCACCTTCGATGCCAATTAAAACCCAAGCATTACCGGAGGTCCTGATCCCATGAAACTGATATTGAAGGAAACCATCGAAACCCTCGGAATCATCGGCACCGAGGTCAATGTGGCCAAGGGATACGCCAGAAACTACCTTCTTCCCCAGGGCAAGGCGGTGCTGGCCACACCGCAGAATCGCAAGATGCTCGAGCAGGAGCGATCCAAGTTCGAACTCCAGATCGCCAAGGAAAAAGCCTTTGCAGAGGAAATGGCCAAACGCCTCGAAGGCGTCGAATGCACCATCAAGGCCAAAACCAGCGACGAGGAGACCCTGTACGGATCGATCGGCGTCCGCGATATCATCGATGCCCTGGCCGAAAAGGATGTCCAGATCGAAAAACGAATGCTGCTGCTCAACGAACCCCTTAAAAAAATCGGTACATTCAAGGTGCCGATCCGGGTTTACAAGGATGTGGAACCGGAGATAACGGTCCACATCGTTCCCGAAGAGTAGTCGTTCACTTTCCCAGCAGTCATCCTTCATGCCGGCCCCGCCGCCGCGACACCGGCCGGGGCCGCATGAATGAACCCCTTCTCCGCAGGCCCGCCTGCTCGACGGACGTTCGATTCCATGGCTCAACGCCAAGCCGATAGTCAGCAGGATTCGCCCGCCTTCGGCGTTCCTCCCCAGAACATAGAGGCCGAAGAGTCGCTGTTGAGCTCCATTCTCATCGACAACACGACCCTTGTGGAGATCCTGGATGTGCTCTCGCCGGAAGATTTCTACCGGACCTCCCATCAGAAGATGTTCTCCGCGGTAACCGAGCTGTTTTCGAGGGGGGAGCCCGTCGATCTCGTGACCTTGACCGACCGGCTCAAGACCAAAGGCGATCTCGAGACGGTTGGCGGCATAGGCTATCTTTCCCGGCTTCTCGAGACTGCGCCCCTGGCGGTCAATGCGCCTCACTATGCCCGGATCGTCCACGAAAAGGCCGTGCTTCGTCGTCTTATCGAAAAATCCAACCGCATCATACGGGAATGCTTCGAACCAGGAAAGGAAGTGGACGACGTGATCGATTTCGCCGAATCGGCGATTTTCGAGGTCGCGGAAAACAAAACCCGGCAGGCATTCGCTCCACTCGGAAAACTGATCGACAACAATATCGACATTCTCGAAGAACGCCAGGGCAACAAGGCCCTGGTTACCGGAGTGGAGACCGGCTTTGCCGATCTCGACAGCCTCACCTCCGGCCTTCAGCCGTCCGACCTGGTCATTCTGGCGGCACGCCCCAGCATGGGAAAAACCGCATTTGCCCTCAATCTGGCCCGAAATGCCGCCGTATCGAACCACACCGCCGTCGCGGTCTTCTCCCTGGAAATGTCAAAGGAACAGCTTTCGATGCGCATGCTGTGCGCCGAAGCGGAGGTCGATTCCTTCCGCCTTCGAGGCGGCTTTCTGAGCACCGAGGATTGGGAGCGCCTGACCCATGCGGCCGGTGTTCTGTCCGAGGCGCCCATATTCATCGATGATTCGGCGGATATCTCGGCCTTGGACATCCGCGCCAAATCACGCCGGCTCAAAATGGAGCAGAACCTTGGGCTCATCATCATCGACTACCTTCAGCTCATGAAAGGCAGGGCAGGCGTCGAACGCCGCGACCTGGAGATATCCGAAATTTCCCGATCGCTCAAAGCGCTTGCCAAAGAGCTGAACGTTCCCGTTCTGGCCCTCTCCCAGCTCAACAGGAAATTGGAGGAACGCAACGACAAGCGCCCCAAGCTTTCCGATCTCAGAGAGTCCGGAGCCCTTGAGCAGGACGCGGACGTCGTTATTTTTATTTACAGGGATGAAGTTTACAACAAGGACGAAAACAATCCCCATCGTGGAACAGCTGAAATTATCGTTGCAAAACATCGAAACGGACCGATCGGAGACGTTACGCTCACTTTCAGGAGCGCGTCCACCCGCTTCGAAAACCATACGGAAGATCCTTACGCCCGTCACCCCGTCTGAATATTCATCGCAACGCCGTACGAATCATTTGAAGTGCGGCCGTCGCCGAGTCAGAGCCCGCTCGGAGGTCCGCATAGGACCCGGACGAACGAATGCGCACCCCGTTTGCGCTGCCCGAGGGATCTCGTGTGACGCACCATTTCCTTTCGCGCATTCATGGGTTCTCCTCCTTTCCAACCCTATCATCGAGTTGCCATGAAACGGATCCACGGAAATGTCGTTGGGTTGAAACCGGATCAGATCCGGCGCCTGGAAAACCTCCATCGACGCCGTGTGCATCCTCAAATGGTGGTTTCTCCGGAGCTTGCGAAGGATCTTGCCGCCCTCTCCTGGGAAATCGGACGCCAGATCGGCCTGATGATCGATCGGTCCGGAAGAGTGAACGTCGTCATCGTCGGCGATCGTCAGAAAATCGTCATTCCGGATCTGAGTGACTTCAGGGTCGCCCCGGGCCGCCTCAGAGGCCTCCGCTGCGTTCATACCCATCTCAGGGCAGAGCCGCTGACCGGGGACGATTTGACCGACCTGGCGCTGCTTCGCCTGGATCTGATGGCGGCGGTCACGGTCGACGAAAACGGCCTGGCGGACCGCATTGTCGCCGCCCACATCCTTCCTGGAGCCAACGGTGCCGAGGCGTATCAGAAATTGGATCCGATCGTTCCCTCCCGTGCGGATATCGGCTGTCTGTCTCTGATCCATGCCCTCGAAGCCGAACTGACCCAGTCGGGTTCATCGAGAAAGGCCCGTGAAGGAGACGAACGGGCGCTTCTGGTCAGCGTCACCACCTCCTCCAGGCAGGACGCGAGACGATCGCTGGACGAGCTGAGCGAACTGGCCTCGTCCAGCGGGATCAAGGTCGTCGATGTCATCCTCCAGCAGCGCCAGCAGGTGGACAGCCGCTTTCTTCTGGGAACCGGAAAGCTCAAGGAACTGGCCATTCTGGCGCTCCAGAAAAACGTCTCCCTCATCGTCTTCGACCAGGAGCTCAATGCTTCCCAGATCCGCTCCATAACCGATCAGATCGAGCTCAAGGTCATCGACCGCACGCAGCTCATTCTGGACATCTTTGCCCAGCGCGCCCAGACCCGGGAAGGAAAGCTCCAGGTCGAGCTGGCGCAGCTCAAATACCTGCTCCCGCGGCTGGTGACCAAAAACACCGCGATGTCCCGGTTGACGGGCGGCATCGGCGGCCGCGGACCCGGAGAAACCAAGCTCGAAATCAATCGGCGAAGGGTCCGGGAACGCATCACGCGGCTTGAAAAATCCCTTCGGAACGTGCAGAGACAGAGGGGGCAGCAGCGATCCCGACGCCACAAGAGAAAGCTGCCCGTCGTCTCCATCATCGGCTACACCAATGCCGGCAAATCGACGCTGCTCAACACCCTCACCCACAGTGACGTAGCGGTCGAAAACCGGCTTTTTGCCACGCTCGACCCTTCCAGCCGCCGGCTCCGGTTCCCGAGGGACCTGGAGATCATTGTCACCGATACGGTCGGATTCATCCGCGACCTCCCCAGGGAGCTGATGGTCGCCTTCAGGGCTACCCTGGAGGAGTTGGAAGAGGCAGACCTCCTGCTGCACGTAATCGATGCGAGCAACCCCCAGGCCGACCGGCAGATCGAATCGGTGGAGCGTATTCTCGGTGACCTTCATCTCGATCGAACCCCTGTCTTGCGTGTTCTGAACAAAATGGACCGCCTGACCCCCGATGAACTCAGCTTCCAGGTTAACCGCCTCGAGGGGATTGCGATATCCGCTCTGAATCGAAGCACGCTCCGGCCTTTGCTGTCGCGCATCGAGTCCGAATTGACGGCCCTGGGCTCGATGAAGACGGCATTCCAGGAAACGGGGCCTGCCGTCGATGAAAGGGCAACGAATCGGGTCCGAAACCCCACGTCAGGGAATGATTGACATTTGGGTCTGAACAGGAGTAGGTTTTGATGCTTATGGATCTTCACCTCATCAGTTCGGTTGCGACCGCAGCGGCGCATCGGGGGGGCGGCCTTCTCCGTGCGAAGCTGGGAAACCTGGATCATATCGAAAAAAAGGGGGCGATCGATCTGGTCACCGAGGCGGACACCGGATCGGAAGCCATCATCCTGAACCTGATCCGCGGCGCCTTTCCGGAGCATTCCGTCCTCACCGAAGAAAGCGGTTCCCTTGGTGGCAATTCCGATTGCCAGTGGATCATCGATCCATTGGACGGTACCACGAACTTTGCCCATGGTATCGGGCTGTTTGCGGTTTCGATCGCCTTTGCCCACGCGGGGGAGATCCAGGTTGGCGTCGTGCTGAATCCCGTCAGCGGAGAGCTCTTCACAGGGGTCAAAGGCGAAGGCGCCCGACTCAACGGCCGCCCCATTCACGTATCCGCGACCCAAACCCTTGCGGACAGTCTGCTGGTGACGGGATTTCCCTATGACTTCAAGTCGATTCTGCCATCCGTAATGGCCCGGTTCTCACGATGTCTTCAGGCCAGCCAGGGCGTCCGTCGTCTCGGGTCGGCCGCGCTGGATTTATGCTACGTGGCCTGTGGACGATTCGAAGGTTTTTGGGAGCAGAACCTCAATCCATGGGATACGGCGGCCGGTCTTCTCATTGCCCGGGAGGCGGGAGCCGCTGTCACCGGCTTCAAGGGGGATGACTACAGCCCCTTCGACAAGAAGATCCTTGCCACCAACGGCCATATTCACACTGAAATGATCGATTTGATGGCCCTACAGGAGAATGATGAAGAAACCAAACAGTAAATCGGCGCGGCTTGACCAGTATCTGGGATGCTTCGGCAGCATCTCGCTGGAAGACAAGGTTTGCAGACGATTCTGCGTGATCAGCCTGAGATGCGCCATTGAAAAGGACCAGAACGAACGAATGGACATGATGGATGAGATGGCGTATCCGGACGATTTGACCATCCGCATGCAATAATCGAAAAAGGAGGCAGCCGTCGGCGTTGCCTCCTCTTCTATGATGCGGGCCGCTGAATCCACCACTCCTGAAGACAGTCCAGGATCCAAACCCCGGGATTAGATCTTCCCGGCCTCAATCCTCTTCTTGAAATAGCTCACCTGTTCCCGGATGGTCGTATTTTCCCGGGTTCCCTTCTCGATGGCGTTGATGCTGTGCAGGACCGTCGCATGGTACCGGTTGAAACTGCGGCCAATGGTTTCGAGCGGTGAATCCGTATAGCGCCTTGAAAGGAACATGGCCATCTGGCGGGGGCGTACCACCGACTGGCGCCTGGAACGGGATGTCAGCTCTTCCGCCTTGATGCCGTAATATTTGCACACGATCCGTTTGATCGAATCGATGGTTACGGCCTTCTTGCGCCGGATGATGTTCCGGACAACGCTTTCCGCGAGCGGAAGATCGATCTTGCACCCCAAAAGGGAGCTCTTGGCGGTAACGCCGATCAGCCCGCTTTCAAGTTGCCGGATATCATCGGTCAGCTCACCGGCCAGGTATTCGGCGACTTCGCCGGATAGCTCCACCCCTCGTTTTCTGGCCTTCCTTTTGAGGATTTTCACCCGCATCTGGAAGCTCGGAGGTTCAATCGAGGACACGAGGCCATATCCCAGCCGCGATCGCAATTTGTCGTCGAGTTTGGGGATATCGCCCGGAAGAAAGCAGCTCGAAAAAATAATCTTCTTTCCCGCTTCCAGAAGGTTGTCCAGGGTCATTGCCAGTTCGACCTGGGTCCGGTCCTTTCCGGTCAGGTAATGGACGTCCTCCAGAAGCAGCACATCGCAGCCATCCCGATATTTGCCTTTGAACCGATCCATGCAATCGTGCCGAAATGCGTGAACCATTTCGTTGCTGAAATCCTCGGCGGTCATGTAGTATACTCTCTCTTTGGGCTCACGGGACATGATGTGGTGTCCGATCGCCTGGGAGAGATGGGTTTTCCCCATGCCCGTGCCGGAAAGCAGGTAAAGGCAATTCTGCTGGGCCGTCTTTCGGCAGGCCAAAGACAAAGAGGCTGAATAGGCAAAATCGTTGCTCTGTCCGACCACGAACTGGTCAAAGGTAAAATCCCGCCGGAGCATGCGTCCGCTGTGGGTCCGGATCCCCATTTCAGGAAGTGTCAGCTGCACACCCGAATTCGGTGGGGCCGGCTCCTCGGACAACCGGTCTTCCTGGACCTGAATGCGGAGTTGCAGACCCGTCAGCTGATTCACCGTCTCTTCGAGCAGCCGTCCGTACTGGAATTGCACCCTACGGGTAAAAAAGGTATTCGGACAGGCAAGGGTCAGATAGCCGGCATCCCCTTCGACGACCCGGAGCGGTTCGATCCACATCTGAAATCGATGCAGCGGAATCGCCGCTTTCAAGGAATTCTTGACCTCGTTCCAATTGGTATTCATGCGCTCCAGTTCCACAATTCAGCCAAATCCACAGATTCAGGCACACAGAGGTCGTATTCCGAAATAGAAACCGATCACAAGAGGCTTCAATCCGGATGTTTGGTAAAGGTAATTAACCGTATCGGGGATTTATATGTGATTATTCAAGATCCATCCGAGAAACGCCGCTATTCTTACGAGAGGAGACCTCTGGAGTCAAACCGGATCATTTCGGGTTCCCACTGCCTGGATCCGAAGGTTATGAACAATTCTTTTCTATCTGGTTTCATTGATTTTTTTATATTTTATCGGTTCAAGTGCTCTGAAACACGGCAATTTTTCCAACGGTGGTTTTTGCAAGGATTCTGGACATATCCGGTTCGCGGCCGTCTTTTCCAACAATCCATCGATCTCCTGTTTTCACCTAATAGCGCCTAAATCCTTTTATTTTCTCTTCTGATGAAGATCGGATAGTCGGGCTCCTGGGGCAGGCGGCCCACCGCCATGGCAACCGGAACGTGCCTTCCAAATCAATGCCCAGCCTCGGCAATTTACCGAGTGATTGATACGGACGAAAGCGCCCTGTATAATTAGTGGTTGCGATTTCCGCCATCTCAACCGCGAAGCGAGGACATCTGATGACTCAGGGCATGATCTCCATTCGGGGGGCCCGGCACCACAATCTGAAGAACATCGACCTGGATCTCCCTCGCAACCGGTTGATTGTAATTACGGGGTTGTCCGGCTCCGGCAAGTCCACATTGGCGTTCGACACCCTGTATGCGGAAGGCCAGCGCCGTTACGTGGAATCCCTCTCCGCGTACGCCCGCCAGTTCCTCGAGCGGCTCGAGAAGCCGGACGTCGATTTCATCGACGGCCTCTCGCCGGCGATTGCCATCGAACAAAAGACCGCAAGCCACAATCCGCGATCCACGGTGGGAACGATCACGGAAATCCACGACTACCTGAGGCTTCTGTACGCCAGGGTCGGCGTCCCCCACTGTCATCTTTGCGGGTCCCCCATTCGCTCCCAGACGCTCGATCAGTTCATCGACCAGCTCCTCTCCCTGCCGGATCGGACACGCTTCATGGTGCTTTCACCCCTGGTCCGCAATCGCTTCGGAACCCATTCGGCGTTGCTGAAAAAACTGCGCAGGGACGGGTTTGCCCGCATCCGTCTGGACGGAGCGCTTCACGATCTCGATTCAATCCCCCGAATGGCGGCCGACGAATCACACACGATCGAAGCAGTGGTCGATCGCCTGGTGGTCAAGGAGGGCGTCCGAAACCGCCTTGCCGACTCCCTCGAGCTCGCCCGTTCCTTGTCCGGCGGCAATGCGGAGGTCATCACAGCCGATGGAAGCGTTTTGAAGTACAGCGAAGAAGCTGTCTGCCCCCTTTGCGATATCGGCTATCCGCCATTTTCACCTGCCAGCTTCTCCTTCAACTCACCGCACGGAGCCTGTTCGGCGTGCGACGGACTGGGCGTGGTCAACGCCGTCGATCCGGATCTCGTGGTTCCCAATCCGATGCTATCCCTCCGGGAAGGAGCCGTTGCCCCGTGGGCGAACCGTTCCACGGTTCGATTCATCGAGTTTCTGGAATCCACCACCCGCCATTTCGGAACCGACATTTACACTCCATTCGGCGAACTGCCCGAGCCTTGCCGGAAAGCGGTGCTTTTCGGCACCGGCGATACCCCCATCCGGTTCGACCACGAAACCCCGGACGGGCGGCAGATACTGACGCGAGCGCTCGAAGGCGTCATCCCCGAACTTGAACGCCGCTATCGTGAAAGCGATTCCCAATCGGTCCGCGAGGACATCCAGCAATACATGCAGATGCGCCCCTGTGATGCCTGCAAAGGCGCACGGCTCAACCCTGCCAGCCGATCCGTGCGTGTGCAGGGGCTTTCCCTGCCCGAGCTGTCGTCCCTGCCGATCAGCAAGGTCGGGGACTTTTTCACCGAACTTGACCTGGAAGGTGCTCAGAAAGCCATCGCCCACCCGGTGGTAACCGAAATTCTCGATCGGCTGACATTCCTCGAACAGGTCGGTCTCTCCTATCTGACGCTCTATCGAAGCGCCGCAACCCTTTCCGGCGGCGAGAGCCAGCGAATCCGCCTGGCCACACAGATCGGCTCCAAGCTCACCGGTGTCCTCTACGTGCTGGATGAGCCCAGCATCGGCCTCCACGTCAGGGATCACCAGCGTCTCCTGGAGTCATTGATTCACATGCGGAATATCGGCAACACGGTACTCGTGGTGGAACACGACGAAGCAACCATCCGAGCCGCCGATCACGTGGTCGACATGGGCCCCGGAGCCGGAATGAACGGTGGCGAGGTGGTTTTTTCCGGTCCGCCGGAGCGTCTCCTGCAATCCGAAGCGTCGCTCACAGGCCAGTACGTTTCGGGAAGGAAAAGGATCGCGGTACCCTGCCGGCGACGGGAAGGATCCGGTGAGTCGCTCGTTCTCAAATCCGCTTCAGAAAACAATCTGAAGGGTATCGACGCGGTCTTTCCTCTCGGCAAGATGATCTGCGTTACCGGGGTTTCAGGCTCCGGAAAGTCGACCCTTATTCTGGACACGCTATACCGGGCATTGGTTCAGCGGCTGCATCATGCCCGCATTCCCGCAGGTGCCTGCGCGGGTGTCGACGGTGTCGAGCATGTGGACAAGGTCATTCATATCGACCAGTCTCCCATCGGCAAAACCCCCCGCTCGAACCCGGCCACCTACACGGGATTGTTCACGCCTATCCGGGAATTGTTTGCCCGAACCCCGGAGGCGCGGATGAGGGGCTTTCGTCCCGGACGATTCAGCTTCAACGTCAAGGGCGGACGTTGCGAAGCCTGCAGCGGAGACGGGATTCTCAAGATCGAAATGCACTTTCTGCCGGATATCTATGTGACCTGTGACACCTGCGGGGGGAAGCGGTACAACCGCGAAACGCTGGAAATTCAATACAAGGGAAAGAACATCGATGACATCATGAAGATGACCGTCAACCAGGCTGCGGATTTTTTCAGCCGTATCGGTGCCATCCGCTCCAAGCTGGAAACCCTGATCGACGTGGGCTTGGGCTACATCCATCTCGGACAGCCCGCCACGACGCTGTCAGGGGGCGAAGCACAACGGATCAAGCTCTCCCGGGAGCTCTCCAAGAGAGAAACCGGTCGCACCGTCTATATTCTCGACGAACCCACCACAGGCCTGCACATGGACGATATCCGGAGGCTGCTGTCCATCCTCCACCGGCTGACCGATGCCGGCAATACCGTCATCATCATCGAGCATCATCTCGATGTCATCAAGACAGCGGATCACATCATCGATATGGGGCCGGAGGGCGGAGAGGAAGGCGGGTGGATCGTGGCAGCCGGCACCCCTGAAGCGCTGACCGAGGTCGACGGCTCCCACACGGGGGCCTTTCTCAAGCCGTACCTGTTCGCCCGGAACGGATGAACACCACCCTCCGTGGAAAAGGCGGATATGCCACGACGCAAAACAGCCCGGGGGATTGCCCCCGGGCTGCCTCACATACCAATGCAGTTGTGCAAACCGGTAACTACCTGCCCAAAAGCTCCGTAACCGTCGTTGCCATCGGGGTCGCATAGATCAGGATGAGCGAGATCACCAGTGCATAGATACACAGAGACTCGATCATGGCGAGACCGATCAGCATGGTTACCGTGACTTTACCGGAAGCTTCGGGATTCCGGGCGATCCCTTCCACGGCGGACTTCAGTCCGAGCCCCTGGGCGATACCGCAACCGAATGCCGCGATCGCAATACCGAAACCTGCTGCCGTCACACACGCGATAAAAAATTTCAATGCTTCAGCTTCCATACCGACTCTACCTCCTTTAAGGGATTAAGGGTTGGGCTTCTTCCAAAAACCCATTACTTCCATCAATGAATGTGTCGCAGCCTTCCCGTTCAGCGGGGAAACGGCATGTGCGGCGGAATCAGTGGGCGTGCTCCATCGCTCCGGTAAAGTACATGATCGACAACAGAAAGAAGACGAAGGCCTGCACCAGGGCGACGAAAATGCCAAGGGCCATGATGGGGAGCGGAGCAAAGAAGGCGCCGGCCAGGACAAAGAGAATGGCCAGAACCAGTTCATGGCCCATCATGTTTCCGAAGAGACGGAAGGAGAGTGAAAGTATCCGCGCCAGGTGCCCGATCACCTCGATCGGGAAGATGATGGGGATCATCCACCATACCGGCCCCAGAAAATGCTTGATATAAGCTGGACCATGGTATTTGACGCCGATGATGTGGGTGAAAATGACGACGACCAGGGCGCATGAGGCCGTGGTGTTCAGATCGGCGGTCGGCGGGAAGAACCCGGGAACCAGGCCGATCAGGTTGCCGATGAAAATGTAGATGAAGATCGTGGCCACCAGCGGCAGAAGCCACCGGCCCTCTTCGCCGGTGATGTCCACCATGAAGTTTTCGATTCCGGAGATCAGGACTTCGAAAACATTCTGCGCTTTTCCCGGAATGATGCTGACGCTTTTGGCACCGATCCATCCGAGAATCACGAGGAGGATCATTACCACCCAGGAATACACCACATGCGGATAGGCATGGGCGAAATGCCCAAGCCCGATGGCTTCGAACAGCTTGACGAAGAACAGATAGGGGTGTTCCATCCTTAGACCGCCTCCTTGACTATCAGATTTTTGATTTCAAAAAGCGCCGCCATGACGATACTGGCCACCACGACGGAAAGACCGATGAAAAGTCCCAGCGGATTGACGAAATGCTTCGAAATCAGAAAAAAGATGATAATGCCGCTGATGATGAAGCGGACATAGTATTTGGCGATCACGACATGATGGGAGGAAAGATGGGGTGGCGTCAGTGCGCTGCGGAGGGTTCGCGCCAGAAGGTGGAAATTGACCGTAACGATCAGACCGCCCAGGAGAATCCCAAGGGCAAATTTCAGTGGAGTGAAAAACAGACCGGCGAGGGAAGTCCCGATGAACAGGATCCAATTGGTTCGCGTAACGAACGTCAATATGCGTCTCTGGATATCCACTCCCCGGTGAATCTTTCTTTTCTTTCAAGGTGTTCGGGCCTTGCCTTCAGAGTCTTCGGCTTTTCTTGATGGCCAGCCCGATGTTCCTGAACCCCGCCGCGATGCCCATCAGAAGCCCCAGAAGGGTCAGCCACGGAATGGTTTCAAACCTGCGATCCAAATAGATGCCGATAAAAAGTCCGATGAAAATGGATAGGGCCACCTGGAAGCCGAGGCTGCTGAAATAGGCCAATTCCCTCAGCCAACGGCGGGTTTCTCTTTTCATGGGAAGATCCCGATCGCCCCTGCACAGGCGGATCCATTCGAAGAACGGCATCTAACACAAGCATCTGCTCAAGTCAATGGAAAAGCCACGGATGCGCGCTCCTCCGGGGCCGTACTTCAAGATCATGGCCGGGCGAAATGCTCGAGGTCGATTTCGTCGATATCGAAGACCGGTCCCTCCTTGCAGGCATGAAGATAGTGCTGTTTTCCGCCGGCAGGCTTGACGGCGCAGCCGAGGCAGGCACCGATGCCGCAGGCCATCGCCGATTCGAGGGACACCTGGCATGGGACGCCGCAGCGGCGGGCAATGCCGGCCACACAGCTCAGCATGCCCATGGGGCCGCAGGCAACGATCAACCCGGGGGGATCCTGACGGACCGCCGCCTCCAGCGGATGGGTGAGGAAGCACTGGTCTCCCGCGCTGCCGTCGTCGGTAGTGACGATGACGGCAATTCCCATTTCATCGAACAGGTCCCTGCACAGCAGATCGTTTTGGGTCCGCCCTCCCAGGAAAACCCGGCTCGCATCCATATCCAGGGAGGATTTCAAGCGGTCGAGAAGGAAGGGCATGGGAGCCACGCCGATCCCCCCGGCTGCCAGGTAGATTCGCCTTGTTCCCGGTAGAACCCGGAAGCCCAGCCCCAGCGGTCCGAGCAGGCCCACGCGATCACCGGCTCTGAGATTGGAGAGGATCTCCGTTCCCAGGCCAACGACCCGGTAGAGCACCTCGATTCCGGACACAACGCCGTTCTTCTCGATCAGCCGGTGAATGGAAAAGGGGCGGCGCAGCAAAGGGTAAAGACCGGTTTCGACATGGACCATGACGAACTGGCCTGGCTGGGCGTCGGCATAGCCGTCGTCCGTCGACACTCCCATCCGCCAATAACCGGACGCCACCTGCCGGTTCCAAAGCAATTCGGTCTGTTCCTGATTCACCATCGTGTTATCAAACCCTGCCGGGTTCCGCCGTCGGATCCATGCCGATGACGGCTGCGAAACGGCCGGTTGTCCTTTCCGCCCTGTAGGAGAAGAAGAGATCGGTGCCGCAACGGGTACAAATCCCGCTCGTCGAGATCCGCTCGGGCGCCACTCCCGCCCGAGCGAGCTGATAGCGGGTCATTTCCCAGAAGTCGAATCGGGATCCTGGCCGTTTGAACCGCCAGAGATCCCTCGGAATCTCCGATCGGTAATGGATGAACTCCGCGCAGCATGGTCCCAGTGAAGGCCCGATCCCTGCCACCAGGCGCCGGGGGTCCGTACCGAACCGCCGGGTCATTTCCACAATGGTGGCCCCTGCAATGTTGCCGACGCTTCCGCGCCATCCCGCGTGGATGTTGGCGACGACGCGCCGGTCCGGATCCCATAGCAGAACCGCCTGACAGTCGGCCACGAGGATCGTCAGCCAAAGGCCCGGGCAGTCGGTGATGACGGCATCGCCTTCTCCGGCGACCCAATCGCCCGGGGAGCCCCGGAAGCCTTCCGGATCCGGACACCGCACCACCAGCGGGGTGATGCCGTGAACCTGCCGGACCAGTACCAGGCGTCCTCCCCCCATCGCCCGTCGCAGCCGGCGCCGGTTTTCGTCCACGTCCGACGGCCGGTCTCCCACCCCCTTTGCGAGGTTAAAAGTGTGAAACGGCGGGCGGCTCACACCTCCATGGCGCGTGAAAATGCCGTGCCGCACGCCCGGTTCGCACGCCAGCCGCGGAAAACGATAGCGCACCAATCCTTGGCCTTCAACCCAGACGTCGTCGAGGCCGGAGGCCTCACAGGAGAGGGAGGATGTTGAAGTCGAGCCGTCCGGTTTCATGTCCGTCCTCGAATGCCACGGTCAGAATCAAAGCGCCCTTGCCACCGTCAGCACATCCACCGCCCTTGCGCCGCCTTTTCTGAGCACACGGGCACACTCTTCGACGGTGGCGCCGGTGGTCATCACGTCATCCACCAGGAGGACGCGCTTGCCGTCGACGGCGTCCCCGCTGACCAGCGAAAAGGCGCCCCGGATGTTTTCCCGGCGTTCGCGCCTGTGCAGCCCGGTCTGCTGGCGGGTCTTGCGCCTCCTCGCGATGGCGTTGGTCACCTGGGGAAGGTCTTTCCAGGACGCCGCACGGGCCAGGGCCAGTGCAGGCCAGTCCCGTATCAGTATCCGGGACTGGTTGAATCCCCTTCGACGACACCTGGCGGGATGCAGCGGCACCGGCATGACCACGTCCAGGTCATCCCGGTCCCAGAAGGCGGTCAGGGTGTCGAAAGCCAGGGCGCCCAGGCGACGTCCGAGGCGGATGCGTCCCTTGTACTTGAACGCATGCACGGCGGACATCAGAACGCTTTCGTTGATCCCGGCGGACCTGGCCTTCCGGAAGGCCCTGGGCCTCTGCAGGCAGTCCCCGCAAACGTGATCCTCCCCGAATCTCGACTCGAACGGGATTCCGCAGATGGAGCAGAACGGAGACTCGACGGGTTGCAGCCTTTCTGCGCATCCATCGCAAAGCAATCCCGCCAGATGCTGTCGGATGCGAATCGCCGCGGACCCTATTGGCGCCATCGGATCGCGCCCCGTGCTACAACTCAGGAAACACCCGCAATGGATGCACCGAGGGGGGAAAACGGCCGATTCGAAAACCTCAATCCATCTCCGCCAGGCTTTCGAGGTGATTTCCCTTATCCCACGAATTTGAAACGAAGCGATCGCCACTTATTGGGCCTCGGCGCTTCCGGTTCAACCGGCCGACATGGCTCGGCGCTGGCGAACCACTTCGTAGATTCCCACCGCCGATGCCACCGAGGCATTCAGGGAATTCACGGGCCCGGACTGCGGAATGACGACGAGATCGTCGCAACGTTTCCTGACCAGGGGGCGGATTCCCTTTCCTTCGCCGCCGACCACTAGCCCCAGGGGCCCTCTCAGATCCGCATCGTAAATGGTGGTCGACGCCTGCGGGTCCAATCCCACGACCCAGATCCGGGTCATCTTCCGGAGACGCTCGATGGTATCCGCCAGGTTCGTCACCTGGTAGAGGATCGCGTGTTCCAACGCTCCGGCGGACACCCTGGACACCACGGGTCCGGCCGGCGCCGATCGGTCCCTTGGAACGACCAGCCCGTCGGCCCCGGCGCATAGGGCGGTCCGGACGATGGCCCCCAGATTGTGGGGGTCCTGGATGCTGTCGAGCAATACGATAAACGGCGGCGGAACTCCCTCAGACGCATTCTCCACCAGATCCTCGAGCGTCCGGAAGGGAAACCCGCCAACCCGCATCGCCACGCCCTGGTGGTTTTCGCTGCCGCACCTCCGCTCCAGATCGGCGGCATCGGTCAGGCGAATCGGTGTCTGGCGGCTGTCGGCCAGTTCCCGAACCGCTGTCAGCCGCCCGCCCCGGTCGCCTTTTAGGAGGAGCATCCCGTAAAGAGTTCTCCGGCCGGCCTTCAGGGCTTCGGTTACCGGGTGAACCCCGTACAGCCATTCCGCCGGTCGCGCGGGATGCGTTCGATGCCGCTTTTTCACATGGCTCATGTCTTACGGTTCCTGCTTCCCGGTCCCGTCATCGCGCCGGTACCTCCGAACGAGTGCTATCAGCTCCTCAGCGGCCGCCTCTAGCCGGTCGTTGACGATCACGTGGCGATATGAATCCCTGCGGCGCATCTCGTCTTCGGCTTCGCGCATCCGTCTTTCGATGGTGTCGGCATCGTCGGTCCCCCGGTCCGCGAGCCGCCGCCGGAGCGTCTCCAGGGACGGCGGCATCACGAATATCGTCACCGCATCGGGAAACCGCTCCATGATCTGACGGGCGCCCTGGACGTCGATATCGAGCAGAATGTCCGTTCCTTTTGCAACGGTTCTCGAAAGAAAGTCGGCCGATGTCCCGTAGAAGTTTCCGTAGACTTCCGCCCATTCGGCCCACCGCCCTTCCTCGATTCCGCGGCGAAACGCATCCCGGTCGACAAAGAAGTAGTCGACGCCTTCCCGTTCGCCGGCCCTGGGCTTGCGGGTGGTGGTGGAAACGGAATAACCGAGATCCGGCAGCGCCTCCCGGAGTCGGCGGCACAGGGTGGTCTTGCCCGCTCCCGAAGGCGCGGAAAGGACAAACAACCTTCCCCGCCGGCGGACCGGATCAGTTTTCTTCCCAATCTCTGGGGTCTCGGGTGTTTTCCTTGATGGCGGCATATCGCTGGGAAATGGTTTCCGCCTGAATGGCGGATAGAATCACGTGGTTGCTGTCGAGGATAATGATCGATCGGGTTTTACGGCCGTGGGTGGCATCGATCAGTCGCTTATCCTTTTTGGCCTCATCCTTCAGTCGCTTCATTGGAGCCGAATTGGGTGATACGATGGCAATCACCCGGTCGGCCACGACCGTGCCGCCGAACCCGATATTCAACAGTTTCTGTTCCATGGGAATTCCCGATACTGGTCTGCAGGTCATCAAAAGGGCCGGCGCACCGGTCGGCTGTGTGTCACTCGATGTTCTGAATCTGCTCGCGGATCTTTTCCACCTCCGATTTGACGTCCACGACCCGATGGGCCACTTCACTTCGCGTCGTCTTCGAGCCCATGGTGTTGAATTCCCGGTTGAACTCCTGGAGAAGGAAATTGAGCTTACGGCCGGCCGAATCCCCCGAGGCCATGATGGTCCGGAATTGAGCGATGTGGCTTCGCGCCCGCACGATTTCTTCTGAAATATCGCTTTTTTCCGCCAGAATGGCGGCTTCCTGGGCAAGCCGCGCCGGATCGATTTCCACGGAATCGCCGACGAGAGCGGAAACCCGCTGCTGCAACCGCTCCTGATAGATGGCAAGAAGGCCATCGGACAACGCTTCGATCTGATCGAGCATGGCCTCGATATGCTCCAGCCGGCTCCGGCAGTCCGCCTCCAGTGATGCGCCTTCCCGCAGCCGCATTGCCTCCAGTTCATCGATCGCCGCATCGACGACGGCCTCGAGGGCCGGCCACCTGGCATCCAGGTCGCGCTCCACCTCCACCGGCCGGATCACATCCCCGACGGCGGCGACCATGTCCACGGTCACCTCCCCGCTCAGTCCGAGTGCCGACTTGAGCCTTCCCAGGGCATCCGCGTAGCCTTTGGCCCTCACCTCGTCCACTTCGAAGGCGCTGGCGAGAGGATCGGTCTCCCGAAGCTGAAGTCGTATTTCCACCCGCCCGCGGGACAACCGGTCCTGGACCTGCTGCTTGATCCGATCCTCGAGCGCGGCGTAAGCGGCGGGCAGCCTGAGATTCAAATCCAGAAACCGGCTGTTGTAAGTGCGGATCTCGACCGTCGTCTCAAAGTCCTCCGCCTGGCTTTTCGCCTGGGCAAAGGCGGTCATGCTTTTGATCATGTCACGTACTCCTGGCAGTCATCCGCATCTGACAGCACCGGAAGGCGCGTCACCATCCCGCCCGTCGTCACCGGCGTTCGCCTGTCGGTCGGAGCGGATGTCGAAAAGATATTTCCGGCGAACCTGGATCAGAAACGATTGAATCCGATGGTCGGCGTAATCCGGGTAGGTCCATGGAAGGCATTGGAACTCCCCTTTCCGGTAGGTCAGGGTCAGGTCCGCGTAGATCCCCTTGCCGATATAGATCCGGTGGGTGAAGTTTTTTCCCGACGCCAGAACAAAGCGCTCGGGGAGCAGGTATCCCGGATCGATGTTCACGCGCCGCCGACTGTCCTCGTCCGCGTATTCCGCCTCGAGTGCATTGGTCCGCAGCTTGATGCCGGAAAGGGTATCCTGAGCTACCCAGTTCCGGAAGGACATCATCCGGCGATAAAGAGGAGCCCCCATTTCAGCGGCATAATAATCGGTGAAGTCGAAGGCCCACCATGGGCTGACAAGATCCGGGGGGCCGAAGTCGCCCGCGAGTCGTTCGGCCAACGGCGCGGTCAACTTCGGGTCGGCCGTGAACATGCCGATCACGAGCTTGGCCGGGGCGGGCGGTGCCGGAAGACTCACGGATCCAGGGGCCTGGCTTCATCGATCAGCATGATCGGGATGTCGTCCCGGATCTCGTAGAGAAGGCGGCACGCATCACACACGAGTCCGTCGCCTTTCTCCGTTAGTCGGAGATCGCCCTTGCATTTCGGGCACACCAGAATATCCAGTAGTTCCTGGCTGACGGCCATTTCCATTCCTCCTGCAAAAAACGGGGCTTTGCCTCCGCATCGGGTCCAATTTTCCGGGAACATTCTTGGTACCAGGATTTGGCCCGTTAGGCAAGACGCCTGCCGGACCGGATGGAGGCCGCCCCGGCATTGACAGCGGATCGGCGTTTTGCCTATAGTCGCCGCCGGTCGTGGAGGCGACCGATCGATGAAACGCATCGCCATCATTACTTCCAACGCGGGCCCTCGGAGGTGAGCGGGCGGCCCGTGGGCATTCCGGCCGCCATGAAGGTCTATGATGCGGCATGGGCGGCGACGACACCGTTTCTGAGGCGGGATCGCCGATTGGCCGACGGATTCTCCATCAGGACCTTGAAGTCGGCGCTGCCCGGACCGGCGGACCTGTGGATTCAATCCGCCTCGGCAGGCGAGGCCCACCTGACGGCCACGCTGATCGACCATCTGGCCTGCACCGCCCCGCTGAAGGCGGTCCTGACCACCAATACCCGCCAGGGGCTGGATATCCTGAACAGCCTAACCGAAAGGCCCGAGGTCGCCCGGAAGGAAATGAAGACCGCTGCAACCTTCTTCCCGTTCGACCGGCCCAGCCTCATGGAACGCGCCGTAAGGCAGGTGGCCCCGCGCCTCATGGTCGTCATGGAGACCGAACTTTGGCCGGGCCTGCTTTATCAACTCAAGCGTTTCGGCATTCCCGTCGTGGTCGTCAATGGACGGATCACGCCCGGCAGCCTGAAGGCGTACCGCCGGTGGCCGGGCCTCTGGCGGGCGCTTTCCCCGGACCGGATCCTGGCGATCTCCGAGGCGGATGCACGGCGATTTGCGCAACTGTTCCCCAACTCCCGCATCGAGACCATGCCCAACCTCAAGTTTGACCGGATCATACCGCCGGATGAGACTGGATCGGACCCCGATGACGGGCCGCTGCGACGACTGGTTCCGCCCCAAGCGTCCTTCATCGTGCTGGGGTCCGTCAGGACCGAGGAGGAGGGCGCGGTCGAGCGGATGATCGCCATGCTCATGCGCCGACGACCGGATCTGGTGGTCGGTCTCGTTCCCCGCCATCTGTATCGCCTGGAAGCCTGGGAGCGGCGGCTCAACCATATCGGGGTGCGCTGGAGGCGCCGGTCCTCGGAAATTCCCGCGCCGCCCGGCAGCATCCTGCTATGGGACGTTTTCGGCGAGCTGCAGGCCGCGTATCGAATGGCCGGAGCCGCTTTCGTCGGGGGAAGCCTCGCCCCCCTGGGCGGACAAAACTTCCTCGAGCCGCTGGCCTGCGGCACTCCGGCAGTCATTGGGAGCTCGTGGGAAAACTTCGAATGGGTCGGCCCCACCCTGTTCGACCGGCAACTGGTCCAAACCGTTTCCGACGGAAACGAGGCCGCCGGCAAGCTGCTGGCCATCCTGGAACGGGCGCCGGACCGGGGCCGGATCCGGGAGCGGTTCATGGATTGTATCCGGCCACTGCAGGGGGGCGGCCGGCGGGCCGCCGAGGTGATTAGGGAGGAGATGGCCTCGAGCAGGCCTTTCCCGGTTCACAAGTGACCGCTCTCCGGCACCCGACCGGCTCCCGATTGGGGGCTTTCATCGACGATTCGCCCTCTGTGTCCAACCCTTCCCTCGCTTGACATCGACCACGGTTTTCTTCTATTTGAAAGCGTTTTAACCCCTGAGTGCTTCAAGTCGGCTGAACGGACGACGTCTGAATCCAATCGCGGTCGACCCGGAGGGACGGGATAAGGTTGTTCGTTCATGTCTACAATATTGCAATGACCGTGGGACTGGCCTTTTCAACGCCTTGGGTAGTTCCCTATACGCTGCTCACCCCCAAGCGCCGGCGCACTCTCGCCGCCCGGCTGGGGCTGCGTCTTCCGCACAACCTTCACCGACCCGAAACTGGTTACCGCCCCTTTTGGGTTCATGCCCTGTCCGTGGGCGAAGCCCTCTCAGCGGTTCCGTTGGTTGAGGCGATCCGGAGCCGGCATCCGGATCGCCGCCTTTTCTTTTCCGTGTCAACGGAAACCGGACTGGAAGCAGCCGCGAAAGCACTGGGACCATTAGGAGCCACCCTATTCCAGTCACCTTTTGATTTTCCGCCGCTGGCACTGAAGCGCATTTTTTCCGCCCTGAACCCGGAGGCGGTGGTCATCGTGGAGTCCGATCTGTGGCCCAACTTTCTGGACGTGGCCGCCCGGAGGCGCATTCCCGTCATTTTGGCCAATGCCCGTGTGTCGGACCGATCCTTTGCGAGATACCGTCAGGTCAGGCCCCTGGCGGTGCGGTTGTATTCGCTGCTTTCGGCCATCGGAACCCAAAGCGGACTCGATCTCGACCGGCTGAACCAGCTGGGTATCTCAGGCCCGGTGATGCAGGTGACCGGCAACATCAAATTCGACCAGCCGGTCACCCCCATGTCCGAACCGGACATCAATCTGCTAAGGCAGCGGTTCGGTATCGAACCGGGTATGCAGACTATCGTGGCGGGGAGCACCCATCCCGGAGAAGAAAACTGCATTGCCGAAGCCGTCCTGGAGCTGCGGCGCAACGGCATCATGCCGAAGCTCATCTCGGTTCCGAGGGATCCCGGCCGGGCCGAGGCAGTCTGCCGGGAATTCAACCGCAGCGGATTCAAAGCGGGGCGGTGGTCGCACATCGAGCACGGGCTGGAGGCGGCAATGGATCTGGAGGTCGTTGTCGTCGATCGCATCGGTCTATTGCGAGAGATATATGCCATCGGGGATCTGGCGGTCGTGGGCGGGAGCTTTTTCGCGTCGCCGCATCTCGGCGGCCACAACCCCCTCGAGCCCGCCGCCTACGGGAAGCCCGTCATCGTCGGGCCCAACATGAGAAACTTCAAGAGTATTACGGCACAGCTCCTAACGGCCCACGGCCTGGTGCAGGTTGAGAATCCCGGAAACCTTTGCAACGCCATCCACCGCCTCCTGACAGTCCGGAGCCATGCCCTGGATACCGGACGCGCCGCCCTTTCCGTCTTCAAAGCCAACAGCGGAGCCGCCAACCGCACCCTCGAACTTTTGGACCGCTGCCTGAAGCCGAAAGGATCCAGCCGCGCCAATACCGGGGTCCGGACCGAACCATGAATGTCGTTGATCGCGCCATATATCGCTTTTTTACCCTGATCGGGAGTATTCCCGCCGGCAGGATGCACCGGAAAGCCGCGCTTCTGGGCCGCATCTGGTTTGCGGTGGACCGGTCCCACCGGAGGATCGCCCTCGAAAACCTCGAAAAAGCCTTCGGGAGCCGGCTCTCGAAGAAGGAGCGGGAAGCCCTCGCCAAGGAGTCCTTCGAGAACTTGATGCGCATTCCATTCGAAATGGGATGGGCGATTGGGCTCGACCCTGACGCGATCCCATCCCATTTCGAAGTTCAGGGGATCCAACATGCCCAAGAAGCGATGGAGAAGAATAAAGGTCTCATCGTCATTACGGGACACACCGGCAATTGGGAACTGCTCTGTCTGCTGTCCGCGTATGAAGCGATTCCTTTCAACATCGTTTATCGCCCCCTCGATTTTGCCCCCCTGGACCGGTTCATTGCCGGATTCCGATCCCGGTTCGGAGCCAGGCTGGTCCCGAAAATCGGATCGATCAAGCGTTTGGTGTCCTGTCTCAAGCGAAATGAGGTGATCGTATTGGTCATGGACCAGCGGGTGGGACGAAAGGAAGGCTTGTTCATCGACTTTTTCGGAGACGTCAGCCTCACTACCAAAGGGCCCGCGTATCTGGCTTTGCTGACCGGCGCTCCGGTCCTGCCGGTATTCATCAGGCGCTCCGGTGGCGGGTTTGTCGTCGAAATCGGGAAAGAGATACCGCTGTTCAGGTCCGGTGACCGGACACGGGACATCGCTGAAAACACATTGAAATACAACCAGGCCATCGAATCGTTTATCCGGAAGCATCCCAGCCAGTGGATGTGGGTCCATCGCCGATGGAAAATCCGCGGAGAGGCTCCCTCATCGTATTCCAGCTGCCGCGATCGTGCATTGAACCCTTCCTCCAGGACCAGCCCCGTGATCCGCCACTCAGAAAACCCATCGCCATCCAGCGGGGGAAAGCCATGACGATCAATCGCCTCGAAATCGAAAGTGTTCTGGCCAGAACCGCCCAACTCAATCTGATGGTCGTAGGCGACCTGATGTTGGACGAGTATCTTTGGGGAACCACTGAGCGTATTTCCCCGGAAGCACCGGTTCAGATCGTGGATCTGGTCCGGCAGGACCTGCGGCTGGGCGGTGCGGGCAACGTCATCGCCAACCTAGCGGCTCTCGGCTGCGGCGTCAGCGTCACCAGCGTAGTGGGAGAAGACCACGATGGCGAGCAACTTCTGGCGCTTCTGAAAAAGCTGGATGCGGACACATCGGGTATTGTCCGGCGACCCGACCGTCTGACCGGCCGAAAAACCAGGGTACTGGCCAACCACCAGCAGCTTTTGCGAATCGATCGGGAAAGCAGGGAAGCCATTGACGGGACCAGTGAAAAAAAGGTCCTGGGTTTCATCAGGAGGCAAATCAAGCAGGCCCATGCCGTTCTCGTATCCGATTATCAGAAGGGCGTTCTCACCGATTCACTGCTTCGCCATCTCATCGATATCACCCGCGCCGAGGGCATCCCGGTGATCATCGACCCCAAGGGCAGGGATTTCCGGAAATACCGGGGCGCCACGGTCCTGACGCCAAACCGGAAGGAAGCGCAGATCGCCTCGGGCATCGACATCACGGACAAGGCCAGCCTCGTCATGGCCGGAATGAAATTGCGTTCCGAACTCGATCTGGACGCCCTGGTCGTCACCCGAAGTGAGGAGGGCATGAGCCTTTTCATGAATTCGGGGGAGGTCATCCACCGGCCGACACGGGCCTTGGATGTTTTCGATGTTTCGGGGGCGGGCGACACCGTTCTTTCAGTGCTTGGACTGGGATTGTCGGCCGGGCTGAGTATTCCGAACTCAGCCGATCTCGCCAATCTGGCCGCGGGCATCGTCGTAGCGAAGGTGGGTACATCCACGGTTTCGATCAGTGAAATATTGAACGCGACGAGCCGGGATCAGGGCGGCGGCAATCTAAAAATCCGGGCACCGGAACTCCTGGTCGGAATCCTGGCCAGGGAAAGGGCTAAGGGAAGACGGGTCGTTTTCACCAACGGCTGTTTCGATCTGCTTCATGCCGGACATGTGCACTATCTCCAGCAAGCAAGGCAACTGGGGGACATTCTGGTGGTCGGGCTAAACTCGGATGCCTCCATCCGGCGGATCAAGGGCCCCAAACGTCCCTTGATCCGGCAGGAAGACCGGGCGAATCTTCTCGCCGCGCTGGCTTGCATCGATCATATCGTCATTTTCGAGGAAGATACCCCTCTCCGCCTGATCGAGATGTTGAGGCCCGATCTGCTCGTCAAAGGGGGGGATTACACCCTTGAAAACGTTGTCGGGGCCGATCTGGTGAAGCGTTACGGAGGGCAAGTCAACATTATACGCTACGTTGACGACCGATCAACGACCGGAATCGTGGAGGAGATCCTCAAACGATATCAAAACGAAGCACCCGATCTGAAACCGGGTTGAATCCCACCGGCAAGTGACGGCCGGCTCGAGTCGCGCCGGCCGGGACAAGGCTCCAATCGGAATGCGAGAGAGGATGGGTGATGAAAAAATACACAATGGCAGATTTGAACGACGTCAAAACCTACTCCATCCGAACAAGGAACAACAAGGTTGACATCGAATCGCATTTTGCCGGAAGAATCGAACCGGATATGTCCATCGGGAAATTCTTCGACATCATGCCTCGGCTGTTGGCGGCGAACCGGCTACGCGAGGTCGTGGATGCGATCGTTCAAGCCCGTAAGATCGGCAAACCCGTTGTGATGGCCATCGGGGGGCATGTGATCAAATGCGGTCTTCAGCCCGTACTCAAACAATTGATCGAAGCAGATGTACTGACGGCGGTCGCCATGAACGGATCGGCCGCCATCCACGACTTCGAGATCTCATTGGTGGGAGGGACTTCCGAGGATGTGGGAGCCGTTTTGCATGCGGGGCATTTCGGGTTTGCGGACGAGACGGGAAAGGGGATCAATCGCGCCCTCAAGGAGGGGATCGAAAAGGGAATCGGGTTCGGGGAGGCTGTCGGCCGCCGGATTCTGGCCGACAGGCACCCCTATGCCGAATACAGTCTGCTGGCGGCTTGCGTTGAAAACGGAATTCCCGCTACGGTCCACGTGGCCATCGGTACCGATATCGTCCATCAGCACCCGGAGGCCGATGGCGCGGCCATTGGAGAAATGAGCTACAGGGATTTCCGGCTGCTCGCCTCGGTGGTGGCCGATCTCGGAGACGGAGGGGTATGGTTGAACGTGGGGTCCGCGGTCATCATGCCGGAAGTCTTTCTCAAGGCGCTCTCCATTGCAAGGAACCTCGGCCACGGGGTCGATGCCGTTACGACCGTCAATTTCGACATGATTCAACATTATCGTCCGTTACAGAATGTGATCATGCGGCCAACGTCGTCAAAGGGCAAGGGATTCGCCATCACCGGGCATCACGAAATCAATATCCCCCTGTTGGCGTGTGCCGTGCTCGATCGTATCAATGCCGTTGCCTGACGATTGGGCTGCTCCTGAAAAATTCCGCCGCGGACTGTGCGCCTTTTTTCCAGCGCAACCGGAACCCTGTCACTGATTCGATTGCTTGATTCCGGGCTCATCCAGGAAGTTGTTTCATGAAAATTGCGCTGGTCAATCATACCTTCTCCCTGAGCCGTGGCGGGCTCGAACGGTTCTCGGTCAATCTTGCAGCCGGCCTGTCGAAGAAGGGTCACTCGGTACACGTTTTCGGACAGCGCTTCGCCGATCTTCCTCCTGAGGTTGTCCTCCATCCGATACATGTTCCCAAGTGGCCAAGGTGGAGGCGAATCTGTTCTTTTCAATTCAGAGTTTCCAAGGCGGTTAAAAATGAACCCTTTGATATTACATATGCATTGACCCGTTTCTACCCCGCTGACCTCTATCGGATGGGCGACGGCCTGCAAGTGCATTGGATGCGGATTCGTTATTCCAATCCGGTTTGGCGATGGATCAATTGCCTGATTAATCCGGTCCACATTGTGAATCTTTGGCTGGAGAAAAAAATCCTGAAGGATACCGGGTGCAAAATCATCGCCAACTCATTACTGTGTAAGCATCAGGCACAGCACTATTACGGGCTGGCAGCCGATCGAATAAGCGTTGTATATAACGGGGTGGATTTCAGTATTTTCGGACACGGACCGAAGGCGGACGTTCGAGATCGGATCCGGGAGAAGATAGGACTTACCCCGGAAGACGTTGCCATCCTGCACATATCCAACAACTGGAAACGCAAGGGTTTGGCTTGCCTGATGAAGGCGGTGGCGAACCTCAAGGACTGCACCGACCACCGACTCCACATCGTAGTGGTCGGAAGAGGAAGACCCGAACGCTTTGCTGCCCTGAGCCGCAGGCTGAATTTAAAAAACCGGCTTCACTTCATCGGCGAGACGCAACAGGTCGAGGCATACTATACGGCCTGCGATTTAATGGTTTTACCCACGATGTACGACCCATTTTCCAATGTATGCCTCGAGGCGATGGCCAGTGGTCTTCCCGTAATCACTACGGCTCAGAATGGCGCATCCGAGCTGATTCGAAATTGGGAAAACGGATTCATTCAGAAGGATCCACGTGATCCCAGTGAGCTTTCAGGTTTGATTCGAAATTGCCTTCATCCGTTACAGCGGTCAGAGATGGGAAAGGCGGCCCGGAGGACGAGTATTACTTTTACACTGGATAAAAATTTAGATGAGACATCGAGCGTAATTGCTTCAACGTTGGCGCATGGGAAATCAAATGGATATCCGCGCTCTCGGGATCGTTCGTGATGATACCGACTCTCAAGAATCGAGATTCTGCTCTTTGGCATCAAACGGTGTTGAGCGCGCTGAAAACCGGCCCAAGCTTCGTCCGCGAGTCCAAGCAGGGGTTCAGGATATACCGGCAACGTTCCGCTGAAGCCGAACAAGGAGTCGGGCATCTCCTTCCCAACCCGGACCATGCGTTCCAAAACGCAACCATTCTGAAGCCCGGAAGCAAAAGCCATGTCGGGCGGGTAGTCATCGACGGCAAGCCTTATGTCTTGAAAAGATATAACCAGAGAACACTAGGGTATCGGCTCTGCAACGCTCTCCGCCGCTCCAGGGCAATGCATAGCTGGCTCATGGCGTGGCATTTCCTGGTCAGAGGCCTTCCGGTTCCAGAACCTCTGGCATGCCTCGAGGAAAAACGCGTTTTCCTTCTTGCACGATCCTATGTTCTGATGGAAGATTCTTCCGCAACACAGACACTCAGATTCGCCTGGAGGAGTTCCGACTCTATTGCAAAAGCCCAACTGCTTGCCTTCTTTGCGAACCTCTTCGGCCGAATGCACTGCAGCGGCATCCTTCATGGCGACCTGAAGTGGGACAATATCATGGTGGACCTCAAGAACATCGAAGACAGTGCCCGCCTCGTCGACATCGATGGAAGCAAAATGCTTTCGCATCCCTCTCTCGGTTCTGCGAAGAAGGATATTGCTCGATTTCTGAAGGATCTCTCAAAAGAAGACGGTGTAGACGAAAGGCAAAGCATGTTCCTCAAAGCTTGGATGTCTAACTGGAAACCGAACTAAGGATGAAGATATTGAACATATTTTCCATCCGGCGCGCTGGCAAGAATAAACCGCAATTATTCAGCGCTGGCAAGTATCGTATTGCTCAATCAAAATCGTCAGATGCCGAATGGCTTTTAAAGGTCATGCTAAACGATCCTGAGGCACTTTTTCTAAAAGGGGAACCGCTTCAATCACCATGGAGGAGCGATGCAACTGATAAAGTCCTGGTTCAGAACAGAGGAAAAGTTTTTTTAATAAAGCGGTATAACTGTCCAAATCTCCTTTATCGCTTGAAAAGTTCTTTCAGGCGATCCCGAGCGGAAAAGTCTTGGGATGCCGCTTGGATTCTGCACTCTTTGGGTCTATCGACCCCGCTGCCGATACTTTTTTTGGAAGAGCGCCGCTGTCGTTTATTAAGAAACTCCTATATTGTTTTCCCTTATCTTAACACCGCAACCAGTTTGCTGGTTAAATGGCCTGAACTTAATAATGAAGCTCGGAAACGTGTATTAACAATTTGGGGAAATGTCATTGGGAAAATGCATTTAAACGGCTTTTCTCATGGGGATTTGAATTGGCGCAACCTTCTACTTGAACAAAACAATTCAGAATTTGTATATTACATTATAGACTTAGATGGGTATAGATTTTCAAAAAGAGTCCCGATTGAAGCAGCACAAAAAGATTTAAGTCATTTTTACCGGGATATTAAACGCATGGGAGCAACTCAAGACATGCGTGATGTTTTCACTACTGAATACAAAAACACCTGCCATTAAAAATTTACATTCAAACAATAATGTAACAAAATATAATAACGGTATTTAGCGTATTGATATGACCCAAACCAATAGTTGTTTTATGAATTTAAATAAAACCGTTTTTAATTATTTCTTTCCTTTAGCAACTTACATCTTTTTTATTGGTTTTTTTTTATTTCCATCAAGCAAATTTATAAGCAATTATTTTTATGCATTCATCGCTTTTCCATTTTCAGTTCTTTTTATTATAAAAAAAATTAGACTAAAATTACTTTTCAAAAGTCATATTTTTTCTTCGGTATTGTTTTTTCTGCTATACATGTGGCTGACGGTATTCTGGAGAGTCGACTTCGAATTTAAGGAGTTGATAATTTGGGGGAAAAGGATTGTTTACATATTAATCTACCTGGTTTCGATGATCTACTTAATACATAACTACCCATTGTTTTTGGATAAGCTTTTAACCATTCTTTGCGTGGTCTCGTCACTTTTTGCGATTGTCTATGCTACAAAATTCTATATCAACCATCCATTTCCTGAAACAAGACTGGCCGGTTACGCTTTGCTCTTCAACCCAATAAGGGCTTCATCGTTATATGGCACTTTGGGTATCTCCTGTTTTTATTTAATTCATAGATATAATTCAACTAAGGCCTTATTTGTATATTTACTAATATTGCTGCCAATTATCTTTTTCATAATTTTATCTCAATCAAGAGGCCCCCTTTTATCATTATCGATAATTCTTTTTTTATTTTTTGTTATGTTTGCCAAAACTTTTAAAGTTAACGGGCAATCCATATATCTCCTATCTTCTTCGATTATAATTTTATTTATCATTTTAATTTTTATTGGGTTCTATTATGACTATTTTACTGGCTTAATGTTTAACAGAGGATTATCCTATCGGTCAGAAATTTGGCTTGCATTTCTAAAGTTTTTGAAACATAAGTTTCTATTCGGATATGGATTGGGTGCAGACTCAAGCGTAAAGGTCACGGATGGCACAATCTTCCTTCACCCTCATAACGTTTATATTGCCACTTTTTATTACGGTGGTGTTATCGGCTTATTGCTACAGATAAATGTCTTGTGTACCAGTGTATTTTACTCTTTTTTTCAAGATAAAAGTTACAACAGTATTTTATTTGGGTTAATGGTACTATTTGGTTTTTTATGCATCATAACAGATGGCAATTTGATAATTCAGCACCCAAAGCCCTTTTGGATATTTTTTTGGTTTCCGATTGCAATTATATCTGCATTGGAATTAAAGAATAAGAATATTACTTTTATTTGAGTTATCTTCAATTTCACCGTTATAAATAACACATTATAATTTTTATTTTTCAACAAGTTGAGAAATTATATGAAATTACTTCGTGAAACAAACATGAACAAGAAAAACTATTTAACAGAAAAGAGCCACTGGGATGACAGATGGGAAAAAGTAAAACTTCCATCTATAATAGCTCCGGACACAGACAATGCCGTTGCAAAAGAAATCATTAAAATATTCGAAAAATATCTTCCTAAAGAAAAACGTGAAATACTGGAAATCGGTGGCGCCCCTGGTCAATTTCTGGCATACTTCTCCAAACATTTTGGCTACCAAGCTTCTGCGCTCGATTATTCTGATGTCGGATGCTCGGTTATGGAAGAAAATTTCAGGGAATTGGATTTAAATATAAAAATATACAATGCCGATCTATTTGAGCCGACTCTCAGTCTGCCAAAGTTTGATATTGTATTCTCTATGGGTTTTATCGAGCACTTTGAAAATTTTGCCGAAGCGGTCAATAAACATGTAAAGCTTCTAAAGAAAGATGGTATTTTATTAGTTGGCGTACCGAATTTTCAAGGCATAAACGGCTTCATTCTCAAACGCCTGGCACCAGACCTCTTATCTAAGCATAACATATTATCAATGGATGCTGAAAATTGGCATCAATTTGAAATGGACAATCATTTAACAACTATATTTAAAGGCTATATTGGCGGCTTTGAGCCAAAAATATTTAGAAGATGCGAGAATCGCTCACTAAAAAACTTGACAATACGTCTATTTTTTAAACTGGTTAGATACTCTCTTACGGATCCTTTGCCAATTCTAAGAAACTTCAACTCAAAATACTGGAGTGCATATTTATTAGGTATCTATAAATTGGACTCTTGAACATGAAACCATATTCTAATAAATTTTTAATCTATTTGTTGATATGTTTCTTATTTTGCTCTCTTGCGTGGTCTGGGTATTCGGTTTTTTTTCTTAATAGCACAAATGTCTTTGCCGAAAATGGCTTTCTTGAATCATTGCAAGCATATTTAATCATAGCGTGCATTTTATCCTTTTTGATGATAGCGGTAAAAATATCCAAACCCTTTAAATTTCAGTTTTTATTTTTTTCAATTCTTTTCATTGCTTTTTTTTTAAGAGAAGTCGATGTTGAGTCGTTTAACGTATCGGTCTTCGTTAAATTTGTTGGATCAGGTATTGGTCGGGATTTAATTTTTTCGATAATTTTTATATGTTTTTTTATACATTTTGCGTTTAATTATCCTTTTTATAAAGTTTTAACTACTGAATATATTAAATCGAAATCCGGCATCCTAATGATCTCTGGCTTTATATCTCTTTCGATAGGGGCATTATTTGAGGAGTTGGATATGATAAGGTATAATGCCTACTATGAGGAAGTGTTTGAACTAGTCGGTTACTGTTTTATTCTTCTGTCATCTTTATTCGTTGGGCATTGGGAAATTTTAAAAAGCAATACCCAAAATTCTTCGAATGACACTAAGAATCGCATATATTTTTAACTTTTCGAGATTTGCTTATAACAACTCTTCATAATTTGTTCATTTTCACAAACCCAGACAAATAAAATAGTCTTTTTCAAGCATTCGTTTCATTATTGCCAACCATAAGTACCCCAATTCCAATTTTTCGGCCTGAATCCAGATTACCGATAATTTCTTCTGTACAGTACTTTTCTTTCAATTCAGACCAAAATCGATCTACTTGTATTGAAGGCATATCAGGCCGTGGCAATATATCGTGAAACCCAATGATACCTCCGGGCCGTACCAATGGAGCATAGTGGGCAAAGTCTTTTTTTACACCTTCGTAGGTATGGTCTCCGTCAATAAAAGCAAAATCAAGCAGTTTCCCGTTTAACAATCGTTTAACCTCTTCCACTGTTTTAATATCGTGACTGTCTTTTCGAAGCAGATGCAGTTTTTGGCTTTCACGTGCAAACGCAGAATAAAAAGGAACTTTTTCCTCCGGATAGGCTCCTCCGAAGTTTCCGTCCGGCAAATCAACACTGATGATAGTTGCATCGGATAAAGCAGCCTGTATCCAAAGGTAAAGAGTCCCCCCTCTAGCTGTTCCGATTTCTAAAACCCTTTTTGGTCTCAGGTTTAAGACTTTACGGTAAAGATTCTCAATCTCTATCGGATTCTGCCTAGGCTCAATCGTTTTATAAAACCCTTTTCCCCGGTAAACAAACGGCAATGCGAAGCGGGCTTCTGGGGATAAAAGCTTTGTTTCCATTTTCTTTAGTTGCTTGAGCGCTTGTGTAAAGTGACGCCTTTGACACAGTTTATAATATATTTTCTTATACATTTTATAGCCCAATTCTGGAATACTGCAAGTTAATCATTTAATTTTGTCAACAGGTCCAAGATCTTAGGTGCTATTCGATTGAAGTCGTGTCGAGTTTCCACTATTGTTCTACCAGACATTCCCATTTTCTCGGATAGGTCAGGATTGCTGATCAGACAATTCAGAGCCTCAACCCACTCCTTGTGGCTATTTACATTAAAGCTGTTATCCGGAGTTAAAATTTCTTTGCTGGCTCCATAGAAATTTCCAACAACCGGAATGCCGCATGCAAAATATTGTAGTGATTTGATTGGCGATTTCCCTCGCGTATATTCTTCGTTGGACAAAGGCAGCAAGCCAACATCAAGACTTTGAATGAATTTTGGCTCCTCTCCAGGTTGGAATGGATGATAGTCAAATGGTATTCGAAGGTTTGGCCTTCTGCCTGAAAAGATTGCAACCCTGACATTGCTAAACTTTGAGGTGATTTCTTCCAAAACCGAATCTATCCGCTCAATCAAAGGAATGTTCACCGGTGCGCCTGCCCAGCCGATTGTAAAAATATCCGATCTTTTTTGCCTTGCAGGCGTCCAAACTCCAAGGTCAAGGGCCATGGGAACCGTTTGAACGACTGAACTGTAGCGTCGAGCGTAGTTGGAGAGAACCTCGTTAGGCGCCATTACGAGTTTCGAGTATCGAAGCCAATAATGAAGCCTTCTCCGTACCTTAATTCTTGTGATCAAGGAGAAAGGATTTCCAGGACGAGTATAAATTGCATCATCAAAATCGAATACGACTTTAGGGTATAAACGAAATATTTTTCTGCTGATCCGCGGCGCAATCAGACACTTTTGGTTAAATACTAAGTCATATTTTTTAACAAAAGCAATCTTTTTATGAACCTTGTCGCGTCTGATAAACTCGAATCTAAGACCTCGATCGGACAAATAGTCTAAAAACTGTGCGATTCTATATTTTGTGCTTCCTTTTGCCAGGTCTTTGCTTATGATTCCCAATATTCTCATCATGCATAAACTTAAACAAATATGGAATTATTATTATGATCAACAAGGTTTTTTTTGGTTATCCATTTTTCATATGCATTCGTATAGAGTTCAACATACTTTTGGGTCATGATCTCGGATGAAAAATACAATAAAATATGTTGCCTGGCATTTCTTCCTATAACTCTACGCTCAGAACTGCTTTTTCTCCCCATTGAAACCATTGCCTCCACCATCTCCTGCTCATTTTCCGGATCGATCAGTTTTCCGATCGACTTGGTCGATATAATTTCGGGGATCCCGCCAACTTTGGCGGCTATGACCGGCAATTCGCTCGCCATCGCTTCGAGCAATGCAAGCGGCATTCCCTCCCTCAGGGAGGGAAAAACAAAAACGTCCCAACTTTTCAATAAATCAGGAATATCTCTGCGATAACCCAGAAAATGAACTCGTTCTCCAATTTCAAGTCTATGGACCAGGGTTCGAAGCTCCGCCTCGAGTTCCCCCGTGCCCGCTATGAAAAGTCTGGCGGAGAGTCCACACTTTATAACTCGATGGAACGAGCGGATCAGCATTGCCTGGTTTTTTACAGAACTGAGACGGCCGACAGTTCCGTAGTGCACCTCGGCATCAGCATCTTTGCGCGGATGGTCTGATCGAGACTCAAAAGCATCTATACGCAAACCGTTGTGAATCACTACGACTTTCTCCGGAAATATAGCCGGGTTGCTTTTCAGAACATCTTTTCTCACGGCCTCGGAGACAGCAACAATCCGAAATACCCGACGATGCCAGATTCTATTTTGTAGCCTTCTCTGCCAGGAATCACCTCCACCAAGGCCGTGTATGGAAGAAATAACCTCTGGCTTTCGCTTCGACCACGAAGCGGCTGCAACCCCTATTGGAAGAGTTCGATGAAGCTGGCAGTTCAAGATATGAACGCCCGCGGTGTCTATGATATCCCTGACCTCTCTTATAAGACCCACGTTATACCATCGGATGCCACTTTTATCGCTTTGAAGATAATATACCCTGTGCGCTATTTCCTCCATTTGATTCTTCCCGTCCGGACTTCCGCTCAGGTAACACGCGATCGTCCGAAACCTGGTCGGATCGAGTCGGGCGAACTCATTCATCAAAGGAGAATTACCGGCATATTTCTTATGCAAATGTAGGACAGTTATCATCAGTTTGGTTCTGTCTGTGGATTTATGGCCGCGGTATTCCCAACCTGTCCCGCTCTCTATTTTTCAGATCGTCGATCTTGCAGGTATGCCGACGGATTCGGTTCATTTTTCGATTCAGCCAAAACCATTGGAACCGGCCCAATAAATTAGGACGGCTCAGGTTCTTGTAGGACAGCAACAGTTGGAGTCGATCCCTGGTGGAAAAAAGCGGATCCGGCAGCGAGCAGCTGAGTCTCGCAAGTCCTTTGTTCATCCATCGCCATTTCGACCATGGGTTTTTATCGACACGCTGTAGGTCGAAAAAAGCGATCGTGAAAGGAGTCGCTTTCTTTTCGTCATAGTGAACCAGGATATGGGTCGCGTTGAAATCCAGATGGTGGAATCCGGCCGCATGCATTTGCCGCGCCCGGCCGGCGATTGCCAGAATGAGGTCCTTTTTTCGCCGAATCCCGACATCGCCTTCGAAAAATTCTGGTTGTTGGGCAATGAGACTTTCAAGGGAAACGAAGGGGCTATAATCTTCCGATATAAAAAAGGACTCAACGCTTCCCCCCAACCGGGCCCTCTCGCCCGAGGCTACCGGATGGACCGTCGCCAGGCCGTTTCGCCTGAAAAGCCGGCAGTTTTCGAATTCGAGCATGCCCTGGGACGACGCCCGCGAATATCCCATCGGGAAAGGAATGCGACGGCATCCGACGCGTTCCCGATAATGCCGTTTGATAAAGAATTGCCGATTCCGGGTTCCATCCCGAAGCATGAAACGCATTACGGATCGCGATGGTATCCTTTTGACGAAATCCCCGTTCGACAATTCCCAGATGGCATCGAAGCGGTCCAACCCGTTGACTTTGAAAAGATTTACAAAAGGCCGGTTGAACAGGAGATTCCCGCTGTTGACGCATTCGATAGGCGCAAGGAAGGTTTCGAGTTCGATATCTTCCTGCGCTCTTGATGCATTGTCCTGTTCGAAGCGCAATTCGCAAACCTCACCGATCCTCCGATAGTGACATTGCACGCGTAATTCGGCCATCGACGGCGGCAAGACTGCTCGGACTCCGCCTTTCACCCTGCCAGTCCGGCGGGATTCTTCGAGCCATGGACCGTGGGCATGCCACGCCCTTCCGTTATCCTGTAAAAGCCCTGCCTGGGGCTGTCTCTTTCCCCAAAAGGCTGTCGATCGCGAATATCACCTGCCCGCAGCTAATGTCATTGGAACAGTCCCGGTCTGACCCGCAGGATCTCCTCAGACAGGGCGAGCAGCCGCATTCGGCTTGCAGGTGGACATGGCCTTCACCTCTGGGGCCGTTTCGCCTGGCGTCCGTCGCCCTGAACAGTGAAACGGTTCTTGTACCAAGGGCTGCGGCTATATGCACGGGGCCCGTATCACCACCCACCACAAGATCCGCCCGGTTCAGCAACGCCACGAGTTCTGCCAGGGTTCCCCTGGGCCAAATGAAGGCCCGATCACCCGCTTCCGACTTTATGGCCTGCGCGGCCCGATATTCCTCCTCATTTCCCCAGGTCAGCAGCATGCGCAGCCGACCCCGCCTGGACAGCTCCCTGGCCAACTCCCGCCATCTGCCCAAATCCCAAAGTTTTGTCTTCCAGGTGGTCCCATAATGAAGGACTATCAGAATGTCATCCTCAAGCCCCAGGCTCCTCAACTGCCGCTCGACCTTGAGAGTGGAGGCCGAGTCCGGATGCAGTGTTTTCTGTGACGAGTCGAAATCACCCAAAGGAATCAGTGCCCGGGCAACGGCCAGATAGCGGTCGACGACATGAATCTGCGAACTTTCCAGGGAAACCTTCCGATTGGTTGCCAGCACATTGGGCAGCTCGCGCACTCCGCGGCTATCGAAGCCGAATCGGACCGGGGCTCCTGAAAAAAGAGTAAACAAACCACTTTTTGAATTTCCCTGCAAATCCAGGACGGTGTCATAAGCTTCTGTCCGAATGGACCGTATGGTCTTCCAAGCCTGCCGGATCGCAGTGGCAGCCCCCTTGCGTCGCCATGCGCGGGTACGCAAAATATGCACCCTCTTCACCAGTGGGTGAGATTCGAGGATAGGAGCGAAACTCTCCTCCACCAACCACCCCACCTCGATTTCCATTCCTGAAGAGGCCATCCAATTGAGGACAGGCAGAGCGTGAACCACATCGCCCAGTGCGCTTGACTTGACAATCAATACCTTCATCATCCGTTTTTCAGAAGATCGTCGACTGCGTTCATTACATCCTCGACCTGAATCCTTTTCATGCACCGATGATCGATGGGGCACCGTCTCAAGAGACATGGAGAACAGAATACCTTCTTTCGGACAATGACCGCCTTCTTCGACCAGGGCGAAGTCGTTCTCGGGTCGGTAGGGCCGAAGAGAGCCACAATCGGTGTTCCGAAAGCGGCGGCCACATGCATGGGACCCGAATCGTTGGTGACGACCAGCTTGCTGGACGCCAACACCGCCATCATTTCGCGAACGCTGGTGTTGCCGATGATATTCGTCGATGGATATCTCATAGCAGAAGCAATTTCATTGCCAATTTCACGCTCCTTCAGCCCCCCGATCAAGACGATTTCCATACCATAGCGTCGATGGATCAGATCGGCCACCCCGGCAAACCGTTGCGGGTACCAACGCTTGGCCGACCCGTAAGCGGCGCCGGGGTTTATGACGGCAACATCCCGCCCCTTGAGAACGCCGTCAACCCAGACGCGATCTTCCGAACGAAGTGCAAGGCATAACTCACTTCTTTGGTTCTGGATTCCCAACCGCTCGAGCATATAAACGTAATACCGCGTATGATGCAGCCGTCGTTCCTTTCGGCCGATACGAACGCCGTGGGTCAGCAGGAATCCCCTGGCGTCAGTCCGGTACCCGACCCGATTGGGAATTCCCGCAATGGCCGTCACGATTGCCGCCTCGATGGCGTTTTGCAGAAGTACCGCTATATCGAAACGCCTCGCCTGTAAATCCCGGCAAAACCGAAGACGCCCAGCGATTCCGCGATGTGTTCTCGCCTTGTCAAATACGATCACATGATCGACATCCGGATGATACCGAAAGAGCTCCGAAACCGCCGGAGGCGCTGCTATGGTGATCTCCGATCCCGGGTAGTGGTCACGGAGCGCACCGAGGGCGGGCGTCGACATGACGGCATCCCCGATCCAGTTCGGAACGCGCACCAACAGCCTGGAACCCGCCGGCGGCTTCATCGTTGGGTCTCTAAAACGCATCGATCCGTTCGTCCAGATGCTCCCGAAGTCTATCCCAATAGGGGCCCATGTGGGTTTCGATCCCAACGACGCATAACGGGAGCGGGAAATGATGATCGGGGGACACCTTCACCCAATCCTTTTCAGTCGTCAACAGCATTTCAGCACCGGTTTGGGAAGCTTTTTCACCAATTCGCAGGAGATCCTGACGGGAATAGGCATGATGATCCCTGAATTCCCATCCCCCACATATACAGCAGCCCTGTCGTTCGACGCTTAGCCGGAATTCCCGGTTTCGGGCGATGCCCGAAAAGAGAAAAACCTGTTTCCCTCTCAATTCGGTTCCACACATGGGCTCGAGACCGGGGCTGCCAGCGCCTTCCTGATGCGCGAGGCGGGACCGCCGATAGAAAACAGGCCGAAACGAAGACAGAAACAACGGCTTTCCAGCCGTCATTTTCTGGTCGAAAACCGCCATATCGCCCCCCTTTTCCCGGCCGGCGACGCTTTCCGGCGTGCATCGGGTTGCAACGATGGCGCTGCAGCGCGACAGGCTTTCAACCGGCTCCCTCAGGGGCCCGTTTGGCAGGAGCCGACCGTTTCCGATGGGACGGGCGGCGTCCATCAACACCAGATCGACATCCCGCATAAGGCGCAAATGTTGAAACCCATCATCCAACAGAACGGCATCGGGCTTGAAGCGCTGCACCGCAAACTGCCCCACGGCCACCCGATCACCGCCGACCAGCACGGGCACCCTCCATTTGAGAAGCTTGAGCGCCAGCAGAAAGGGCTCGTCACCGGCCTGTCGGGGGCCCATGAGCAGACGAGAGCCGTCGCTGACAATGCCTCCAATCCGCTCCGACCGGCCCAGGTATCCACGGCTGATCACAGCGATCCGGTAGCCGGCTTGGGAAAGCCTTTCAGCCAGAAATTGGCTGAAGGGCGTCTTGCCGGTTCCGCCCACCGTCAGGTTCCCAACCGAGATCACCGGGCATGAGAGCCGGTGACGATGCAGCCTGCCCGATCTGTAGGCGTGCAATCTGATACGGACGCCCGCCTCGTAACATCTTTCGGCTGCCGATGCAGCGAGGCGCAGACAGGGATTGACCGTTGAGTGCTCCCCCCTGATCAACGCCTCTATCTGAGTTCTTACCATCGGCATCGAGAGACTCCGGCGCTATCCCGAGGTGCGGGCCGCTCCTGCGGCCTCCCCTCCCGATTGGAAGTACGCAATGGCAAAACCTCCATTTCATCGGCCTCTCATCAACAGGTAAATCCCCACGCCGGCAAACAGCAAATTGGGAACCCATGCCGCGGCGATCGGATTCAGCATTCCCCCGTAGGCAAGAGAAATGCAAAAACTGCGAATCACCCAAAAAAGGAAGGCCGACCCTATGCCGATGAGCACCATCATCGGAAGGTTGAGCATCCGTTCCGCACCCAGGGCAATACCGCTTCCCAGAAGACAGAGCATTAGCCCCGTGACCGGAAATGCCAGCTTGGCATGCAGATCGGCGCGGTAAGCGGTTGTATCGTATCCCTCCGCATCGACTTTGTTGACATAGTCCCATAGTTCCAGGAGACCCATTTCCTCGGTGCTTTTGGCAATGGAGGCGAGGTCCTCGAGCCGTAGATCCCGATCCCATGTCACCTCGTCGTGGATGACCACCTCGAACGAACCTGAAACCGGATCTAGAATCTGCTCCATCACGCCGGCCAGGCGCCACTTGCCATCGATGAGCACCGCGGATTCCGCATTCAATCGTCTGACCAGTCGAAAATCGGCATCGAATTCGTTGATCGCAATCCCGAAGGACTTTCCGCTGGTGGGATCATGGTGACGGAAATGATAGATGAAGCGATCTTCCTTGATCCAGACATCCTTTTGTTTCTGAACGATCCGTTCCTTTTCGACCGCGTTGAGCCATACCCGGTTTGCTGCGGACCTGATGAGCGGGAAAACCGATTCGGAACCGATGAACAACAGCAGGCTGACGACGATGCCGATGCCCAGCATCGATTTGGCCAGTTTCCAATCGCTGACTCCCGAGCTTTTCAGAGCCAGGATCTCGTTGTTTCGCCCCATCAACCCGAAAACGACCAGAATCGAAAGCAATACGCTGACAGGCACAAACTGTTCGAGCGGCATCTGGGCCACGAAGCAGAACAGCAGTTCCGGAAGCGACAGGTCCACATCGATGAACTCATCGGCCTTGTTGACGAAATCTGCCACCATGTAGATCGTGCTGATAACCAGCAGAATCAACAGAACATACTTGATGACTTCCCTGGTCACATATCGACTGAGCAGTGTCACTTCATCGGCACCTTATGGTTGATCGCTTTCAGGATGCGGTGCAGTTGGTGTGGATGCTCCTGCCCGGAAAACGAAGCGGTCCTGGGCCAGACGGACCCTGCCGTTACCCCGGGCATGCCGGCGGTATGCCGTCGGAACCTTCGCCCCGGCGGTCACGCCGAAAACGAAGGAATCGGGTATGCAGACCGCTTATGATGCGGTCCAGCGCATCAGAGCCGGGCATGGGCCTTTCCTTGGCGGTATTGAACATCAGCCACCCTCCGGCGCCGAGTATAAGCAGATTGGGAATCCACAATCCGATCAAGGGACTCAGCGCACCCTCCTCACCCAGCACGAGCCCGATCGTCATCAAAACATAATACAGAAGGAAAACGACGATCCCCATCCCCAATCCGGCGGATTTTCGCGCCGACTTCAATTGAAGCCCCAGCGGAATGGCGATCAACCCAAGCGCCACGGAAGCAAAGGGAATGGAAAACTTGATATGCAGCTCATTCAGCGCCTTGAAATACCGTTTTTCCTTTTTTTCGAATGAATCCAGATAAGAGAAGAGCTCATCCGGATACATCTCGTCGTCCTTCTTCTGCCGCCGTGGAGGTCCGACCATTTGCTCGAGATCCAGGGTCAGGTCATAGGTTTCATACTGCACCTGGCTTGCTGAGCGGTTCTTGGGATTTGCCTGGAAAATACTTCCGGAATACAGCCTCAAGCGAACCACAGGACTGCCCGGTTCCCGGACCAGCCTGCCCCTGGGTGCGACAATCGTCACCACCAGGTCAGGATTTCGGCTATCCTCGATGAAGACGTCTCTCAGCTCCCGCTTCTGGATATCCGCTTCGCTGATATAAAGCATCATGCCTTCAAACTGGCCGATGAAACTCCTTTCCTTCAAAGCGGCGTCGAAACTCGAGACCGCCAGGCGGTAGGTCAACTGTTTGACCGCATATTTGCTCCAGGGCTTCCCGTAAAGCGTCATCGCCAGGGTCAGGAGACACCCCATCACACAGAACACCATCACCGGGGGAATCAGGCGGTGAACGCCGACACCACCGGCCTTCAGGGCGACGATTTCCTGGTCGCCGCTCATTCGAAGCAGGGTCAGGAGCACCGACATCATGGTCGCCATCGGAAAAATAAACATCAGAAACTGGGGGAGAGTGTAGAGCAGAATCAGGCCAACCACTCCCATGCCTGCCCGATAGTTGACGATCAGGTCGATGATTTTCAACAGCTTCGCCATGATAAAGACGAAGGTGAAGAAAAGAAGGTTGACGGCAAATGGCGGGATCAGCTCTGAAACGACATATCGTGAGATGAGTGACGGCATTCGGAGAGGACCTTATGCTTCGGTCGGGCATCCCGGCTGCCGGACCTGATCGGAGGAGTCGTCCGTTCTGAATTGCATCTGGTACAATTTGGCGTACTCCCCGTTTTCTGCCAACAGCTCTTCATGGGTGCCCTCCTCCGCGATCCTTCCCTTCACCAGAACCAGGATGCGGTCGGCATGCATGATGGTCGACAGGCGGTGCGCGATCATGAAGGTCGTGCGGCCCTTCATGAGATTGATCAGGGCCTTCTGGACCCAGTGCTCGGACTCGGAATCGAGGGCGGAGGTAGCCTCGTCCAGAATGAGAATGGGCGCATTTTTGAGAAGCGCACGGGCAATGCAGATTCTCTGTTTCTCGCCTCCTGACAGTCGGTTGCCCAGCTCGCCGATGGTGGTGTCGAAACCCTTGGGAAAACCCTGAATGAAATCATGGGCAAAGGCAGATCTCGCCGCATCGGCCACATCGGACTCATCCGCGCCGGAATTACCATACCGGATGTTGTTCATAATGGTATCGTTGAACAGGATCGGCTCCTGGGTGACGACGGCAATCTGTTCTCTCAGGGATTCGAGGGTCAGGTCCCTGATGTCGTAATCGTCGATCAGGATGCGCCCTCCGGTCACATCGTAGAACCGGGGAATCAGGTTCACCAGCGTCGTTTTCCCGCCCCCGCTGGAGCCGACGAGCGCAATGACCTCACCGGCATGAGACCGGATGTTGATGTCCTTCAGCACCTCGGCACCCTCGGGCGCTTTCCCGTACCGGAAACATACATCCTCGAATGTGACCCGGTGTCCGGACCGGGGCAGCGGCAGAGCCGAAGGCGAGTCAACGATTTCAGGCTCCTTTTCCAGAATCTCGAAAATCCGGTCCGTGGCGGCAAGGCCGCGCTGAAGCGCAATGTTGATCTTGCTGATCTGCTTCACAGGATCGTAAAGCATGATCGTTGCGGCCATGAACGAAAAGAAGGTGCCTGGAGTCGACGTCCCCTCGATCACCCGGGATCCGCCGTAAAACATGACGGCGGCGATCGCGAGTCCCCCGATGAACTCCATCAGCGGAGAGGAAATCGAGGCGACGACGATCTCTTTGAGCTCCATGTCCAGCAACCGTTTCGTCGCCTCTGCAAAACGGTTTTTTTCGTACCGCTCCATCCCGAAGGCCTTGACGATCTTGTTGCCGGTGAAGGTCTCCTGCAGGAAGGCGCTCATCTCGCCCATGGCTTCCTGGGTGCGGGTGCTGATGCTTCGGGAGCGCCGCCCCAGCTCGAATATTGGGAAAAAGGCAGCGGGAAAGATCAGCATGGAAAGGCAGGCCAACCGCCAATCGGTGTAAAAGATCAGGCCGACGAGCCAGAACGCCTTTAGCACGTCCCGCAACGAATTGGTGATGGCGTTGGAGACCATGGTCTTGACGATATTCACGTCATTCGTCACGCGGGACATGAGAATGCCGGTCTTGCTGGCCTGGAAGAAGGACAAGGGCAGATCCAGGATCCGGTTGTACAGCATGTTCCGAAGCTCCCGGATGATCCGCTGTCCCACGGCATTCATGAAGAAGGACCTCCCATAGTCGGCGACTCCATTCACGAAGAACACCAGTATCACGGCAAGGGGAATCACCTTGAGCATCGCGGCGTCTTTGGTGACGAATATCCTGTCCACCGCCGGTTTGACCAGATAGGCCATTGCGGGCGTGGAAAGCGAATTGAGAATCATGCAGAATCCCGCAAGCGCCAGCAGGCGCCAGTGACCCTTGACGAGCCGCAGGATCTCCACATGCCGGGGCTTAAGGTCAATTTTGAAAAAATTAAGAAGTTTAAACAATTTCATCACTCAATACCGTTGATCGCAACCGCTGCCGGAACCTGTTCCCCGGCTCGGTACCAGTCGACCGCACCCTTAAGATGGGAAAGACCTCCGGACGGATCATAGTGATCAGTGGGCGGCGACCATCTTCAGGGCAATTCCCGCAACCCGGTCGGAAGCTCCCGGTTTTCCCAGGCGGCGTCTCACCACCTCGAGGCCTCCACGGATCCGGTCCACTTCCGACGGGTGGTCGATCAGCCGAAAAACCTTTTCAGCGATGCTTTCCGCGGAACTCTCTTGCTGAATGAGCTCCGGAACGACGAGCCTGCCCGCGATCAGATTGACCAGCGAGATGAAGGGAACCCGGATCAGAAGACGCCCGATCAGATAACTCAATGGAGAGACACGATAGATGACGATGGCCGGGGTATCGGCAAGGGCAGCCTCGAGGACAACGGTTCCGGACGCGGCGACAACGAGATCCACCCGGCCCAGCAGACGCCTCGCCCCATTCCCATCCAGTTCTAAGCCCAAACGGTCCGTGTAAGGACGGCTCATGGCCTGGTATATCCCGGGATCGATTTCCGGTGATCTGGATACCGTGAACTGCATTTCCGGGCGCCGCCGCTGTATCGACACGGCGGCTTCCAGCAAAACGGGCAGATGCCGCTGAATCTCACCCAATCGCGACCCCGGCAGCAGTCCGATGGACTTGATTCCGTTGGATCGGCCCGCCGTCCCGGGCAATGATCCGTCCCAATCGTCCATCAGGGGATGGCCCACAAATGTCACGGGAACCCGATGGTCCCGATAAAATCGCTCCTCGAAGGGAAGGATAACGGCCATATGGTCGACGAGTCGCCCAATGATCCTGACGCGCCCCCTCCGCCAGGCCCAAATTTGCGGGCTGATGTAGTAAAGGACCGGTATACCTGCTTTCTTGGCCTTGGCGGCGATCCGGAGGTTGAAATCCGGAAAGTCGATGAGGATCAGCAGGTCCGGACGGCGTTGACGGAGAAGCCGCTCCGCTGTCCGGAATCCGCTTCGAATCGTCGATATTTTCGAAAGTACCTCGGTGATTCCCATGACCGCCAGATCGGCGGAATCGAGGATTACGTCCATACCTGCGCGGCGCATGCCGCTCCCGCCGAAGCCGAAAATCTCGAGTTCTTCCGACTGGCGCCTGAGCGCCTTGACCAGATTTGCCCCGTGCATGTCGCCCGAGGCTTCGCCGGCAATGATGAAAATCCGCTTTTTCACCGCTACGCCTTCAGCCCGAAGCGCCGGTGGGCGGCTTCGATCTGATCCATGATGTCCAGTGCGATCCGGAGCGCCTGATACCCCATCCGGCCGGTGACCTCGGGTTGACGCCGGCTGCGAACCGAGGCCACGAAGGAGCTGAGCTCGTCTTTCAGGGCATCCCCCTCTTCGAAGGAAAGCTGGGACACCTTCATTCCGGGGATGAGAGAATCCGTGCACTCACCGGTCTGTTCGATCCGGGTGATCTCCCGTTTGGCGAAATCCACCGCAATATAGCTGTTTTTTTGAAAGATACGGATTTTTCGTTCGTTTTTGATCGAAATCCGGCTGGCGGTAACATTCGCCACGCACCCCGACTCGAACTGGATTCGCGCATTGGCGATATCGGTGTGATCGGAGACGACCGACGCACCGGATGCGTGGATGCCCTCCACCTCGCTTCCGACAAAATTGAGAATGATATCGATGTCATGGATCATCAGATCCAGGACGACGCTCACATCGGTGCAGCGCCCCTGGAAGATGCCAAGCCGGTGGGACTCGATGAACATGGGCCGGTGGATGTGATCCTTCACCGCCACCACGGCCGGGTTGAACCGCTCCAGATGACCGACCTGAAGAACGCGTCCCTCGCGATCGGCAAGTGCGATCAGTTCATCCGCCTCCGGCAGGGTCGTCGTCATCGGTTTTTCGATCATCAGGTCGACGCCGTGTTGAAGCAGATCCTTGCTGACCTTGTAGTGAGCGGGCGTCGGCACGACGATGCTGGCGGCGTCGATTTTGCCGACGAGCGCCTCGTGGGTCGAAAACGCCCTGGTGCCCAGCCGATGGGCAAGCGCTTGGGCCCGCTCCCCGACCGTATCCACGACCCCGACCAACTCGACCCCCTCCATGCCGGCAAATTTTTCCGCGTGAAACTTGCCGAGATATCCACACCCGACGACGCCGACACGAAGCTTCCGTTTTTCCGATATCTTTTCCTTCAATTTCGTCCGCCTAAATCGTATTGTCCTGAAAACCTTTCATATCGTCCGCTTTCACCCCCACGATCGATATCCCGCCGAGATCGGCGGCTTCAATCATTTTTTCCCGGTCGAAGACAATAGCCTTTCCGGCTTCGACCGCCAGCACCCTCACGCGGCTTTCCGCCATGGCTCGTATGGTCTCGAGCCCTACGGCGGGCATATCGAACCGTTCGTCCTGACCGGGCTTGAAGACCTTAACGACAACGGCGCGCCCCTGCCCCAACCGTCCGCCTCTTCGGATAGTGGCGTCCGTGCCGTCGATCGCCTCGACGGCCAATATCGATCCACGCCCCACGACCACGCACTGCCCGATGTCGAGTTCGCCGACGGCCTTGGCCAGCCGCCACCCGAGACGAACGTCCTTCAACTCGGATCGCTTGGGTTTGCGCCGGGTCCAGCACCCGGCGGGTGTCAGCAGTTCCGGCATCAGGAGAGTCGACGGTCTTACCCTGATCCCCTCGGACTCGAGAACGCCGGCGAATCCGCCGAGGAGACCGTCATCGTTGGTGTGGCGCATGCGGGTCAGGAGCCGGATGGCCGTAAAGTCCGGCTTGACGTCCGTAAACATCCGCGTCTTGTTGATGCCGCCCACCATCACCACCTGATCGATCCGGTTCCGCTTGAAGAATCGGATCAGCCGCCCCAATTGGCCGACATGGATCCACTCGATGCCGTGGACATGGTCTTCCAAGCCGGGATCGGTTTCATTCAGATGGGCCACCGCGAAAACGGAAAACCCCCGTGATGCGGCTGCTTTCGAAAAAAGGATGGGGAACTGGCCGTTCCCCGCAATCAAACCGATTCGTTCCATAACCTTCGACAAACCCGGCGGGATCTCCACCGATTTACGTGCACCAGGAATCAGCAGGACGTGCAGCGGCTCCGGCATCCGGAAAGTGGCTTCATCGGGTGATTCCCCTCTGGGAGGACTGAATGAATGCGATGAACGTTTCGACTTCCGGCGTCTGGACCACCTCCGCCTTGCATCGTTCGATCGCCTCGTTGAGGGTCAACCCGTAACGGAAAATGATCCGGTAGGCCTTCTTGAGGGGTTTCAGGGCATCCTCGGTAAAACCGTGCCGCTGGAGTCCAACCCGGTTCAGACCGTGCAATTTGGCGCGGTCGCCCGCAGCGATGACATAGGGCGGAACGTCCTTCACCACGGCGGATTTTCCGCCCAGATAGGCATATTGACCCAGCCTGACAAACTGATGGATGGCGGTCAGTCCACCAACGATGACATGGTCTTCCGCCACGATGTGCCCGGCCAGGGTGGCCGCATTCGCCAGAATCACTCCCTTGCCGGTTTTGCAGTCATGGGCCACGTGGGAGTACGCCATCAGAAGGTTTTCATCCCCGACCTCGGTGACGCCTCCCCCGAAGGCCGTCCCGCGGTTGATCGTGGTAAATTCCCGGATGACGGTTTTTTTTCCGATCTTGACGTAGGTTTCTTCTCCCTTGAACTTGAGTGCCTGCGGAAGCGCGCCGATCGATGCATATTGAAAAATTTCACACTCGGGACCTATCGTCACAAAAGGGTCGATGGTCACGTGGGGACCGATCACCGTTCCGTCCCCGATCGTCACCTTGCCGGCGATGACGCAAAAGGGCCCGATCCGGACGTCGCGCCCGATCCGGGCGTCCGGATGTATAATGGCTGTCGGATGAATCATTATTTCTCTCCAAAAGACGCCAGAAGCTCGGCTTCGGTCACGAGCTGACCGTCGACAGTCGCCTTTCCGGTCGCGAGCATGGCCTTTGATTTGAGTTTCTTCAGTTGAATTTCCATCACGAGCTGGTCGCCGGGAATGACGATTTTTCGAAACCGGGCGTGGTTCACCCCGGCGAAATAGATGAGGATATCGCGTTTGTCTTCCGGCAGCGTTTCAAAAGCCAGGACTCCGCCGGACTGGGCCATCGCTTCCAGAATCAGAACGCCCGGCATAATCGGGTTCTCGGGGAAATGCCCCTGGAAGAAGGGTTCGTTCACGGTCACGTTTTTCAGGGTGACGATGCGCTGCCCGGGCTCCAGCTCCAACACCCGGTCGACCATGACGAAGGGGTACCGATGGGG
>JBMNCP010000007.1:0-13897 GCA_049366795.1 Desulfobacterales bacterium
CGCAGCGACCGGGCGACCGCAGGCGTAGCCGCGCTACGTCGAGGATCGAGCGGGAAGCGAGAACGCCGCCTGGGGCCGAAAGACGCACCCTGTGAGGAGACACTCAGGGGTGGACCGCCATGACCCACCCACACTCCCTCGCATCCTTCTCAGGTTCGCCTGCCTGGTGGGACGGCTCCCTGAAGACCACCTCCACCGCCGTCACCCAGCCGCCGGCATATCGCCGGTAGCTTTCGGAGGTCCACAGCCAGTCCCCCCTCAGTTCACCCGGATAGCCGGGATTGGAGTTCAAAAGGGCCTGCAATTCGCTGCGACGCGGGAGCCTCCAGTTTTTCAAACCGCCGACCGTCATTTCCGCCGCGTATTTCACGGCTTCCGAATAGTCGAGGCATCTCCCGGTCGTGATGGAGGAATCCACCATGGTCCAGGTCAGGCCGGTCCGGCTGTCGGTGAGCGTGTTCCGGGTCTTCTCGATGAATCGCCCTTTCACACCGGCAAGCCGATCCCGTACCCGATCAAAGGCCTTTTCGGCGGCAACCCGGTTGATGGCGCCACCCAGTCGGAAAAGTTCTGCCCTGACACGCTCGCCGGCAGGAGAGCTCGGGTTCGCGTTCAGGTAGTCCAGGTAGATCTTCTGGACTGCCACGGGATCCTCCCCGACCGCCTGCACCTTTTCGGAAAGCGACGCCATGATCCGCTCTTTTTCCATTCCAAGCAGGTATTCGTCTTTTCGATTTCTCAGTGCGATCGCGCTGGAATTATCCTTGTATACCTGAATATATCGATTGGCCAGATCGACGCAGACGCCCCATTTTCCGTCCGCCTCGCAGGATTCCAAGGCATTGGTGATGTGATCGTAGTAGGGTCTGGCCAGGCGGTGGATCAATGCATTCACCTCCCGGACGTGCCGTCCATCCGGGTGGGTAAGTAGATAACGACGGGCCGACTCGATGACGTGATCGATGTCCTTGCCGGGGTCCGGCGCCGTGATGGCTTCGAAATCCCGGTTGTCGATCAGTGCGGGAATCTCCTTCAATTGGCTTTTGAAGGCTTCGGATGATTCGGCCTCCGGGTATTTCTGGACGAACCGCTCAAGTATCCGGGCCATCTCCTCGTACCGGCCGGTTTGCACCGCGGATTGGGCGGAGGCCTGTGCCTCGGTCAGATCCCGCTCGAGAATTCGCCGGTTGAGTTTATTGAGGTCCATTTGCGCCCGGGTGGCCAGTTCCCGAAGCGGATCGCCCTTCAGATATTTGGACAGCAGCTCGGCCCGTGCATCAAGGCTTTCCTCCTGCTTCAGTTGATCCGAGAGCAGCCGGAAGGCGGCATGTTCCTGATCCGTTCGAACCTGCCGCCACCAGAGTATGGCGATGACCACCAGGACCACAGCGGATCCGATCGCCAGCCCCAGATATACCGCTCGGAGCTCCCTTGGTTTTCTGAATCGCGGGAGGTCGATCTTCCAGCCTTTCGACCGGCAGTGGTTCAGGATATGCTTTCTGGCCTCACCCGGCGATGTGCCGAACCCTACCGCCCTTCGCACCAGGTAAAGAAACGATCGGGCATCCACACTGCCTGCATCTTCGGCGATGAGATCGATGTCATTGTTGATATCGTTGAGAAGGGCCTTGGCCCGGCTCACGTCGTAGGCGTACCGGGCGGCATCGTTCCTGAAGATGGCCAGGCAATGCCCGGCAAGAACGCCGCTCGCGGTAACCCGGGCGTCCTTGATCGCGATTCTGCGGATTTCGGTCTCTTTCTCCGCGGCCTTCTTCTGAAGGGATTCGATGCCGGAACTTGGCCACTGCCCCAGAAATGCATACAAGGACGGCTGATCCACTACTTTCAGGTTTTCCTCGATGATTCGCTCGACGGTTTCATCCAGCTGATGTCCGTCTTCCCCTTTCCCGGCGCCGGCCTTCTGAATCGGAACCCGCACCCGCCGCAGCACCTCTCCTTCCGGAACCCCGTAGACCTGGGAGATCTCCGAAATTTCGTTCTGGGTCATGTACCCCTTGCGGACCTGGATCGCGATATAACTTTCAATCTCCTCGAATCTGGACTCCCGAAGCCGATGGAATATTTCCTGAAGGGCATCCGGTTCGATTTTCAGCTTGCGGGAGAGCCGGGGGATTTCCTTGTCGCTGATCTCCCGGGTGTTCATGAGATGTTCGAGCTGTTCTTCGGCGGCAGAAGGTTTCCGCTCCCGCCAGGCCGCCACCCGTTTGCGAACGGTTTGTTCCCTCAGACGGTGGTGGCGAATCAGCTTCTGGATGTCTTTTTCCTGAATGTCGCCCTTGGCCCCCAGCAGGCGAATGCGGGCATCCAGCCGGGTCAACCTGGCTGCGAGCTTGTTTTTCAGATCGGCAACCGCACCTTGGGCTTCCTTGACTCTCAGGGCCGGATCCTGCATCACCCGGCGGATTTCCGGCAGGAGATTGATGTACTGCCGCGCCTGGAGACCCTTTGTGGGGTGATTCCGCAAGCGGCTCCAATCCGACTGCTTGCGTTTGATAGCGGCGTCGATGGTTTGGGGGTTGTTCTCGGGAGGCTGAATCGAAAGCTCGAGCAGCTGAAAGAAATTGATCCGGTTCATGCTTTCAATGGCTCCGCCGTGCGGACCGATCAATGGATGAATCCAACGCGGCTTGCCGCGAAGACGCCTTGGCGGATAGAAGCGGCTTTCGCGTTCGCGTCTTGAACTGCGCTATTCCGTGAATAGGGGTTCATTGGGTTGACGGACTCAATGGACGACGAGACTTTGGCTTCTCGCCTTGGCCTCTTCCAACTCCTTGCCATGGATCACGGACCGGGTCTCGATCTTGGCCACCACGGATCGATTTTCAGTGGTTTCGAGCGCCGTAATATGCAGGCGGCCCTCCCGGTTCAGCTGGAAGGAGATGTCCACCGGTGAATCATCAGGCAGCCCTGGAGGAAGAGCCAAAACCGCGGTACCGATTTCGACCGAGTAAGCGGTGGGAACGACCTTTTCGCTGGTCTCGTTTTCCATGATGCGAATCAGGACCCGTTCCTGGTTGGCTTCCGGTGTATAGAAGGTCCGACGGGTATCGACCGGAACGGTCGTGTTCCTGAGGATCAGATTGAAGACCGCCTCGTCACCGTTGGGCCGTTTGGCGACGACGCCGAAGCTCTTGCTGCTGACATCCTGGATCTTCATGGAAGACGAGCGCTTGACCGCCGAGAGCGTGATCCCTGCCTCCTCCGCCATTTCCCGCGCAACCTCCTCCATGATGTTGCTCGGGGCGGACTCCATTATCTTTTCGCCTTCTTCCGGGTCCTGATTGGTCTTTTCGGCGATGCGGCGAATCAGACCGTCGTTGAGGGACAGCTTCCAACCGTAGATGGCAGCACCCTTGGCAACGGCCTCGTCCGGATCGAACATTCGGGGCTCGATGTTGAACTCGCCCCGAATCCGTTCGGCAATCTGCGGCATTCGCGTGGACCCGCCCACCAGAATGATTTCGTCGAACTGCTCGTATCCCTTTTTCCGGGCTTCTCCCAGCATTTCGTGGGTCAGGGCGACCGTCCGCTCCAGCAGGTCCTCCGTGATTTCGAGGAACTTCTGACGGCTCAATTCCACCTTGACCCTTTCGCCTCCGTGGGTGATGGAAACCGGCGTCTTGTCCCTCTGAGACAGAATCTTCTTGGATTTTTCAGCTGACAGCTGGAGATCCTGCCACGTATCGGGATCTTCGAGAATATCTTCCTTGCTCCCGGTCTGCTTCTGGAATTCCTGCACCAGATAGGCGACGATCCGATCATCCCAGTCCTTGCCGCCCAGGTTGTGATCGCCGCCGGTGCAGATCACGTCGATCGAGTTGTCCTTGATGTCGATCATGGTGACGTCGAAGGTTCCGCCGCCAAGGTCGTAGACGAGAACGACGCGATTCTCGGAATCCTGGAAAGTTCCATACGCAATGGCGGCCGCCGTGGGTTCATTGATGATCTGCCGGACGTTGAAGCCCGCGATCTCTCCCGCCTTTCGGGTCGCCTCCCGCTCATTGATGCCGAAATAGGCGGGGCAGGTGATGACGACATCCTTTATCTTCTTGCCGATGACCTGTTCCGCATCCTGCGCGACCTTGCGGAGGACGAAGCTCGAAATCTCCTCCGGGCGGTAAGCCTTGCCGTCGTATTCGAAAAGGAAGTCCGGCTCCCCCATGGAGCGCTTGATGAAACTGACCACCTCGTTGGGATAGAGCTTGGCGCTTTCCTTGGCCACGTCGCCCACCACGATTTCGCTGCCGTCGAAAAACACGACGGAAGGCGTGACCCGCTGGTTTTCCAGGTTGGGGATGATAACAGGCTTGCCATATTCATCGACATAGGCAATTGAGGAATAAGTCGTTCCGAGATCGATTCCGAAGATTTTCTGAATGGGCTCGTTCATAACCTTCCCTGCTTATTTCGATTCATCCGAGTGAACATAGACGGCGACCATCTCCTGGCGGATCACCTTGCCGTCCCACTCATATCCGGGCCGGAGGCTGTGGGAAACGGTCTTGTCCAGATGCGGGTCGTCGGTCGGCACCTTTTTGAGCGCCCTCTGCCGAATGGGGTCGAAGGCGCCGTCGGAAGTTGAATAGGGCTTGACTCCCTGCCAGTAGAAGATGTCCTCGAGGTCGCTTGGAATCGCCTCCAGGTAGCGGAACAGCTTTACCGGGTCCCGCTGGGAGGGTTCGAGCGCCTTGAAATGGGCGATCCATTTGCGGATATCATCGGCGAGCTTGATGACATCCAATATAAAGGACAACACGAGCTTTTTCAGGAGATCCTGCTTGTAATCCTGAAGTTCGCCGTGCAGCCTGTCGATGATCATTTCCTTGTGGGCGTCGTATTTGAGCTTGCCTTCAAAATCCTGTGACAGGCCGTCCAGACAGGCTTCTACCGCCTCCAGACGATTTTCGATGGAAGTAAGGATATCGTCCGGTCCCGCGGCAGCTTCCGGCCCGACCGGCGATTCTCCGCACGAGGGAGGGGCGTCCACCTGAATGGCCTCGTCACCGAAAAGCGAGGCGGTCTCGTCGGTCTCGTCAACGTCAACGGCTTCGTCATCGGCGTTCTCAAAGGCGACGGGGCCGGCTGCCTCGTCTTCCTCGGCCATGAACGCATCGCAATCGGATTGCATTTCCTCCTCTGCGGGAGGGTCCTCGGATTTCTTCGCAAGATCGTTGTCTTCCGGCATGTTTTCCTCTGTCATGAGATTCCTCATCGGCTGTGAATGAGTGTCCACCCCATAATGGATACTGGATATCTCATCGGTCGCGGCCGATAAAAACTTGACGTTTCGGTGGAATCGACATCCGGAAAGATTCCTTGAGGATCAGGGGTTTATAAAACCTGCACCTCAAAAATGTCAAGGCATTTCATGGGGTTCTTGAATCAAACGGAGAGCCGGTCGAAAGCGGCTGCGTCACGGGAACCCTTGGGGGCGGCCGGAGGTCTGAGAGGGTCGAAACCGGACCTGCAACAAACTTCGAAGAATTGTGGAAACAGCCTGCGAAATCAACGCCGCCCGAAGCCAACCGGTTCCGGGCGGCGCGGTGTCACTCGCTTTCTTTCTTGGATTCCTCGATGATTTTTTCCTGCAACTGGGCGGGAACCTCGTCGTAGTGGGAGAAGGACATGGTGTACATTCCCCGACCTCCGGTCATGGATCGCAAATCCGGCGCATAGGTCTGGATTTCCGCAAGAGGAACCTGGGCCTTGATCACCTGGTTTTTCCCCTGGCTTTCCATTCCCAGGACCCGGCCGCGCCTGCCGTTCAGATCCCCCATGATATCCCCCATGAAATCGTCCGGGGTGATCACCGTGACATGCATGATCGGCTCAAGCAGGGTCGGCGAGGCATCGACCACGGCTTTTTTAAAGGCCAGAGACCCGGCAATCTTGAATGCCATTTCCGAGGAATCCACCGCGTGAAAGGAACCGTCGTCCAGGGTCACCTTGAAGTCCACCACGGGGTAGCCTGCCAGGACCCCCCTTGCCGCCGCCTCCTGGACACCCTTGTCGACGGCCGGAATATAGGTCTTCGGGATGGCGCCGCCGACGATGGCATCGACGAATTCATAACCGGAGCTTCTCGGAAGCGGCTCCATCTGGATCCAGCAGTCGCCGAACTGACCGTGCCCGCCGGTCTGTTTCTTGTGGCGCCCCTGGACCCGCACCTTCTTGCGAATGGTCTCGCGGTAGGGAACCTTTGGCAGCTTGAGATTGACCTCGACCCCGAACTTCCTTTTCATTTTTTCGAGGGTCACTTCGATGTGCACCTGCCCACGACCCGAGAGAATGATCTCACTGGTCTCCGCACGGCGATCGAGTTTCAGGCCGTTGTCTTCCTCGAGAAGTTTGTTCAGCGAGGAGTAGATCTTGTCTTCGTCGCCCTTGGATTTGGACTCCAGAGCAAATGAAATCAGCGTCGGAAGCGGCTCCGGGGCAGAAAATCGAATCTTGTTGGCCTCGTCGCACAGCGTGTCTCCCGTTGTGGTCTCCTTGAGCTTTGCCACGGCGCAAATGGAACCGGGAACGGCCCCGCCGGCGGGTTTCTGCTCTTTACCGTGGACCGCAAGCAGCTGGTTGAAACGCTCGCGGGTTTCCTTGGTGGCATTGTAGAAGTTTCCGTCGCTGCCAAGCTTGCCGGAGACCACGCGAAATAGCGTGAGCCGGCCGGAGTAAGGGTCTGCGACGGTCTTGAATACAAAGGCGGAGAAGGGGGCATCCGGATCGGGGAGCCGCTTCATTTCCTGCTCACCCTTGAGGTCGGTGCCCACCATCGGTTCCCGTTCGGCCGGCGACGGCGCCACATTCGCGATGAAATCCATCAACAGGTCCACACCGATTTTGGCGATGGCGGAGCCGCATAGCACCGGCGCGAAGATGCGCTCACGGAGCCCTTTCCGCAGCGCGTTCCTGAGGTCTTCCTCGCTGAGCTCCTCTCCCTCCAGGTATCGCTCCACCAATGCGTCATCGGCCTCGGCGATGTTTTCGATCAAGGTTTCGCGCTCGGATGCGACCTCGTCGACCAGGTCCGCCGGGATGTCGATCTCGCTGGCCTTGCCGTCCTCGTACGTGTAGGCCTTATTGCGCATCAGGTCGACGATCCCCTTGAATCCGGCTTCCTGGCCAATCGGAATCTGGAGCGGGATCGGCTTGGGGCTCTCGAGGCTGCGGTTGGCATCCTCCAGCACATTGGCCAGAATCGCCCGTTCCTTGTCGAGCTTGTTGACGAAGATGATGCAGGGCATTCCGTATTCGGTGGCGAATTCCCAGGCCTGCTCGGTCTGGACCTTGACCCCGTCCACCGCGTCGATGACGACGACGGCGGTGTCGGCGGCCCGCATGCAAAATTTGGTATCGGTGATGAAGTTCTGATCACCCGGGGTATCGATGATGTTGACGGTGTGCTTCTTCCAATCGAACTGGTGAAGGGCACTGCTGATGCTGGACTGGCGTTTGAGTTCCTCAGGCTCGAAATCCATCGCCGTGTTGCCGTCTTCGACCCTGCCGATGCGGGTGGTGACACCGGCCTTGAACAGTATGATCTCGGCCAGGGAGGTCTTTCCGGCGCCGCTGTGGGCAACGAGGGCGATATTCCTTATTTTGTCAACTTGTTCAGCCATTTAAGCTCCTCTCTCATCGATATTTTTTAGCATCGGACCGATCCTGGATTTCCGCTAAAGTTACGTTAGCTATCCATGTATACGAAAAAAATCAAGCTTAAACCTGAACGGATGGATTCGCCGGAAGCGTTAGGGGAGCATCCGGGCAATGGAGGCAGGCGATGAACTCACGGTTGCCTTTCGGTCCCAGAATCTGTGACGGCGTCACGCCGATGAACCTCAGACCGATCGACGTGAAATATGCCGTCAACTCGGCGATGACCGCTTCATGCAGGGCCGCATCCCGGACAACGCCCCCCTTGCCGACCTTTTCCCTGCCCACCTCGAACTGGGGCTTGATCAACGCCAGCAGGGGAGCGCCGGGTTTTGCGAATTTGATCACCGCGGGGACGACGATTCGAAGCGATATGAAGGACACGTCGATCGCGATCATGTCGACGCGTTCCGGGATGGCGGACGCCGGCAGATTGCGGATGTTGCTCCGTTCTATGGCGATCACGCGGGGGTCCTGACGCAGCTTCCAGGCCAGCTGACCGTATCCCACATCGACCGCATAAACCCTCCGGGCGCCCCGCTGAAGAAGGCAGTCCGTGAAACCGCCGGTCGAAGCGCCGACATCCAGGCAGGTCGAATCCCTGACCTCGACGGCAAACACCTCCAAGCCTTCCTCCAGCTTGAGACCGCCGCGGCTGACAAAAGGGATGTCCTCACCCTTGACGGCAATGGCGGCGTCCGCTGCCACCGCCGTTCCCGGCTTGTCGACCGGGAAGTCGTCCACCAGAACCCGCCCGGACATGATGAGGCTCTTGGCCCTTTCCCGGCTGAGGGCGAGTCCCCGTTCGACCAGTAGCAAATCCAGGCGCTTTTTTCCCGAGCCCATGGTCAATGGTCCTTCGATATAGTTCGCAATCGGACCTTTCCCCTTCACGCCGCACGGGTCACCGCTCCCGGTTCACAGCTCACGAACCCCGGCTCACGAATCCCGGCTCACGACTAACGGCTTACGAATCACGAATCACGGTGACGGCTCACGGCTTGCGAAGGGCAGGGGAGGGCAGTGCGATGACCTCATCGGCGATCAGCGACAATGCGGCGGACACGATGGCATCCGCATCCACCTGGTGGAGGGAACGGAGACTTGCCTGGGGGCCATGTTCCACGAATACATCCTGGATGCCGAGGCGATGCATTCGAAAGCCATGAATATGTCGGTCCGCGAGCATCTCGAGCACCGCGCTGCCGAATCCGCCGTGCAAGGCATGCTCCTCGACGGTGATCACCCGCGGAATCCTCAGCACCATCCGGGCCATGAGCTCCGCATCCAGGGGCTTGACGAACCGGCTGTTCACAATGGTCGGATGAACGCCTTTCTCGATCAGGAGATCCCTGGCTTTCAATGCTGCGCCGACCGTTTCACCGATGGCGAGAATGAGGACATCGTCCCCCTCGTCCAGGATTTCGGCCTCGCCGATGGAGACGGGTCGAGGACGAGGATCGATCCGGGCCCCGGTCGCAGCCCCTCTTGGATAGCGAACCGCGATCGGTCCATTGTAGGCGATGGCGGTCACCAGCATCCGGCGCAGCTCGTTTTCATCCTTCGGCGCCATGACCACCATGTTCGGAATTGCCCTGAGAAACGAAAAATCGAAGAGTCCGTGGTGGGTGGCCCCGTCTTCTCCCACGATGCCCCCCCTGTCGATGGCAAAAACGACCGGCAGGGCTTCGATGCAGACGTCGTGAACGATCTGATCGAAAGCCCTTTGAAGGAAGGTGGAATAGATGGCCACGACCGGCTTCATCCCCTCGGTCGCCATGCCGGCGGCAAACGTGACCCCGTGCTGCTCGGCGATGCCGACATCGAAAAACCGATCCGGGAAGGACTTGGCGAATTGTGAAAGCCCCGTGCCTTCCGGCATGGCCGCCGTCACGGCGATGATGTGCCGGTCCCGGGTTGCCAGTTCGACCATGGTTCGCCCGAACACTTCGGTGTAGGTCGGGACCGCGCTCTTGGGGACAATGCAGGCACCGGTCTCCGCATCGAAGCTGCCGCAGCCGTGAAAGTACACGGGGTTTTTTTCAGCGGGCGGGTACCCCTTTCCCTTTCGGGTCGTCACGTGAAGCAGTACCGGCTCCTCCAGGGTCTTGATATTTTCCAGGATGTCGATCAGGTGGTTGAGCCGGTGGCCGTTGATCGGGCCGAAATAGTCGAAATTGAACGCTTCGAAGAGCATTCCCGGGGTGACGAAAGCCTTGAAGGATTCTTCGGAGCGCTTCGCCAGCTGGTAGACGTCGTCACCGATCTTGGGCAGCGACTTCAGGAATTCGCCGATTTCCTTCCTCAGATTCTGGAGCCGGCGGGCGGAAAAGGTGCGGCTCAGGAAAGAGGAAAGGGCACCGACATTCGGAGCGATGGACATGTCGTTGTCATTGAGGATGACGATGAGATCCTTGCGGATGTCCCCCGCCTGGTTGAGGCCTTCATACGCCAGGCCCGCGGTCATGGAACCGTCGCCGATGACGGCGACCACTTTTGATCGATCCTGTTTCAGGCGCTTTCCGCAGGCGATGCCGAGCGCGGCGGATATGGAGGTGCTGCTGTGCCCCGTGGTGAAAGCGTCGTAAGGGCTCTCGCTCATCCGTGAAAAGCCGGACAAACCCTTCAGACGCCGCAGCGTGTCGAAACGATCCGCCCTGCCGGTCAGCAATTTGTGGGCATAGGACTGGTGGCCGACATCCCAGACGATCTTGTCCCGGGGGCAGTCGAATACATAGTGCAGGGCAATGGCCAATTCCACGACCCCGAGACTCGGAGCCAGGTGACCGCCGTTCGACGCCACGACCTGGACGATCAACCGCCGGATCTCCTCGGCAAGATCCGGCAGCACGGCCCGGTCCAGGCGCTTCAGGTCCGCGGGGGAGTGAATCTGTTCGAGCAAGGGCAAGGCAGGGTTCCTTGTTGGTTAATAGTTAATGGTTATTGGTGATTCGTTAATGGTTAATGGTTATTGGTGATTCGTTAATGGTTAATGGTTATTGGGTATTAGTTTAGTTAGTTAAGATAGTTAAGCTAGTTATGTTAGTTAAGATAGTCAGGTTATTTCGTAAGTGATTGGTGATCGGTGTCCAAATTTACCATTACCTATTAACCAATAACCAATAACTATTCACCATTCACGACTCACGGCTCACGCCCTATCGCCTTCTCTCCAGGATGTACTGCGCGATGGCCCGCAACGGGTCGGATCTGTTATCAAAAACATCGATGGCCTTCAAGCTGTTTGTGATCAGGTCCCTCGCGAACTGCCTGGACGCTTCGAGCCCCAGTAGGCCCGGGTAGGTCGATTTTCCCCGCAGTTCGTCCGATCCCCTGGCCTTGCCCATCTGGTCCGGGTCGCCCTCCACGTTGAGAATGTCATCGGTCACCTGGAAGGCAAGACCGATGTTTCGCGCGTAGGTTTCGAGCCGTTCGGTCTCCATTTCGGAGGCGCTGGAAAGCAATGCGCCGCACACCACCGATGCCCGAATCAAGGCGCCGGTTTTGAGCTCATGAAGGTTTTGCAGGTCTTCCAGGCCGATCCGAACCCCTTCGGCTTCGAGATCCCGCATCTGCCCCTCGATCATTCCATCCGGGCCGGCGGCGCTGGATAGTAAATGAATAACCTGAAGTTTCGTCCTGTTATCGACTGTTTTGATAAGATGTTCGGGTCTGGAAAGCACCTGAAAGGCCATGGTCAGCAGTCCGTCGCCTGCAAGAATCGCGGTGGCCTCGTCAAAAGCGATGTGGCACGTGGGTTTTCCGCGCCGAAGGCGGTCGTCGTCCATGGCAGGGAGATCGTCATGGATCAATGAATAGGTGTGAATCATCTCGATGGCGCAGGCGGCCGGCATTACCGATTCGGCCGTTCCGCCGACGGCTTCGGCGGCGGCCAGGCAGAGGATGGGCCGGATCCGCTTGCCGCCGGCATTCAGCGAATAACGCATGGCGGCCGCCAGGCGGGAGCCGGCATATTCCAGGACCAGTATCTCCGCCAGGGCGTCGTTGATCCGTCGGCTGTGAGCGGCCAGGTAGGCCTTGAGATCGAACCCGCTTGGAGGGCCGAAGGACCTGATGGCGGCTTCACTTGCCATGCGTCAGGTTCTCCGGTTCGACCTTGCGCTCCTCGATCTCTCCGCTGGAGGTTTCGATGAGAAGGGCGATGCGCTTCTCCGTTTCATCCAGAAGCTTGGCACACTTGCGGGACAATCGCATTCCTTCCTCGAACTTGGCCACCGATTCTTCAAGTGCCAGTTCACCATCCTCGAGTTCGCGAACGATCTGCTCCAGGCGTTGGAGGGTTTCTTCAAATGTCTTGGGGGTCATCGGCATCGACTCCTTCCACGCGGCACACCAACCGGCCGCGCGCCAGCAGGATATCCACCTCTTTTTGAAGGGGGACGATTCCGGCGTCGCGGACAATGGTCCCCTCGGGGTGCATCCGGGTGATGCTGTAGCCTCTGTTGAGGACAGCCATTGGGTCGAGATTTCGAATACGTCCTTGTACGGCCAGCAGGTTCGAACGCCCGGATGAGAGCCTGAACCTGATGGTATGAACGAGGGAACGATCGATCTGTTGAAGCCGCTCCCTGAAAAGTGCCAGCCGCCGGATCAAAGGGTTTTTCATCAGCCGCTGGTCCAGTACGGTCCATTGGGCCTTTTCCAAGGAAATCCGTCGGTGGATGGCTTTTTCCATCCGCGCCGACCCGTCATCCACCTTGAGCCTGAAATCATCCAGGCGGCGTCTGGGGTTGACCAGGCGTCGGCGCGTTGCCTGGAGGTTCTCCCGCAGGGAATGAAGCCTCGCTGCCATCCGTGAAATCGCGGACAACCTCAGCTCTTCGATCCGGCGAATCAGCTCCCGCTTTTCCGGAATGACGCGGGCTGCGGCAGCGGTAGGGGTAGGGGCCCGTTCGTCGGCGACGAAATCCGCGATCGTGAAGTCGGTTTCGTGACCCACCGCCGATACGATCGGGACCGCTGAAGTGCATATCGCCCGGGCCACCTTTTCCGTGTTGAAGGGCTGAAGGTCCTCGAGAGATCCGCCACCCCTGGCCAGGATCGCCACGTCCGAGGATCCGATGCGGTTCATCGTTTCGATGGCATGGACGATTTCATCGGCAGCGCCTTCTCCCTGAACCCGAACCGGCAGAATGTCAACCTCCAGATTCGGATACCGGTTGTGAAGGACGTGGAGCATGTCGTGTACGACGGCCCCGCCGGGCGAGGTAATGAGACAGACGCGCCTGGGCAGAAAGGGCAGCGGTTTCTTGCGATCCGCGTCGAACAGACCTTCAGCCGCGAGTTTTTCCTTGAGTTGCTCGAAGGCGATTTGTAGAGAACCCAATCCCTTGGGCTCGATAAGCTCAAGTATGACCTGATAAGAACCCCGGGGTTCGTAAACCGACACCCGGCCGAGCCCCACGATGCTGAGACCGTCTTCCAGGGAAAACTTGAGGTGCCGCGCCTGGCCCTTGAACATCACCGCGCTGATCTGGGCGTTTCGATCCTTCAGGGTGAAGTAGAGGTGACCGGAGGCGGCGGGCCTGAGATTCGAAACTTCGCCTTCGACCCACACAAGGTCGAATTCACGCTCCAGCAGCTCCTTGATGCGCCGGGTGAGGTCAGTGACCGTGTAGATGCGCTTGTGGAGGTTGGTCATTGGTTATTGGTTATTAGTGATTGGTTAATGGTTATTGGTGAATCGTTGGCCGAGAGCCGTGAATCGTGAACCGTGATCCGTGAGCCGTGAACCGGGAGTCGTGAGTCGTGAACCGGGAGTCGTGAACGGTCGGGATGATTGGTCATTGGTTACTTGGAAATTGGTAAATGGTTGATTCGTGGATCGTTTGGGCGGCGAGACGATGACCGGGACCATATGGATGCGAATGCGAGGTACAACCATTCACTCATCACCATTCACCAATAACTAACGTCCGATAAGATATATTATGTCAACTTTAAGGTGGTGAGCCGGTATCCGTGAGCCGTGAGTCGTGAACAGTGAACCGGGATCCGTGAGGCGTAATCGGAGACGGCACCCCTCACCATTCCCGCATAAAAAAATAAGATTTCCCATGTGCAGACCACGGCTCAAACCACCATTTACCAATAACCAATAACTATTCACCATTCACGACTCACGGTTCACCATTCACGACTCACGGTTCACGCCCCTTGAACTTGTCCAGATGCTCCCGCACGGCCGGCATCACGTAAATAT
>JBMNCP010000008.1:0-22397 GCA_049366795.1 Desulfobacterales bacterium
TCCGTGAGGGCGGCCGCACGGTCGGCGCCGGCGTCATCAGCGACATCATCGAATAGAGGGAAAGATAGACATCATGATCATGAACACGAAAATCAGGATCCGGTTGAAGGCATATGACCACAAGCTCCTGGACCAGTCCGCGACGGACATCGTGGACACTGCCAGCAAGACCGGGGCAAAGGTCGTCGGTCCGATCCCTCTGCCGACGCGGATCAACAAATACTGCGTTCTGCGTTCTCCTCACATTGACAAGAAGAGCCGCGAACAGTTCGAGATGCGGACGCACAAGCGTCTGCTCGACATCCTGGAGCCCACGCAGCAGACCGTGGATGCGCTGATGAAGCTCGATCTCTCTCCCGGGGTCGATGTCGAGATTAAACTCTAGACCAAGGATCAAGTTGCGCCATGTGCAAGGGATTGATTGGAAAAAAACTGGGAATGACCGGCGTTTTCACCCCGGATAGGCGCTATGTTCCCGTGACGGTTATCGAACTCGGCCCCTGCGTCGTGACCCAGATCAAGACGGCGGCCAACGACGGGTACAACGCCCTCCAGCTTGGATTCGGACAGCGAAAGCCTTCCCGGATCAAAAAGCCGGTTGCGGGACACCTTGCCAAAAGCGGCGGCGGCGGTTTTGCCCTGCTTCGAGAGGTCCCGGTGGACGATCCGGAAGCCTACACGCTGGGGCAGGCCATTACACTGGACATCTTCAGTGTGGGTGACCTCGTCGATGTCGTCGGCACCTCCAAGGGGCGGGGATTCTCCGGCGTGATCAAACGCCACGGCTTCAAAGGCAATCGGGCAACGCACGGTGTGAAGGGACACCGGGTTCCGGGTTCGATCGGCTGCAGCGCCTGGCCTTCACGGGTGATCAAGGGCAAGCGCCTGCCCGGCCAGTACGGCAATCATCGGAAGACCATCAAGAACCTCGAGGTCGTCGACATCCGTCCGGATCAAAATCTGCTTCTGGTCAAGGGGGCGGTCCCCGGGCATCGAAGCGCCATGGTAGAAATCCGGAAACCGAAGATCGCCAAGCCCTAGCGGACAAGCGATCACGAGGCAATACCATAGGCAATACCGAAGGATGCGAACGGCAACGGGGGGCGCACCGGCCGCCGTTGCCTTTCTTCTCGAACCGACACAACCGAAGAAAATGAGATCATTATGGCTGTCGTAGACGTAATCAATCAAAAGGGAGAAAAGGTTTCCCAGGCCGAACTTCCGGACGCCCTTTTCAATGTCCCTGTCAAGGCGTCGGTGCTGCACGAAGTGGTGACCATGCAGCTTGCGAACCGAAGGGCCGGGACGGCCAGCGTGAAAAATCGGGGCGATGTCAGGGGAAGCACCCGAAAGCTCTTCCGGCAGAAGGGGACCGGCCGGGCCCGACGCGGCGATATCAAATCCCCGCTTCTCAGAGGCGGAGGGGTCGTCTTCGGTCCGCATCCGAAAACCTACCAGGTAAAGGTGCCCAAGAAAGTGCGCCGGCTGGCTTTGAAAATGGCGCTGACCAGCAAGCTTCAGGACAACTCTTTGACCGTGATCGATGCCATCTACCTGGACCAGGTCAAGACCAAGGATTTCCAGGCGATTCTCTCCGGGCTCAACATCGAAAATGCATTGATCGTCACCCATGCGCCGAACCAGGTCCTGGAGATGTCTTCGCGGAACATTCCGAGCGTCAAATTGCTTCCGACCGAAGGTCTGAATGTCTATGACATTCTCAAGTACCGCCATCTGGTGCTTCTGGAGCCTGCGATCGAGCAGATTGAAGGGAGGCTTTCATGAACCCTTACGATGTCATCAAGCGCCCGGTCGTCACCGAGAAGACCAACATCCAGAAAGAGTTGAACAACCAGGTCACTTTCGAGGTGGATCGCCGCGCCAACCGCGTGGAGATCAAGCGGGCGGTGGAGTCCATTTTCAAGGTCCGCGTATCCGGGGTGCAAACCCTTCAGATAAAGGGAAAGTACAAGATGCGCGGCCGCATCCTCGGCAAGCGCAGGGACTGGAAGAAGGCGGTGGTGACGCTGATGCCCGGGCAGCGGATCGATTTCTTCGAAGGCGTATAAAGGTGGGAGCAGACGATGGCTGTTAAAAAAGTAAAACCGACCTCCGCGGGAAGACGATTTCAGGCATACACTTCCTTTGACGAGATCTCCAAGAAGAAACCGGAAAAGAGTTTGCTCCGCGCCGTTACGAAGAGCGGCGGGCGAAACGCCCACGGCCGCATTACGGTGCGGCACCGCGGCGGTGGGCACAAGCGCCATTACCGGATCATCGATTTCAAGCGGGACAAGGATGGGATCCCCGCCCGCGTAGCGGCCATCGAGTACGATCCGAACCGCTCCGCGAGGATCGCGCTGCTGCACTACGCCGACGGGGAAAAGCGCTACATCCTGGCACCCGTCAATCTCAATGTGGATGACGTCGTGGAATCCGGGCCGAATGCGGACATCCGGCCGGGCAACACCCTGCCCCTGCGGAATATCCCGCTGGGCACCCAGATTCACAACATCGAGCTTCGAATCGGGAGAGGCGGACAGATCGTCCGCAGCGCCGGGACCTATGCCCAGCTCATGGCGAAGGAGGATCCCTATGCGCTGGTGAAGCTGCCGTCAGGCGAAGTCCGGATGATTCTGATGAGCTGCAAGGCCACGATCGGCCAGCTGCGCAACGTCGTCCACGAAAACGTTTCGCTCGGAAAAGCCGGGAGGGTTCGCTGGATGGGTCGCCGCCCGAAGGTTCGCGGTGTGGCCATGAACCCGATCGACCATCCCATGGGCGGAGGCGAAGGGCGCTCTTCCGGAGGCCGGCACCCCTGCAGCCCCTGGGGAATGCCGACCAAGGGCTACAAAACGAGAAAGAACAAACGCACGGACCGTTACATCGTGAAGCGGCGGTCCAAGAAATAATCCAATGGCGGATGGATGGCCGTCCGTCCCGGTATCCACCGGCAGGGTTGAGTTCGTCAATCAGGAGAAGATATGCCACGCTCGTTGAAAAAGGGGCCATACATCGCCCCCGAATTGATGAAAAAAGTGCTCAGTGCCCAGGAAAGCCGAAGCAACAGGGTCATCAAGACCTGGAGCCGCCGCTCGACCATCGTTCCCGAAATGGTCGGCGTCACGGTGGCCGTCCATAACGGCCGGAAGTTCGTTCCGGTGTTCGTTACGGAAAACATGGTGGGGCACAAGCTGGGTGAGTTCTCCCCGACGCGGACCTACTACGGGCATGCCGCAGACAAGAAATCGAAAATCAGGAAGTAAGCAAAGGTAAAGGAATGGCCGCCATGGAGGTTAGAGCTGTCGCCAAGTTTATCCGAATTTCACCGCTGAAAGTCCGGAGAATCGTCGGCGCCGTCAAAGGTCAGCCGGTCGAAACCGGTATCAGCCGGCTCAAGTTCATGCCTCAGAAGTCCGCCGGCATTCTGGAAAAAGTCTTGCGGTCTGCCGTCGCCAATGCGGATCAGAAGGACCTGGACGTGGATTCTCTGGTGATCCGGAATGTCATCGTGGACCAGGGCCCCAGCCTGAAACGCTTCAAGGCGCGGGCGAGAGGCCGCGGAACGCGGATTCTGAAACGAACCAGCCATATTACCGTCATCTTGGCCGAACCCTCGGCTTAACAAGGAGGTACAAGCTTGGGCCAGAAAGTCAATCCAATCGGATTAAGGTTGGGAATCGTCAAGACCTGGGACTCCCGGTGGTATTCCGACAAGAAGTATGCGGATTACATATTCGAGGACTACAAGATTCGAAAATTCCTGAAGAAGAAGCTCTATCATGCCGGCGTCTCCAAGATCGAGATAGAGCGGTCCACCAAGCGGGTACGTCTTCGCATCTATACTTCGCGCCCTGGCATCGTGATCGGCAAGAAGGGCGCTGAAATCTCGCAGCTCAAGAACCAGGTCGAAAAGCTTTCCAACCATGAGGTGTTGATCGATATTCAGGAGGTGCGCAAGCCTGAAATCGATGCCCAGCTTGTCGCGGAGAACGTGGCGCTGCAGATCGAACGCCGGGTGGCTTTTCGCCGGGCCATGAAGCGGGCGGTCGGTTCGGCCATGCGGTTTGGGGCCCAGGGGATCAAGATCATCTGCGGCGGCCGGCTCGGCGGCGCGGAAATGTCGCGATCGGAGTGGTACCGCGAGGGCCGCGTTCCGCTGCACACCTTGCGCGCCGACATCGACTACGGCTTCGCCGAAGCCAAGACCACCTACGGCATCATCGGCATCAAGGTGTTTATCTTCAAAGGCGAGATTCTCAAGAAGGACGCCCTGACCGCGGTGAGCGGAAGATCGTGATTTAGGAGAAATTAGCCATGCTAGCTCCCAAAAAGGTCAAGTTCAGAAAACAGCAGAAAGGCCGAATGAAAGGGCTCGCCTACCGTGGCAGCTCGTTGAGCTTCGGTGAATATGGGCTTCAGGCGGTTGAATGCGGCAAGGTGTCGGCCAAACAAATCGAGGCCGCGCGTATCGCCATGACCCGCCACGTGAAGCGAGGCGGCAAAATGTGGATCCGCATTTTTCCCGACAAGCCCTTCACCAAAAAGCCGGCTGAAGTCCGCATGGGAAAGGGAAAAGGCTCTCCGGAGGGGTGGGTCGCCGTTGTCCGCCCGGGGCGAATCCTTTACGAGATGCAGGGGGTTTCCCGGGAACTGGCCATGGAGGCCCTCAGGCTGGCCGCTCACAAGCTGTCGGTGAAAACCCGGTTCATCGAGAGAGGTGATGTCCAATGAAAGTCAGTGAATTCAGAGATTTGAGCCCGGAGGAGCGCGGGCAGCGGCTCACCGAGCTGAAGCAGACGCTCTTCAATCTCCGCTTCCAGCACGAAACCGGACAATTGGAAAATCCCCAGCGGTTGAAACAGGCCAAGCGGGATGTCGCCAGGCTCAAGACCGTGATTCGGGAAGCTCAGATCAACACCAATACGGATAGCGAATAGTGGCTGCCATGAAAAATCGAGGGATGAAAAGACAAGTGGTGGGGACCGTCGTCAGCAATAAAATGGACAAAACGGTGGTCGTCCAGGTGGAACGGCTGGTCAAGCACAAACTCTATCATAAGTTCATTCGCAGACGCTCCAAGTTTTCGGCCCACGACGAAAACAACGACTGCCAGATCGGTGACACCGTGCTGATCACCGAATCCCGGCCCTTGAGCAAGACCAAGCGTTGGAGAGTCAGCCAAATCGTCGAAAAAGCCGTTTGATGATAAGGAAGACACAAAATGATTCAGGCCGAAACAAGACTCACGGTGGCAGACAATTCTGGGGCGAAAGTGCTTTATTGTATCAAAGTCCTCGGGGGTTCCCGACGGCGGTATGCGAGAGTCGGGGACATCATCGTCGTCTCCGTCAAGGAAGCCATTCCCAACGCAAAAGTCAAGAAGGGGGATGTCCTGAAGGCCGTCGTCGTCCGGACCAAGAAGGAAATCCGGCGGCCGGACGGCACGTACATCCGGTTCGATGACAATTCCGCCGTGCTGATCAATGCCAGCAAGGAGCCGATCGGAACCCGCATCTTCGGACCGGTCGCCAGGGAACTGCGGGCCAAGCGCTTTATGAAGATCGTTTCACTTGCTCCAGAAGTATTATAAAACCGACGGTCCGCGGAGAATGGGATCATGTTTAGAGAAAAAAGTAGATTGAAAAAGGATGACAAGGTCAAGATCATTGCCGGGAAGGACAAGGGCAAGATCGGCAAGATCATGAAGATCAACAAGAAAAAGGGCCGTGTCCTTGTCGAAAACATCAATATCGTCAAACGCCATCAGCGTCCGAGCGCACAGAATCGGCAGGGCGGTATCATCGAGAGCGAGGCGCCGATCCATTGGTCCAACGTCATGCTCATGTGCAACAAGTGCATGACGCCTGTCCGGATCTCCATGAAGATCCTCGAGGACGGCAAAAAGGTCCGTATCTGCAACAAGTGCAACGAGCTCATTGACGGCTAAAGTCGCGCGCCGGAGGAAGAAGATGTCACAGCTCAAACAATTCTACGAGACGGAAGTCGTGCCGCAGCTCAAGGAGAAGTTCGGCTACCGGAATGTCATGCAGATTCCGAAGCTGGAAAAGATCGTGCTCAACATGGGGCTGGGCGAGGCCATCCACAACATCAAGGTGTTGGACTCGGCTTCCGAAGAACTCAAGGCCATCGCGGGCCAGGCGCCGGTCATCACCCGGGCAAAGCGGTCCATCGCCGCGTTCAAGTTGAGAGCGGGGATGCCCATCGGCTGCACGGTCACCTTGCGCAAGGGCCGCATGTATGACTTCTTCACCAAACTGGTGAACGTTGCACTGCCCCGCGTCAGAGACTTCAAGGGGATATCGCCGAGAGCCTTCGACGGGAGGGGAAATTACTCCCTCGGGATCCGGGAGCACATCATCTTCCCGGAGATCGACTACGACAGGATCGATAAAATCCAAGGGATGAACATCACTGTCGTCACGACGGCGAAAACCGACGAGGAGGGCAGAGAACTCCTCAGAATGATGGGCATGCCCTTCAGGAAATAAACCCGGAGCGGAAGCCGGTAAGGAGGACCCATTGGCAAAGAAAGCGCTGAGAATGAAAGCGATGGCAAAGCCCAAGTTCCAGGTCAGGGCTTACAACCGCTGCCCGGTTTGTGGACGGCCGCGAGCGTTCATGCGTAAGTTCGGCATATGCCGTATCTGTTTCCGAAACTTTGCCTCCCAAGGCAAGCTTCCGGGCGTCATCAAGTCGAGTTGGTAACTTTTTCATCGCATGAACCGAAGTCGCGTGTGACGACCTATCACCTCAAGGCGAGAAGTAAACGGAGATAAAAATGGCGATAAGCGATCCCATTGCCGATATGCTAACCCGAATCAGAAATGCCGCCAAGGCCAAATTCAGCAGTGTCGACATCCCGGCTTCGAAGCTGAAGACCGAAATGGCCAGGGTCCTCAAGGACGAGGGGTTCATCAAGAACTTCAAGTACATACAGGACGAGAAGCAGGGCGTGCTCAGGGTATACCTCAAGTACGGTCCCGCGCAGCGACCGGTAATCTATGGGCTGGAGCGGGTGAGCAAGCCAAGCCGCCGCGTCTATGTGAAAAGCAAGGATCTCAAACCGGTCTTCAACGGGATGGGAATTGCCATACTCTCCACGTCGCGGGGCATTATGACCGACAAAGCGGCCAGAAAAGAGAACGTCGGAGGCGAGATCCTCTGCAACGTCTGGTAATCAGAGGAGTTGAACATGTCTCGAGTAGGCAAGAAACCGATACCGATTCCGGAAAAAGTCGACATTACCTATAAGGATCGGTCCCTTACCGTCAAAGGTGCCAAGGGCACCTTGTCCCGTGAAATTCACGATGCGGTGAATCTCGAGATCGACAACACGCAGATCTGCGTGACCATCGCCGATCAGGAGAAGCAGACCCGTGCTTATCAAGGTTTGATGCGCAGTCTGGTCAACAACATGATCGTCGGCGTCAGTCAGGGTTTCGAGCGGGTGCTGGAGATCAATGGGATCGGATACCGGGCCGAGGCCAAGGGCAATTCGCTGACGCTGAACCTGGGGTATTCCAACCCCATCAATTTCGATCTCCCCGCCGGGATCAGCGCCGCCGTGGAGAAAAACACGGTGATCAAGCTCTCCGGCATCGACAAGGAGCAGCTCGGGCAAACCGCGGCCGCCATCCGCCGTCTGCGGCCGCCGGAGCCCTACAAGGGCAAGGGGATCAAATACGCGGAAGAGCGCATCATGCGTAAGGCCGGCAAGACCGGAACCAAGTGATCCGACTGAGCCAACCGGCCCCTGACGATACTGTCGAAGCGCCGATGCCACAGTCTACCCACAGTCTACATTGATGAGGTCATACCATGGGTCAGATGAACGTCAGAACCGAAGCCAGACTCAAGAGAAAAAAGCGGATCCGAAAGCGGATCGCCGGAAACGCGGAACGCCCCCGGCTGTGCGTCTTCCGCAGCGCAAGGCACATCTATGCCCAGATCATCGACGATACCGCCGGATCGACCATCGCCTCGGCCTCGAGCATTGAGAAGTCGATCAAGGAGCTCCCGAAATTCGAGAGCAAGAAGGCCCAGGCGCAGCATATCGGCAAGCTGCTCGCTGAACGCGCCAAAGCAAAAGGATGCCAGAAGGTCGTGTTCGACCGTAACGGCTATCTCTATCACGGTCGGGTCAAGGCGGTCTCGGACGGCGCCCGCGAAGCCGGACTCGAATTTTAGTCCGTATCCAGAAGAGCGAAGGAGGCATTCCCTTGTTCAAGCAAGATTCAGGCGATAATCAGTTCATCGACAAAGTGGTCCATATCAATCGGGTGGCCAAGGTCGTGAAGGGCGGGCGGCGGTTCAGCTTCAGCGCCATCGTGGTGGTGGGCGATGGGGAAGGATCCGTCGGGTATGGTTTGGGAAAAGCCAGCGAAGTGCCGGAAGCCATTCGCAAGGGCGTCGAGAAGGCCAAGAAGGCCATGGTTCAGGTGCCATTGGTGGAGGGAACGATTCCTTTCGAGGTGGTGGGCAAGTTCGGGGCCGGGCGCGTTCTTCTGAAGCCTGCTTCCAAGGGGACCGGCGTCATCGCCGGAGGCGCCGTCCGCGCGGTACTGGAAGCGGTGGGCGTTCAGAACATTCTGACCAAATGCCTTGGAACGAACAATCCTCACAATGTTGTCAAAGCGACCATCGAGGGGCTCCAGCAGTTGGAAAGCCGTGAAAAAGTGGCTTCGAGACGCGGCAAAAAGCCCGAAGAGCTATAGCCTGGGGGAGCGAGTCATGTCCGGAAAACTGAAAATCACGCTTGTAAAAAGTATGATCGGCCGGCCTGAAAAGCACCGCAAGGTGCTTCGCGGCATGGGGCTGACCCGAATGCATAAGACCGTAGTGCTCGAGGACACCGAGGCGATTCGTGGCATGGTCCATGCCGTCTCTCATCTTGTCAAAGCCGAGGAGTTCAACCAATGAAACTGCATGAATTGTCACCAGCGGAAGGTTCCAAAACCTCGCGGAACCGGGTCGGCCGAGGGGTCGGATCCGGATGGGGGAAAACCTCCGGCCGCGGCTCCAAGGGCGTCAATGCCCGTTCCGGTGGTGGTGTTCGTCCCGGGTACGAAGGCGGGCAGATGCCGATCCAGCGTCGGTTGCCCAAGCGCGGATTCACGAACATCTTCAAGAAGAAAATCGCGCTCGTCAACGTCGGAGATCTGGCGGGGTTTGAAGCCGGAAGCACCGTCGACGAGGAGGAGCTGATCCGTAAAGGCCTGGTCAAGGGACGCTATGACGGGATCAAGCTTTTGGGCAACGGCGACATCGACCGTGCCGTGACCGTAAAGCTGAACGCGGCCAGTCGAAGCGCAAGGGAGAAAATCGAGGCAGCCGGCGGCAGTGTCGAGGTCATCTGATGGTAGGCGGCGGATTTCAAAATATCTTCAAGATTCCGGAACTCAAGCGCCGGGTGTTCTTTACACTGGCGATGCTGGTGGTCTATCGGATCGGGGTCAACGTCCCGGTTCCGGGCATCGACAGCGCCGCCCTGGCGGAGATCTTCAACCGGTTCAGGGGAATGCTCGGGATCGTGGATTTGTTTTCCGGCGGCGCCCTGGAACGCTTTTCCATTTTCGCCCTCGGGATCATGCCGTACATCAGCGCATCGATCATCCTCCAGCTGCTCACGGTCGTCATTCCCCATCTGGAGCAGCTGTCCAAGGAAGGCGAACAGGGGCGGAAGAAAATCACTCAGTACACGCGTTACGGAACCGTGGTGTTGAGTGTGATCCAGGGGTTCGGGATCAGCTACGGGCTGGTGCAGGGCGGGGCCAACGCCATGCCGGCAACCACTTTCATTCCGTTGACCGTCATCACCCTGACCGCCGGTACCGCATTCATCATGTGGCTGGGTGAGCAGATTACCGAGCGGGGAATCGGAAACGGCATTTCCCTCATTATTTTCGCTGGGATCGTGGTCGGGATCCCGGGCGCCATCGGGGCCACCGTGGAACTCATCAGGGCGGGAACGATGAACGTCTTCCTGGTCCTGATTCTCCTGGTGGTGATGGCCGCGGTCGTCACCTTCATCGTTTTCGTGGAGCAGGGACAGCGGCGGATTCCGGTTCAGTATGCCAAACGCGTCGTCGGGCGGCGGATGTACGGCGGGCAAAGCACCCATCTTCCGCTGAAGATCAACACCTCCGGTGTGATTCCGCCGATTTTCGCCTCCTCCATCATCATGTTTCCGGCAACCGTCGCGAGTTTCGTGGATGTGCCGTTCATGCAGTCGGTCGCGGCCGCGATGCAGCCGGGGAACCTGTACTACGAACTTCTGTTCGTCGGTTTCATCTTTTTCTTCTGCTATTTCTATACCGCCATCACCTTCAATCCCGCCGATGTCGCGGAGAACATGAAGAAGCATGGGGGGTTTATTCCCGGAATCCGGCCGGGAAAGCGGACGGCGGACTATATCGACCGGGTTCTGACCCGGATCACGCTTGGCGGCGCCATTTACGTTTCCGCGGTCTGCGTGCTGCCTTCGATACTGATCACTCGTTTTGACGTGCCGTTCTATTTCGGGGGAACGGCCCTGCTGATCGTGGTCGGAGTGGCCATCGATACCGTTGCGCAGATCGAGTCCCATATGCTGACCCGACACTATGAAGGCTTTTTGAAAAAAGCCGGACCGAGCATCCGCCGTCGGTAACCGCGACCGCAGCGGCAACATCTCGGCGTGTTTGCGCACCGGAAGGGATGGAGCGAGTCTATGGCGAAAGAAGAAGCGATAAAAGTTGAAGGAACGGTCCTCGAAACCCTTCCCAACGCGATGTTCAAGGTCGAACTGGAGAACGGACATCAGGTCCTGGCCCACATATCGGGGAAGATGCGCATGCATTTCATCAAGATTCTCCCGGGGGACAAGGTCACGGTCGAGCTGTCCCCGTACGACCTGAGCCGCGGAAGAATCACTTACCGCTCCAAATAATCCATGGAGCCTTGCCGGGAGGTTCGCCATGCGCTGAAACCGCCCAGGCGCTTGCTTGAGGAGTGTGGAGAATGAAAGTCAGGGCATCCGTCAAAAGAATTTGCAGCAAGTGCAAGATTGTTCGCAGAAAGGGCACATTGAGGGTCATCTGCGAAAACAAGCGGCACAAACAGAAACAGGGATAAGGGAGGATCAGCTTTGGCACGAATAGCTGGCGTAGACTTGCCAAGGAACAAGCGGGTGGAAATCGGCTTGACCTATATTTTCGGTATCGGGCGCACGACCTCGAAGAAGATTCTGGCGCAGCTCAGTATCGATCCGAACACCAAGACGGATGCGCTGTCCGAAGCGGAAATCAACAACATCCGGAAGCTGATCGACAACGAATACAAGGTTGAAGGCGAACTTCGGACCGACGTGTCCATGAATATCAAGCGCCTGATGGATCTGGGATGCCACCGGGGGCTTCGTCATCGCCGCGGCTTGCCGGTCCGGGGTCAGAGAACCAAGACCAATGCCCGGACCCGGAAGGGGCCGAGACGGGCGGCAGTCAAGAAAAAAGGCGCAGCCAAGAAGAAATAACCCTGATTAGCACGAGGGAATATCCATGCCGAAGAAAACCCGGGTCAAGAAGAAGGTTAAAAAGAACATATCGACGGGAGTCGTTCATATCCAGTCCACTTTCAACAATACGATCGTGACCATCACCGATCCCGCCGGCAATGTGGTTTCATGGTCCAGCGCCGGCGTTCAAGGCTTCAAGGGCTCCCGCAAAAGCACGCCGTTCGCCGCTCAGATGGCTGCCGAGGATGCCGCCAAGAAGGCCCAGGAGCATGGCATGAGGACGGTCGAGGTCTACGTGAAGGGGCCTGGACCCGGTCGCGAATCCGCGCTCAGGTCGCTTCAGGCGGCGGGCTTTACGGTGACCATGATCAGGGACGTAACGCCGATTCCCCACAACGGTTGTCGTCCACCCAAGCGGCGCAGGGTCTAAAACGAATTTTTCGGTTCCGCTGAGGGAAACCAAAGGAGGATATCTTGGCTCGATATACCGGTTCAGTTTGTCGGATGTGCCGACGTGAAAATATGAAGTTGTTTTTAAAAGGCGACCGCTGCTACTCCGATAAATGCGCATTCGATCGCCGCAGCAGCCCTCCCGGGCAGCATGGAGAGCGGCGCGGGCGGAAGCCCTCCGACTACGGCATTCAGCTGAGGGAGAAGCAGAAGGTCAAGCGCATGTACGGGCTGACCGAAAAGCAGTTCCGCCTTACCTTCGACGAGGCCAACCGAAAGCGGGGGGTTACCGGTACGAACTTCCTGGTGCTTCTCGAACGTCGTCTCGACAATGTCGTCTACCGGATGGGATTTGCGTCATCCCGCAACCAGGGCCGCCAGATGGTTCGGCACAATCACATTCTGGTCAACGGGAAAAGGGTCAATATTCCGTCCTACAAGGTTAAAATTGGAGATGTCGTTGAAGTCCGCGAGAAGAGCCGGAATGTGCAGGCCATCGCCGACTCCCTTGACGCCGTTGTGAGAAGAGGCGTACCCCAGTGGCTCGATTTGAACAAGGAAAGCATGAAGGGTGCCATCAAGAGCTTCCCGGTTCGTGAAGACCTGACGATGCCGATGCAGGAGCAGCTGATCGTCGAGTTCTACACCCGGTAATCGGATCGGCGGCATCCTGTCCGGCTGCCGCGATCGATTCAGCGATGGGTTGTCCCATGCAGCAGCCGTAAATCGCCACTCCAGGAGGAGATCTGCATATGCCCTCAAACGATTTGAAATTCATGAACTGGCAACAATTGATCAAGCCAGAAAAGGTCGAGGTGACCACTGAGGGAGCTTACGGCAAGTTCGTGTGCGAGCCCCTCGAGAGAGGATTCGGAGTCACCATCGGCAATGCGCTCAGACGAACGATCCTGTCTTCCCTGTACGGCGCTGCGATTGTTTCCGTGCGGTTTGATTCGGTCATGCACGAATTCAGCACTATTCCGAATGTGCTCGAGGACGTGTCCGAGATCATTCTGAATCTGAAGGAAGTCCGCCTAAAGGCCAAGGATGGCGAGCCCCACACCCTCCGAATCGAGGCTCAGGGTGAAGGCGTCGTGACCGCCGGCGATATCGTCAGCGACGACGGCGGCTGTGACATCCTCAATGCGGAGCAGAAGATCGCCACCTTGTCGGAGGACGGCAAGCTCGACATGGCGATGACCGTGAAGGTGGGAAAGGGCTACGCCTTGTCCGAGCAGAACAAGGACGAGGACGCCCCGGTCGGAACGATCCCGATCGACGCCGTATTCTCCCCCATCAAGCGCGTCAATTTCGTCGTTCAGAATGCGCGCGTCGGCCAGCAGACCGACTATGATAAACTGACCATGGAGATCTGGACGGACGGCAGCGTACAGCCGACGGACGCCCTTGCCTTTGCGGCCAAGATTCTGAAGGAGCAGCTTTCCATTTTCATCAACTTCGATGAGGACGCCGAACCGGAAGCTGGAGAAGGTGAAGAGGACGGCGGACATCCCCAGTTCAACGAGAACCTGTATCGGAGCGTCGAGGAACTCGAGCTCTCCGTTCGCAGCGCCAACTGCTTGAAAAACGCGGATATCCACAAGATTTACCAACTGGTCAGCAAGACCGAGGCCGAAATGCTCAAGACCAAGAATTTCGGCCGTAAGTCGCTCAACGAGATCAAGGAAGTTTTAGCTGAAATGGGTCTTTCTCTTGGCATGAAACTCGAGGGTTTCGTCCTGCCCGAGGAAGAGGAGACCATAGAAGGAGAATAATCGATCCCATGAGACATCGAAGAGCCGGCGTAAAACTCAATCGGACGACCAGCCACCGGAATGCCATGTTCCGGAATATGGTGACTTCCCTGTTCAAGCATGATCGGATTCGGACCACGGAGACCAAGGCCAAGGAGCTGCGGCGCTGGGTGGACCACCTGGTGACGCTCGCCAAGCGCGGAGATCTGCATGCCCGGCGGCAGGCGATGGCCATCATCCGGGAAAAGGATGTCGTGCACAAGCTGTTTGAAGAAGCCAAGGACCGCTTCGGAGCCGTCGCCGGCGGCTACACCCGCCTGGTCAAGATCGGATTCCGCAGCGGAGACGCCGCTCCCATGTTGCTGGTAGAGCTCGTTACTCCGGAGGCCCAGCCGAAAAAGAAAAAGAAGAAAAAGAAGGCCAAGGCCGCCGAAGCTGAAACAACCACCCATGCTGGCGCCAAAAAGGAAACCCCGGCCGAGGCCGCCCCCGCGGGGCCATCGCCCGAGGCGGCTTCCGGGAAGGAATCCGTCGAGGCGGCCCAGGCGGAGTCCGAGAAAACGGAACCGGAAACGCAGGCGGTAAATACGCCTGAAGAGAAGAAAACCGAATAAGCTATCGATAGTGTTTCAAAGCTGCTTGGACGCCCCGAGGCCCGCACCGGTCCCGGGGCGTTTTTAGCTGTGCACCGGAACAGGCGAATCGGAGAACGCCCACCTCGCCCGGGATTCCGCAAAATGCCGATTTTTCGGACAGGAGAACCCTCCCATGTATCCGACCTTCGCTTTTGCCGCCGCTCCGTGGATGATGGACGCGGCTGACTTTACCGTCGATGCCCTGCAAAGAGGCGTGCTGTTTCTGGATGTGCTGCGAAAGCGCGGCGACATTTACCTGGATCACCTCAAGCAGGGACAGCCTCCGGTCCTGGCCTTCGACTATGAAATGGTGCTCGACGGCAGACACCTCGAGCGTCCCGTCAACTATGCGATCGTGCACATCCTCGACCGCCGGGGTGAGTCCGAAGACCGTCGCTCCCGCCGGAGAAATGACCCGAGTGACCGGCGCTGTACCCCTTCTCCCGAACCCGCGGAGAAGCAGACAGGGCACCGGCGCCCGATAGTCGTGATCGACCCGCGCGCGGGGCATGGACCCGGGATCGGCGGCGCCAAGCTCGATTCACAGATCGGCGTTGCCCTGGACTGGGGGCATCCGGTCTATTTTGTCCTTTTCTTCACCGAACCCGAACCCGGCCAGACCATCGCCGACGTGCAGGAGGCGGAAGTCCGCTTCCTCGAGGAAGTGGCGCGCCGGCATCCCGAGGCCCCAAAGCCCGCCGTGATCGGCAACTGCCAGGCGGGTTGGGCTGCCGCCCTGATCGGCGCAGACCGGCCGGATGTCACCGGGCCGATGGTGTTCAACGGTTCTCCCCTCTCCTACTGGGGCGGGGTCGAGGGAGCCTACCCCATGCGGTACCGCGGGGGGCTGCTGGGCGGCGTCTGGATCGCCTCCTTTCTGTCCGACCTGGGAAACGGGAGCTTTGACGGCGCCCATCTCGTCGCCGGGTTCGAAGATCTGAACCCGGCCAACACCTGGTGGTCAAAGCTTTACCATGTCTACGCCAACGTGGACACCGAAGAGAAACGGTTCCTGGATTTCGAGAAATGGTGGGGCGGGTTCTTCAAGATGACGGCCGGGGAGATCCATTTTATCCTGGACAGCCTTTTCATCGGCAACGAACTCGAGCAGGGCGCCGTGGAATTGCGGGAAGGACGCTGGATCCGCCTGAAGGACTTCAAGGATCCGATCGTGGTATTCGCCTCGACCGGGGACAACATCACGCCGCCCCCGCAGGCCCTCAACTGGATCGTCAAGGTTTACGGTACGGAGGAGGCCATCAAGGAATGCGGGCAGGTCATCGTGTACCTGATCCACGAGAGCGTGGGGCATCTCGGCATTTTCGTGTCGGGCAGCGTGGCGAGGCGGGAGCATCGGGAAATCATCGGCAGCATGGAGATGATCGAGTACCTTCCCCCGGGGCTTTATGAAATGGTCATCGACGAGGGCCCGTCCCTTCCCTGGCTCAACGATCACCGGGTTCGCTTCGAATCGCGGACCTTCGCCGACCTGATGCGGCTGGACGACGGGTTGGCGGACGAGAAGGCCTTTGAAACGGTCAGGCGGATCTCGAAAGCCAACGATCTCTGGTACCGGACCTTCGTGAGTCCATGGGTTCGCCTTGCCATCAACGGAATGGCCGCGGAAGGCATTCGCCAGCTTCACCCGCTGAGGATGCAGCGCTATTTCCTGTCCAGCCTCAATCCGGCGATGGCGCCGGTGTCCCGCGCCGCCGAAGCCGTTCGGCAGGTCCGAAGACCGGCCGACCCGGACAACCCGTTTCTCAAACTTCAGGAGGCGGCTTCCGCATCCATCAAGGCGGCGCTCGATTTCGGCCGGGACGTCAGGGATCTGACCCTGGAGCTGACCTTCAGGAGCTTCTTCGATCACCCTTGGATTCACCCGTTTTTCGCGGCATCGTCTCCTCTCCCCCTTGAGCTGGAAGAGATGCAGGCTTTGGCGGAGCCCGCCGGTCCGAGGCCCCCAAGCCATTCGGAATCCACGGAATCCGCGTTCGCCGAGGCCGTGATCCGCGTACTTCTGGCCGTTGCCGGGGCCAACCAATCCATCGATCGGCGCCAGTTCGAAGCGTCCGAGAAATACTTCAGGCGCCATCCGCGCCTCCGATTGCTCAAGCCCGACCGGATCAAGGAGATCATCCGCCACCAGGCCCAACTGGTGGCGCAGGATCCATCCGCCGCCCTGGCCGGACTGGTGGATCTGCTTCCCGAGCGCGGGGATCGTCTCGAGGCCTTGCGAATGGCCGAATCCATCGCCACGGCGGATCATGAGCTGGATCTCCTGGAAAAGGACATACTGACGAAGATCAGGCGCATCCTCGACACGCCCGAAGAGCAGGGAGGCAGTGGGGCCGAGTCGCCCGTGGAAGACTTGCCGGCCCAATGAAAAATGCGACTGCGGTTTGACTTGCCCGCGATGATCCGTTAATCTGAATTTACATTTTCGGAGATAACTTCCCTGAAAAACAGCGTTCTTCGAAAGCGAGCCGCACATGACCCGCTTGAGGGCTGCATCGGTTGCGATCGGCATCCTGTTGGCCGCAATGCTGGCTCCGCCTCCCGCCGCTCATTCGGATGTTTCGGAATTCATCGATAGCGCACTCAAATCGGCAAGACACGTCCTGCTTTTGCATTCCTACCATGACGGAATGATGTGGACCGACGCCATCGACCAGGGTTTCAATGAGGTCATGGCGGAATGCGGCGTCCGCGTGGATCTCCATGTGGAGTACATGGACGGCAAGCGCTATTCCGACCCCGACTACCTCGAGATGCTCCATGAACTTTACGATTACAAGTATCGGGGGGTGAACCTGTCGGTGGTGGCCGCATCGGACGATATTGCCTTTCGATTCGCCCTGGAACACCGGCAAGACCTTTTCCCGGGTGTCCCGATCGTCTTCTGCGGCGTCAACGCCATGGATGTCTACCGGCAGAGCCCGGCCATCGAACCGCTGATGACCAACCTGACCGGGGTTGTCGAATCCTACGACGTGGCGAGAACGATCTCGCTTGCCATGGAATTTCATCCCGATGTCGAAACGCTGTATATCGTCAACGATCATACGGTGACGGGAAGGAGCAACCGCAAGGTACTCGATCCCGTCATCGGCGGACTTCGGGACCGCATCGAGGCCGTTTACCTGGAAGACCTGACCATGAAGGAACTCCTTGAGCGCGTTGGGGGGCTTCCGGAGAGGAGCGTCATTCTCCTCATGTCCTTCAACCGGGACCGTTCGGGGAGAGTCTTCTCCTACCGGGAGTCCATCGACCTGATCGCCGCCGTCGCCAATCGCCCACTATACGGGGTGTGGGGGTTTTACCTGGGGCGCGGCATCGTGGGCGGGATGCTGACGAGCGGGCGCTTCCAGGGAGAAACCGCCGCCGAACTGACCGCCCGGATTCTCAAGGGGGAGTCCGCCGGGGAACTTCCGGTCGTCACCCACAGCCCCAATGTCCTCATGTTCGACTACCGCCAGATCCAACGCCATAAGATCCCGGAAGAACGGATTCCCGCGGGGAGCCTGATCGTCAATCGCCCGGATTCCTTTTATTCCCGGTATCGAAAGTCCATCTGGTGGGCGGCGACGGCGCTGGCCGTCCAGGCACTGGTCATACTGATTCTCGCCGTCAATATCGCCCGCCGAAAAACGGCCGAAAAGGCCCTGAAAGCCAGGGAAGTACAGTACCGGCAGATTTTCGAGAACATTCAGGACGCCTATTACGAAGTCACCCTGGAAGGGATCGTGCTGGAGATGAGCCCTTCCGTGGAGCGGGTGCTGGGCTACCAGCGTAGCGACCTGATCGGAAAGTCGCTCCTGGATTTCTACATCGATCCGTCCGATCGATCGGATCTCCTGGAGGCAATTCTCGAGCGGGAGTGGGTGGCCGAATACGAAATCGTGCTCGCCAGCCGGGCCGGCCTACCGGTACCCGTGGCTATCAACGCCACCCTCGTCCGGGACGAGGCCGGAAATCCCGTCAAGATCGTCGGGTCGATGCGCAACATCAAGGAGCGCAAGGACGCCGAGGAAGAGCGGCAGCGGCTGGAGAAGAAGCTTTTCCGGATCGAGAAGATGGAGGCCATCGGCACGCTTGCGGGCGGTGTCGCCCACGATCTCAACAATATCCTGAGCGGCATCGTGAGCTACCCGGAACTGTTGCTGCTCCAGCTTCCGGCGGGAGACCCTCTGAAAGGCCCCCTGGAAACCATTCGCAAGGCGGGGTTGAGGGCGGCGGACGTTGTGCAGGATCTGCTCGTCCTGACGCGGCGGGGGATGTTGGTCAAGGAAGCGGTCCAACTCAACGAGATCGTCAACGACTGCCTGCTGAGCGAGGCATTCCGAAAGCTCAAGGCCGCTTTTCCGAACATCGCCTTCGACATCAACCTGGATCCCGGGCTGCCTCCGATGCTGGGCTCCAAGTCCCACCTCGGCCAGATGCTGCTCAACCTGCTGACCAACGCCGTCGAGGCGGTGGAGCGTTTCGGGGTCGTGCGGGTAAGAACGGAGTACCGCACCATCACCGATCCGCCGAAGGGCGCCGACCGGATGGCGCCCGGAGACTACGTTGTGCTCTCGATCACGGACAACGGCCGCGGGATAGGCGCGGAGGAGATGGAGCACATCTTCGAGCCCTTCTACACCAAGAAAAAGCTGGGGCGAAAGGGAACGGGGCTCGGGATGGCCGTGGTCTGGGGGACGGTTCTGGACCACGACGGGTACATCGAAGCCCAGAGCCAGGAACAGGAAGGCACGACATTCCAGATCTATTTTCCCGTCCGCAAGGAGGCGGCGCGCCATGAGGAAGGCGCCACGCCGCAGATTCATCGGGGTTCCGGAAGGGTCCTGGTGGTCGATGACATCGAGGCCCAGCGGGAGATCGCCTGCGCCATCCTGACGCGAATGGGCTATGAAACGGTCTCGGTATCCAGCGGTGAGGACGCCGTCTCCTTCCTCGATTCGAGCTCGGTGGATTTTGTCCTGCTGGACATGATCATGGATCCCGGAATGGACGGCCTGGAAACGTACAAGCGGATCCGGGAGCGGAATCCCGGGCAGCGTGTCGTGATCGCCAGCGGCTACTCCGAGACCGACCGGGTGAAGGAGGCCTTGCGCCTGGGGGCGGCCGCGTTTGTCAAGAAGCCCTATTCCATCTCCGCCCTCGGAAAGGCGATGCAGGCGGCGGCAGGTTGATTCGGAGCGAGAGAAGACGCCTCGCGGACGCGCATGCTGGACGGATCTCGCCCGCCGCAGCGTCCGGTCGCCAGGACCGGCCGGAGCCTCTGTTTTCGTCCCCGGCGTCTTCTCTGAAACCTGCTATGCCAACCCGATTTCCCGGAAAAGGTCGTCGATGCCCAGCCGGGAAAGCCGCATGCGCAGGAATTCCGAGATGGTGGGCTGAAAGGGCCTTGCCGACAGCCGCATCCCGGCCTCCCGCGGGGTACGGGAGCCTTTTCGCGAATTGCAGGGGCGGCAGGAAGCCACGCAGTTCTCGAAGGTGGAAGGGCCTCCCCGCGACCGGGGAGTGATGTGGTCCACCGTCAGGTGGCCTGTCCGCGTCCCGCAGTACGCGCACTTGAACCCATCCCGAATGAGGACGTTCTTCTTGCTGAAGGGCACCCGCGCCCGGTAGACGGCGCGGATCAGGTGGATGAGCCGCATCACGGCCGGCACCTTGAGCACCAGTCCCTCCACACCCCTGATCTCCCGCTCCGCGTACTTGAGCACCTGAACCTTGTTCTTGGCCACCAGGCATATCGCCCGCCGCCACCCGACCACGTTCAGAAACGAGTAGTCTGCATTCAGGAGAATGCAGTGTTCCATGGAAAATCCTCCCTGGTCTTCGGATCGATCGCTGCTTTTTTCAACTCTCCCAACGGAATCCCCGGCGGGTTCTCGAGAAACCGAGGATTGATGCTTCAAGCCTCCAGGGCCGGTTCAGGGGGAGGCCTTCCAGGGTCCGGGAAAGGCCCCGCACCTGGCGCCGCGGCCGCCTGGGGAGACGTCCGCTGTTTTTCGTGGAATATTGTTTCAGAATACAGGCGACGGAGAAAAATCGAGAGCCGTGCCGGATGGCGGGCAGGTTTGAGCGCGCAAAGGGGTACGACTGGAGAAATTGATGCGGAAGATCGTCGATCAGGCCGTGAGGCTTTTGTCGATGGCGATGCACCCATAGTGCTCCGGGTGTCGATGGATCCGAGGGTAGCGGGGTGTAAGCGCGCGTGTCAAGGCCGTTTCATACTGCAACACAGGGCCGATTGTCAAAAAGAATCGCAAGGGCCGCAACGCCGGATTCAGGCCTGAGGAGGGGAGCGTGGCAAGGAAGCCAGTGGTGCAGGGTGGCCAGGTCATGGTTGATGACAATTCGCATTCAGCAAGTTGAGGGCGCCTGAGAAAATAATTTCCATTTCTTGTTGCACCTATTGCAATGTGTTATGAAATTTCCAATTTACAGGTTCCTGATTGCCCGCCACCCCCGCCACAAAATCTTGACAACAACCTGGTTGGCTCAACAATCATTTGAGGTTGCTGCCCGCAACGAGCCTCACAGCTGGATGTGTGTCGATCCACAAGCGGCCGGGCTGACAACCGGCCGTTCACCATGCAGATGTTGTAGCGAAAATGGGAACGGCGTCTCAAGCGGAGGTTCGTTTCGATCCGTGGGGTTGAATCTATGGCAAATGGGAAATCCTGTTGGCGAATTCCGAACCATCGACAAATGTGTCATTCAAGCAAGCGCTCAAATTCTGGACCAGGCTGGGATTCATCAGCTTCGGCGGACCGGCCGGCCAGATCGCCATTATGCACCAGGAGGTGGTGGAGCGGCGCCAGTGGATCGGCGAGGACCAGTTCCTTCGCGCCCTCAATTTCTGCATGTTGCTGCCCGGACCGGAAGCCCAGCAGCTGGCCACCTACATCGGCTGGCGGCTGCACGGCACCTGGGGAGGAATCGCCGCCGGAGCGCTGTTCGTCATTCCCTCCATCGTTGTCATGTTGATGCTCAGTTACCTGGCCGTGGCCCACATCGACGTCCCGGCCGTGGCGGCCGCATTCTACGGCATCCAGCCGGTGGTGGTGGCCGTGGTGGCGGATGCGGTGCTGCGTATCGGCAGGAAGGCGCTGAAGCACCGGGAGCTATATGGGTTCGCCGCGCTGGCTTTTGTCGCCATATTCTTTTTCAAGGTTCCCTTTCCCTGGATTGTGGCCGCGGCTGCGCTGGCCGGTTGGTTCCTGAGGCGGTGGTTGCCGAAGGTCTTCTGCCGGGGCAATTTTGACCCGCGTACCAGGGAGTGCCATGCGGAGGTGGAAGCCACTACAGGACCAGCCAGAGGCCGTCCGTCCCTATCTCATGTCGCCAAGGTCTTTGCCGTCTGCCTGGGGTTGTGGGGGATACCCGTTGGTGCCGTCTGGCTCTGGCGCGGGGATGGCGACACGCTTACCCAGATCGGTCTGTTTTTCACCAAGGCCGCCTTCGTCACCTTCGGCGGTGCATACGCCGTCCTGAGCTACATCGCGGGCGTAGCTGTGAGCAAGGGCTGGCTTGCCATGGACCAGATGCTCATCGGCCTGGGGCTGGCCGAGTCCACCCCCGGTCCGCTGATCATGGTCACGCAGTATGTGGGCTTTCTTGGCGCGTGGAGTCTCCACGGCAACCTCGCCCCATTGACGGCGGGGGTTCTTGGTGCTCTGCTCACCACCTATGTGACCTTTTTGCCATGTTTTTTCTTCATTTTCGCGGGAGCGCCCTTCATCGAAGCCATGGCCGGCCACCAGAGGCTTCAGGCCGCTCTGATCGGCGTCACCGCCGCGGTGGTGGGTGTGGTGCTCAACCTGGCGGTCTGGTTTGGACACAAGGTGGTGTTTCCCAATGGCGGGGTGGACTTTTTCGCGGTGACAACCGCGCTGGCCGCCCTGGTGCTGCTGCAAAAATTGCACTTTCCCGTTCACTACCTGGTGCCCATTGGAGCGGCGGCGGGCGTGATCTGGAGGATCGTGACTTGACAAATACGCAGGAAACCGGTCATGGCCGATGCCATGCGTG
>JBMNCP010000009.1:0-8026 GCA_049366795.1 Desulfobacterales bacterium
TTGGACGGGGAGGTGATTACTCCGTCGGATCCGAACTTCGACCAGGCTCGCAAAGTATGGAATGGTCTGATCGACCGGCGACCGGCCTTGATTGCCCGGTGCGCGTCACCCGGGGATGTGGCCAGGGCGGTCGATTTCGGCAGGGAAATGAACCTGCTCCTGGCCGTACGGGGAGGTGGACACCATGTAGCCGGCTACGGGGTATGCGACGATGGGCTGGTGATCGACCTGTCGCCGATGCGCAGTGTGGAAGTGGATCCTCGATCCGGCACGGTGTCGGCGCAGGCCGGTGGTCAGACGATCCACCGCTTCTTGATATTGTGGAGGCTCAAAGCGAACAGGCCCGCACAGAAGGCGGCGAGGAGCGCCAGGTCCAGAAGAAAAGGCATCGCGTGGGCGCCGTGGACCGCTCCATGGAGGACGTCGGCTCCGTAGGTCAGCGGAATCAGGTGGGAGAGCGGCTTCAGAAAGACGGGCAGTTTTTCGATGGGAAAGAACAGTCCGCAAAGGAAGATCATCGGGAACCGGAAGAAATTGGAGAACGTCTGGGCCTCGAATACCTCGCTGACCGCCACGGCGATGAACAGCCCCTGAAACGTGGAGGCGACGGCGATCAGGACGACGGCGGGGACGAACGCCCGCCAGGCGATCCCGGAGATGTCGGTGATGAAGAGAGCCATGACCACCGGAACGAATGCGTTGGCGATACCAAACAGAATGGCCCCGCTCGTCTTGGCCAGCATCAGGAGCTCCAGCGGAATGGGCGCTAAGAGGAGACGTTCGAAGGACCGGTTTTTCTTCTCGAAAGTCACCGTTACGGCCAGCATGGAGGTCGTGCCGAACAGAATGGATACGGCCACCACGCCCGGAAGCAGCATCGGAATGCTCCCCAGACCGCTGCCGGACCTGATGAAAAACATTCCGGTCCATGCCAGTGGAAAGATGATTCCCCAGCTTATGTTCGGCGGTTTCAGGTAGTAGGTCCGCATGTCCTTCAGCAGGATGTTCCAGAACGCGATCCAAGGCTTCATCGTCCGCCTCTCCCCTTTTCCTTCTCCTTTCGCATGGCCACCGCTTCGATCCCGGTGATCCTTACGAAGATATCCTCCAGGGATGGACGCATCCGGCGGGCTTCGCTGACCTCGACGCCATGATCCTCCAGGAATCGCACCAGCGTGCCCACGCGAACGGGTTCGTCTGCTTCCACCCGGATGTCTCCGCTTTCCGGGACGGTGAAGACGAGGCCCGGAAATGTTTCTGAAAGCCGGCTTTGGATCCCGTTGAAGGGGGTCGTCGTGGAGATCTGCACCACATGCTTCCCTTGGAGCGGCTGCAGCAGATCCATGACCGTGTCGATTCGTACGATTCGTCCGGAAACGATAAAAGCGATGCGGTCGCAGAGCCGCTCCGCCTCTTCGATGTAGTGGGTGGTCAGAAAGATGGTGGTACCGCCGCGGTTGAGGTCGGCGATGAGCTGCCGCAGCTGCCGGGCGCTGGCCACGTCGATGCCCGTGGTGGGCTCGTCGAGAAACAGGATTCGCGGACGGTGAATGATGCCGGCCGCAATGGTCAACTTGCGTTTCATGCCCCTGGAATAGCCTGCGAACTTTCGGTTCGCCGCCATGGCCAGCCCGAATTGCGCCATCAGATCCCTGGCCCTTGCCTGCCGTTCCTGTTTTCCCAGCCCATAGAGCGCTGCGCAGAAGCACAGGTTGTCGAATCCGGTGAGCTCCGGATAGAGATTGCTGTCGTCCGGAACGACGCCGATCAGATGCTGGGCGGCCTTTGCGTTGCCCGTGCAGTCGATTCCGCTGATGCGGATCGAGCCCGAGTCCGGACGTGCCAGACCCGTCAGCATGTTGATGGTCGTCGTCTTGCCGGCACCGTTCGGGCCGAGGAACCCGAAAAGTTCGCCCTGCTGGACCCTGAAGGAGATCCCCGCAACCGCGTCGATTTTCTCGAAGCGCTTCGCGATGTTTTCCACGATGATGGCGTCGGTCATGCCGATCCCTCTCCGCGAGGATTTCAGAAATAATACCTCGCCCAGAATTCGGCCCGGAACATTAAAAGGGCCATCACCGGATGAAGAACGATTGATGGATCAGCCTGGCGCACAGGACGAACAGTATGATGCCGAAAATCACCCGGATGCTTTTTCCTTTCAGTCGGGTGCTCATGATTCTCGCCCCGGCCTGTCCTCCCGCGAAGGATGCCACGGCGGCCGGCAGGATGAACCGCCAGTCGATCGTTTTCATTGAAGCGTATCCCAGGAATCCGGTGAGGGAGGAAAAGCATACGATGAACGTCGACGAGGCGGCAGCGATGCGGGTGGGTGTTTTCAGGACATAAATCAGAACCGGCACGACGAATACGCCGCCGCCGATTCCCAGCAGACCGCCCATGAACCCGATGCAAGCGCCGATAACGATGCCGGCGAGGATTTTACGGGACGCCCCCATTCCGTCGCCCCCGGTTTCATCGGGTGTGCCCATCAGCATCCGGAGACCGGCCAGGGCCAGCACGACAGCCATGAGAATCAGAAACGGCCTCAGGTCGATTCGAACATTGACATAGGAGCCGATGGGTGCGGCCAGGCTGGAGGAAACGATCAAGGGGATGGCCAGGGAAAAATCCACCATCTTCTTTCTGGAATACGCATAAGCGGCGGATGCGGCGGCGATCAGGTTCAGAAACAGCGAGGCGGAGGCCGCATCGGATTTGGCGAAACCAAGGATGACGAAAAGCGGTGAGAAAATCAGTCCCCCCCCGAGGCCGACCATTGTCAGCACCAGGGAAATGATGAAAATCGCTGCAATCAGAGTCACTGAAATGGTCACGGGCTCAGCGCGCTTTTATTCACTTGGTTCTGGTTCCGGGGGGACTTCTTTTGCGCAGGGATGTCCCTCTGCGTCGCCGTGGCATTGACTGATCTGTTCGGAACTGCAGTTTTCCGGTTGGCCTTCTAAACGATCCGGCTGCTGACAACAATCCAGGCACATTTCAACTTCCTCGGATTGGGTTGGTTTCACAGGCGCCTCGTTGATTCGCCAGCAGATGGTTTCATGAAGGTGGTCTCCGCTCGTGAGGTCTCTTATTTCGTCCGCAATCCGGGCAAGCGCCTCGCGATCCACCTGGTAATGGGTCCAATAGCCGCGCTTTTCCCCCATGACCAACCCAGTCTTTCGCAGAGTCTGGAGATGTTGGGAAACCGCCGGTTTCGAGATGCCGAGCTGCTTGGCCAACGCCCCTACGCAAAGGTCGCTTTTTGCCAGCATCCTCAGTATCTTCAACCGGTTTTCGTCTGACAGGGCCTTGAGTGATTTCGACAGGGACATGGTAAGATTCATTTCAATAATAACTTAATTGAATTGCGCACAACTGAATTGGCTTGTCAATGAGCCGCTCAAATCCTGAGCTTTTCAGATTTCAGGGCATAGGCGACGGCGATGCCGACCAGAAAGCCGGCCGCTAAATTCGAGGAAAGGGTGATGCCCAGTATCAGGATCGGGACGAACAGTTCCTTGCGGGACTTCAGGTCCAGGAGGGTGAGGCTCAATTGCGCCCCGGCGAAAATCAACAGGACGCCGAGAGCGGACATGGGCACGAGGTAGATGACGCCCATGACGTGCTTTCCCAGGACCAGCGCCAGAACGAGAAAGATCGTTCCGATGATGATGTTCGAACCACCGGTGCGCGCGCCGAATCGGTACCGGGAGGCCAGACCGCCCGCGCCGTGGCACATTGGCATTCCGCCGAGGAAGAAACTCATCAGGTTGCCCAGCGCCATGCTGATGCAAAGCGACTTGTAGGTGACCCTTTTCCCATCCTGCGGAAAATACTGGATGGACAGATCGGCGTTGGCGACGACCGCGTTGCCCAGTGTCATGGGAATCTGCGGCAGGACGAGGACCAGAAGCGCAAAGGTAAAATCCGCCGCTGTCGGGAGGCCGAAAGGCAGGATCCGCGGAAGGTGAAGCCCGACCCGAACCTGCTCCAAACCTTCACGGGTTCCAAACAGAATTCCCGTCAGAAGACCGGCGCCGACGACGATGATGGCGGCCGGCAGCCGCCTGTTTTCCAGTAGCAGGAGGGTGAGCAGGCCTAAAAGACCGCCGATCGCAAGACCCAACGGCACCGGACCGATGGTTTGGACGCTCAGGTAGGGTTCGGCCGCCCCCCGCATTGCCTGAAACGTCGAGGTTCCCAGAATCAGTTTCACGCCCTGGGAAACCAGGAGCACCCCGGTGGAGAGCTGGACCCCGCGAATCACCGGCTTGGGAATGTAACGGCCGATCATCGAGATCATCCCCGTCCCGCCGATGATCAGCAAAAACACGAAAATCCAAAGACTGGAGGCCTGGATCTGGCTGGCGCTGATGCCCGTGGCGACGGCGTAGGCCCCGATGACCTTCATGGGTTCCACCGGACTGGTCACCTTGAAGTAGAGTCCGGAAAAAATATAGTACACGCCCACCCCGAGGAATAAACCCATGGGATCGAGTTGATTGATCAGAATCATCCCGATGGCCAGAGGCAGGATGGTGCCCAGGTCCCCCAGGGAACCGGCCAGTTCCATGCGGTTGAATTGATACGTTGAAATGGTGCGTGATTTCTTGAAACCGAGTTCCCGATTGGCATCCATGTCTTTCTCCCTTATCCTGCCAACACCTTTCGCCTGCCAGCCTTTTCCATGCACTTACATCAGCGTGCTATCGGGCAAATCGGTTCAATCTGGCGCCGCCAATCCGAGGCTACTGAGATATGAACCCGGCGATATAATTGCCGGCGATCAAAATGACGATGGCAGCGAGTATCAGCTTGATTGCATTTGCCGGAATATATTTCTGGAAGCGGGCTCCCGCATACAAGCCCGCCATACCGCCAAGTCCGAACAGGATCCCAAGCCGACAGTCCGGCTCTACGGAAATTTGGGGGAATAGCGGTGCAATCACTTCGAAAAAGCCGACCCCGGCGAGGGAGGTCACCAACGCCCCCGTTAATGTAACGCCGGCCAACGCGTAGGCCGGTAATTTTAGAACAATGGCGAAAATCGGCGATAGGATGGAGCCGCCGCCAATACCGTAAATTCCTCCGACAACGCCGACCATGAGGCTCATGGCAAAAATGCCCCAGAACGATACATCGAACTGTTGATTCAAAAAAGTGTATTCGAGTCGTTTGAAGTCGAAGCGGGTCACCTTGACCGTCGGCAGACGACCAGGATTGCCGTCTTGAGAATGCCCTGCATTTGTGCGGAGGAACCTGCCCCGGTCATGGAAGATCCTCTTGATGAGAGTCTGACCGGAGTTTTCCAACCCCGACTCCAATAATTCGCGTATTATTTTCGCGCCGATGTAAAACAAGACAAGCCCGACGAAGAACTTAAAGCTTTTCGGGTCGGGAAGAAACATCACCCTGACCACAGCCCCGATGAAAACGCCCGGCAGGGAGCCGAAGATCACCACCCCGACAATCGGCCAAACCACGCGGCCTTCCCTGACATAGTGATAGACACCGGTCGGGATGGCAATGATGTTGAACAATTGGTTGGTGGCGCTGACGGATGGGCTGGTATATCCCAGAACTGTCATCTGAAAAGGTAGAAGCAAAAAAGCTCCGGAAACCCCTCCTATCGAAGTGAAGAAGGAGACCAGAAAGGCCACAAGTGGTGGCAACCATGGAGAAACCGAAACCCCGGCGGTTTCAAAAAACATGAGAAATCCTTTGAAAGCCCGGAGCAGAAGCAGCGATACTCCTGCCTCGTCTTCAGATGTATTGTCCGCTTCCACCTCCGGCCGTCAAACCATCCGGGTTGGTGAACCATGGTTTCATCGCTTTTTCCATGATGCACCTCCCGTCTCCTTTTGGTTGACTTACGTCATAATCACGATATTATTTAATATCGTGTCTATAAAATAATAGAGCTGCTTGTTCTTTGTCAAGCAGTATTGTATCTATCGATTAAAGAATTTAACTGATTAAAATTCCTATAAATTGTTTAAGTCCTATCATTGAGTATAAGGAAGGACCTCATTGAATGTCCGGCGAAGCCAACCATAGCCGAATTTTGAACTCCTCGGAGAATGCGCGCAGCCTGGATCTGGTGCAGCTCCGAAAGCTTGAGGAATCCTTCCGCGACTGGGCAGCCTCCCCCAAGCGATTGGATCACCTCCGGTCACGGCAGAGAATTTTGATGATTTTTCTGATGATCCGCTACACCGGAGCCAGGCTGAGCGAAGTGCTGATGATGGACCCCTTGCGCGATATGGATTTCGAGTCCAATTCGGTTCGATTCTGTAAGGGAAATTCCAGGGACTGCGGTCAATACCGGGAAGTACAGATTCCTTCCTCGATTTCCGATGAATTGAAAAGATTTATAAACGAATTGCGGCAGTCCCGTGCGAATGACGAGTCAACACTGAACGTGGACCCCGGTCATGTGAGGAGAAAGTTTTATGAGCGCGCAAAGGCCTGTGGCTTTTCCAGCGAACTTGGCGCTCCGGAAATCATCCGGAAATCCCGAGGGGTCGAGTTATTGCAGCAGAACGTCCCGATTCCCGTCGTCCAGAGAATCCTCGGGCACTCCACGCCCAACCTTACCGCCGCATTCGTCGAATTTTCCGAGGAAGAGGTTCGGCAGGTTGCCAGGCATTTCGCGGAGAAGGAAAATCACCGCACGACAAGTGCCAGAAACGAATTCTTCGGGAAGGTCGACCGAATCGCCAAAGGCGATGTCCAGACTGAAATCGGGATTCTCTCGGTGGAGGGGCATCAGGTGACCACTGTCATCACCACGGGAAGCCTCTCCCGCCTCGGCATCAACATCGGAAGCCTTGTGACGGCTGAAGTCAAGGCGCCATGGGTGATTCTGGGCAAAGGGGTCGCCGATCCGGATTGCACAGCGGAAAACAGCTTCAGGGGGCAGGTCGAACGCATCTCCAAGGGGCGGATATCCGTAGAGGTGGTGGTGCGGATATCAGACAATACGGAAATCTGCTCGATAGTTACTTCGAAGACGGTTGATAGACTCGCCTTGAAGGAGAAGGACAGCGTCTGGGTTCTCTTTAACGCTTATGCCGTCGTGCTCCATGTCGACTGATGATTCCGCTCTGGTGTCCCAGGAGTGACCTGTCAATCCAGACCCAGCCCCTGACGCAGCTCGCGTGCCGTGATCGCCCTGCCATAAACGGAGGCCCCGACGTCAAATTCCCTTGCGCGGGACAACGGTCCGACCACAACCGGTTCGAAACCGGCGTCTTCCACCAGCTGTGAAGCGATTTCGAAGGCTTCCGGGTGATCGCTCGCGAGCGGAACGGCGACCCGTTCACCAGGCCGGTGCGCGTCGCTGCGCAGGGCGGTGTGTGGAATGATGTTGAAGGCGCGAACGAGCCGGACACCGGGTAGAAATTCCGCGGAGGCAGCACCGGTCCCTTTTTCCCGGGCCTTGACCGCCATTTCACCGTCGCGCGACGGGTAGGGATTGCCGGTCTCGAGGACCACTTTGCCGGCCAGTTCCTTCGAGAAGTCCCGGCCGATCTGGGGAACGGCATGGTAGGGGACCGACACCAGAACGACCTCACCGAAAGCGGCCGCCTCCCTCGGGGTTCCGGCCCTGGCATCGGGACCCAGGCTCTCGACAAGTTCCTCGAGTTCCTCCGGGTGACGCGAGGAGAACAGCACCTCGTGGCCCGCCTTCACCCACAAGGATCCAAGGGTTCCGCCGATCCGGCCGGATCCGATGACGCCGATCTTCATTCGATTCGCCTTCGAAGCGGCCTGGGCGGCCCTGGGCAGCGCCACACCCGCGAACGGAAGAAGCACCAGCGCGGTTGCGGCTGTAATGAGGAATTCCCGGCGGTTTGGGTGCGTCGTATCATGTCCCATCTGATTCTTCTCCATGCAATGTTCCAAGGGCACAATCAATTATGGATCTTCTCCGAAGATGGTGCGGTAAATATGAAGGGGGGCATGGGGAGCGAACAAACACGACAGCGAAATCAAACCCCAGAAACAACCTTAAAATCTA
>JBMNCP010000010.1:0-12003 GCA_049366795.1 Desulfobacterales bacterium
TCCCCTGGTGGGAGGGGATCAAGGGGAGGGGGTATAATGGATTGAAATCGTTTTTGATTCCCTCTCACTCTGGCCCTCTCCCATCGAGGGGGAGGGCGGACGGTGGTTCAGGTTATCTCAGAAGTCAGAAAAATCTCCATCCTCCAAGGGTATCAGCTTTTTTGCCTCGGATTTGGCGGGCCGCGACGCCGTTCGGCTGGGTTTTGGTTTGCGGGAGGCAGGTCTCGGTGGCGGGTCTGCTTCCGAAGTGCGGGCCATTCCCACCAGGTCGATCAGCTCCTGGACCACCTCCCTTACCTTCCCCGACTGTGCGTTCATCTCGTTCGAGGCGCTCGCCGATTCTTCTGCGCTGGCCGCATTCTGCTGGACGGTCTGATCCATCTGGGTAACGGCCCGGTTGATCTGTTCGATGCCTTGGGCCTGTTCCTCGGAGGCTGCGTTGATTTCCCGCAAAAGCTCTCCCACCTTTCGGCTTCGTTCCGCTACCTCGGTGAATCCGGAGTGGGTCTCCTCGACCACGCCGGCACCCTGCTGGATTTTCGAAACCGTGGTTTCGATCAGCTCCGCCGAATTGCCGGCGGCTTCCGCGGCACGAATGGCGAGGCTTCTGACTTCTTCGGCCACGACCGCGAATCCGGCGCCGGCCTCGCCGGCGCGCGCGGCTTCCACCGCCGCATTCAGGGCCAGAAGGTTGGTCTGGAAAGCGATTTCGTCGATGGTCTTGATGATTCGGGAGGTTTTCTCGCTCGCATGGGAGATATCCGTCATGGCCCGCGTCAGGCTTTCCATGGACTGCCCGGCCTTTTCCACGACCCGGTTGGTTTCCTTCATGAGCCGGTCGGCCTCGCCGGTGTGGTCGTTGTTCTGGGTGATCATCGATGACATTTCTTCCAGCGAGGCCGAGGTCTCTTCCAAGGATGCGGCCTGGGCCGATGACTGGTCCGCCAGGGACTGGCTGGCGCTGGAGAGTTGGGAGGCGGCCGCGGATGCCTCGGCGGCTGACCGGTCGAGTTTCTGGACGATCCGCTCGATGGGGCGGTTGATTCGAAGCCGCACGGAAAGGGAGACGAGGACGGCGATGAGGACGACCGCGGCCAGAACCGTCGCGGACAGGATGTTTCTCATCCGAATCACGGGGGCGAGAATTTCACTTCGCGGTTGGGCGACTGCAAGGCTCCAGGCATTTCCGACGACCGGGCTGAAGGCGGTGAGCTGCTCCCCGCCTTGTGTGGCGGCGACCTCGAGGCCGGTTTCCATTCCAATCGCGCGTCTGGAAACCTCGTCCATGCCTTCGATCCGGTCAAGGGTCGTTTTCAGAATCATCGAACCATCGGGGTGGGAGACAAACCGTCCGTCGCGATCGGCCAGGAACGCATAACCGCCGATGCCGAGATCGGTACCGTTGAGCTCATCGATCAAGCGGTTGAGACGCCATCCCAGCACCGCCGCCCCCATCAGCTTGTCATTATAGTGTAGCGGGGAGGCGATCAGCAGGTAGGGCGTCTTATCCTTTTCGGAAAGGCGAACATCGCCCACAACGATCCGGTTCTCTTTCAGGGCCTGGGATACACAGGGTTCATCTCCCATGTTCCGACCTTTCAGAGTTCCTCCGATGGTATCTCCGGCCACCAGGCCGCTTGGATCCGTGATGCAGAAGAATTCGTACAGATCCGTGTCGTGGAAAATCGTGGTGTTGAGCGAAAATTTGAAATGCACGATATCGTAGATTCCGCTCGCCTCGACGCTCTCAAGAATCTCCTGGATCAGGGCGTCGTGCCGGGCGGCGTTTTGAATCAGCTCGATATGCTCGTTGGCCATCCGGTCGACCTGCTTTGCGATCAGGCTCTGCATGCGGACCAGCTGGCCGCCGGCATACTGTTCCATGGATGAGGAGGACCAGAAGACGCTGAAGGCGCCGATTCCCAACAAGGGGACAATCAGAAGCACCAGGCCGCCGATGATGAGCTGCTTACCCAGACCGAACCGTTTCATATCGACTTTCCTCTTCCCAAAGGATGATGACAGGGACTCCCCCGTCCAGGAAATACTTCGCTTGGCCTCCCATCGGCTCGAAGAAGGAGAAACTTGAGCGGTTTTTGGAGGTTGTTTACGGGTTCAGTGGGCGTTCGCAAGGTTGTCCTTTGGATCTTCTCAAAGTGCGGTGGGATAAATGGGAAGGGGCCGAGGGGTCCAGGAGTCGAGCGTTCGAGGGAGATGCTCAAACACGAAGGCGAATTCCATCCACCATACATCCAGAATATTTAATGAAAGCAATAAGTTGACACCTTGACCCCTCGACCCCTTCATTTCGATCCCGATGGCGATTGCGATTTCGATGGAACGCCTTCAAGCCAAGCTATTCCGGTTCTGGTGGCGCATTTGGGGTTTTGCCTCCAAGGGGTGGAAAACAGCCGCTCCAGGTATCTTCTGAAGGACGGGACGGACCCGGGCCGATTTTTCGACGTGATCGACGACCTGACAGGGTAATGCGAACCATCCCGATTGCCGATACCAGGTGACGACGGCCATTGCCGGGCCTGTTTCAGAATCCGGGAGATGACGGTTGCGCGACGGAATCGGAGATGTAAGACCGCAGATGAAAAACGTGCTACCCAACAACCTCAAGCGGCCCCACATCCTGATCGTCGATGACGATTTCTGGGTGGTCGACGTCATGGTCGATTTCGTTTCCGACATCATGGGCTGCGAAGGCCATGGCGTCTACAGCGCCGAGGATGCCATCGCGCACATCAGGCGATACGGCGACATCGACCTGGTGATCACGGACATCCACATGATGGGGATGGACGGGCTGGATCTCACCGAGGTGATCCGGAAAGAATATAAATCCAAGGTGATCGTCATGAGCGGCATCAAATACCGGGGCGCCGGCAAGGAGGCCATCAATGCAGGGGCGAGTGATTTTTTCAGCAAGCCCATCAACCTGGGGCGGTTGAAAGTGATGATCGAGTCGGTTCTGGAGCCGGTGTGAAAGCATGGGAGGGTAAGGGTATCCAACCCGGTCTCGAATTATAGAATCGTTTCTTGATGGAGCCATACCTTTTACGCTTTCATCGATTTTATTCCGTAGCTTTTTCAATGGTAACCGTCCGAGTGAAATAGATGTCGGCGGCGCGCATGAGGTTTGCCTTGTTGATCTCGACTGCGACTTCTTCGTAGGAGGAGGCTATGGACCAAACTGCCAAGGGATCGAGGACTCACGGGAAATGCTGAAGTAATAAAGAGAATTGCATCCATCAAATCACTAAAAATACTTAATTTAAACAAACCCTTGACCCCTTGAAACCTCGCCCCCTTTTTTCGACCCCGACCCCGATACCGATAGCGGATTGGATCTGGATGAGCGCTTGGGATAGGTGAGGCGCTGCGGAGTCTCTCAGCGTAAAGGAGGGCGTTCCTACGCTGGAGCGCGGGAACGAGGGGGTCGGGAGAATCATCCTCCCGATTCGCGGCTCACAGCTCACGGCTCACGGTTCTCGATCCATTTGGCTTCAGCATTCCTCATACCAGGCGGGAGGGGGAACAGCGGGAAGAAGATCCATCTGATTCACCCTCACCCCGACCCTCTCCCATCGAGGGAGAGGGAGAAAATCCGGGAGACTCTTGATCTCCTGCATCGGGCGCGAGTGGGAGAGAAATTGTCTTTCTACTTGTAGAAAGTTGGTTCCTCTTCAATGGTGTTGGCAGAATGGTGAAGTTGCCGAGGAAGCGAGGGGCCAAGGGGGCGAGGGTTGGAGGTGCCAAAATGCCAAGGGATCGAGGACTCGCGGGAAATGCCTAAAGCACGAAAGAGAATTGCATCCATCAAATGACTAATAATACCTAATATAAACAACCTGTTGACCCCTTGAACCCTGAACCCCTCGACCCCTGGACACCTTTGGTTTGAGGATCCATAAAAAAAAGCCTTTCCAGGCGGAACTCCTGGAAAGGCTTTTTGCATAATGCATTCGAATCAAAGGTCGGTTCTCACCGCACCCGGGCGGCTATACCCTTCCGCCCCAAACTCCGGGCTGATCGTTGCGGTTTCGGGTATGATCAGGGCTGTTGGGGCTGGGCTCGTTGTAGGGCTCGGCCTGAATGGCGCGCTGGCGCTCCATTTCGCCCTCTCTCACGCGATTTCTGCACTCGCCTTCACAATGACCGGTAATATCCCTGCTCGGCATCGATTCCATGCTAAACCTCCTTCAATAGATTCCGGAGAAACAGCCGCCGGAAACCTCTGGTTTTTTGTGTCGTTTTCATGGCAAACCACCTTGGCCTGCCGCGCTGCGTCGGGAATTCCGTCAGTCCGCTTATCTACTGAAGACTCTCTCCGCTCTGCTTCAACCGGGACTGACGTTCGTGATTGGTTACACCTTAAGCCCTCTTTAGGGGAATGCAAGGGTGGGTGTTCACCCTATATCCTGAAAATCCAGCTTCTTTCAGAGTTACCAACCGGCCAGTATCATTCGTCGGCCTTCTCTGAGATGCCGATCACCCCGCACGCCAACCGCGCTCCCGCGTTGCCTGTAGGCTGGCTGGTGAAATCGTCTTCGTCCGCATGGACGATGACCGCATGACCGATGATGGATTTCGGCCCGTCAAGAACCAGAAGGTTGTCCACCCGGTCGTAGCCGGCGCGGCCTGACTCATCGGCCTCAAGGTTGCCGAGATCTCCCATGTGGCGATTTTTGTGATCGGGTCCGGCGTGGGGATGACCTTCGGGGTCGTAGTGACCGCCGGCCGAGGTGGCGTCCGGTGCGGTGCAGTCTCCGAATTCATGGATGTGAAAGCCGTGCTTTCCGGGCGGAAGCCCCTCGATTTCGGCCTTTACCCTGACGCCGTCGTCTTCCAGGGAAAACATCACCTTGCCGCCTGCGCGGTTGCCTTCGGTAGGGTGCAGCACCGCAACGGCGCGGTCTACCGGGACCTGATGTTGTTCCGCCACTCCGACACCGGCGGCGAAAGTCAGAAGAAGTGCCAGGATGGCAGCGGATATGAATGAAGCCGTGTACCGTTTCATGCGTTATTCCTTTCTTTTGGAAGTATTCCGGTTCGAAACAGATACACGGTAGGTCCGCGGTTTGGGTTGCGCAACCCCGGTCTTTCGGCAGGAAGTCGATCATTTGAAATTCACCCCCACCCCGACCCTCTCCCATCGAGGTAGAGGGAGAGAAGAAGAATCTGTGGTATTGCGGTAGTGCGCATTGCCAGAATCCTTGGATCCCCGTTCGAGTACGACAACGAGTACCGTCCCTGCGGGACTGAGTACGAGTACGAAAGCATATCCAATTATGGTACTCCTTCTTGTCCTGGTTTATACTTCGCCGTAGAGTGGGATTCGGCGGGGAGTGGTGAGTGGGAGTACTACCGTCCGAAGCGATGGAGGAGCCGCTCCCAGTCTTCGGGGGAGAGCCGGGTGACGAGACTGAAGGTTTCTCCGCCTTGAGGCTTGAAGACGGCCGCGCCGGCCTCGACGGTGTTGCTGCCGGAAACCGCCAGGAGAAGGTTCCCGTGTGCGACCATCACCGTATTGGTTCCCTCGGCGGGCGGCGTCGACAGAAGCCGGCGCGCTCGCTCGACGACAGCGTTCCTGCCGCCGAAAAATTCCGCCGCCCGCATGTTCATGAGCTCGCGTGTCGTCGTCACGGGACCGAGCTTCATGAGTTCGGCCGTCTCCCGGGTACGGCAGTATTCGGTGGACTGTATTCGGCCGACCGGGATCGCCAGGCGCCGGATCACCTCCCCGATCCGGCGGGCCACCGCCCGCCCGTCCTCCGAGAGTTGCCGCATCCGGGCCGGGTCGCAGCTTTTCCAGTCTCCCTCCGCCGTCACCCGATCCTGCCGGGACCAGTCGCTGGCGGCATGGCGGAAGTAGATATGGTAGCCGCCGTTTCGAAGAGCGGAGACCAATTCCGCGTCGGTGATCGCCTCCCCGGCGGTCTGCGGCTGTGCCGGCGCCGCGGGAGCGGCTCCCGCGGAGAGCCACAGCATCCCCGCGATCACCAGCATTTTCAGGGTGATCGGAAATCTTCCGTCGACATAGGTCCTGTTCATCCTTTTTGCGGTTCGAACCCTCATGGTGTCTTCTTTCCTGTCGCGAAATCGGTGAAACGGCTGTTCGGCCCAAACGGCCGCTGCACCCTTGACGGGACGACCCACGGATGGCCGACGCTTGAGGCCGTCCGTTCCGGTTTACCGGACAGCGGGGTGGTTGCGTGTTCCCTCGCTGTCGGCGGCTTCCGGATGAAACAGTGAATAGACCGCCGGGATCAGGACCAGGGTGATCAGCGTCGAACCGGACAGCCCGCCGATGACCGCCCTTGCAAGCGGCGCCTGGGCTTCCGCGCCCTCGCCGATGCCGAGGGCAAGGGGCAGGAGGCCCAGGATGGTCGTCAGGGTGGTCATGAGAATCGGCCGCAGCCGCCGCCGGCCGGCCTCGGCCAGCGCATCATGGGTGTCCAAGCCTTTCCGGACCAGGCGGCCGGTCTGATCCACCAGCAGGATGGCATTGTTGACCACGATGCCCCCGAGCATGATGCAGCCGATGTAGGATTGCACGTTCAGGGTGGTCGCCGTCAGAAAGAGGGTGATCAGGACGCCGGCGGCGGCCTGGGGCACCGACAGCATGACCACGAACGGATTCCGGAAGGACTCGTACTGGCAGGCGAGCACCATGTAGACCAGCACCAGGGAGAGGACAAGGGAGATCAGGAATTCCCGGAAGGCCTTCTGCTGCTCCTCGAAATCCCCGGCGACCCTGAGATCGTAGCCCACGGGACGGGGAATGCGGTCGAGCAGTCCTTGAACTTCCTCGGCGACGGAACCCAGGTCCCTTCCGGTGATGTTCGCCTCGATGCTCACCTGCCGCTGCTGGTCCTTCCGGTCGATGACGACCGGACCCCGGCTCTCCTCGGTTTGCACCAGGCTGCGGATAGCCACCTGGCGGCCGGATTCGGTCGTCAGCGTGAGTCCCAGGATCTCGTCCAGGGGCTGTTTTTCGGCGTCCTTGAGCTGGACGAAGATGCGATAGGAGTTGCCGCCGCTTCGATATTCCCCGGCCCGGGATCCGGCGACGGCGGTCTCGATCGCCTTCGTCACATCCCGGACGCTCAAGCCCATGTCGGCGATCTTTTCCCGGTCCACCCGGATTTCCTGCTGGGGCATCCCCGCCAACCGGCTGGTCCGGACATCCGTGACGCCGGGGACTTTCGAGATCGATCGGGCCGCCTGGCGGGCGATGGCGTCGAGGATGTCGAGGTCGAAGCCGCGGATTTCCACCGTCAAGCCTTCATCACTGCCCAGAATGCGCTCGAGGAGAAACTGCCCCTGGGGGGCGCGGGTTCGGACGGTGACGCCGGCGATGCGGCCGCTCAAGCGGCGGCGAAGATCCTCGGCAATGTCGATATTGGATCGATCGCGGCGGGTGGAAGGGGTGAGCGAGATCCGCAGTTCGCCCTGGGCTGCCTCGCTGGCAAAGGTTCCGGAGGTGGCGACGCTGGCCACGGCCGAGACCATTTCCGGTACGGCGTCGTAGACGATGCGCTCCATTTTGCGAGTCTGCCGGTCGATCAGATCGAGCCTCGTTCCCACTTCCATCTCACCGATGACCCGAACTTCCCCCTCGTCGCTGGGCGGCAGGAATTCCGTTCCGATGAAGGGCAGCAGCAGGAGGCTCGCTCCCAGCACGAGGATCGAGATCCCGACGGTGGCGAGCCGGTGGGCGAGGACCCGGCGGATCAGGTCGCGATAGGCGTTGTCCAGGGCCTCGAACGCGCCGGCGGAGAGCGCGGCGGCCCGAGCGGCCCATCCCGGCCGCTCAGCAGGCTGGTGGGCGCCGGAGGGTCGGATGAGCCGGGAGGCGAGCATGGGCACGAGGCTCAGGGACACGACCAGCGAGCAGGCCAGGGAAAAGATGATGACCAGGGCCAGCTCCTTGAACAGAATGCCGGAAACGCCACGGACGAAGACCATGGGCAGGAAGATCACGAGGGTCGTGGTGGTGCTGGCGACGATCGCAGACGCCACCTCGCGTGCTCCCTCCACCGATGCCGCCGCCGGCGGTTCGCGCCGTTCATTGCTGCGGCGATAGATGTTTTCCAGCACCACGATGGAGCTGTCCACCATCATCCCGACGCCCAGCGCGAGGCCGCCCAGCGTCATGAGGTTCAAGGTGAACCCCCCGAAGTAGATCAGGGTGAAGGTGGCGATGACGGAAATCGGGATCGCCAGGGAGATCACCACGGTGCTGCGGATGCTGCGAAGGAAGAACAGGAGCACGACGACGGCCAGCACACCTCCGTAGAGCACCGAACGGGCGACGTTGGCGATGGAGCGCTCGATGAAGTTGCCCTGGTTGATGACCGGAACGATCCGGACTTGCGGGAAGGCATCGTTGACGGCGTCGATTTCGGTGAGGATGCGGCTGGCGACCTCGACGGTGTTGGCGTCGGCTTCCTTTCGGATGGCCACCCGGATGCCGCGTTCGCCGTTGACGCGGATGATGCGAGTGAGCTTCTCATAGGTGTCCCTGACGTCGGCGACCTGGGACATCGTGACGGGCGCACCGTCGCGGGTGAGGATGACCATGTCCCGGATCTGGTCGAGATCCCTGAACTCGGCAGGAGCGCGGAGGGTGACCTCGTAGCGCCCCTGCTCGATGTTCCCGGCCGGCAGGTCGAGATTGGCGTCCCGGATGGCGTCGAGGATCCGGTCGAAGGGAAGACCGAGGGCCTTGATGCGGTCCGGGTCCAGTTCGATCCGGACCTCGCGGTTGTAACCGCCCCAGAGATCCACCTGCGCCACGCCGGGTATGCGGGCGAAGCGATAGCGGATCTGATCCTCGATCAACTGCGTGAGTTCGACCGGATCGAGCCGGCTGGAAATGCCCAGCAGAACGACGGGGAAGCTCGAAATGTCGAATTTGTGGATGCGGGGCCGCTCGATGTCCTCCGGGAGCTCCTCGATCTCGTCCTCGAGCCTGGACAGGACGTCCAGGGCGGCGGTGTCGATGTCGGTGCCCCAGACAAAGGTGGCGCGGATGCTGCTGTTGCCCTCGTAGGATTGGGAGGTCATCTCCTCCACGCCCGGAACGGTGCCCACGATTTCCTCGATGATCTGGGTGACCAGCCGTTCCATGACCTCGGGACTTGCGCCCTCGTACTGGGTCCGCACGGTCAGCGCCGGCAGTTCGATGTTGGGCAACAGGTCGATCCGAAGCCGACTGAGGGATACGGCGCCAAGAACCACCACGATCAGGGTGGCCATGGCCGTGAAGATCGGCCGCCGCACGCTGAAGCCGGGCAGGTTCATCCAGCCTCCACTCCGCCAACTCCGGCCCGCTCTTCCTGCTCCGGTATGGTGATCGCGGAACCATCCTCCAGCAGCTGCTGACCGAGAACGACCACACGGCCGGAGAGACCGTCTCCTTCCACCTGGACGCGGCCGGCCTCGCGGATGCCGATCGTCACCTCGCGCCAGACCACGGAGCGGCCGTCGTCACTCAGAACGAATACGCCCGTTCGATCGTTCCGGCGTGTGATGGCCGGTTCCGGGACGATGGTGGCCTCTTCGACGCGATCGAGTACGACCGTGGCCCTGATGAACATGCCGGGTTTGAGCCGATGCCTCGGGTTGTCGATCCTGATTTCCACCTTCGCCTGGCGGGTGGCTTTCTGGAAAACGGGGTGGATGCGGTGGATCTCGCCGGTAACCCGTTCGCCGGGGTAGGCATCGGTGGTCAGGAAGACGGACTGGCCTGGCCTCAGGCGGGTGTATTCCTTTTCGGTAACGAAAATGACCCCGATGATGGGGTCGATTTCGACCACGGACACCAGGGAGGCGTTGGCGGAGACGGTTTCACCTTCGTCGACGAATCGTTCGGCCACGATCCGTTCCGGGTCCCCCCCCGGCCATTGCGCCTTGACCTGCGTATAGCTCAGACGGATTCTGGACGACTCGAGAACCGCCAAGGCCTTGGTAACTTGGGCCATGGCGACTTCCAGGGCGGCCCGTTTCGCGAGCTGGCCGGCCTTGGCCGTATCGAGCTCGGAGTCGGAGGCAACACCTCTTTTGCGCAGGGTTTCCACCCTGCGGAGCTCCCGATTGGCGATTTCGAGGGCGCTCTCCGCTTCCGCGAGATTGGCCCTGGCGACCGCCAGATCGGCTTCGGCCTGGGCAACGGCCTGGATATACTCGTCGCTGTCCAGGATCGCCACGGTCTGACCGCGGGTGACGACGTCTCCGGCATCCACGTCGAGCTGATGGATGCGGCCGCTGATCTTGGGCGCAACGATGAACTGCGCCTGGGCCTCGAGTTCACCGCTGTAAGTCCGGCGCAACTCGATCGGACCCCGATCGATGGCCGCCACCTCGACGGGAGCCGGCATGAGGCCTTCGCCTTCACCGGCCTGTTCGTGGAGGACGCCGATTCTGAGGATCGCCGCCCAGGCGACCCCTGCCCCAGCCAACAGGAGGAGGAGCAGCCTGATTTTTCGCAAACCGACCTGTTTCACGGTGCGAACTTTCTTTTCAAATGACCGAAACGGCTGCCGGAAACCAAAATCTATAAAGGCTCATGGACAAGTCAACTGGATGGACCGCCGGTGCGCACCTCGACCGCGTCCGCGATTCGGGCTGCGGGGATGGTCTGGAAGGGAAAGCGAGGAAACCAGGGGAGACGGTCCCCTCCGTTGCGGGAGGGGTCCGATGCGATTATGATCGGCGCGGGATGGGAACCGTTCAGCCAAGCTGTCGAGGAATCCCGACTCCGGCCGCCATGAGCCGTTGCGCGGCTTTCAGCGGGGGCTTGACCGACAGTTCGATTCCCGATCTTCGAATCCGGGTCAGAGGGGTTCGAAAGTGAACTTCTGACCGCCGATCGAAACCTCGTACATGAGGCCGCCCTTGGCGTGGACGAAGGTGGCCATGCCCTTGATGTAGTCGGTCTCGGCCTGGACGCCGGTCTTGGGCCCGGCGCTGGCCCCGGCGCTGGCGCCGGCGGTTCCGGCCTGCGCCTCGGCGCCCGCCGTTATGGCGACGGCTTGGGCCGTTGCGTCGAATTCAAAGGAGCCGCTGATGAATTCGTCGTAGGCCCTCTTGTCCTGGAAGAAGATGATTTCACTGAACGCCTTGCCGCCCATCTGCCATCCTATGGAGCCTTCCACCAGGGTGGTTTTTCCTGTCACATTGCCGCCTTGATAAACCTGCCCCTTGCCGTAGGAGCCGCCGACGACGAACCCGGCCTTTCCGATGGTCGGGAAGACCGCGTAGCCATAGGAGTTTTCGAAGAATTTGGCCACGGCGGGCGACTGCCGGAATACTTCGATGGTACTCGAATAGTCCTCCACTTCCGCAGCGATACCCATATTGAACACGGTGAGACTCAATGCGACGATGAGTGCAAATACCTTTGGTTTCATATCCAATCTCCTTTCGTTCGGGGTTGCCATGTCTTACATCTCCCGGCCAAGGGCCGACAGGGAAGAACCGCTGTCTTCGTCCCCTGGAAACGTAAGGCCATGGTCCACTGGTTCGGCGGTAGACTCGTTTCGGTCGTGTCAGCGCCTGAGGGTTCCGTGGGGGTCGCTGAACTCGACGCCGATCCCGCTGCCGTCGGTCCGCACCACCTTTCCGTAGCGTTTGACCTCGCTGCCGTCCTCGTCGAAGGGGCCGGCAACGACGATTTTCTGCCCTTCGGCAAAGTGACCGCGGACCTTGAGATAAACCCCGCCCTTGCTCAGGTTCAGGATGGTTCCTTCGAAAAGGCGCCGCTTGGAGGCAAGGTGGGTATCCTCGACACAAACCGTCCGGACGTGCCGTCGTTTTTCGATTTTATGCCCGTGGTCCATCGCTTCGGTTTTCCCGTTGATCGTTGAACTGACGGTTAAAACAGGGGCGGTTTGCGGAGGAGGTCAGGAAAACAAGAGAGGCGCGTGAGAGTTTGGATTCAAACAATTGTGCTGCCGTCGCCGGCACCTGTCAAGCATTCAGAGTATGGGC
>JBMNCP010000011.1:0-3745 GCA_049366795.1 Desulfobacterales bacterium
GAACTGCTTAAAAAAGCCGCTTAAGTCTGTGTCCGATTTTTCTTGACCACTACAGGGCCGAGGTTTCAAGGGGTCGAGGTTTCAAGGGAAAGACAAAAGAAAAACTCGCATTCAACCGGTTAAACTGTCGGCAACACATAAAGGAAAGCAATGATTCGTCCCTTGCCCTCCCTCCCTCGACCCCTGGACCCCTGGACCCCTTGCCCACTGGGGTCGAGGTTTCAAGGGAAAGACATTGGTTAATGGTGATTGGTGATTGGTTATTCGCTACTTTCTACTCGCTACTTTCCCCTTGAGCCTTTCGCCTTTCGCCTTTAGCCTTTGTTCTTTAGCCTTTGTCCTTTAGCCTCGCGCCTCGAGCCTCGTGCCTTTAGCCTTTAGTCTTCACCGCTTCCGCTATAAGCCTCCGCTCCCTTCGCCGGATAAAAACCTTCGTAATTTCAGCGACAACGGAGGGAATGATCGCGAACCCCACGACGAGAAGCCACTCCTGGCCGCCGAGCGGAAAGGTCGAAAAGATGGGCTGTAGGGGCGGAATGTACAGGACCGCAACCAGCAGCGCGAAGGAGATGGCGGTTCCGCCCAGCATAAAGGGATTGCTGAACCATCCCAGCTTGAAGACGCCCTCGGTCTCCGACCGAGCGGTAAAGGCGCGGAACAGCTCGGTCATGATGAGGGTGACGAATGCCAGCGTTCCGGCCATGGCGGCGGCTTCCGTTCCGTCGACTCCCAGGAGCCCGGGTCCGAAGCGGAATATGCCGAGAACCCCGGCGGTCATCGCGAGACTCTGGACGAGAATGCCGGTCTTCATCTTCCAGTCGATGATCGATTCCTTGGGGTTTCTCGGCGGCTGCGACATGATCCCCGGCTCCGCCGTCTCGAGGCCCAGCGCCAGCGCCGGAAAGGCGTCCGTGATGAGGTTGAGCCAGAGAATCTGGATCGGCTCGAGAGGAATGGGCCACCCCAGCAGCATGGCGATGAAGATGATGAGGATCTCCGCCATGTTGCAGGAAAGCAGGAAATAGATGAACTTACGGATGTTGCTGTAAATGATCCGGCCTTCCTCCACCGCCGCGACGATGCTTGCGAAGTTGTCGTCGGTGAGGATGATGTCGGCCGTCTCCTTGGCGACGTCCGTTCCCGTAATTCCCATGGCAACGCCGATGTCCGCCCGTTTGAGCGCGGGAGCGTCGTTCACGCCGTCGCCGGTCATGGAGACGATTTCGCCGTTCTGCTTGAGCGCATCGACGATTTTCACCTTGTGCTGGGGCGAAACTCTCGCGAACACCGAAGTCCGCTTCACCGTCTCCGGCAACTGATCCTCTCCGATCTCGTCGAGTTCCGCACCCGAGAGCGCGTGGAGCGGCCTGCCCCCTGCGAGTGAAATTTCTCTCGCGATCGCCACCGCGGTGTCCTTGTAGTCCCCGGTGATCATGACCGGTCGGATGCCGGCGTCGCGGCAGATACGGATCGCCTCGATCGCCTCCTGCCGCGGGGGATCGAGCATCCCCATGAGTCCGATGAAGACGAGGTCCTGCTCCTGGAGTTCCGCGTCCGGCCGATCGGGAATTTCTGAATGGTCGCGGTACGCGAAGGCCAGCACCCGAAGCGATTGTCCGGCCATGTCCGAATACGCGTCGAGCACCCGGTCCCGCTCCTCCGCATCCAGTCCCTTCGGTTCACCGTTCACGAGAATCCGGGTGCAGCGTTCGAGCACATTGTCCGGAGCGCCCTTGGTGTAGGCGCGGGCGTTTTCCGCGTCGCCGGGGTTCGCGTGATCGGAATGAAATGTCGTCATCATCTTCCGTTCCGAGTCGAACGGTATCTCCGCCATCCGCGGATGGGACTGCTCGAGCGATCCGCCGTCGATGCCTCCCTTCATGGCCGCGACGACGAGCGCTCCTTCGGTCGGGTCTCCGATGATTTTCCAGCCTTCGTTCTCCTCCGGTTCGAGCTTCGCGTCGTTGTTCTGGATGCCGCTCGTCAGGAGGAGCGCAAGCTCGGGAGTCTCGGACGGATCGACCGGTGTCCCGTCGAGCGTGAACTCCCCTTCCGGTGCGTAACCGTTTCCGCTCAGCTCGTATCGTTTTCCGCCGGTGTGGAGGGCAACGACCGTCATCTCGTTCCGGGTCAGCGTTCCCGTCTTGTCGGAACAGATAGTGGTGACGCTGCCGAGGGTTTCCACCGCGTGCAGGCGCTTCATGATGGCGTGGCGTTTCACCATCCGCTTCATTCCGAGCGCGAGCACGATCGTCACGATCGCCGGGAGTCCCTCCGGAATGGCGGCAACCGCAAGGCTGATGGACGTGAGGAGCATGCGGATGATCGGCTCTCCCCGGAAAATTCCCAGGAGAAATACGATCACGATGACGCCAAGGGCGATGAGGCCGAGCACTTTGCCGAATCCGGCCAATTTCTGCTGAAGCGGCGTGCCTTCCTCTTCGTAGGACTCGAGCATTTCGGCGATCTGCCCGATCTGCGTCTGCATGCCGGTGCCGGTGACCACCGCCTTGGCCCTGCCGTAGGTAACCACCGTGCCCATGAAGGCCATGTTCACCCGCTCACCGATCGCCGCCCCGGATTCCAATATCTTTTCCGCCCGCTTTTCGACGGGAACCGACTCGCCGGTGAGCGAGGACTCGTCGACCTTCAGGTTCATGCTCTCGATGAGCCTCCCGTCCGCCGGAACGAAGTCGCCGGTTTCGATGAGAACGACATCGCCCGGAACCAGCTCCCGGGAAGGGATCTCGACGACATGACCGCCCCTCGTGACTTTCGCCTGGGGCGAGGACATGCGCTTGAGGGCCTCGAGCGCCTGGCTTGCCCGCCGTTCCTGGGAGGCGCCGAGTGCAGCGTTGAGGATCACGATCAAGAAGACGACGATCGCGTCGGCGACCTCGCCGACCGCGAGTGAGACGGCGCCGGCGGCGATCAGGATGAGCACCAGGAAGCTCTTGAACTGGTTGACGACCATGTTCCAGAGCGTCACGCGATCCTTCGCGACGAGTTCATTGGCCCCGTGCTCCAGGATCCGTCTCTCCGCCTCCTCGGGCTTAAGACCGTCCTGAAGGTCGGTATCGAGCATCTCCAGAACCTGCTCCACCCCCTTGGCGTACCAGTCGTCCATCGAAGCTCCTCCAGCAGGTGATTCGTGAATGGTGAATCGTGAACAGTGAACCGTGAACAGTGAACCGCGAACCGCATACCGCAGCAAGCGCGTCGAGATCGCCAACTCGTCAGGCTGTTCGCCTGGCGCTCAATCCTTTTTTGTCTTTCTACTCGCTACTTTGATCTCGTTGCTCGCTGCTCATTATTGGTTATTGGTTACTGGTTATTGGTTACTGGTTATTAGGTACTCGCGTCTCGCTGCTTTCTGCTCGTTACTTTCGACTCGCTACTTTCTGCTTTCTACTCGCTGCTTTCGCCTTTCGCCTTTTGCCTTTCGCCTTTTGCCTTTCTCCTCGCGCCTCGCGCCTCGAGCCTGTTTGACCTCGTTGCTCGCTGCTCGCTATTTTGCCCCCTCGTTCCCATGCCCCAGTGTGGGAACGCCCCCGCAACGCTAACAGATTCCGCAGACACTCACCCATCCCAATCGCCTATCCAAATCGAAATCGGGATCGGGATCGGGATCGAAATCGAAGTCACCGCAGGCCAACACCACGGAACTCGTACCAAGCCCCAAACGGGCGGTACTCGTTCTCGCACTCGAACCCCAAAGGAATTTTATAGAATATACCAGAAAACA
>JBMNCP010000012.1:0-7156 GCA_049366795.1 Desulfobacterales bacterium
GCTTTCGTTTGAATCGTTCTTAGCAAAGTGTCCGTTTTCTTTAAACCACAACACCCCTGGGGGCAAGGGGTCCAGGGGTCGAGGGGTCATGGGGGAGAGGTCAAGTGACAAATGATTGCTTTCCTTTATGTGTTGCCGACAGTTTAACCGGTTGAATGCGAGCTTTTCTTTTGTCTTTCCCTTGAAACCTTGGCACCTTGAAACCTCGACCCCTCGAAACCTCGACCCCTCGAAACCTCGACCCCTCGAAACCTCGACCCCTTCTCAATTCCTTCGAAATATTCGCCGTCTCGGCTTCGGACCTTGAAAGACGGTCGCGAGGCGTTCATAATGTCAGCGAAACCTATGGACGCGATTGTGCAAGGACGCGCGATGAAAACCATCCTGGTCATCGATGACGAACGCCCCACGCTGACCACCTTCGGCCTCTTTCTCAAGGCATACGGGTATTCCGTCCTGGTCGCCACCGACGGGGAGGAAGGCCTCGAGCTGTTTCGCAGGGAGCGCCCGCGAATCGTATTCACCGATTTCAAGCTGCCCAGGATGGACGGCATCGAGGTGTTGCAGCAGATCAAGGCGATTGAACCGCGCACGGAAGTGATCGTGATCACCGGTCACGGGGACATGGATCTCGCGTTGAAGTCGCTGAACCTCGATGCCACCGACTTCATCAACAAGCCGATTCAACGCAAGGCGCTGGAGCAGGCGCTGGACAGGGCCGAAAGGCGTCTGCGCCTGTCGGGCACAAAGGCCGAGGAGATTCAGGCCGTTTCGGACGGAACCGCCGCTGTGATTCGAATTAAGGGCGTTTTCAATGCCGCTTCCGAACCGTTCATGGAAACCGCCTACGACTCGGCCGCATCCCCGTCGAAGGAACGTCTCGTCATCAGTCTGGATGAAAATGCAGCCGTCAATGGGGCCGGCCTGGCGATCCTGGGTCAAATCCTGATGAAAGCGAGAAAGGATGGCCTCGCGCCCGCGCTGGTGACGCCGTCGAAGAAGTTGAGGTCGACCTTCGAGCTCGCGGGGCTCTCCGGGCTCGCCCCGGTCTTCACCTCTGAGTCGGATGCAGGGATGGGGTCGCCATCGCCTTCGACGAACGGGACGGACCGGTAAACGCCGCCGGATTCAGCTTATTGAGGGAGACATCGCCCATGTTCCTGAAAGCCTTACGGTTGTTGCTTTTCGGCTTCGCAGTGTTGGCCTGCGTTTTGCCTGCATGGAGCGCGGAGTTGCCGGCCAAGGGAGACACGCTGCCCGCCTTTTCGCTTCCGGCTCCTGCCTCATCCGGTGATCTCGAATACCTCGGCGTTTCGGGGACCACGCTGACCCTTGCCGATGTATCCGGAGACCTGGTGCTCCTGGAAATACTGGGCGTCTACTGCCCTGTGTGCCGTGAGCAGGCCCCGCTTTTCAATGCCTTGCAGAAAAGACTGGAAAGACGCGAACTCAAAGGCAGGGTCAAGATGCTGGGCATAGCGGCGGGCGCCACAGATATCGAAGTCGAGATGATCCGCAAGGAGTGGCGCATCCGCCACCCCGTTCTCGTGGACCAGAAATTCGAAGTGCACAAGCTTCTGGGTGAACCGAAAACCCCCTTTACGATGCTGATCGATCGGCAAGGCCGGGTCCTTTACACCCACCATGGGCTCATCCAGGACATGGATGCCTTCTATCAGCAGATCAAGTCCCTCCTGGACTGAATCGCGGTCACGGATCGGGCGTCAGGGAAAATTCGGATGGATACGCCGATCAACAGGCACACCTTTTACCTGAGAATGCTCAATGACATGTCCAGGGAGCTGGGTGCGCTGGTGCAGCCGCGAAAAATCCTGGAGGCCTTTCTGCTCGGAAGCATGGGGCCCCTGGGGCTGCGTTGCGGATTCGCCGTGGTGTTCGATGTCGAAAGGCGAGGCGGCACGCTGGTTTCCAGGGGATTCGACCCCGGAGCGGCCGAGACCCTCGAAAAGCAGTGGCCCGTCATTTATGACCGGTATGCGCCGCTGGTCCAGGAAACCTCTGCGGGCAGCACGGTTTCTCAACCGATTCTACGGGAGGATTCACGGGTCGACCCCGGCGCCTGGCCGAGAGATGTCACGGCCCTGGTCTTCTGGCAGGTGGACGATCGATATGCGGGGCTGCTCGGCATCGGACCCACTTATGACGATCGATCGCTGGAACCGGACGGAGCGGAACTGCTGTTGAATTTGATCGTGATTCTCGGCGGCGCCTTGTCCAGAACGTTGAACACCCAACAAATCCACACGCTCGACGCCGATCTGCATCGCCAGAAAGACGCCCTCCAGCATGCGCTGGAGGAGGTGGACCTCACCCGCGGCAGCCTCAGGTCCACCATGACCGAATTGCAAACGGCGCATCGGAATATCGACCTTCTGGAAGAATCCAAAAACCGATTGGGGGCGATGCTGCGGCAGGAAAGGGAGCAGGTCGGCAGCGTAAGCCGTTTCGATTTCCTGGTGATCGGTCTGGTGTCCATCGTTGTGGGCGTGCTGTTCAATCACTTCAGCCCCAACGGGATCGACCTGGTTCCGGAGAGATTCTTCCATCCTCCACCGGCGGTGATCGAGGCGCCCGCCGCGCAGGCGTTGCTCGAGGCAGGCCAGGCCGTGTTCATCGACGCCAGGCCGCAGCCTTTTTTCAACCAGAAACATATTCCGGGCGCCCTGAACATTTCGCCGGCACTTTTCGACATCGCCTACATGATCAAGCTCAGCGAGGTCGACCTGGAAATGCCGATCGTCGTTTACGGTCGCTCCATCAGCCAGCGCTACGACGAAGCCGTGGCACGCCGGCTGGCGCAGCGGGACCACTCCAACATCACGGTGCTGGAGGGCGGGCTGTCCGCCTGGGAATCTAAGGGGTATGCCATTGAAAGGTAATTGGAACCTCAGGGATCTGCTTGCGGTCCCGGCGCTCGTTGCGCGCGTTTACATCGGCGGGCTCTTCATCTATGCCAGCCTGAGCAAGATCAACTACAGCGCCGAGTTCGCGGAAATCATCGCCAGCTATCAGATGGTTCCCGACTGGGCCGTCAATTTCACCGCGGTGACCCTGCCCTGGGCGGAACTGATCTGCGGAATCCTTCTGATTATCGGTCTGCGCTCCAAATCGGCCGCCGTTATCATTGCCGGCATGCTTTCCGTCTTTTCTCTGGCCATCGCCATCAACCTGGTGCGCGGAACGCCCATCGGCTGCGGTTGCTTCAGCAGTTTGGAAGCGCCCATGACGTGGATGACCTTTCTGCGCGACCTGTTCTGGCTGGGATTGACGATTTACATCTTCCGATTCGACAGGCTCTTTCACCTGGAAAGACAATTTCTTCCTTCGATCAGGATCGCATGAGGATTTTCAGGGCATGAGAAGAAAAAGAGGGTGGCTGCTGCTGATACTGTGTGCGTTGCTCTGGGCCGCGTGTGAACGCCGGCCGGCCGTCGAGGGTGAATACGAGGCGTTCGATCCGACGGGAGATCCGGCCAACCTGGTGTTGCGGTTGGATGCCGGCGGAAAGGGCTCCTGGTCGCTCGAGGACCAGTACGTCGAGATCCGCTGGAGGGCGGATGGCGACCGGATCCTCATGTACACGCAGTCCGGCGGTGTCTTCGAGGGAAGGGTGGTTCCGGTAACACCGCCCCAAATTCACATCACGCTCGAGAACATCGGCTATTTCGAGTTCAAGAAGCTCACCCCCTGAGGTTCCGGGGACCGATTCCCGTCGAAACCAATCCATGCGGAAATATATCCTGGTCATCGTTCTATCCGCGATATTCATCGCTTACGTGGGTATGGGCATCATTGTCCCGATCCTGCCCGTGTATGCTTCCGAGCTGGGAGCGAGCGGGTTCGCCCTGGGTGTCATCATCGCCGGTTTCGCACTGAGCGGGGGGCTGCTTCAGCCGTTCGTCGGCGATCTCTCGGACCGTCACGGCAAAAAAGGCTTCCTGATCGCGGGACTCCTGATCTTCGGGCTCACCGGGTACACCTATACCCTCGCCTCATCCGTACCCCACCTGATCATCATCCGCATTTTGCACGGCGCCGGCTCCGCGATGATCATCCCCATGGCCATGGCCTACATTTCCGAGATCTCCAGCGGCGGCCGAATCGGAAAATCCATGGGACTGCTCAACATCTCGATTTTTGCCGGAATCGGGGGCGGACCGGTGCTGGGAGGCTTTTTTCTGGATCTTTGGGGCCGGGATGCCGGCTTCTACGCCATGGCATTTCTCAGCTTTCTGTCCGCGGTCTTCGTCGCAGCCGTACTTCCGGGGCGCGACAGGCTGGAAGTACCCGTCAAGAAGGATCCGATGTTTGCGGTCTTTCGACGGATGCTCCATAGTCGACGGGTGATGGGCATCCTCCTTGCGAGAATGGCCACCATGATCATAATGGTTCCGACATTCGCTTTTCTGCCGGTTCTCATGAAAAGCTACATGACCGCCAGCGGCACGGAAATCGGACTGGTGATCGCCTGCCGGACCATCGTCAACGCCGTATTCCAGCTGCCGTGCGGCAACCTGGCGGACCGGATGAACAAGAACCGGCTCTTGTTTGCGGGCAGCACCCTGATCAGCATCGGGATCTTTTCGGTGCCGTTTGCCGGTAGCTTGACCGCGCTTCTGCTGTTGTTCGCGCTAATCGGGCTGGGCGAGGCGGTATCATGGCCCGCGATGGGCGCGCTCGCGGCAAAGGAAGGCCGTTTGTACGGGCAGGGTTCGATGATGGGCGTTTTCAACACGGCCATGAACCTGGGGGTTTTCATCGGGGCCATGGGCGTTGGCGCCCTGGTGGATTGGCTGGGCATCGCGTGGTCCTTCTACATCGTCGCGGTGGTCCTGCTTTTGAGCGCGATTGCGGCTGCGATGATGATCAGGGGGCGGGATGAATCAATGGAGTGATCCCGGGCGGGTTCGGGATGGGAGATTCGAGAGGGTCAGGGAGTGGGATTCGAGGTTTCGAGGGGTCGAGGCTTCAAGGGGGCGAGGTTTCAAGTGAATTGCACTACCCATGAAGGTGCCGATCACATCCGGTGCGCACAGACCCTTGATCATCCTTGAATGCTCGTCTCCTTTGCACCGCCCAAATTGAATTAAGGACTGGAGACCTGCACTGATGCCACTTTTGAGATTGTCGGCAATTCTTGTGCCGCTTGCACTGATATTGTTCGGATGCTCCGGTGACCGGGACTGGCGGACCGCCAGCCGGGAGTCCGCCGGGATTGCCCCGGATCCCTCCGCCACACGAGAGGCGGTCCTTCAGGTCTACGGCGCCGACGCCTTCGGATGGCGCGGCTGGTTTGCCATCCACACGTGGATCGCCGCCAAGCGAACCGGTGAAGACACCTACACGGTCTACGATGTCGTCGGATGGCGCGGCTATCGCGGCTTGCCGGTCATGCGGATCGCCCAGGACGTTCCGGACCGTTACTGGTTCGGCGCGAAACCGAAAATCCTCAAGGAGCACAGGGGAGAAGAAGTCGATGATCTCATCGACGCCATCAACGCCGCCGCGCTGTCCTACCCTTGGAAAACCACCTACAAGGCCTTTCCCGGCCCCAACAGCAACACCTTCACCTCCTGGATCGCCAGGAAGGTCCCGGAGCTGGAGCTGGATCTACCCCTGAAGGCGATCGGGAAGGGGTTTGGGGGGTAGGGCGGAAAGGCTCGAGGTCGCCTGACGGCGAGATCAAAGCAGCGAGTAGCGAGTAGAAAGCAGTGAGGCGCGAGGAGAAAGGGGCGAGGCTCAAGGCGAAAGGCTAACGGTTCACGATTCACCGATCACGGTCCACGGCTCACGGTTCTCCATGCCCGATTCAAGTCACCTGCACCGGATGCCGATAATCCAGTTGATATAATAGAGTCCATGGGTTAAGGCATATTAATCCGCAATCGTCACCTGTTTGTCCCACGTTTTCGATCTATTGATGTATGGCCAATAGAGGGACGGGCTGAGCGCACCTGCATTGAGTTTTATCCTTGATCTCGCCGCCATGCCTTTGATCTGGAATCCTTTTCCGGGTTTTTGCGCCCGGAACGATATTTTGGGATATGAAAATGCAATCAGAGGAGTTGACCGCCCTGGCTGAGCTCCCGAAGGAACTCTATGAGGAAGAGAATTCCAGTCAGGCCGCCCTGCTCGTCATCTATGGAACCCACATCGGGAAAAGCTATTTTCTGGGGCCCGATGAACAGATCATCGGCCGATCCGAACGGGCGGACATTCTCATCGACCAGGACAGCGTGTCGCGCGAACACGCCCGTATCAAGCCGGAAATGGACGGGTATTCCGTGCAGGACCTGGGATCCACGAACGGCACGTTCGTCAACGGCCAGAAGGTCGAGTCCGCGCTCCTGAAGGACGGTGACCGGCTACACGTGGGGGAGACCATTCTCAAGTTCCTGACGACCTGCAACCTGGAATGCGAGTACCACGAGAAGGTCTATCGGATGATGACGATAGACGACCTCACGCAGGCCTACAACCGGCAGCACTTTCTGGCATCGCTCAACCGGGAGATCAACCGGGTTCAACGCTACCACCGCGTGTTCTCGCTGGTCATCTGCGATCTCGACGACTTCAAACCCATCAACGACAATTACGGCCACGGCGCCGGGGATTACGTGCTGAAGGAATTCGTCTCGTTCGTGCGCCGCAAGATCCGCCGCAACGATATGATCTGCCGCTACGGTGGTGACGAGTTCGCCATCATACTGCCGGAGACCAATCGGGAACAAGCCCTGTACTTCTGTGAAAAGCTGCGCGCCATGGTGCAGGAACACGAATTTCACTACCAAGGGGCGGTCATCCCGGTAACCGTCAGCGTCGGGGTGAAGCACTTCGAGCCGGGCGACGGAGAAATGGGTGCGCGGCAGCTGATCGCAGAAGCGGACAAGAAGCTCTACGAGGCCAAGAAACGTGGAAGAAACTGCGTGCGGGGATGAAAGGCGAAGGCTCGAGGAGAAAGGCGAAAGGCTCAAGGCGAAAGGCTCAAGGTGAACCGTGGGTCGTGAAGCGTGGGTCGTGAAGCGTCGTGCAGTTTTGTTTTTTCGACAATCCGGATGGTTACATTAAGATGGTTGGGAAAGGGGGTTGAGTCAGTTAAGATAGTTAGGAGAGTTGAGCTGGTTGGTAGAGCTCC
>JBMNCP010000013.1:0-11620 GCA_049366795.1 Desulfobacterales bacterium
CTGGTGCGCAATATGTGTGCGACTCAGATGGTTGTCACCCCGAAACCGGGTAACGAATACCCATTCCCCGATCTGCCGCCATTTCCCCGGCCACGGGAAAACTCGAAATATTATATATCAAATACAGGAAGTTGTGAGATTCTTCGGCTCGCCTGGTATAGGATATGCTTTCCAGATTCGATACCGGGGATAATTCAGGATTGCCCCGCCAACGGAAGGCTTTCGAAAAAATGAATTTCAAGATGCGGTGGAACTTCGATGGAGCCGACGAGCGCCGCCGGCGCTACAGGTTTGACCAATGAATTGAGGAATCGACCCATCAGGGAGGAATCCATGACCCCAAAAAGCGCCAATAGGTACAGCGACGCCCATCAGGTGAAAAAAGCACTCCTATCCTATCTCGACGGGATGGGGGAATTCACGGCGAAGGTGATTATCAACGAACAGGTGAGCCCGGAGCTGAAGGATAAATTCAATTTGCGGGACATGAAGAATCTTGGACGATATTATCATGTAAAACTGGTCGGACTGGAGGGTGAAGCCATCGACGACCTGCTGGTCGACAAGCAGAACGGCAACATAATCTCTTCAAAGGGGTCGGAATATTCGCGCCGTTGACAGGGGTTTCATTCGTCCGAGGATAAGGAACACCTACTCCCGTTTGGATCAATGCGGAACCGGGTACGGCGGGGATCGGCCAATGGGTCCTGTTCGTGGATACGGTTGCGAACGACGTCAGGCTGACCGTGGCTTTGTACTTTCCGCCATCCGCCAGACGATCGAGCCTTCCTCTGCCATGTCGTCCAGCCCCGCGAAAAGCCGCTTCACCTTCTCCTGCCGCGTGCCGTAGTCACAGCCAGGAAACAGAGACGCCGACTGGGCCGGAATGGAAAAGAAATCCTGGAGAAACCCGAGGTCCAGCGGCCGCACCCATCGGTGATGGGTAACGGGGCCGCAGAAGCGTTCGACGGCCCGGCAGGCTGCATCATAGTCCGTAATGACGCGAAAACGGGGGGGAGGGGCGCCCAGTCGGCCGAATGCTTCCAGCAGCAGGTCCCGGCCCGCCCGATCGGAGATGAAGGGGTAAAAGGAGAAGGCGATTCCGCCCCCCGGACGAAGGCAGCCGACGGCCCCGCGGATCGTCTTTTCGACATCCGGGAAGATGAAAATGGAGGCGTTGTAAAGAACATAATCGAAGACCTGGCCGTCCAGGACGTCCTCGAGACGCTCACCGTCGCCGACGATCAGGCGGATCGATTCCGACTTGCAGGAGCGTCTGCCGGCTTCGATCATCTTCGTCGACAGATCGACGCCCACGACCCGGCAGAAAAATTCCTCGTTCAACGTTCTTGCGGATATTCCGTTGCCGCACCCGACGTCCAGCACCGTCGAGTGGGGCTTCAAGCGGATCCGCTCGGCCAGCGTCGATGCCATTTCGGCAAAGAACCGATGCCGGTTTTCAAAGGCCTCGTAAAGTTCGAGGCTCCGGTCGAAATTCTCGGCGACATTCTGCTTGACCTTTCTGCTGAACGCTTCCGAAACCATCCGGTCCTCCCTTTCTGCGGTGAACGCGTGCCCGGATCCGACGATCAGGACCAGGTCGCCTTCTCGAAACGGGAAATCGCCACCAACAGGTCGCCGAACCGGGGATTTGCCGGCTCCAGCGGCGGCTCGCCCGGCACGGCCCCGAGGGCATAAATGGACTCTTCCAGCACGACGCTGGCGTGCGGGACGCCCTCCTCTTCGGGGATCAGATGAAGCGTAAATCGCGCGGGATCCGATTTCTGCTGCAATCTCCGAAGTCCCTGGATGTCGGCGGTCTTGTCGCTCTCCGAGTGGCAGGCAAACACCGGATTCGGAAATCGGTTGGATGCATCGAACCCCTTGAGGAGGTCATCCGTCTCCTTGATCAGGCGTGCGAGCTCCCGCGCCCCGTCCACGTCGATGCGGGAATAGCGGTAGGGATTTCTTCCCACCAGCGGTTGGTTCCGATCGAGCACCTCGGTCAGGAAAGTCCGCAGGAGACGCTCTTTCATCTCGCCGATCAATCCCAGGGGACCGCCCGTCAGATCCAGGGCGGCGGAGAAAAGATAGAGACCGCCGTTGATCCGCGGCCGGGTGCAGGCCGTGTAGAAGCTCAGTGCACCTCCGGTGGACAACCCGCCGATCGACACATTGGCCGCCTTCGCCGCCGCGCTGGTGACGGCAAAGCCGACGTTGGCTTTCCACTCCTCCAGCTCGACGCCCTCCATCCCGTTCGGAGTTTGCAGGCCGTGGCCGTGCAAAAGCGGCAGATAGACATTGTAGCCCAGAGCCCGATGGAAATGGTCGGCGATGGCGGACAGGAAATACGGAGAGTCGGACAGGCCGTGGACGAGGACTATGGCTTTTTCGGTGGCGGCCGGGTGCTCCAACCTTCGGGGATGGCACCCATGGCGGATGGCATCCGGGGAGAAGTAGGCAAAGCGATCATAGTATTCAGGCCATTCACCTTCTCCTGCCTTCAGGGAAATGGGGCCCATGACGCCTCCCTTTTGCATCGCGGTTGATTTACATCGGAATCCGAACCTAATCCGGATACTCGATGGCGTTTTGCACCTTTTCCAGCAATTCAACCATGTTGAAAGGTTTCTGGATAAAAAGGGCGCTCTCTTTCTCCATGCCGTACCGATGAAAGACTTCCTGCGGATAACCGGACATGAACAGCACTTTCAGATCAGGCCGCGACGCCTTGGCTTTCAGGTTCAACTCGATCCCCGACATCCGGGGCAGATCGACGTCAGTGATCATCAAATCGAAAGCAAGGTCCAACTTCTCGCAGAGCCGCAGCGCATCGAACGGCGTCGACGCCGTGAGCACCGTATATCCTGTGTGTTCCAGCATTACCCTTGTCGTACCGCGGACCAGGTCGTCATCTTCAACCAGCAGTATTCTTCCCCTACAGGTCTGCGGTGAATCGGTATCCGGCATTTCCACCAACTCCGTTTCTCTTCGGTTCAATCGCATCCGGGCCGGACTTCGAAAACCGGTTCCGGAATGCCCTCAATAAAAAAACCGATCCACCTGAAACAGGTGAGTCGGCAATTGTCCGCTCTACCCAAATGGCCGGCATCGCACATAGCGTCGCTTTCATGGCCCGTGAAAACCGGCCCGGCGGCATTGGCCAGCGCTCGAATGCATCCCGAATGCAACCTCCCCGAGCCCTGCGATCCGTCAGCCCCGGACGACCTGGTGCGACACCGTATGGATGACCATGACCACGCGGGCAGCCCGGCCGGCTGCATGAGCCCCGTGGCTTTCCGTCCCTGCTTCACAGCAGGCTTGGCTTTTCTGGTCGAATCACGTAACGGAGACCTCCTACACCGATCTTGCGCCGGGTGTCAACCCGATTCTGCCGGGGAGTCCTCACGGACGGGAATCGGTTGGAGCGTCGAGAAAAAGCATCGGGAAAGAATGCAACCGCCCCTGTTCTTCCCGCTGGGGAGCCAGGAGCGGCTGGATGGGATCGAATGGCGTGAGAGGGTCTAAATGGCGGCTTTGAGTTTTTTTCCGGGTTTGAATTTCACGGCATTGGACGCTTTGATCTTGATGGTTTCGCCGGTTTGCGGGTTGCGGCCTTTTCTGGCCTTCCGCCGGGTTTTCGAGAAGGTGCCGAACCCGACGAGGGTGATCTTCCCGTCCTTTTTCTTCAACGCCTTGGTAACCGTGTCCATAAAGGACTGAAGCGCCGCGCCGGCGGCACTTTTGGTAATCCCGGCGTCTTTGGCCATGGCCTCAATCAACTCTGCTTTGGTCATTAATCTTTCCTCCTGCGTCACCAGATGGGTTGATAAAAATAGGCGTAGACATCGAGAGCCATCATTCTTTCCATGAGGTTCGACCTGTGGCCCGTTTCGCCTCCGGAAATGCCGATGCGGGGTTTGACCTGACACCCCGCCGGTATCGGGATCGAAACAGGCAGGGCAACGCCCGACGACATCCTGCGGCTCTCCGCACGCCTGTTCAAATACGCTGTTCTCGAATCCATACACTCTTCTTCGGCAATAAGTCCGAAATGATTTAGAAGCCATTTTGAAAGAGCGCCTTTCACTGCCTGACATTGATTCCTCCAAGCAGGGAAGGACCCGCTACGCAAGCAAGGAGGCTTCGCAGCCTCGCGAAAAGCCCTACCGCGATACCCGCTTAAAGTAAAGCGAATGGTTTGGATGGGAGACCTCGAACGCAAGAAGGGTGAATCCCGCCCCATCGAATTCAAACTCCTTGAGCGGCTCAATTCCGAGCTTTCGGGTGTGAGCGTTCAGGGACCGGGGGTTGTTCCTGGAAATAAAAAGAACTCCGACATCGTATCGCCCGGCAACCCGCCTCAGCAGGGCATCGTGCAGACCTTCCAGAATCCCCTGGCCGCGCATCGCCCTGTCGATGCAAACCGGCCCGTAAAGAAAGACGCAGCAGCGATCCAGCGTCCGACCCCGAAACCGCGTCGTCTGAAAAAGACCGATCATATGATCCAACAAAGGAATTCCACGGCTGTAGGGGATGCTCGTGCCGCAAAGATACCCTCCGAGTCTGGATCCGAGATCGGCCACCACGACGGGGATCTCACGGTGAATTTCCTCGAATTGTTGAATGGAGAACCCGACCAGGAGAAAACCGTCCGCCTTTTCCTGTTCCGACAGATTCGCCACCAGATTGGCGTTTTGAATTCTCAGGATTTCAGGGAGATCTTCCGGTCGGTAGGTTCGGAAGGAGACGGGTTGGCGACGCATGATTCCTCACGGCGAATGGTTGTTAACGAGTGCCCATCGAGAAATAATTCTTCCAGGTTCTGCTCGGCACAAAACGTTTTTTGAGAAAATTCAAAATAGTCGATCGACGGCCATATCGCAAGGCGAGTTCGTGGAGACGGGGACGCGTGCGATCTCTCGTGCAAAACCTGTCCGGCCATGGGAAATGATATCCGGAGCGAATCGGGAAGGAGTGCGAGGCCGGCACGGAAGGATCAAGTCCTCCAGGCCGGCCTCAACAGGGGACAAGTGACGCTATGGTACAAATTTTATTCAATATTTCTCTTGAAAAAATCATAGGCCTCGCATACAGTACTGCCAGATGATTATGAACAGGTTCCCGCCATGACCCATTCCGGGATGACTTAGCCGGGACGACTCAGAAGGGATGGCTCCGAGCTGATGAATGATCTGGACGATTCAGATTTGAAGCAGGAACTCGACCGAATTTCCAAACGCATCGAAGGTATCATGGATAAAGTCGATGCGATCTATCCCCCCCAGCATGCCTCAGGAGATGCGGAAGATCCCCAAGCAACGAATCCGATGGAAGCTGACGCCGACGATATCAGCCCTCCGATCCCGATTCGCGACCGGCCTGACGGATGATCCTGAAATTTTCCGTTGACCTTTAGGGCGAACTTCATTAAAGAACGGAGATTGTTACAGATTACAATCGGAATGAGGTAGTCAGGAGGTGTCATGGCATTGACCAAGAGCGACATCGTTGCGAAGGTTCATGAGCTGGGTTTCACAAAGAAAAAGTCCGTTGACATCATCGAGTCTCTTCTTGAGATCATGAAGAGCACCCTGGAACAGGGAGATGACATCCTGATCTCAGGATTCGGGAAGTTTTGTGTCAAGAGCAAAAACAAGCGAAGAGGCAGAAACCCGGCCACGGGCTCCGACCTGATCCTGCGGGAGCGCAAGGTGGTCACATTCAAATGCTCAGGAAAATTGAGAAACAAGATTAACAATGATTAGAACAAAGCATCTTCTCCCTTCCTCATTCCGCATCAACCCGTCTTAGCCACGCGTAATCAAAAGGCTTGAGCTGCAGCGAGCATCCCGGCCAGACCCTGCCGCTCAAGCAATCGACGAGGCGACCGCCGTCCGCGACCGGCAAGGTCACGGAGAGCGGCCGCCCGGTTACGTTGACAAGGGCATGAAGCGCCTCTTCCCCTTCCCCCCTGCGGATCGAAAAAACACCTGGATGCAGGTCGAGCACCCGGAAGGCCGCGCCGGGGTGAAAGGCAGGTTCGAACCTGCGTTTTTGCAGCATCTCCATGTAGGGAAAGAAAATCCGGGAACGGAAGCTGTCGGGTCGACCCAGATCCGCCCACACCTCTCCCGCGGTAAGCTTTTCACGGTTGATCGAGCGCAAACGCCCCGTCCGATGGACCCCTTCGGCCCAATTGCGAGAGCCAAGAAGGCTGTGAATGTACACGGCGGGAACGCCCGGAAGCGTCAGGGCCACCATTTGCGACGCCAGAAAGCGCCTGACGTGTGTTGCCGTATTCCCACCGGCCAGCGCATCCACGTAGCTGATATTGAGCTCGTAAGGACGGAGGCTCCCTCCCGGTCCGCTTCTGAAGGAAACTCCCCCGCCGTTTTTCCGCACCGACGCCACCATCGACTGGAGGTCACGATCCGTGAGAATATCTTCGACCGGGCGTACTCCGATACCGTCGTGGGATGCGGTGAAATTGAAAAAAGCGGTTCTATCGGAAGCCGGGCTCAAGGTAGACGCCCATTCGGACAACTCCCGCGCGTCTTCCTTCAGAAAAGTGTGGAGCAGCAGGGGCGGCAGGGTGAAATTGTAGACCAGCTGAGCCTCATTGCGGCCGTCTCCGAAGTACTGGATATTTTCCCTGTGAGGAACGTTGGTTTCGGTGATGATCCACACATGGGGCGCCGCGAGATCCAGCACCGTTCTGAACAGCCGCACCATCTCATGGGTCAGCGGGTGGTGGATGCTGGATCCGCCGATCTCCTTCCAGAGGTAGGCGATGGCGTCCATTCGAAGAATCGACGCGCCCCTGCGGATGTAGGACAACATGACATCGAGCATGCGGATGAGCGTGTCGGAGCTGGCATAGTTGAGATCGACCTGATCCGGGCTGAAGGTCGTCCAGAGGTGCACGAGCCGCCCGCCGGCCTTCTGGAACGGTGTCAGAAGCGGCAGATCCCGCGGGCGCGTCACAGCGGTGAGGTCGGTGGACGGATCGACCTCGATCGCCAGGTCGGCAAAACCTCTCTTTTCTTCCAGGTAATACTTGAACCACGCACTGCCCGACGAAATGTGATTGAGGACGAAATCGAACATCAACCTGTAATGGGGCACGAAATTTTCGACATCCGACCACCGGCCGAGTTCGGGATTTACAGAATTGAAGTCGCTCACAGAAAAGCCGTCGTCCGAGGTGTAAGGGAAAAAAGGGAGAATGTGGAGGGTCGAAAATCCTCTTTCGAGCCGGTTGACCGCGAATTTTCGAAGCGTCTGCAAGGGGGGTACTCCCGCCTCGATCAGCGAGTCCCCATAGGTGATCAGCACCACTTCATCCTGTGTGATGGCTGTGGGAGGACGCTCCCCGATATCGGGATACCCGGATAAAAGCACCCGGATGCGTTCACAGATGCCGTCCCTCTGCCCCTCCCCGTAGATTCGTTCCACATGAGCTGCAAGACGTTCGTGGAGATTCATCGTCAGCCTCCTGGAGGTGAATTGCCTGCCGGACGGTTTGCCCGAGAGCGAACCCGATGCGTCGGACGAAGGCAGTGAAGGGAATCTACAGCTCGGATGGGGCGGAAGATCGGTCGAATTCAACACTCAGAGCTGGATATCATAGGCTTTCATTTTGGCGAGAAGACTTGGATGACTGATCTCCAGCAGCTTGGAAGCCTGGGTGCGGTTTCCTCCCGTCGACTCCAGTGCACGGGTAATCAATCGTTTTTCCATGATTTTTTGGGCCTTCTTGAGACTGAACCCCTCGAAGAAATCGTCCATTCGGCTGGAACCGCGCTTTATCCCCATTTCCACCGGCAAGTTTTCCGGCAGGATGATCCGCTTGTCCGCCAGGACAACCGCCCTTTCGATCGTGTTTTCGAGTTCGCGCACATTGCCAGGCCATTTGTGTTCCATCAGGAGGGACATGGCCCCCGGTGAAATACCTTGGATGTCCTTGCCGAACCGGCCCTTGAAGCGTTCCAGGAAATACCGGCACAGAACCGGGATATCCTCGTAACGCTCCCGAAGCGGGGGCAGCCGTATCTGCAATACATTCAACCGGTAGAACAGATCCTCCCTGAACCGGCCGGCCTTGACCTCGACGGCCAGATCCCGCGAAGTCGCAGCGATCACGCGTACATCAACCGTTTCAGCCTTCGATCCACCGACCGGCCGGACTTCGCTTTCCTGGAGAACTCTGAGCAGTTTGACCTGGAGGGCCAGTGGAAGCTCTCCGATTTCATCCAGAAAAAGGGTTCCGCCCTCCGCTTCCTGGAAAAGCCCCTTCTTGTTCCGGTCGGCGCCTGTGAAAGCGCCCTTCGTATATCCGAACAGCTCGCTTTCGAGAAGCGTTTCAGGAATGCCGCCACAATTGACGGGAATCAAGGATTTTTGGGCCCGAGGCCCCTCGAAGTGAATGCCCCTTGCGACAAGCTCCTTTCCGGTGCCGCTTTCACCCAGGATAAGGACCGTCGTATCGTATTTGGCGACCTTGAGCCCGATACTGAAGACTTCCTGCATGGAATGGCTGTTGCCGATCAGATTGCCGAATCGGGCCTCTTCGCTGATCTTTTGAATTCTTTCCTTCAGTTGAAGGTTCTCGCGTCTCAAGGCTTCCCGCTCTTCGGCTTTTTTCAGGGCCAGCGAGACCTCGTCGGTCTTGAAGGGCTTGGAAATAAAGTCGTAGGCGCCCAGCTTCATCGCCTCCAAGGCGGTATCAATGGTACCGTAGGCGGACATCATGATGACCGTCGTCGTCGAGATCCGGCTTCCAGCTTTCCTGAGGAATTCCATTCCGTCCATTTTCGGCATTCTGATGTCGCAAAGAATATAGTCGAACACCCGATCTGCGATCTTTCCGAGCCCTTCTTCTCCATTGGCGGCGGTGTCAATGCGGTACCCGGACTTCGAAAGCATGGCCGACAGCATGTGGCGCATGTTTTCTTCGTCGTCGATGATCAACAATGCCTTTTCCTTGGCTGGTAGCGGGCTCATTTTTATCGGATCCAGATAGCTTGAACCGGTTTGATCTCGTTCTCATCCAAAGGTCGTCTGCAGGCGACCAAATGCCGGCAGCATTCGAACCCAGCGGATGTGCCAAAGCCATGGGCGGATGCAGCGCAAACGGTTGCCGCCTGTCTTTTCGAGGCGGGGTGCCTCATTTCTCGGGGCCTTGGGCCGCCGGCAGGTCGATGGTCATGGACAGTCCACCGTCCGGACGGTTTTCGGCTTGAATACCGCCCCCCAGGCTCTGGATCAGCATGTAGCTGACCGACAATCCGAGACCGGTGCCTTTCCCCGGCGCTTTTGTGCTATAGAAGGGATCGAAAATGTCCAAGAGATGCGGTTCCGGAACTCCCGGCCCGTTGTCGCTGAAAGCGACACGGAACCTTCCTTCGCGGCATCGGTGCTCGCCGGTGGCCGGCGCCCAGCTCGTGCGAATGGAGATACGTCCCTCTCCGTTCGATCTAAATTCGTTGAGCGCATCCGCCGAGTTGATCATCAGGTTCAAAAAAACCTGCCGCAACAGGCCGGCGTCAGCATACACGACATCGACCGGTGCGGAAAGCTCCATATCCAGATGAAGTTCGGAGAACATCGGCTGGTATCGGCAGACATCGCCGATATCCCGGAGAATTTCATGGACGGATACCTTCTCGTTATGGCGCAGCACCGGACGCGACAATTCCAACAGCTGCCGGATGATCGATGAAATCCGATCGATTTCGGTCTGTGTCCGTCCGATGAATTCCAGGCGATCGGTTTCTGGAGTCGAGGGATCTTTCAGTAAATCAAGATACCCTCGAATAATGCCGATCGGATTGCCGATTTCGTGGGCAATCCCGGCCGAAAGCCTTCCGACGGAGGCGAGCTTTTCTGCGCGCACCATCTCTTTCTGGGTTTCTTCGAGTTTTCGATTGGCCGTTTCAAGGGACTGAACCGATGACTTTAGCTTCTCCCGCGTGTCTGCCACCCGAAGCAGCATGCGGTTCAAGGATTTGGACAACTGACTGAACGCATTGTCCTCCCGGTCGATCAGAAAGACATCGTCATCCGATTCCCGAAGGCTTTCCGCCCTGGCCACCAACCGCCGGATCGGTTTTACGGCAAGCAGGTTCATCCGGTACAGTCCGAAAAAGGCCAGTATGACCATATTTACGATCGTGTAAATGAGAACGATATGCTGGGTGCGCCTCAGACTGGCATACACGTTTCCCAGATGCATCATGACGCCGATCCCTGCACCTTCTTCGCCACGAAAGGCGAATGGCGCCGCCAACACCACCGATGCCTTCTGCCGCCAGAAGACCCCCCGGGTGGTCCCGTTGTAGTGGACACGGCGGAGGCCTTCCCCGGCAGCTGACCGTACCCAATCCTCCATCTGTCCCACCAGGCCGCTGTCTCCATCGGCGTATGCATACCGCCTGCGATTGGCCTTGTCGAGGATCAGCACCGCCTTCACCCCTGCTGAGCGGCAAAAGCGGTCGAAAAAGGCCGATCCGATTTCCTCGGTCGGCTCCGTACCGATGTGGTTCGGTTTGAAAAAGTTGTGGATAGCAGAAGCCACGAGGTCCGCCCGTGCGATTTCGGCTTGAATCAGGGAATTCTGACCGACGATGAGCAAGACGAAATTGACGAGCATCATGGCGATCAACAGCAGGACGGCAAAGTTTAGGAAGATTTGGACTCTGAGATTTCGAATCGCCACGGCAATCCCGGTATTTAAATGTGCAGGCGCCGGAGTCCGCTCATGGGCGGAATTTCCCCTCTCCGGCAGGAATGGCCACCGAACGCGTTCGCCTGGTCGGTATCGTCATCGACTTTAAGGTGCGGTTTTCCTTGAGAGGCATCAATACAGGGAAAATGCAGGAAATTCCCGTATCGGAGGTAGCACAAGACCGTACGGAAAGCAAATGCAGCCAGGTTCGACAACTTCTCCGGTCCCTACGGTGGGGCGCAGGATAAATGCCGATAGGGTTTCACGAGATTAACCCTGCTTCATGGAGGAAAAAACAGAGGGCGCAAGAACAAAAAAGCCCGAAGCAGATTTAACTGCTTCGGGCTTTTCGAAAGATTTTCGGCGGCGTCCTACTCTCCCACATAGTCTCCCATGCAGTACCATCGGCGCTGAAGAGCTTAACTTCCGTGTTCGGGATGGGAACGGGTGTTTCCTCTTCGCCATCGCCACCGAAAAAGCGTTTTGCGAATATTGTCACAATTTGGATAGAAGCCTTTAACAATAGCGGTCAGGATTGTGTCCTTTATTTTGTGGCCAAGCCGCACGACCGATTAGTACCGGTAAGCTGAGCACATTACTGTGCTTACACACCCGGCCTATCAACCTCGTCGTCTTCGAGGGGTCTTTAGGCAGCATAAGCTGCGGGATATCTAATCTTGGGGTTGGCTTCCCGCTTAGATGCTTTCAGCGGTTATCCTTTCCGAACATAGCTACCCAGCAATGCCGCTGGCGCGACAACTGGAGCACCATAGGTTCGTCCATCCCGGTCCTCTCGTACTAGGGACAGATCCCCTCAAATATCCTCCGCCCACGACAGATAGGGACCAAACTGTCTCACGACGTTTTAAACCCAGCTCACGTACCACTTTA
>JBMNCP010000014.1:0-4422 GCA_049366795.1 Desulfobacterales bacterium
GATTCGACCCACCCCCCATCAAAGTTTCAGCCCCCGAGGTGACGCGATAACCAGGACCTGGCGCCGGTCCATGTTGACCGCTTCCAGGGCTCGACGGATCCTCTGATCCCAGTCGCGGGCCTCGCTGTCGTACCAAACAGTCAGGACCATCCGGCCATCGGGCTTTCGCTCCAGGCGAAACGGCGCCTTGTCCTCGTGTTGTAAACTATCTTGACACCCGTTCATTTTTTTATACTCCTACCATTCGCGGTCGGTATCCGGCATGTCAATCCCCGCCGCCGGATGGTCCGAGCCCTTGGGTTCGCTGTGGCGCCGGTCCTTGCCGGTCATCCGGAGCACCTGGCACATGCCCGCGATCCGGGAGGCGATACGGTCGTCCAGGACCTGAGCGATGCCGTCCAGGGACAGGTTCGAGGTGATCATCGTTCGCCGCATCGAGGTGTATCGATCATCGATGATGAGATAGACCGTTTGCCGGACCCAATCCGACGCCTTCTCCGCCCCGAGGTCATCCAGCAGCAGGACAGGCGCTTCGGCGCATCGGGACAGGATGGTCTCTTCCGATCCTCCACCGCCGTTAAAACTGGCTCTTATCTGTTGGAGGATCCTCGGAATCGAGATGAACAACGGGAAACGGTCGGCAGAAGGGACCGTGTATTTCTTGAGGGGAGGGGCATGATGGTGGTCGTCGCGGATGAGGACGGCAGGATCCGCCGTCAGGATAGCGTGCCTCATGACCGCAGCCAGCAGATGGGTCTTGCCGGTTCCGGCCGGGCCGGTAATGTAGAGTGATCGATCACTCTCGGCCGCCTTACGGATGGTGTCCGGGAAGTCCGCCAGATCCGCCAGAGCGAACCGTCGCGGGATCCCCCGGCCGGCCATGTGATCGAGGATCCCGCATTCGAGCTGATACCGGGCAAACACCCTGGCGCATCCCAGGCATGGCTGTGTCGTCCAGCCGCCGCCGTGTCCGCTCCAGTCGGTGTTGAGTGTCCATTCGAGGTCGGCGCCGCATGACTCGCATTTCTCGGCCGGAGGGACATGCTCCATGTACAGCTCCGCAATCTCAGGACCGTCGGCGTCGAACGACTGGCCTCGGCAGATCTCATAGGCGCCTTGGAGGTCATTCTGCATCAGAGCTGATGTAAGGGATTGAATCATATTTTCCCGCCGCCGCTCTCGCTGCTCCGCCTCTTCCCGCCGCCTGGCCGTTAGTATTTCGTGATAGCCGTTTTCCATTTTCGGTCTCCCTCATTCCCGCATCGAGGCGGTCGAATTGTTTCCTCAGTTTTTCTGTGGATAGAACGTTCGGTCTCCAGAAGTTCCCCTCTGCCTGGCACCAATCAATGACCTCCCGGATCCGGGCCGGGCTCCGGCCATCGAGACGGATCATGTAACCGATATGGGTTGCCCACTTTTGGATATCTGGCTTTTTGAGGTCGGGTTTCCAAGAAAGGATCGCATCGAGAAGATGGGCCGAAAGTCGGATCTCGTCAGAGTCCGACATAAAGATCTTTTCTTTCTTACCCTTCTTTTCTTTCTTATCTTTATTGTTAGTGGTTGGCTGGTGGTTGGCTGGTGGTTGGCTGGTGGTTAGGCTCTGGTTAAGTGGCTGGTTGCAGTCGTCGGCATTTATATCATAAACAGTTGATTTGATTATCTTTGCTACCGTTCCCTTGTTGGTTGCCCTGGTGGTTAAAAATTCCCAATTTTTTAAGTTTTTGAGTGCGGTCCTGTACTGTTGGCGGGAAAGCCCGATAGATCTATGGTCCCCGATCAGGGCCTCCCCCGGCTCCAGCCCCAGGGTCGAAAACGATCCGTTCCGTCTGGCTCGATAGGCAATGAGGGTCAGCAGGGTGAATTCGTTCGGGTGACGAATCAACTCCATCGTATCGGCAGATCGGATCAGCATCAGGAAGCCGTTGCTCATTTCTGTCACATCTCCGCTAAGACCTTGGCGATATCGGTCAGCTTCGCCCGCTTGAACCGGCCGAACGACACCGGGAATTTCTTCTTCGCCCGTCGGCTGCTCATGTTGTAGACGGTTTTTTCGGAGACACCGAAGATCCGCGCCACTTCCTTCACTCCCACCAGCAGCTGGCCTGGATACTGCCGCTCCAGGGACCGCAGGATCTCGTCATAGTCGCCCATGGTCATGCCTCCCCGAAGATATCGGCCACGTCGCAACCGAGAGCATCCGCCCACTGTTCTTGGGTCTCCGGCGGAATGCTGCGGCGTCGCCGGACCACCCGCGATACGAGCGATTCGTTGACACGGACCGCCATGGCGAAGTCGGCTTGGGTCCCGAATTTTTTGATGATTTCCACCTTGAGATTGACGTTCATGCTGATCCCCCTACTTGTTGATGAATGACATTTGTCAATCATTTGAGATAAAAAAAATTACTCCACTCGAAAAAGCAGCTCACGCCCCCGGACCACATATTCCGCGAAAATCGCGTTGAGGTTCACGACGATGGAGCAAATCCCGGACTTCCAGAGTTCGGACAGCGCCTTCTCGCGGTCGGCGTACCCGATAAACTTATGTTTGATCTGACCGCTTCCGTCCCAGGCAAACACGAGGAATCCGCTGAATGGATGCTGTATTTTTTCGGGCGCCAGCTTCTCGCGGTCGCCGGCCTCCCGGATCCCCTTGAGGCATTCGAGGATCCGCTGCTTCGCCACACCCATTTCGATCAGCCGGTTGATGATAACGACTTCGACCAGGTTGGTCCCGGAGAACAGGCGCCGGGTTCCCCTGCCGTCTCCGCCGTCGATATCGGGAGTGACGGCGCCGGCCTGGACGTAGTAGTGGAGAGTGTTGGCCTTGAGTCCGGTGATCGATTCGATTTGTTTTGATGTCAGCTGTGTTTTCATGATGAGTGACAATAACCAATCATAAAACCCCTTGTCAACAAAAATCTTGATTGTGACCAAAAAAAAGATCCGGGCGACTACCCGGACCATTCTTTTAAGCATTCACTCAGTCAACATTTGGTCAACATTTGCGGAAAAGACCTCTACTTTTCCGACGATATAACTATTTTTCCTTATCTTCCCAAATATGACCTATCATGCTGATACCATTAATCAAATATTTTGACGTATTTTCCCTTTTTCTTCCCTGAATTTCCTTTTGAAACGGGTTCGATTCCCATGCACTTCCGCCACGAAAAATAATAGTTACAATAACTTAGATATAGCTGTCAACACAGAAACAGGGACGAGTTCTCAGCTCTCGTCCCTGTTTTTATTCTTGGACCTTCTCCGGCAGCGTTGGCGGTATATGAAGGATCCGAGTGGGCCATCCATCACGATCGCCCATATATCCGGCTTTTCTGCTGGCACCACCGGTAGCCGCCGATATCGAAATCGGGATCGGGATCGGGATCGACATCGGAATCGAATGACGATTCGAATCGATTTCGATGGATACTCCGCAACAGATACTACTCCGCTGTATCCACGATTTTTCCCATCAGGATTCGAGAGGCAACCTCTGGTTATGCGGATACAGATCTACCGTCCAGTCCCACCTGCGACCTCTTTGAATCGAGGGCGTCGATTTCCCTCGCCTCTTCCGCATCAAGCACCAACGCGTTGACAATCTCCTTCAGCCCATCCAGCATCGCGTTCATTCCCCCGTAACAATCCTGGTATGGCGCGGCACCGTCCTGGATGGAGAAAAAGGCTCTCGTCCTCTCATTCATGGTCACCGAATGTTTGAAGCGGCACGAGCCCGCCGTGAGGTTTTCCACGTGCCAATCCTCGAACATCGGTGCGAGAAATTTGAAATGGTATCGAACTGAAAGATAGTTGGGGTCTTCGTTTCTAAGAATGGCAACCGCTTCCTTGTAGCGTTTCCAGGTGGCGTTGAGAGAATGGCGATCGGGGGCCGGGATGATGTACAGCCGATTGTTGAAGATGGAATGCTCCCGGGGCTCGATCATGACCTTTCCATTTTGCAGGGACAGATTGGGAGCGGATTCGTTTCGGATGAAAATGGAGTATGTATTCGGTGATACGACCGATCCCGGAAGAAGAAGATCCATCTGAAGCCTGGCCGCAGCATTGAAGGCCGTCTCCAGGACGTCCCGAACGAGTTCGGTCCGCCTGGATGACGTGGGGATGTCCTTGCCGAAAAAGGGGAGGACGAAGGACGATTGCATGGCCTCGACGGCAAACCGGGTGACGCTCCCGTCGAGGTCCTTCGACTTCAGGTAAGCCTCGATTTCTTCGAAGGGACATTGATTTTGAAGCATTTCCGGAATCCGCGGATCGATTCCGCCCAGTCCTCTGGATATGTGCCGGCCGGAGATACCGCACTCGATCGCCTGCCCCAGAAAGATCAGCAATGCTTTCAAAATCGCCTCCCGATCAGTATGAATTACGAAAAAAGATACGCCTGGTATCCTTATCGGCC
>JBMNCP010000014.1:4522-5882 GCA_049366795.1 Desulfobacterales bacterium
AAGCCTGTTTCATCCATTGGACCGATTCCCGGACCTCGGGCCCTAACAACCTGTGAATAAACAGGCATCGGGTCGAAGGGCACGTGCCCCGGCGAAGCCGGAAGGCGCGGCCCGAAGCGAAAAGCGCTGCAACCACAGGGATTGTGGGCGTTTTCGATAGGGCCGCAACGCCGCATTTCGGCCTGGGGCGCCATTTGTCCACAGACTGCCAAACCGCCTGCCCTGGATGCAAAAGCCCCCGGAACATCGAGTCTTGTCTGAATGCTTGTATTCTAGCTTGCTAGCATATTTTATTAAATAATTTTTTTATTTCCTGATATATTGATTTCATTCTTTCTTTAATGTATGCATGCTTACATGATACGGCGAAAAACCTTCTCGACGCGTGTTGATGAAAAAAAGCTCAAGGCTCTCAAGCACTTATCGGTTGACACCGACAAGTCGCTCGGCGCTTTGCTGGAGGAGGCGATCGTCGATTTGATCTGGAAATACGAGAAAAAAGCCCAGGGGGATCGTGATCAATAGCGCCGGCGCCGGGCGCCGGGTGTCCTTAGAGCGGATTCGGAACAGATACAGAGGAGGAATACATGACACCATTTCGTGGGCGACGCTGCGGGGTGCGGATCAACATCGACGAACCGATCCTTCTGGAGTGCAAAGACAAGGCGCTACACGGCGCCGTGATGCTCAACTACGGAGAAAGGGGCTTGTATTTCGAATCGAACATGGAACCGGAGGCGGGAACGGTTATCGGAGTTTGCACCGAGCAGTCCCTGAACGACGGAAAACCCGCAAGCGGCTGCTGCGCCGTCGTCCGCTGGACGCGCAAATTGACAGAGAATCAGTCCGATTACGCATGCGGTGCCGGGGCGGAATTCTGCAACGACCATTTTCCCTGGAGCTGCGATGGCGATGTCTGACGGTCTCCCGGTGTTGGCCCCGACGGGTGGGATGGTCGTCAGACCCGACAACCGGGTTACGGAAAAGCCATAAACCTCAACCATGGAGGCGATGGAATGAAGGCCGTAAAAAAGGATGCCCCATCGGAATCTGTCGTTGAATGCCTGCAGGATTACGCTCTTGAAAGGACCCGTTCCATCGAATGCGTGTGCCCGAAATGCGGCACGACCCACAAATTGAAGCTGCTCTGGACCGGCCGCGGCGTGCCCAGGAAGTTCTGCCCCATCTGCAAACATTATTCGACATCGGTGAGTGATATCGAACCGTCGGGGATCATCAGGGCCTGCGGATAGAAGCGAGCGAATGCATCGTTCCCACGCTGGAGCACGGGAACGAGAGAACCCGAGCTAAAGGTGAATCGCAGGCTCGTACGCGTACTCAGCCCCCTCAGGGGCGGTAC
>JBMNCP010000014.1:5982-46411 GCA_049366795.1 Desulfobacterales bacterium
AGCTAAAGGTGAATCGCAGGCTCGTACGCGTACTCAGCCCCCTCAGGGGCGGTACGCGTTCTCGTACTCGAATCTCACAAATCTTCCCGATGAAAGAAAGAAAAAGACCGAGAACGATGACGAGTACGCGTTCGAGTACGAACGGCTCCCGGTTCACCACTCACGCCTACTGCGCCGCTAAAAAAGTTCATCCTTCCTAAAAAATTGTTGAAAAAATCCGCGCTTGTTTGCATATTACCCACTTCGCGGCCATCCTGCCGCCATTGTTCATGGTCTCGTTTACACTCCCTGCAAACCGGAGAAAGTTTGGATGGATCTGAGTTCGATAAAGGAAGGACAAAGCGCCGTCATCGTTCGTGTAGGCGGTGGCCGAGCGCTTCGACAACGGATTTTGGAAATGGGGCTAACGAAGGGCACACGCCTGTATGTTGAAAAATACGCTCCGCTGCGCGACCCGGTGGAGTTGATCGTCAAAGGCTACCACGTGTCGCTGCGCGTCGAGGAGGCTGCTCAGATCACGGTTGAACTGGTGGATTGATGGAAACCGGACGACAAATCACCATAGCGCTCGCGGGCAACCCGAATTCCGGTAAGACCACGATTTTCAACAATATTACGGGCACCCGGCAGAAGGTGGGCAACTGGCCGGGCGTCACGGTTGAAAAAAAGGAAGGGATCGTACAAAAATTCGGTGTCGATCTCAGGGTGGTCGACCTGCCCGGAATTTACAGCCTGACCCCCTTCTCCATCGAGGAAATCGTTACCAGGGACTACATTCTCGACGAAAAGCCCGACGTCATTATCGACATCATCGATGCCTCCAACCTCGAAAGGAGCCTCTATCTGGCCACCCAGTTGAGGGAGTTGGGGCAATGCCACGTCCTTTTCGCGCTCAACATGTTCGATGTGGCCCGGGCGCGCGGCTTCAAGATCGATGTCCAGAAGCTCTCCGACCTGCTGGACGTTCCCGTGGTGACAACCGTCGGGAATCGAGCCGAAGGGATCGACAACCTCCTCAAGGAAGCCATAGCGCTGGCCGGATCCGGGAAGCCGCTCTCGTCAAGCCGCAAGGTCAAGTACTCCCATGACATCGAGTCGGCCATCGAGCGTGTTCATTCACTGCTCGCGGCCGCGGAGGGCGACGGATTCTCCTACGACCGGCGGTGGACTGCGGTCAAGCTGCTGGAAAACGACGCCATCATTCGCGAGCGGGTTCAGGAGGCTTTCGGATCCACGGCCGAGGACATCCAGAAGGAAGCCGAAACCTCTCGAAAACTGCTTTTCGAACGGTTCGACGAAGACCCTGAAATCGTTCTCACAGATGAAAGATACGGGTTTATCGCCGGCATCATGAAGGAGGTCTTCACCACCTCGTCCCGCCAGCGGCTCGATACCTCCCGCACGATCGATCGGGTGCTGACCAACCGGTTCCTGGGGTTTCCCATCTTCATCCTATTCATCTGGGCCATGTTCCAGCTGACCTTCACCCTGGGCGCCTATCCGATGGATTGGATCGACTCCGGGATCGCCGCACTTTCCCGCGCTCTCGATGCCCATCTGCCGGAAAGCCTTTTCAAGGACCTTCTCGTCAACGGCATCGTCGCGGGAGTCGGCAGCGTCATCATATTCCTGCCCAATATTCTGATTCTTTTTTTCTGCATCGCCATTTTCGAAGATACCGGCTACATGTCCCGCGCCGCGTTTCTGATGGATCGCATCATGCATCTCATCGGGTTGCACGGAAAATCCTTCATCCCGATGCTGATGGGATTCGGCTGCAATGTTCCCGCCGTCATGGCGGCCCGGACCCTCGAAAGCGAAAAGGACCGGATTCTGACCATATTGATCACGCCGTTCATGTCCTGCTCGGCCAAGCTGCCCGTCTACATCGTCCTGGCAGGCACCTTCTTCGGGGCGAGGGCCGGAAGCGTCATCTTTATCATTTATCTCATCGGCATCTCCATGGCGATCATCTCCGGCAGACTGTTCAGGACCACCCTGCTTCGCGGCGCCGACGCGCCGTTCGTGATGGAGCTTCCTCCGTACCGGGTTCCGATGCTGAAGAGCCTGCTCATCCACATGTGGGACCGCAGCAAGATGTTTCTGAGAAAGATGGGCGGCATCATCCTGATGGGATCCATCATCATCTGGGCGCTTTCCACCTTTCCCAGGATCGACGACTACAGTCGGGATTACGCGGGTGAGATCGATCGGATCCGCATCGAACACCATCAGGCCGCGTCGAATGCCGACGCGAACTACCGGAAGGCGCTGGCCGAGGAGCGGAACCGACGGATAGCCGAAGTCAGAAAGGCCATGGCAGCCGAGGAAACGCAGGGTTCGTTTCTCGGAAAACTGGGGAAGGCGATTGCGCCGGTCTTCGAGCCGATTGGGATCAACTGGCAGGGCGGCATCTCCTTGCTGACGGGCTTCGTCGCCAAGGAAATCGTCGTCAGCACCATGGGCGTGCTGTACGCGGTAGGCCCCGAAGAAGACGGGGACGCCCTCAGAAAAGCCCTGCTGGCTTCCGGAATGAGCGCGCTTTCGGCACTGGCCATGATGGTCTTCGTTTTGCTGTACGTCCCCTGCCTGGCGACGGTTGCCACGATACGCAGAGAAACCGGGTCGATGAGCTGGACCCTGTTCAGCATCGGATACACGACGCTCGCGGCCTGGGTCATGGCTTTCCTGACTTACCAAGGAGGAAGATTTCTGGGATTCGGGTGAGTCCGTGAAGCGTCAGCCGTGAGCCGTTAGCCGTGAACGGTGAACCGGGAGCCGTGATCAGTGAGTCCGTGAAGCGTGAACGGTGAGGCGTGAACTGCTGACCTTGAACAGCGAGATGTGAGGTGGGTTGCGTGAGTTGTGAAGCGGTTATCGAGATTCGGAAGTGAGGTCCTGCCGATGACTCGAAATCATGAGACCACAATCTTCTGCGCCATTCCCCTACCCAGGATCAAACGGCTTCCCTTGACCTCGACGATGAAGGGCCCGTTGCCCCCGTTGTTGACGATCAGCACTTCGGTTCCGGGTGTCAGGCCCAGCGCTGCAAGTCGGGACTCCAGTTTTTGGCCCGCCCGTACTGATTTCAGTCGAACCCTGCTGCCCTCGGAAGCCATGGTCAGCGGCATCATGGATCTCAGCCCTCTTGAATGGAAATCGGTCAATTTGCGGCTGCCGTTTTATTTCGGCGTGACAAACTTTATATGGACTAACGCATCCCAAGTCAAGAGGATTTCGATCGTCCCCCTATCCCAACGGTTGCGCCGGCTGTCATTGTTTTTTCCGTGCCGACACAATAGCGAAAATGAATGATCGACCCCTTTCTTCTCTTCCTCATGTCCTTCATGGTTTTCATGGTTCGGAAACAACTTATTTCGGCAAATCAGGTCTTTCGGATCTTCAAGACGGAATGCGTTCCAGCCTTGCCACCGCTTCGATGTGCCAGGTGTGAGGAAAAAGGTCCACCGGCTGGACCTCGCACACCTGGTAGCGTTCCTTCATGATCAGAAGGTCTCGGGCCAGGGTTGCCGGGTTGCAGGACACGTACACGACGCGCTTCGGGGCCATATCGATCACCTGCCGGACGACGTCCTTGTGCATGCCGTCCCGAGGGGGATCGATGATCATCACGTCCGGGACTTCCGGAAGGCCCGCAAGTTGCTGCCGGATGTCCCCAAGCACGAAGCGGCAGTTCGTCACGCCGTTGAGCCGGCAATTGGCATCCGCGTCCCGCACCGCGCTTTCGACGATTTCCAGGCCGACCACCGAACGGGCATCGGACGAAAGGAAAATGGCGATCGTTCCCGTGCCGCAATAAAGATCGACGACAGTCTCCTCACCGGACAGCCCCGCGTATTGCCTGACGGTTTCGTAGAGCCGCAAAGCGCCGCGCGTGTTGGTCTGGAAAAACGAATTGGAGGAAATTTCAAATTCGTACGGGCCGATCCGGTCCCGGATGGAGGAAGTTCCGGCCAGATGAACCTCCCGTTCCCCGATGGCCACGGCCGCCTTCCGCGCCGTGATGTTGTTGACGACCGACACCACCCGGGGAAACCGGTTCCGGATCTCCGCGGCCAGGCGATCGACAGCCTCGCGATCCTCCGAGGCGGTGATCAGGTTGACCATCCACTGGTCGAATGCCACCGAGTGCCGCAGCATGAGAAACCGCCAGAATCCCTCGTGGGACTTTAGGCCGTAAGGCGGCCTGCCGGAGATTTTCATGCCGTCCCTGGCGGCCCCCAGGATGCGGTTGCCCAACTCCGGCTGGAGGAGGCAGGCCTGGGTGTCCAGCACCTTGTGGAAGGTTCCCGGAACGTGAAGCCCCAGGGCAAAATCCTTTTCGAGATCCGGACGGCCGAGTTCGTCCGGCATCAGCCACCGCTGGTCCGCGCAGGAGAACTCCATCTTGTTGCGATATCCGAAGATCAACTCCGACGGCAGCGTCGGATGCACCAGGACGTCCTCGATGCCGCCGATGTGACGAAGGGATTCCTCCACGTGCCGGCGCTTGTACTCGACCTGGCGCGGATAGGCCAGAAACTGCCATTTGCACCCTCCGCATACGCCGCTGTAGGGACAGGGCGCCTCGACCCGATCGGGTGAGGCTTCGAGCAGCTCGAGGATCCGGGCTTCGGCGTGGTTCTTCTTCTTCCGGATGATGCGGATCCGGGCCCGGTCCCCCGGCACCGCCTGATCCACGAAAACGACCATGCTGTCGATTCGGCAAAGCCCCCTGCCCCCGAAAGCCATCTCCGTGATCGAGGCGTCGATGTCCTCGCCTTTCCTGACGCTCATTGCATTCCTTTCTGAACCGTTGCCCCCGACGCAGCGCCCGCGTTCAGGCACATGTCGGGTGACATGAAAAAAACTTTGATTTAGGCTTCTTTTTTTTTAGAATCCCATGACGCCGTTCATACAGGATCGATGCGGCGGGTGTCCATCCACGATGAAACGGCCGGCCACCAGCGTGTTCGATTCACAATCAATAAAAAGGCAACCCACAATCCAAACCGATCCGGAGCCATGACCATCGAACCCGACGACCGACCATCCGCCACAACCAGACGACCGATGCAAACCCCATATCGACAGGAACCCGTGGTACTTTCGGTTGATGGCTATCGCCTTGCCGCCGTGCTGCACCTTCCCGAGCGGGACCATCCCCCGTTCGTCATCGGATCCCACGGCCTTTTCAGCAACGGCAGCTCTCCCAAGCAACTCGAGCTTGCCGAAAGGTTGAACGCCGAAGGCATCGCCTATTTGCGGCTGGATCACAGGGGGTGCGGCGGCAGTACCGGGGAATTCGAAGCCGCCACCAGTCTCGAAGGCCGCTGCCGCGATTTGAAAGCGGCCTTGGCATGGATGCAATCGAGCCCGCGCCTGGCATCCCGGTTCGGGTTTTTCGGATCCAGCATGGGCGGCGCGACCTGCCTTGCGGCCGCCGGCAGACTCCGTCCGGAGCGGATGGTGACGGTCGCCGCCCCCATCGACAGCCGCTCGCTCCTGGCACGGGCCGATCACACCGGGCGGCGGAACGTTCCGGACGTGTTTCGAGGCGAATCTCTTCAATTCGACCTGAGAGAGGGCCTCTCGTCCCTGAAGGGGCTTCTGGTTTTCCACGGCGAACTGGACGAAACCGTACCGGTAGCCCACGGCCGGGAGCTTTATGCCCGGGTGGCCGAACCCAAAAAACTGATCGTCAATGAGGGCGGAGACCACCGGATGAGTCTGCGTTCTCATCAACTGAGATTTCTCGATGAGGCGGTAATCTGGTTTCTGCCCCTGACCCGCCTCCGAGAGGAGGATGCCCGAAAGTGAAGGATTTGAAATTCGCGCGCTTGAGCCAGACGGATATCGAAAGGATCAGGGCGTTCGAGAAAACCCTCGAAGCGGATGTCTGTCTCGTGGCCGTCGAACATCATTCGGCGCTTTACGTTCTGGAAGCGAAAATGAGCCCGAGCGAGTGGCGGCGCGTGGACCGGGTCTACCCCTCCATCGAGGGAATCCAGGCCTATTTTTCAGATCCGGATAACGCCAGGGCGGCCAAGGCCGGCCTCAAATCCTTCCTCCTGTCCCGAAAGGCCGAAGACCTCGTCAAACGCCCCATTCGCATCCGGTTGAGCGTTCCGGTGGCGGATGAGGAGGAGTGAAGGGGAAAGATCGCGAAGTTCGGCGGACAGCTCCCGCCGGGGGATGCCATCGACATCGCTGGCGAGATCTGGGTGAAGGGGCCGAGCGACCGAGGGATCCAGGGGCCGAGGGAAGGGGTTCCACCAAAGGACGAAGAGGAACGAGAAGCCGCTTTTGATTGTCCTTTATGTTTTGCATGAACTTCATGGTGGAACTGGCTGTATTCCATTCGAGCTTCAACCTTCGACGACTCTCCAACAGATCCGGCCGAGGCTTTCCGGCAGTCCTTCCGGTGGCCCGTCGACGGCGATGATCCGGGCGGAAAATCCCGGCCGGATCATCCCCAAGCCCTCCTCTCCCGCCAATTCGGCGCCGGCGCGGGTGGCCGCGTGCACCGCCTCCGGAATCGTGAGACCGGCCTCGATCAGAAGCCGCATCTCCTCCCGGACGGATTGGCCGTGGTGAACGCCGATGGCGCCGGCGTCCGTGCCCAGGGCGATCCGAACGCCGATCCGGCGGGCGTAGGCCACCTGGTCCATCTGGTGATCCAGGTTTCGCCGGGATATGTCGGCGGCCCCGCTTTTCGGGTCAACGACGGCGCCGATGGCTTTCATGGGCATGAGTGTCGGTACCCAGAAGGTTCCCCGTTCGGCCATGCGCTCCAGGTTTTTCCGCCCCATGAAATACCCGTGCTCCACGGATCGACAGCCGGCTTCGACGGCCAGCCGCACGGGCGCCTCCCCATTGGCGTGCGCCATGATTCCCCATCCTCTGCGGGCCGCGGACGCCACCGCTGAGGCGAGCTCCACGGTTGAAAACTGTGGCTGGGTATGAAGTCCGAAGCCGTTGAGGCTGTTCAAGCCGGAGTTGGCCACCTTGACGTGGTCCAAAGGATCCGCGCACGCCGCGATGGCGTCGGCCAGGGAACGACCGGGGCGGGGAGGCCTGCCGATCAGCTTTCCATACCGGCCGGACCTTCGCCAGGCCTTTCCCGCCGTTTTGACCGTCAAGCCGGTGCATTCGTTTTCATGCCGGTAGCGAAGAGCGAAACCGCCGTAGTCGCCTCCGTCTCTCACCATGCAGACACCGCCTCGATCATGGCTTCGAAGGTGTTCCTGAATCGCCGGCTCGATGTCTTGGTATTCAGCCTCCAATTGCGCTTTTCGAATGCCGGGGTCGGTGGTGCCGGACATGAACAGGTGAACGTGGCTGTCCACAAGGCCGGGCAGCAGCGTCGCGCCGGTCAGATCCACCAGACCCGGCACCCGCAGATCATCCGGTTGCAGGTCGCGGACCGCCGCGATCGACCGGCCCTGAATCCTCACCATCTGCATATTTCGAACCGGCCCCCCGGTTCCGTCCAAGACCCAGCCGGCGGCGATATGAAGCACGGAGTTCGCTGTCATCCAACTGCCTTTCGCATCCGATTACGAAACCCCCAGAAGACGGAGGCGGAGACGATTCAGTGCGGTGGCCGCAAACATCATTCGGTTCATCTCCCTGTCCTCGAATCGGAATCGATACCGGTAGGTGTCGACGCCGTTTCTGGAAGCCAGCCCGATGCAGACCGTCCCGACCGGTTTGTCGGCGCTTCCGCCGTCGGGTCCGGCGATGCCGGTGGTGGAAAGGGCGTAGTCCGCATCGGCAACCCGCCTGACCCCCTCGGCCATTTCCCCCGCCGTTTGCTCGTGGACCGCGCCGAATTGCCCGATCGTCTCCGGGGAAACCCCGATCACCGACATTTTGGCGGCGTTGGAATAGGTCACCGCGGAAAGGAGAAAATAGGCCGAACTGCCCGCTACATCGGTCACCATGGTTGCAATGAGTCCCCCTGTGCAGCTTTCCGCAAGCGCCAGCGTTGCACCGCGTTCCGCCAGCAATCTGCCGGTCTCGGCGGCCATCCCCAGTCCCTGGCGGGAGAGGAGACGATGGCCCAGCCGCGCGGCGACCCACGCCTCCGCGGCATCGATGCGTTCGGCGTCGACATCCGCTCTTCCCGGCTCCGGATACAGACGGACGTCGATCTCGGGAAACCGCACCTGGAGCCCCAGTCGAACACCGGGGAAAAGCTTCTCCAGTTCGCAGACCTGCTCGTTCAGGACGGATTCGGGGAGACCGAACGTACTCAACACCCCCACCCGGACCCTTTCGACGCCGCCTTCTACCAGCCGCGACAACGCCGGAATCAATCGATCCGCGACCATCACTTTCATTTCCATCGGGACCCCTGGAAGAAAAAAGAAGCGGCAGCCGCCGATCTTCATCTGGAATCCCGGGGCTGTTCCCACTGGATTGGGAATCACGACAGCCGTTTCGGGCATCAGAGCCTGCTTGCGGTTGGCGGGAGAAGGGGCGAGCCCCCTGGCAGCGAGATAGGCTTCGATTTGAGACAGCGCCTCCGGATCCAACCTCAGCCGAACGCCTGCAGCAAGGGCAGCGGCTTCGGCTGTCCGATCGTCCACCGTCGGGCCAAGGCCTCCGGTGACGACCGCTATCGGAACCCGGCCCGATATCTCGCCCAACACTCCGGCAATCTCTTCAAGGGTGTCTCCCGTGCAGAGGTGACGCTGCACCCGGATGCCCAAGGTTTCGAGTTCCCTAGCGATGTGGGCGCTGTTCGTGTCCACCACCGCGCCGGTTCTCAACTCTTCTCCGGTCGATAGAATTTCAGCGGCAATAATGCCTGGACTTTCGGGCTTCATGCAGTGGCTCCGGCGGTCGGCAGGATTTTACATTTTATGGGCGATCGTTATAAGGTGATCGAAATATTTCATTCATACCGCGCGAACAAGGGGATACCATGCAGCGCATCCTGATTACCAACGCCGCCATCGTCTCCGACGGTTCGATTCGTCACGGAGATGTTTACATCCGGAACGGCCGAATCGCAACAGTGGGGGGCGATCTCTCCGGGTTGTCATCGGATCGCGTCATCGATGCAGGCGGTCGACATCTGCTTCCCGGGCTGATCGACGACCACGTTCACTTCCGGGAACCGGGCCTGACCCACAAGGGCTGTATCCGCACGGAATCCATGGCGGCAGCCGCCGGAGGTGTGACGAGCTTCATGGAGATGCCCAACACGCAGCCGCCGACGGTGACCCGGTCGCGGCTCGAAGAAAAGGCCGCCATCGCCGCCGCGGAAAGCTACGGCAATTTCGCTTTTTACCTGGGCGCCGCCAACGACAACCTGGAGGAAATCAAGGCCCTGGATCCGCGGTCCGCCTGTGGCGTCAAGGTCTTCATAGGTGCCTCCACCGGCAACATGCTCGTGGACGCCCCCGACGCCCTGGAGGAGATTTTTTCCAGCTCCCCCACCCTGGTGGCCGCGCACTGCGAAGACACACCGACCATCCTCGCAAACGAAGCCCGCTTCCGCCAACGCTACGGCGAAGATCCCCCCGTCCGGCTCCATTGCAGGATCCGCAGCGAGGAGGCCTGTTATCGATCCTCATCCCTGGCCGTCGACCTGGCCCGCAGCCACCGGACACGCCTCCACCTGCTTCATCTCAGCACCGCCCGGGAGCTCGAACTGCTTTCGGATGCTCCGATGGAAGACAAGCACATCACCGCCGAGGTCTGCGGCCACCATCTATTTTTCGACGAAGCAGACTACGACCGCCTGGGCAATCGGATCAAGTGCAACCCGGCGATCAAGTCGAAAACCGATCGGAACGCGCTTCGACTGGCCATGGCAGACGGGAGAATCGATGTCGTCGCCACCGATCATGCACCACACACTCTGGAAGAAAAAAAGCGGCCCTACTTTCAGAGCCCGTCCGGGCTTCCGCTGGTCCAGCACTCGCTTCTTCTGCTCCTGGAACTGGTGAAGGAAGGCGTCTTCACGCTGGAGCAGGTGGTCGAAAAAGCCTGCCATGCGCCGGCCCGGCTGTTCGACATCCAGGACAGGGGGTACATTCGGGAGGGACAGTGGGCGGACCTGGTGCTGGTGGATCTGGAGGGTCGAACTCACGTAACGGCGGACGGTCTGCTTTATCAATGCCGGTGGTCTCCTTTCGAAGGCCACAACTTTCCGGCCCGCATCGACGCCACCCTGGTTTCGGGCAGCATCGTGTATGAAAACGGGCACATCACCTCACCGCCCAAAGGAATGAGATTGGTTTTCGATCGTTGATCCCCGATCGGAATCTGAATTTCATTTTCTCGAAGGCATTCATTTTATTGACTTGCCCGGCCAAAGTCGCTAATGCAGGTTCATTTCGGAAGTCTTCGACCATGCATTGGTATTCCCGGCGCCGAAAGCGTTATGTGATCTATACAGGCTTGGGCCTGGCGGTTCTGGGCGCCCTCACCAGCATGGCGGCCATCGGTCTCAGGTGGGAAGAAGGCCTGGGACTTTACCTCCTCTTCAACATCCGTGGAAAGCGGCCCGCGCCCGAAAACGTGGTCATCGTTTCGGTCGACCGGATCTCCGCCAGGCGGCTCGACATTCCATCCGAGCCGGAAAAGTGGCCGCGCAACCTTCACGCCCGCCTGATCGACACGCTTCGGGAAAAAGGCGCACGGGTCATCGTCTTCGACGTGTTCTTCCGGGAGCCCCGGGACCCCGAAGTGGATCTCGCCCTGATCCGGTCGGTGCGAGCGGCTGGAAACATCGTGCTCTGCGAATATCTCCGCAAGGACCGCCTGCCCTGGGAGATGGGAGAACGCCGGCAGGGCGGGCTGCTCGACATCGAAAGCGCAATCCCGCCATTCGATCGGCTCAAATCGTCCGCCGTTGCCTCAGCCCCCTTCCCTCTTCCGCAGAAACCCTACCGGGTGAACCAGTATTGGCTGTTCAAGCCGGGAGCCGGCGAACAGCCGACCCTTCCCGTCGCGGCATTTCACGTGTTCGCCAAGGAGGAGCTGGCGGCTCTGGAGGCGCTCGCAGCGGGGGCCGGAAGCAGGCAGGTTCCCTCTTCGGTCCGCTTCGACGAGCCGGGCCAGCTGCCCCTTGAACACCGGATCCGGAACCTTCGATTGATCTTCAAGCGGCGTCCGGAGCTGCTGCAAGCCGTCTCGTCCGGGATAGGCGCTGAAGATAAAAGTGCTTCGCCGATTCGGGCAGCCTTGAAAGCGCTCTACGCAAGCCCGGACAGCCGATATCTCGACTTTTACGGCCCGGCCGGCACCCTCAAAACGATCCCCTATTACGAGGCGCTGTCCGGAAATCCCGATGAACCGGCCTTCTCCTTCGAGGGGAAGGCCGTTTTCATTGGACTTTCCGAGCAGTTCCGAACCGAGCAGCGGGACGACTTCCATACGGTCTTCTCGCACGAGGAAGGCCCCGGCATGAGCGGAGTCGAAATCGCCGCCACCGCGTTCGGGAATCTGCTGGAAGGCCGGAACATCGAACCCGTCAGGCCGGTCACTCACTTGCTGATCGTTCTGTCCTGGGGTTTCGTTCTCGGTATCGTCTGCTCCGGTCTTCGCGCCCCGATCGCCCTGACGGCCGGTTTGCTGATGAGCCTGCTCTATCTCATTGGCATTCACCACCTCTTCAGCGAAAAAGGCGTCTGGGCGCCGGTGGTGGTGCCGCTGACGGTGCAGCTGCCAGTTGCAATCGGAATCGCCATGCACGTGGCCTACACCTGGCTCAAGGAAGACCGGCAGCAGATCCGGCGCACCATCGGATATTTTCTCCCGGAACAGGTCGTCGACGAATTTTCCCGTCCGGAGGTCGACATCGGCCGCCACCGACAGGAAGCCTACGGCGTCTGCCTGGTGACCGATGCCGCCCAGTACAGCCGGTTGTCGGAGCGCATATCCCCAGACCAGCTGAGCATGCTTCTGAACCGCTACTACAAAGCGCTCTTCAAGCCCGTGCGGGAACATGGCGGGATTATTTCGGATGTCGTGGGCGACTCCATGATGGCGATCTGGGCAAGCCCTCCGGCCGAATCCGTGGACCGCCGCGAAGCCTGCCTCGCCGCGCTCGAGATCCTGGATTCGGTGGACCGGTTCAACCTGGCCCATCATGACATCCAGCTTCCGACGCGCATCGGCCTTCACGCGGGACAGATGGTGATCGGAAGTATCGGGGCCATGGATCATTTCGAGTATCGCGCCGTGGGCGACGTGGTCAATTCCGCATCCCGTCTCGAAGGGCTCAACAAGCACCTGGGAACCCGGATTCTGCTTTCCGGAGCCCTTGCGAAGCATCTCGACGATCTACCCACCCGGTACATCGGGCGGTTTCTGCCGGAGGGAAAAACAAGCCCCATCGAAGTGTTCGAACTTTGTGGAAGAGAAATCCCGATGACGCTCGAGGTTCGCAGGCTTCATCGACAATTCTCCGAAGGTCTCGATGCCTTTGAACAAGGCCGTTGGGAAGCCGCCCTCGACGCGTTCGCCCGGTGCATGAAATTCAACGCCGGGGACGGCCCGTCGGCCTTCTATTTCAAGCTATGCCAGCGGTTTATCGCCGATCCGCCCGCGGGTCCGATCGGCGCCGTACCATTGAAGGGGAAGTAGCGCCTGCCGGGAAATCCGATCTGGGTCCCCTTCCAATCCACATGCACCCGTACCCGGACGGGCGGCCAAAAGAACCGGAGCTGCGCTATGATGAGAAGTGTTTTACGGAAGGCTGGGATTCTGGGACTGATGCTTTTTCTGACACCCTTGGTCTTCGCTCAAACCCCGTGCGAAAACTGGGTTGCGAAGGTCGTTTCCATTCAGGGCGCGGTGGACATCCGCAGGGGAGACGCCGAGAACTGGTCGCCGGCAAGGCTGGAGGAGCTGCTTTGCGAGGGCGACGTCATCCGTGTCATGGACCTCAGCCGCGCAGCCATCATGCTTCCCAACGATGCCGTGGTCCGCCTGGATCAGAAGACCACGGTTTCCCTCACGCCACCCAAGACGCAGACCTCCTATCTGTTGGACCTGATCGAAGGGGCTGTCCACTTCTTCAGCCGGGTTCCCAGGTCGCTTCGAATTCACACGCCATTCGTCAACGGGACGATCGAGGGCACCGAAGTCGCCCTGGCCCATTCCGGTGAAGGAACTAGGGTCGCCCTCCTGGAGGGAAAGCTCCGCATCGAAAACGATCGAGGCCACCTCATGCTCGCCTCGGGAGACGCGGCAATCGTGCCGCCCGGAGAGGCTCCCGCCGCCGACCCTGCCGCCGCCGGACTGGATCGAATCCAGTGGGCGCTTTACTATCCACCGATATACGGCCTGGAGCCCTCCGCCTTTGGCGGGACGGCAGACTCCGCGGTTGCGGAACCGCTGAGACAAGCCGCAGCGGACTTTCGCAGGGGAGACGTCTCATCCGCTTTCGAACGATTGGATGGAGAAATACAGACATCGGAAGAGGCCGAATTTCATGCATTCCGGGCATCGCTACTCTTGTTTGTCGGACGGGTCGACGAGGCGTTGTCCGACATCGGTACGCTGCGGCGGATCGACCCCGCGAACGCGGCTGCCGACGCCCTGGAAGCCGTGATTGCCGCGGTGCAGAATCGAAAGGAGGAGGCGCGCCGGCTGGCAGACTCCGCGGTGGCGAAGGATCCGGCGTCCGCTCCGGCACTGATCGCCCAGTCCTTTGCCCGGCAGGCCGCCTTCGACATCGAGGGCGCCGGGGAGAGCCTGGTAAAGGCCACGGCGATAGAACCCGGAAACGCCCTGGCATGGGCAAGACTCGCCGAACTCCAGCTGGCCATGGGGGAAGTCGATGCCGCCGGCACCTCCTCCGAAAAGGCAGCGAGCCTGATGCCCGAATTGTCTCGAATTCAATGGGTTAGGGGATTCTCGCAGCTGACCCGTATCCGAATCGACGAGGCGCTGTTGTCCTTCGCCTCGGCGGTCCAGCAGGATTCCGCGGATCCCCTCGCCCGCCTGGGCCTGGGCCTGGCCCAGATCCGAAAGGGACAGCTCGAGTCCGGTCGGCGGAACATCGAAATCGCCGCCGCCCTCGATCCGGCCAATTCCCTGCTGCGAAGCTACCTCGGCAAGGCCTATTTCGAGGAAAAAAGAGATCCCCATGCGGGGCGCCAGTACGAGATGGCCAAGATCCTGGATCCCGGGGATCCCACGCCCTGGTTCTACGATGCCCTCCGCAAGCAGACGGAAAACCGCCCCGTCGAAGCCCTGGAAGACATCCAGAAGTCGATCGAGCTGAACGACAACCGGGCCGTCTACCGATCCCGCTTTCTCCTGGACCAGGACCTGGCCGCCCGAAGCGCCGCCCTCGGCCGGATCTACAGGGATCTCGGCTTCGAGCAGCTCGGCCTCCTGGAGGGGTACAAGTCGGTAAACACGGCACCGGCCAACTACTCGGCCCACCGGCTGCTGGCGGACACCTACTCCTCGAAGCCGAGGCATGAACTGGCCCGTGTCAGTGAGCTTTTGCAATCTCAGTTGCTGCAACCCCTCAATGTCACCCCCCTGCAACCCCATCTCGGGGTCAGCGATCTGCAGCTCATTCAGGGGAGCGGTCCCTCAGATGTCAGTTTTAACGAATTCAATCCTCTTTTCCTGCGGAATAATTTGTCGTTGCAAGCCTCGGTTGTGGCCGGAGGAAACGACACCTTTGGTGAAGAACTCGTCCACGCGGGAATCGTGAACAATCTGTCCTATAGCATCGGCCAGTTTCATTACGAGACGGACGGTTTTGACGAGGTTGACGGGAAAACGAGAGAAAACAACGAACAACGGCAGGACATCTATACCGCTTTTGTTCAGACGGCCTTAAGCCATGACACCCACTTTCAAGTTGAGGTTAGAAAAAGGGATATCAATCGGGGCGATACAGATATCCTGTTCGATGCCGAGGCGTACGCGCCATTTTTAGAGGAAGACCTCGAAACGATCACCGGTCGGGTCGGGTTTCATCATCGAATATCACCCGGATCCGATTTTCTTTTTTCATACATTACCCATGAAGTGGACGACGAACAGAAAGATCGGTTTTCAGAACTTGTTGAGTTGGCTCCTGGCTTTTTCCTGCCGTTTGAAGGAAATACACTCGTTGAAGAAATAATCGACAATCGCAGCCTGGAAGTTCAGCATATCTTCGATAAAAACTCCTTTAAGTTGATAACAGGAACCGGCTATGGATGGGGTGAAATTTCGGACGCCATCCAGGTCAATTTTACCAGTCCACCTATCGACACTCCTCCGGTCAGAACCGATGAGGCCACGAGAGTGTGGAACATGTATGCTTACAGCCAAATGGATATCCTGAAAAATTTAACGATAGTGGGTGGCTTGAGCTATGACGATTTGGATTATGGCGGTTCCAACCGCAGAGACCAGATCAACCCGAAAGCAGGGCTGATCTGGTCCCCTTGGCAAAAAACGACACTGCGTCTGGCTGGTTTCAGACATCTGACCCGGAACCTGGTGTCGGATCAGACCGTTGAACCGACGCAAGTGGCTGGCTTCAATCAATTCTACGATGATGTGATCGGAACGGAGTCCTGGAACATCGGGGCCGCTGTCGATCACCAAATCTCGAACGAATTGTTTTCTGGAGTGGAGTTCACCTATCGGTGGCTTGAAGTTCCTTATGAAACTCTTGAGACGACAGGGGATCTTCTGTTTGATCGAACAGACTGGCGGGAGCGGGTGGGTCGCGCATATCTCTATTGGACGCCCCATCCCTATATTTCGCTGAAAACGGAATATCTCTACGAGCTTTTCGATGAGAGGGGTGAATTCCAGGCCAACCAGGGATTCGTAGAGTTGGAGACTCATCGGTTAAAGCTGGGAGGTGGATTTTTCCACCCATCGGGTTTGTTTACGAAACTTCAGAGCACGTACGTAGACCAACGAGGTGAGTTTGCAGACATGGTGGAAACGACGCCGAACTGGGATGATGGCAACCAATTCTGGGTCGTCGATGCCGCCATCGGATATCGATTTCCAAAGCGCCTAGGCACCGTGAGTCTGGAATGTCTGAACCTGTTTGACGAATCCTTCAAATTCCAGGATACGGATCCTGCAAACCCGTCGATCGCTCCGGATCGTTGGGTGCTGGTGCGTCTATCCCTGAATTTCTAACCCGTCAATCAGGACCATTGAGCATTCAAACGATCGATAATGAAAGGAGAGGATTATGGAAAGTATAGACTATGCTGCGGAAATCAAAAAACTTGAAGAAAAGGAAGCATCTGAAGAACTTACCCAGTTTGAAAAGCTGGATGTGCGCCTGTATGTTGACAGCTCGGGACAACTTGTCGATGTAAAGAAATTGTGGCCCGGGGGCTTTGATGGCCCTCAGTACCAGCTGGAAGGAAGAGATGTTTCTCAGGTAGCAGTCGTGATGATCGGCCACAACAGCCCCGCATGCACCTATTGGACGGTAATCAAAACCCCAAGCGGCTGGAAGAAAATCTGTCTCGGTTGATATTCATTCAACTCTAACCGCCTGCGGATCACCAAGCATCGGGGCGAAAGGCAGGGGCCTCTGCAAAGCCTGATAGCGAAACCGGACTCCGCGTCCCGGTGCGCGCGGCAACCCAAAGGGTTGCGAGCAGTTTCGCGAGAGCTGCAATGCCGCATTTAGGCCTATTGCGCCATTGATTCACGCGCGGATATGAAGAACTTTGGTGTCTATGGTTTCGAATTATTTTTATTCTATTTCGGGAAAGGAGAAAAGATATGAGAGAAAAACTGAAGGCAATAGAAAAAACGGAAGGTCTCGAAAAACTCGACAAACTGGATGTACGTCTTTACTTCAATGATGAAGGCAAGCTTGTCGATGTCAAAAAATTGGATGCGAAGCACAGAGAATCGAAAATTGGCGGCTTGGAAAAAGAAAATATTATAGGGGACATAGCGGTCAAAACCGGGAAAAACAGCCCTACATGCACTTATTGGACGGTCATCAATACACCCAGCGGTTGGATAAAGATCTGCATTGGATAGTAACCCATGAATGAATCCATCCTCCGCTCGAAAAACGCCGGCGCCAATTGCCGGCGTTTTGATCGTAACCAAAATCGACGTATCACGTCTTGACCTCCACTATCCAAATCATTTCAGCCGAGTCATTGGCATATCACCGAAAAAATCGGGCTTCCGCTTCAACGCTGTGAAATTTGAATCTTCATCCCGCTCCAGGATCAGCTTCCGAAGGAAGGACTGAACATCTGTTTCTCCATCGATGAACTCGGCGCCGCAGCGACGGATCTCGAAGATCCGGTAGTAGCTTCCCTTGGAACGATCCGGCCGGTCGTAGATGACCTTGCAGGCCAGCGGCGGGACATGAAGCCGGTAGCCGTCGTGAAAGTAGAAATCCAAATCGCTGCCCTCCCCGATGATCGAATAGCAGGGGATGTATTCGAAAGACAGGCCGCCCGAACCGACGTCGAGTACGCTGCCGATGAGGGAATGGCTGGGAATGAAGATCTTGTAGAATTCCTCCCCGGCCCAATGACGTTTGAAAGCTCTTTTATCCGATGTCATGACGTCCTTCCCTTCCTATCCTGCCGTCTGAAATGTCGTCGAATCCGATGAATGAATCCTGAAACGTTCACTGCAAGAAGGTTCCGGGTGAATGCGGCGATGCCACTTAGCGGCCTGTTCTTTCAGCCTCCCTGCCTTAGGGGCCGGATCCGCTCAATTCCCCGTCCACCTGCGTGCGACCGCCTGGGGTCGAACCGCTTCATAGAACCGAGCGTTCAGGTGGTACACGACCCGGTAGCCCTTGGGCTCGATTCCCGCGGCCAGCATTTCGTTCACGAGCTGCTGCCGGTGAGTCTTGAAATAGGCTTCCTTCATCACCGCCAGCGCTGCCGTGCGTCGCAGGCTTTTGCTCTCGGAGTTCATGTATACGGCCTTCACGTGGCATTTGGCGATGCAGTCATCCACCATCGCCTCGAGCTCGGCACGGTTTTTGGCCGCGTTGGCCTGATCGGCTGCAAGAGCATTCGATCCGATGACCAACAGGATACTCAACCCCATCATCCCAACCCATTTTCTCGTCTTCATGGCTCCCCCCCTTTTTCAAACCCTGAAGGTTTATGGTGATCCCCTGATGTAAATTTCCACCACCCCCTTTCCATTGATATTGTTATGATTTCCGGTGCGGTTGCACCGTTTGCAATCAGCTTTTGCAGAATCGATGCCAGTGCATGTTATTCCCCGGAGCCGGCTATACGAATAAATTTAGTTATATATTTCAGACAGTTGACTTGTTTCCACGAAAAAAGCAACGGCGAATGAGTGAACCAAGGCATGGAAATCGCTCTGAAGTTGTATAGATGGTTGCTATCCCTCAAAAATCTTTGTAAAGAATGTTTACACTCGCTGGAAGGAACGAACCATGGGCGATCCGAAGCTCGATGGGGTCATGATCACCGAAAAGGATCTGAATCTCCTTTACGAAATCACGGCCTCGATCCACCAGATCGAAGACCTCGAGGAAATGCTGGAGTCGGTTCTTCAGAAGATCAGATCCGTCTTCGGGATCGAAGGCGCCTCCGTGGCGCTTCACGACCCTGAACGAAAGGAATTCTGCTTCATCAGGACGGCCGAAAGGCCGGCGGAGGATATCCGGGAGACCATGCAGCGCATGCGGTTCCCGGAGGATCGAGGCATAGGGGGCTGGGTATTCAGGCAAAACCAAACGGTGCTGATCGAGGATGTGAGCAAGGACTCCCGGTTTTTCGACCTCATGGACCGGGAAACCCGCTTTCGAACCCGTTCGATGATCTGTCTGCCGTTAAAGACCCGAAAGGGCCCCATCGGTGTCCTGTACGCTCTCAACAAGCATGAAGGCGAGTTCACCTTCAAGGAAGCCAGGCTTCTCGAGATCGTTTCCGGACCCATCGCCGTCGCCATCGAAAACGCCCGCTTCTACGGTGAACTCAAACGCCAGACCGACCTCATCGAAAAGGAGAACATCCGCCTAAAATCCCACGTTCGGGGGCAATACGCCCAAAGCGGCATCATCGGCTCAAGCCCGGCCATGAGGCGGGTGTTCGGGCTTCTGGAAAAAGTGGTCGACACGGACACCGCCGTGCTCATCGAGGGGGAAACGGGAACGGGAAAGGAGCTGATCGCGAGGGTCATCCATTACAACGGCCCGCTCCGGGACCGGCCGTTCATCGCTGAAAATTGCGCGGCCATATCGGAGCATCTTCTCGAAAGCGAGTTGTTCGGCCACGTCAAGGGCGCCTTCACCGGTGCCATCGCCGACAAGAAGGGCATCTTCGAAATGGCCAGCGGCGGCACGGTGTTCCTGGACGAAATCGCCGACATGCCGGTCAGCATGCAGGTGAAGCTGCTGCGAGTGCTTCAGGAAGGCCAGGTGAGGCCGGTAGGAGGAAGTCATTACAACAAGGTGAAATTCCGTCTGATCGCCTCCACCAACCAGGATCTTCTCGGCGCGGTGGGAAACGGCCGCTTCAGAGCGGACCTTTTTTACCGGATCCAGGTGTTTCCGATCGTCCTGCCGCCTCTCAGGGAACGGCGGGAGGATATCGCGGCCCTGGCCACCCATTTCCTCGAGACGTACGCGAAACGCTTTGAAAGACCCGTTCCCCGCCTGACGCCGGAAGCTCTCGAAATGCTCATCGCGTTCGACTGGCCCGGCAACGTCAGGGAACTGGAAAACGAGATGGAAAGAGCGGTCTGCCTGGCCGACAAGGGCACCCGGATCGACCCGAGCTACCTTTCAGAGCGCATCAAGGGAACCCGGCCGGAATGCACGCCTGACCTGCCCGAAGGCCTCACCATCCCCCAGGCCGTCGAACAGATCGAACGCCGGATGATCGGCGATGCACTTCGACATACCTCCGGAAACCGGTCCGAAGCCGCCCGCCGCCTCGGTCTGACCCGCCAGGGTCTTCTCAACAAGATCGGCCGTTACGGCATCGATCTGTAATGAACCCAAAGAAAACACCCGCATCGAGCGCCCCTCGGGTTCGCCGGGGCGTCGGGGCCGCGGAGGAAGAAAGGGGAAAGGCGAAAGGCTAAAGGGGAAAGGCTCAAGGGGAAAGGGGAAACTTCGCTGAGGGTTTCATCAGCGTTTCCATCGCTATCGATATCGATATCGGAATCGGGATCGGAATCGGAATCGGGTTCGGGATCGAAACTAAAGAGTCATTAGAATTTACTATCGTTCCCATGGTTTGATTTCGCGGTCGTGTTTCTGCATTTCACTTGACCCCTCGACACCTTGGCCCCTCGGCCCCTTCACATTACCCCTCCAATTTTAGGAATGTCGAAGTTTCGGGAGCTTTCCATTCGAGTCCGTCCACCTGCGACTGCATCCCCGATGAACTGCCCGACGGCGGCCGGTGGGTTCCGGTGCCGGTTTCCCGCCCGACCGCCGTCTTCGACATTGCTTTCAAAGCCGTTACGCCGTTTTGGATGACGTCATGGCTTCATTCAGTCTATCCAAAACATGACCCCAGCCTTCTTCATGGGCGGATCGGGTTTCTTCGTCGATAAACCTGACCTGAGTCAGGGAAATTTCGGTATTTTTGACATCATTACGGGATCCAGCCAGGCATCGAAAACCTTTTCGATGGGCGCATGAAGAGTTTTGACTATATTCAGTGTCAGATCAGTCATTTCGGGTACCTCCCTCATTCATCAGTTCATCGAGCATTTCCAAACGCAATTCCCAAATCGATTTGAGACTCTTGAACCAATCCTCTACCAAACCGATACTGTTCAGATCCGCTTCAATCCAATGGGTCCTGCCGATGGTCCGGCGTGTGACAAGTCCGGCTTTTTCCAACACCTTCAGGTGCTTGGAAATCGCGTTCAGCGAGATATCATAACGGTCCGCCAGATCGGTGACGCGGGTGGCGCCTTGCTGGCAAAGTTGCGTCAAAAGAGAGCGGCGCGTACTGTCGCTCACCGCTTTGAGCACCTGGGATAGAATGTCGTCAGCCGGATATTCAACCATGAGGTTGAGTATAAACAACGAACACATATTGTCAACCATAAGGTTGAATTTAGGATGGCATGGAGGATATCTATTCGTATTTATAGACAATTTATCGACTTCAATGAGACAGGATCCGCGGGCCCGGGCGGATGCGAGAGTCCGCCGGAATGCCATGAGTTGGCTGTTCAGGGCTGTTTCCCAGTCAGTCGAGAAATATTCTGAGCAACAGAAAACAACGAAAGTCGCTTCGAGAGAAGAAACAAAAGCCCGCAAGTGATTGATTTCACATGCGGGCTCAGTGTTTTTGGATGGAGGCGGCACCCAGATTCGAACTGGGGAATAACGGCTTTGCAGGCCGCTGCCTTACCACTTGGCTATGCCGCCAAAAAAAATGGAGCGGGAAACGGGATTTGAACCCGCGACTTCGACCTTGGCAAGGTCGCACTCTACCACTGAGTTATTCCCGCTCAGTCGAGATGGGTTATTTATAGGCTTGCCCCGGAATTGTCAACATGAAATTTGACGATCCGGACTTTCACTTCAGAAGGTGAGCAGCTTCCGAAAACGGATGAAATAGTCGATCCCGGACCACAATGTGAACACCAGCGCACCCCACAGGAAAAACATGCCGATCACGTGAAAGTCGATGCCGATGAACGGGTAATGGATCAGAAGCGGGATGGTGGCCGCGATCTGGAAACCGGTCTTGTACTTTCCGAGCATGGAGGCCGACACGTCCGCCTTGTTTTCGGCCACGATGTTCCGGAGTCCCGTCACGGCGATCTCCCGGCCGATGATGACGCACACCATCCAGGCGGGAATCCACTGAAGAGACGCCATCATGATGAACGCGCAGGACACGAGCAGCTTGTCGGCCACCGGGTCCATCACCTTGCCGAAATTGGACACCTTCCCGTACATCCGCGCGAAATAGCCGTCCAGGTAATCGGTGATGGAGGCGATCGAGAATACGATCGCCGCCAGCCAAGCCGTCAGGCGGTTGGGGAAGTACAGCAGCAGAACGACCCCCGGTATGGCGGCGACCCGGTAAAGGGTCAGATTGTTCGGGTCGCTGAAGTGCCGCCGAATGCCGCCGGCACTCACCAGGTTCCGCAGGCGTTCCATAACAGGGTTCACTTCTTGCCTTTGCTCCAGTCGTCCAGGAAGGCCTTGATCCCCTTGTCGGTCAGGGGATGAGAGGCCAGATTGGAAAGCACTTTGAAGGGAATGGTGGCAATGTCCGCACCCATCAGGGCCGCGTCGAGGACATGAAGCGGATTGCGAACGCTGGCCACGATGATTTCCGTGTCGAAGGCATAATTGTTGTAAATCTCGACGATCTGCTCGACCAGGAGCATTCCCTCCTGGGAGAGGTCGTCGAGCCGGCCCACGAAGGGGCTCACGAAGGCGGCGCCGGCCTTGGCCGCCATGAGCGCCTGAAGCGGCGAGAATACCAGTGTGACGTTGGTCTTGATCCCCTCCGCGGCAAGGATTCGCACGGCTTTCAGGCCATCCACCGTCATGGGGATCTTGACGACCACGTTTGGCGCCAGTTTGGCAAGATCCCTCGCCTCGGCCACCATGCCTTCGGTTTCCAGGCTGATCACTTCCGCGCTCACAGGACCGTCGACGATCCCGCAGATCTCTCGGATGATATCCTTGAACGCTCCGCCTTCCTTGGCGACGAGCGAGGGGTTGGTGGTCACGCCGTCCACCATACCCATGGCGTTGGCTTCCTTGATCTCGGCAATGTTGGCCGTGTCGATGAAAAACTTCATTCGGGTAAATCTCCTATCATGGATGAGTTGGAACGACCTCGGCCGATCCGGCACGTGTCGATCGAACCGGCATTGGGTCCATTTGAAACTCAGCTTCGGCCGAGTTCAGTCGCCGTCGGGGGCCGCCTCCCATCGCGCCGCGGGTGGGTGCGGGCTGATTTCAGAAGCGTCTATTCGCCGGCGTCCTGCTGCTCTTGCAGGTATCGGTCCCTGCACTCCTCGCTGCAGAAAATCATCTCCCGACCGTCCTGGACCAGCGGCACCCCGCTTCGCCTGGCCACGTAAATGCCGCAGACCGGGTCCTTGACCATCTCGTCATCCACCACCTCCGGTGTCCGCCCCAGGGATTGGGAGCTCCCCCCCGACAGCCAGTTCTTCAGGGCGCGGTAGCCGACATAAAACAAGACGAGAAAGACGAGAAATTTAATCATTCAGTGGAAAGATCTCCTGACCGGGATCGTCGATCGCATCGAGCAGGCGCTTCAAATCCTGCTTCAGGACCGGGTGAACGACGCGGGGATCTATATCACAAAGCGGCTCCAAGACAAACCGCCTTTTGTGCATCCGGGGATGCGGCAGCGTGAGATCCTCCGAGGATAGGACGAGATCGTCGTAGAAAATGATGTCCAGATCCAGGACACGCGGGCCGAAGCGAATCGGGCTTTGGGTGCGCCCGGCCTTCTTCTGGACGATTTTCAGATTTTCCAGCAGCTCCCGGGGAGACCAGCGGGTCTCCACACGAAATGCGGCGTTGATGAACCAATCCTGATTCAGGTAGTCCACCGGGGCCGTGCGGAAGAACCGCGACCGTCCGGTCACCCGGCACCGGCCCGGCTGTTCCATGCCTTCGATGCCGAACCGGCAGTTTGCAGTCTTATCCCCCTGGTTGGACCCCACGGCGATGAAGGCGATGTGATTGTCCGATTCCGGCATTGGTTGCTGTCACTCCATCAAGGCATCCGCCATCAACGAGCCCGTGTAGACGAGGCGGGCGTCTCCCTCGAGAAATACACTCCTGAAGCCATCCTGTACCGATTGGAAGTGAACCGTCAACACGCCGCCGCTCCGCGTTACCGCCTCCACCGACTCCCCCATGCCGTGCCGCACGGCCGTCACCAATGCGGCTGCGGTTGCTCCGGTTCCGCAGGCAAGCGTCTCGGACTCCACACCGCGTTCGTAGGTCCTGACCGAGATTCTCCGGTCTCCGGTTCGTCGGCAGAAGTTGACGTTGGTGCCGGCGGGTTGAAAACGGGGATGGTTTCGGATTTCGCGGCCCAGCGTCTCGACGTCGACCGATTCCAGTTCATCGGTTTCGATCACCGCATGGGGGACGCCGGTGTTGACGCTGGCAAGCGTGATCTTCCCGAAGCTGAGATGCAGATCCAACTCGGGCAGGAAGCCGGTGGGATCGGTCAGTCCCACCTTGACCCGCTCGCCGAGCATTTCGGCCGAAATGCGCCCGGCATCGGTTTCAAAGGTCATCGTCATACCGGCGATTCCGTTCATCCAGGCAAACCGGGCAGCGCACCGGGCCCCGTTGCCGCACATTTCAGCACGGCTGCCGTCCGAATTGTAGAACCGCCAGCGGAAATCCGCGTCGTCCGCCGCTTCGATCAGAATGAGCCCATCGGCTCCCACCGACAATTTTCTTCGGCAGACCTGGCGGGCCAACCGATCCGCCACGTCCTGGCCGACGAGCCCCTGCCGATTGTCGATGATGATGAAATCATTCCCGCTGCCGTTCATTTTGCTGAAGGGAATCGGGTTCACTCGCTACTCCTTTGATGGCGGCGGCTGGTGCCGTGGGATCAACCGAACCTCGCATCATGTCGTCAAAATCGCACCACCAGTGCGCTACGGATTTTCCGGAACGACGAAGGCAACCCTGTTGGAATCCCCGCCGCCGGGGTCCGACTCGCGGTAGGCCCTCACCATGAACGCATAGCGATACCCGGGAAGCGCCGGTTCCCGGTAGCTGAAGCGGGGCACCTCCTCCTCCGATCCTCCGATCGAGACGATGCCGACCTTCTCGAAAGCCAGGGGGCAGGTTTCGCACAACGGCTCCGAAACCGGAGACCGTGATCGATAGACATAGAACCCGCTGGCATCATTCGCCCCGCCTTTCGGCAGAGACCATTCGAGCACCACGGTTTGCTCCTTGAGACGATAGGCCAGATCGGCGACCACCGGCAGCTCGGGCAGGTCGGCAAGACGCGGAGGCCCTTTCTTTCCGCAAGCCGCCAGCGCAATCGTGATGCAGAAGATCACGAACAGCCGGCAGGCTGGCTTCGTCGTCCGCGGCTTGGCGTCCGCCGCGGTCATGGCTTGGATACTCCCGGCGTCTCCTCGGCATCCAGGTGTTTCAAGGCCTCGGCGATTTCCCCCCGGACGTTTTCGGTGGCGGTCCCGCCCTCGCAGGTTCGCCGGTCGATCATCTGCTGGACCGTGAGCACCTCGAAGACATCCATTTCGATCATCTTGGAGAAGCTCTTGAGCGTCTCCAGGCTGAGCTCATGCAGCTCCCGGCCGTGTTCGATGGCGTAGGCGACCGCCCGGCCCGCGCACCCGTGCGCTTCCCTGAACGGCATCCCCTTGGCGGCCAGGTAATCGGCCAGGTCGGTGGCGCTCAGGTACCCACGTGAGGCGGCCTCGCCCATGACGTCGGACCGGACCTTGAGCCTTGGAATCATCTGGATGTAGACCTCGAGGCATGCGACGAGCGTGTCGACCGATTGAAACAGAGGGGCCTTGTCTTCCTGCATGTCGCGGTTGTAGGCCAGCGGCAGGGCCTTCATCGTCGTGAGCAGCGTGACGAGATCTCCGAAAACCCGACCCGCCTTGCCGCGCACCAGTTCGGGCACGTCCGGGTTTTTCTTTTGGGGCATGATGCTGCTGCCCGTGGCAAATGCATCGGGCAGTTCGACAAACCTGAACTCCGATGACGACCACAAGACGATCTCCTCCGAGAGACGGCTCAGGTGCACCATGCAGATACTGGCGGCAGCCAGGAATTCGATGATGAAATCCCGGTCCGACACCCCGTCGATGCTGTTGCGGGAAATGCGGGTAAATCCCAAGAGCGACGCGGTGTACTCCCGATCGATGGGATAGGTGGTCCCCGCCAGGGCCGCGCTGCCCAAGGGCATCACATCGATCCGCGGGTACCCCTCGCGGAACCGCTCCCAATCCCGCGTGAGCATTTCGTAGTAGGCCATGAGGTGATGGGAAAAGAGCACCGGCTGCGCCCTCTGGAGATGCGTGTAGCCCGGCATGATCACCCCCAGGTGGGCTTGGGCCGTCTCGACGATGACCCGGCGCAGTGAGCCGAGCAGTTCCAGGACCCGCTGGGCTTCCTCCCGCAGGTAAAGCCGGACGTCGAGCGCCACCTGATCGTTCCGGCTTCTGGCCGTGTGGAGCTTCTGGGCCGCCTTTCCGACCAGGTGGAAAAGCCGGTTCTCGATGTGCATGTGAATGTCTTCCAGGCTGACGTCGTAGGTAAATTCACCCCTTTCGATCTCCCGGCGAATCTTCCCCAGTCCTTCGATCAGCTGGCTGCACTCCTCGTCGGAAATGATGCCGGTCTTGGCCAGCATGCGGGCGTGGGCGATGCTGCCGACGATGTCATGAACGTACAACCTTCTGTCCACGTCGATGGAGGCGGTGAAAAGCTCCACCGAGCGATGGGTCCTCTCCATGAACCGGCCATCCCACGGTTTCTGGGTCATTTAAGGCTCCTTCGAAGTGATGCCGGCTCGAATCCGCTCCATGGCCGGATCCCTCCGACCGGCATCGACACCGCGGCTGCGTGCTACATCTTCATTCCCAGCATGGCCTGGATTCTCAGTCTGAGGGCATTCAACCGGATGAAGCCCTCAGCGTCCTTGTGGCTGTAAACCTCGTCCTCCTCGAAGGTGGCGAAGTCGTACCGATAGAGCGATCGCTCGGACCGCCTTCCCGTGACCCGGCAGCTCCCCTTGTACAGTTCGAGCCGCACCTCGCCGGAAACGTTCTCCTGGGCGGCGTCGATCAACCGCTGAAGTGCCCTTCGTTCGGGGGAGAACCAGAATCCGTTGTAAATCATCCGGGCGTACTGCGGCACCAGGGAGTCGCGCAGATGGAGCAGCTCCCGATCCATGGTGATGGACTCCATGGCCATGTGGGCCGTCCTCAGGATGGTGCCGCCCGGTGTTTCATAAACGCCCCTGGATTTCATGCCCACGAACCGGTTTTCCACCAGATCCACCCTTCCCACCCCGTGTTTTCCGCCCAGGCGGTTGAGTTCCGCAAGGAGCGCGGCCGCTGACATAGGGGTTCCGTTGACAGAGACCGGATTCCCCTTCTCGAAAGCGATGACAATCGACTCCGACGCATCCGGAGCGTTTTGAGGAGAGGTGGTGAGAGTGAACATGTCTTCGGGTGCCTGCGCCCAGGGATCCTCCAGGACCCCGCCCTCGTAGCTGATGTGCAGAAGATTGCCGTCGGTGCTGTACGGTTTGGCGTGCGTGGTGGGCACGGGAATGCCGTGCTGCTCGGCGAAGGCCATCAAGACCTTCCTGGAATTGAGATCCCACTCCCTCCACGGGGCAATGATCCGGATATGAGGATTCAGGGCGAGATAGGCCAGTTCGAAGCGCACCTGGTCGTTGCCCTTGCCCGTCGCTCCATGGCTGACGGCGTCGGCGTTTTCCTCGCGGGCGATTTCGATCTGCCGCTTGGCGAGAAGCGGCCGGGCGATGGAGGTCCCCAACAGGTACTGGCCTTCGTAAATGGCGTTCGCCCGGAATGCGGGAAAAACGTAATCCTTGACGAAGACTTCCCTGAGGTCTTCCACGTAAGCCTTGACCGCTCCGGTTCTGAGCGCATTGCGCTCCACCTGGGCCATGTCGTCCACCTGCCCCAGATCGCCCGAGAAGGTCACCACTTCGCACTGGTAGGTCTCGATCAGCCATTTTAGAATGACCGATGTGTCCAGTCCCCCAGAATAGGCCAACACCACTTTTTTCACTGGCTGCGTCAACTTGAGTTCTCCTCTGTTTGCAAGGATGGATCTTTTCGAATCCCCGCGTCGGGCGGTTCATCGAGGTGTCGATTACAGGGTTTCGCCGTCCGGGGACGGGTGCCGTTTCGCTTCACCCAGAACGTCGTCCAGGCAGTCGATCAGGGCATCGATTTCCGTCTCGCGGATCACCAGGGGAGGTGCGAACCGGAGCACCCGGCCCTGAACGCAGTTGATAACGAATCCTCTCTCGAGACAGGCATCGACGATGGCGTTGCCGTCGGTATTGAGTTCGAGGCCCAACAGAAGCCCGCGCCCCCGGATGGACGTTGCGACGTCGTGCCGCTCGGCAAGCTCCTTCAGGCGGCCCCGGAAGTAGTCCCCCGCCCTGGCACCGGCGGCCACCACTCCGTCACGCTCCAAAGTACGGACGACCGCCAGGGCGCCGGCGGCGATGATGGGGGTCCCTCCGAAGGTCGTTCCGTGGGACCCGGGGGCGAACGCGGCGGCGATGGGCTCGGTCGCGAGCATGGCGCCGATCGGCAGCCCGTTGCCGAGGGCCTTGGCCAGGCTCATGATGTCCGGCGCAATGCCCTCGTGTTCGTGGGCAAAAAGTCTGCCGGTCCGGCCCATTCCCGTCTGCACCTCGTCCAGGATCATGAGAATGCCGTGGCGGTCGCAGATGTCCCGCACGCTCTTCAGATAGCCCGGATCCGGAACGACGACACCCCCCTCCCCCTGGATGGGTTCGAGCATGACGGCGCAGGTGTTCTCGTCGATGCGCCGCTCGATGGCGGCGCTGTCGTTGAACGGAACGAAATCGAAGCCGCCGAGCACGGGATCGAATCCTTTCCGGATCTTTTCCTGGCCGGTCGCCGAAAGGGTGCCCATGGTGCGGCCGTGAAACGACTGATCCATGGCGATGATCCGAAACCGTTGTTTGTCCCCCTTGTCATGGAAATGCTTGCGGGCGAGCTTGATGGCGGCCTCGTTGGCCTCGGCGCCGCTGTTGCAGAAGAAGACCCGGTCGGCAAAACTGTGCGCCGTCAACCATTGCGCCAGTTCGACCTGGGGCTTCGTGTAGAACAGGTTGGAGACATGGAGCAGCGTTTCTCCCTGGGTGCGAAGCGCTTCGGCCACCGCCGGATGGGAGTGCCCCAGGTTGCACACCGCGATGCCCGCCAGGAAATCCAGGTAGGACTTTCCTTCGCTGTCCCACAGGGTGGCGCCCCGGCCTTTGACGAAAACGACCGGCTTCCGAGTATAAGTGTTCGCGATCACCCGCTCCGCCGTTTCGATGATGGTTGATTTCATTCGGTGACTTCCGTTCCGATTCCGCTGTCCGTGAACAGTTCCAGAAGCAGTGCGTGCCGCCGTTTTCCATTGATGATCGGCACCTTGGAAACGCCCTGCTTGACCGCTGCCAGTGCATACTCGATTTTGGGGATCATGCCGCCGGAGATCGTTCCGTCGGCGATCAGGCGCTCCGCGTCCGCCGCCCGGATGGAGGAGATCAACTTGCCGTCCGCGCCCAGAACGCCGTCCACGTCCGTGAGATAGATCAGCCGCCCCGCCGACAGCGCCATGGCAATGTGGCTCGCCACCAGATCGGCGTTGATGTTGAATGTCTCTCCGGCCGGCCCCATCCCTACGGGGGCAACGATCGGGATGAACCCCTTGGCGGTGAGCGTGTCGATGATCTCCGGATGGATTTGTGTCACCCGGCCCACCAGACCCGGATCGATGATCTCAGGAGGGGTGTTTTCGTCTTCCTGGTGGACGATTTTCAGCTTTTCCGCGGCGATCAGCCCCCCGTCCTTTCCGCTCAACCCCACGGCGCGTCCTCCGTGCCGGTTGATGAGCGAGACGATGGACTTGTTCACCTTGCCGCCCAGCACCATCTCCACCACGTCCATCGTGGGCTCGTCGGTCATCCGCATGCCGCGCACGAACCTGGGGCTGATCCCCATGCGATCCATGACCTGGTTGATCTGAGGCCCTCCCCCGTGCACCACCACCGGGTTGAGCCCGATAAACTTGAGCAGCGTCACGTCCCGGGCGAAATCGTCCCGCAGTTCAGGGTCCACCATGGCGTGCCCGCCGTACTTGATGACGATGGTCATCCCGTAAAACTGGCGGATATAGGGCAGGGCTTCGGTCAGGACATCGGCAACGACCTCCGCTCCGCACGGTGCTTTCAAATCCATTTCAGGTTCCTTGTTCACTCGGTTCTCGAATCCGGGCCTGAGTACGCGTACGAAACCCGCATCGATGACGCCTTGACCCGCACTCGTACCCGTCGTCGTACTCGGCTTACTGTCCCCGCAAACTTAAAAGGAACAAACCACTTTCGTTTTCACCGGACCGGTGGAATCCATTCCAGTCCCGTTCCGGGTCCGAGCCGCCGTTAACTCAAAGCACGTCAGAGAATATACCGGCTGAGATCCTCGTCGTCCTTGACCTTTGCCAGGCGGTCCAGAACGTAGGCCTGGTCGATCAAGATCCTTTTCTCCGCGACATCCGGAGCGTCGAAGAGGATCTCTTCGAGGAGGCACTCCATCAGCGTGTGAAGCCGCCTTGCGCCGATGTTCTCCGTTCGGTTGTTGACTTCCTCGGCGATCGCGGCGATTTCCCGGATGGCCTCGTCGTCGAAGGTGATTTCGACACCCTCGGTGCGCAGCAGTTCCTGGTATTGCAGCAGCAGTGCGTTGCGCGGTTCCTTCAGGATGCGGTAAAACTCCTCGCGCCCCAGATCGTCCAATTCGACGCGGATGGGAAACCGGCCCTGGAGCTCCGGAATGAGGTCCGACGGCTTGATGGCGTGAAAGGCGCCGGAGCCGATGAACAGCACGTGGTCCGTCTTGACCGGCCCGTACTTGGTCATCACGGTGCTGCCCTCGACGATGGGCAGCAGATCCCGCTGAACCCCCTCCCTGGACACGTCCGGACCGTGGCCTTCCTTCTTTCCGACGATCTTGTCGATCTCATCGAGAAATATGATGCCCGACTGTTCGACCTTGTCCAGAGCGGAGCGCACCACCTTTTCCATGTCCACGAGGCCTTGGGCTTCCTCCTGAGCCAGGATCTCCATGGCTTCGGGGACCTTCATCTTGCGCTTCTTGGTTTGCCGCGGAAGCAGTCCGCCCAGCATGTCCTTGAAATTGATCCCCATCTCCTCCATGCCCATGTTGGAGAAAACCTCGACCATGGGGGTGGAACGGTTGGCGACCTCCAGGTCCACGATCCGGTCGTCCAGCCGCCCTTCGCGCAGCATCCGCCGCAGTTTCTCGCGGGTGGCGGAGATTTCCCCGTTGGAGGAATCCGGAGCCGGCGCCGACGACACCGCCGGCAACTGGGTTCCGAACCCCGGTTTCGGGCCCGCTTTGGGCAGCAGCAGGTCGAGCATCCGCTCTTCGGCCAGGCCTCGCGCCTTGTCCGCCACGTTTTCCTGCTCCCGGCTCTTGAGCTGGGTGACGGTGAGTTCCACGAGATCCCGGACCATGGATTCGACGTCCCGTCCCACGTAGCCCACCTCGGTGAACTTGGAGGCCTCCACCTTGATGAAGGGGGCATCGGCCATGTTGGACAGCCGGCGGGCGATTTCCGTCTTGCCCACCCCGGTCGGGCCGATCAGGATGATATTCTTGGGGGCGATTTCGTCCTTCAGCTGTTCCGGCACCTGCTGGCGCCGCCAGCGGTTTCGCACGGCAATGGCGACCGACCGTTTGGCCTTGTCCTGCCCGACGATGTAACGGTCGAGCTCCCGAACGATTTCGGCGGGTTTGAGCTGGTCCATGGCGGGTCGTTTCGACTGATTTGACATCCGTTATATTCCTGAATGCGCCCCGGGGGAACCCGGGTGCGGTTGGCTTCCCGATCGTGGTTCAAAGCCATCATAGACAATGCGATGGGGATGAACCGTTGCCACGGCGGCGTTGGTTCGAACGCCGCCGGAAGCGGATCAGAGTTCTTCCACGGTAATCTCGCTGTTGGTGTAAACGCAGATCGAGGCGGCGATCGCCATGGCCTCCCTCACGATATCGACCGCGCTCATCTCCGCATGGTCGATCAAAGCCCGCGCCGCCGCCTGGGCGGCAACGGCCCCGGAGCCGATGGCGGCGATCTCCCGGTCCGGTTCGATTACATCACCGTTTCCGGAAACGATGAAAAGGCCGGAGTCGTCGGCCGCGATCATCAACGCCTCGAGCCGGCGCAGGTATTTGTCCGTTCTCCAGTCGCGGGCCAGTTCGACCACGCTTCGGGTCAGGCTGCCGTTGTAGCGTTCGAGTTTGGCCTCCAGCTTCTCGGAGAGCGTGAGGGCATCCGCGGTCGCGCCGGCGAAACCCACCAGAATCCGGCCGTTGTAGATCCGCCGGACCTTCCGGGCATGGTGCTTGACCACGGTGTCGTTCAGGGTCACCTGACCGTCTCCCGCCACCACCAGCCTGCCGCCGTGCCGCAGCGCCAGTATGGTGGTGCCGTGAAATCGATTCTTCATTGGCTCGTTCATACGCGATACCTCGGCCTATTTTCTTGGATGGGCCTTGTCGTAGGCTTCCATCAGCCGGTCGATGCCGACATGGGTGTACTTCTGGGTGGTGGACAGGCTTTCGTGCCCCAGAAGCTCCTGCACCACACGGAGATCCGCCCCGGCGTTGAGAAGGTGGGTGGCAAAGGAGTGCCGCAGCGTGTGGGGGGACGCGGTCGTCAGCAACCCGCAGCCGACCATCAGTCGGTCCATGATCCGCGCCACCGACCGTGAACTCAGGCGGCCGCCCCTGTTGTTGAGGAAAAGCGGGCCGCCGTCGTCGACCCTGACGCCGGTCTCCTCCTCAAGGCGCCGGCGATAGATCTGGACGGCCTCCACCGCTTTCCGGCCGATCGGAACCAGCCGCTCCTTCCTGCCCTTGCCCAACACCCGCACCAGACCCGCGTTCAGGTCCAGGTCCCCGGTGTCCAGCCCCGTCAGCTCCGACACCCGGAGCCCGCAGGAATAAAGGGTTTCGAAAATCGCGCGGTTCCTCAGGTCGAGCCTGCTGTCGGCCGGAATCCGGTCGAGGAGGGCGAAGATGTCGTCCACCGTCAGGCAGCCCGGTATCCGCCGGTCCTGCTTGGGCGTCCGCACCGACTCTGCGGGGTTGTCCTTGGCGACGCCCTGCCGCATGAGATATCGATAGAACGATCTCAGCGCCGAAAGCTTCCGTGCGATGGTCGACTTGCGGTTGCGCCGGTGAAGATCCCCCAGATATCCCCGGATCGTGATCGGCTTTATCCGTTCGAGCGCCGGTCCATTCCTCGATGTCTCCTTCGAGGCAAAGGCGATGAACTCCTCCAGGTCCCTTCGATAGGCGCGGCACGTGTGCTCCGAATAGCCCTTCTCGACCGCCAGCGCCTGAAGAAAGCCGTCGATCCATTCACTGCCCGAAAGCTTGGGGCCCATCAAGGTTTCCTTTCGGTTCCCCGGAAATCCGATAGCCGTCCCTCGCCGCCTGGGGTCACACTTCCAGAAGGATTTGGAGCTCGGACCAGTCGCCCACCTCGGGGAACGGGTGCCGCTCCCGGTTCCAGGGCTGGCGGTAGAGGATCGGCGCAATCCCCTCGGCATCCATCTGGAAGCAGGTTTCCAGCCGGTCTTCCACGAAGTGCCGGATACCGTACTGTCTGAGCACCTCGGCCTTTCCGTCGAAGTTCCCGGTCGCCACGACCCGGATGGCCGAGGACGGAAGCGGAAGCACGCGGCAGAGCCAGTCCTCGATTTCGGCGGCCCTCGGGCGGGCGGTGACGAAAAGGACGGATCCTGCGACAGCTCCGATGCGCCCCATCACCTCGGGAGCGCCTGCGATCGGTTGCAGTCTTGCGGTCGCTTCCGGACCCAGAAGGCGCTCCACGATGGCCTCGATGCGCTCCGTTTCGATATCGAGGCAGTCTTCGAGGGCGTAGCGGGTGATCTGCTCGTAGCGCAGGTTGCCGATACCGAATTCCTCGCGGGCGATGTCCAGGAAAAGGCGCATCGTATCGGCCACCACGCCGTCGATGTCGAAGGCGAGCCGGCAGGGGTCGATCCCGGACCGGCGATCTCGCATCCCGACCGGCTCCGATATCCGATCACTGGGCCTCATGGTTTGAGGGATCGTGCACCCATGGCTCAGGATGATCTCCGCGTGAGTTTCTTCAACCGGGAAATCCGCCTGCGCAGGATGGCCGCACGGCGGGAATCGTCGGATTCGAGGGCTGCCGCGTGCTGCGTCTTGAACTCCTTGATCTTCGCTTTGATGTCCCGCATGGAGGACCCGGCCTTCCTCGCGGTTTCCTTGATCCCCCGCGCCTCCTTGATGGCGGAAATCAACTCGTCCTTGTTCATGCCGTGGACGCCGGTGATGCCCTGAACCTCCTTGGCGATCGCCCGCAGGTCGGTGGCGGTCATCTTCTCCAGGGGTTTTTCTTTTCCTTCCTTCTTTTTTCCAGCCATGGTCGCCTGGCTCCTCGTCGTTGGAGTTTGTTGAATGCCTAAACTGTGCTGGATACTTTATCCCCGGCAGTATTGTCAACCGCCTCCTTTGGCCTTTTCGGTCCTGCCCTCCCCTTCCGAAAGTTTCAGCAACGGCCGGACAAGGTCCATCGGAATGGGAAACAGGGTGACGGTCTTACTCTCCGACGACATCTCGCGGACCGTTTGAAGATACCTGAGCTGGAGTGCCATGGGATAATCCTCGATGACCCTGGCGGCATCTGCGAGCTTGGCCGCGGCCTGGAATTCCCCCTCGGCGCTGATGATCTTGGCCCGCCGCTCCCGCTCCGCCTCGGCCTGCCGCGCCATGGCCCGCTGCATCTCCTGGGGAAGGTCGATGTGCTTGAGCTCGACCGTCGCCACCTTGATGCCCCAGGGGTCGGTGTGGGTATCCAGGATCTCCTGGAGCTCGGCGTTGATTTTCTCCCGCTCGGAGAGCAGATCGTCCAGCTCGGCCTGCCCGCAGACGCTTCGGATGGTCGTCTGGGCAAGCTGGGACATGGCATACGCATAGTTCTCCACCTCGACGATCGCCTTGATGGAGTCGATCACCCGGAAGTAGATCACCGCGTTCACCTTCACCGAGACGTTGTCGCGCGTGATGACATCCTGCGGATCCACGTCGAGGGCCACCAGACGAAGGCTTACTTTGACCATCTTGTCGATGACGGGGATGAGGATGATCAGGCCCGGACCCTTGGCGTCGATCACCCGCCCGAGCCGGAACACGACGCCCCGTTCGTATTCGTTCAAGACGCGGATGGCAGCGGAGAGAAAAAGCACCACCAGGACGATGACAAACACAACCGGATAAAACATGTTCACCTCCGTTGAGCACGTCTGATGTTCAAGGTCGTTCCTCGGGTTCGACGTTGAGTGTCAACCCTTCCACCGATGCGATCCGGACCCGCGTGCCTTCGGCGAGAGGGAGCTCGGACCGCGCCTTCCACAGCTCTCCGTGAACCATCACCTTGCCTTCCGGCTCGAGCGCCCGTTTGACCACGCCCACGGCTCCGATCAGGCCGGATTCCCCGGTTCTGGCCCTGACCATGTGCGATTTGAGCACCAGCCAGATCACCCCCAGGAAGAAACTGGATACGACGAATACCGTTACGATGATGACGTTCATGGAAATCCTCAGGGCCGGGTCCGGGCTCTCGAAGAGCATGAGCGATCCGAGCGCCAGGCAAACGACCCCGGCAATGCTGAGCAGCCCGTAGCTGGTCACCTTGATTTCCAGCACGAACAGCACGATCGCCAGTAGGATCAGCAGGATCCCGACCACATTGACCGGGAGGGTCTGGAAGGCGAAAAAGGCCAGGATGAGGGCGATGCCGCCGATCACGCCGGGGAATATGGCTCCGGGATTGGACAGTTCGAAGTAGAGCCCGGCAAGACCGATCATCATGAGGATGTAGGCCACGTTCGGATTGCTGATGATCCTCAGAATCCGAGTGCGAACGCTCTCTTCTATCGCTATCGGCTCGGCTTCCGCGAGCTCCAGTTTTCCATGCCCCACGATCTCGCGCCCTTCCAGCTGGGAGATGAGATCCTCCATCGAATCGGCGACAATCTCGATCACTTTCAATTCGAGGGCCTGGGTTTCGGTCACGGAGACACTTTCGCGGATGGCCTTTTCCACCCAGTCCGCGTTGCGCCCTCTTCGCTCGGCGACGCTCCTGGCGTGGGCCACCATGTCGTTGACGACCTTCTGGGACATGGTTTCGGAAATCTCCCCGCCGCCGGCGCCGACCGGGTGCGCGGCTCCGATGTTGGTCCCGGGCGCCATCGCGGCGACATCGGCGGCGACGGTGATCATCACTCCCGCCGACGCCGCGCGCGCCCCGGGAGGCGACACGTAGACAACGATCGGAACCCGGCTGGCCAGCATCGCCATCACGATGTCCCGCATGGCATCGGCGAGCCCCCCCGGGGTGTCCAGCCGCAGGATCAGGCACAGGGAGTCCTCCTCCTCGGCCTGCCGGATCCCGGCTTGAACATAGTCCGAAACGGCCGGGCCGATGGCATCCGCAACCGTCATCACGTGATACACCGAAGCACTGGAGGGCGCGGAAAAACCGATCGTCAGAAACACCGCTGCGACAAGGACGCTCCTGAAATCAATCTTCATAGGGATAGACCCCCATGAGAAGCTTCATATCCTCCCAGACGTCTCTCTTCTTTTCGGGACTTCTGAGCAGATAGGCAGGGTGATACGTGGGAAGCAGCGGAATGCCGTTCCAATCGTGAAACCGCCCTCTCAGCCGGGAGACCGGAAGGTTGGTTTCCAGCAGTGTCCGCGCGGCGACCGCTCCCAGCGTGACGATAAACTGCGGTTTGATCGCCTCGATCTGCCGCTTCAGGAAGGGAAGGCAGGCGCTGACTTCTTCGGGTTCGGGATCCCGGTTGCCGGGAGGCCGGCATTTGACGACATTGCAGATGTACACCTGGTCTCGGCTGAGCCGGATGGCCTCGATGATCCGCGTCAACAGCGCCCCGGCGGCCCCCACGAACGGTTCCCCCCGGAGGTCTTCATCCCGGCCCGGACCCTCACCGACGAACACCAGCCGGGCATTCGGATCGCCGCTTCCATACACGATGTGGCGACGCATCCGGTGAAGGCCGCACCGGGTGCAGTCCCCGAGATCCCGGCGGATATCCTCGAGGCTGTTCGTGCCCGAGCGAACCGGTTCGCGGACATTGTCGAGACGGTCCGTCCCCGGACGCACCGGTTCCGCCCATCGCGCGAGCGCCGCCATGGCGTCTGCCGAACAATCGAAGCCTCTCAGTCCGTTTTTCGAATAATATTTGAGAGATTCACTCAGTGTTTGAAGAAATGCATCAACATCGTCGCGGGGAGTCATGGCCGATTCTCCCGGTTACGGTCTCCGGCGGGTTTTGCGAAAGGGACGGTATAGAGGCGGCGAACCGGAATCATCACCGGCAGCGTCAGCGCTCAACCTGGGATCGAATGGAAAGAACCCGATCCAGAATATGGTGGGCAACTTCGATCTTGTCCAGAATCGGCAGGGATTCCTGGCGGCCGTCGCGGAAAAAAAGAGTGACCTGGTTGGAGTCGCTCTGAAAACCCGACGACTCGGGCCCGATCAGGTTGCCGACGATCAGGTCCAGGTTTTTGGCCTCCATCTTTTTCAGGGCGTTTTCCGTCAAATCCCTTGTTTCCGCGGCAAACCCGACCAGAAGGCGATCCCCCTTCGCCTGACCGATCCTTTGAAGGATGTCGAGGGTTTTGGTGAGTTTCAGAGACGTGATGTCGTCGCGCTTTTTGATTTTGTGCTCGGAGACGGCTTCTGGGGCATAGTCGGAGACAGCGGCGGCCTTGATCACCACGTCGGAATCCGGCAGCAGCGCCATCACCCTTTCCGCCATTTCGTCGGCGGTCGTGACGCGGTGGGTCCGCACCCCCGAAGGATCTGCGAGGGATACCGGCCCGGAAACCAGGTTTACCTCGGCACCTCGGCACCAGGCCGCACGGGCGATCGCAAAGCCCATCTTTCCGCTCGAGGGATTGCTGATAAATCGCACCGGGTCCAGATACTCCCGGGTGGGTCCAGCGGTCACCAGCAGGCGAACGCCCTGCATGTCCTTATCGGCGAGGGCGGCGTCCAGATGTTCGAGGATGCGCAAGGGGTCGGGCAGACGTCCCGGGCCGGTCGTTCCGCAGGCCAGCTCTCCCGCGTCGGGCTCGACCAGGGTGAACCCGAAACCGGACAGCACCTCGAGGTTCTTCCGGACAGCGGGGTGCTCGTACATGTGGGAGTTCATGGCGGGGCAGATCACCACCGGCGCCGTGACCGCCAGCATGAAAGTGGAGAGGGCGTCATCGGCGATGCCGTTGGCAAGCTTTCCCAGGAAATTGGCGGTTGCCGGGGCGATCACCGCGAGATCCGCCTCCTGCGCCCAGTCGATGTGACGAATGGAGGCATCCCCCTCTTCGAAAACGCTGGTGCACACCGGAAGGCGGGAAAGGGCCTGAAAAGTCCCCGGACCGACGAACCACCTTGCGTTCTCGGTCATCACCACCCGCACCGAGGCCCCGGCCCGAATCATCAGCCGGAGCAGCTCGACACTTTTGTAGGCGGCGATCCCTCCGCAAACCCCCAGGATCACTTTCTTTCCGGAAAGCCCCCTGGACGTTCCGAACTCACAGGATTCCAACCCTTTTTCATCCATTGCGGCATCCGCGGCGGCAGTCACATGGTGGATTCCTTGAAGGCCCCGGCAGCCGGCGATCCGGCTATGGGAGAAACGGCGATCTCGACACTGGTGTAGATCAACCCTTCGCGGATCGTGATCACCGCCATGCGGTTTTCCTTCGAGAACACGAGAATGGATCCGGTCGTCTTCTTCGGGGACTTGAAGGAGGTCATGATCTGCCAGTTGTCCCTCTCCATTCCCACTCTGAAGAACTGAATCAGGGAATCCCTTTCCACCCAGCCCTTGAGCGTCAGAACCCCGATCGACATGCCGGATCCCTGGACGATGTAGGTTCGATCTGCATCCACCTTCAATTCCGAAGGCAGGAGGACGTCATTGAAATCGTGGTAGACGGTCGGGCTTGGAGTGGCCGCTGCGGCCGTATCCGAATCCGCTCCGGTCCGGGTTCCGGCCAGGGAAGAGCAACCGGCGACCAGCAACATCACTGCGGCCAAAATACCGATACAGCCATACCAACGATGGATATATCCCGCTCTGCGCATGTTTTCCTCCTTTAAATGCAGTCGGCTCCGGTACCCTGTCGATGACCGGAAGAATGAAGAGGACTCCCAATCGAATCTTTTCTGCCGGCCAGGTTTGAAAACGAAAGATGACGGAATGGCAATCAAATGCCTGTAAGCTCGGAATCAGCCGGGATCACACATAACATAGGACCCGCAGCCAAAGCAACTGATCGGGGGGCTGGAGACCATGACCAAAGCGGTGCCAGCTCCCAACGAGCCGCTGTCTCCGGCGGTGCCCGAGCGAACAATATCGCCCCCATCCACGATCGATCGTTCAGCCTCAAAAGCTGCATCGGAGAGGACATGCGCCGGCGATCGACGACGGAAGTAATCCCTCTTGAACTTTCCCGGACGTTCTGGTATGCGCTTACCACCTCTCAGCGGGCCGGATCAGGGGTTCCCGCAGCAAGCCACCCTGCCCTCGTAGCTCAGTGGATAGAGCACCAGATTCCTAATCTGGGTGTCGCAAGTTCGATCCTTGCCGGGGGCACCACCAAAACTCAATCAAACAAGCTACTTAAATCCCTACCCCTAAAGACCGGCGACACCCGGATTCATCAAGAAATACCCCTTTTTTCGTCAATTCTGCCTGAAAAGTGCTGGATTTTTTCTACCCACCAACACCCAGGAAAACACTTATTCTTCAACATCGAGCAAGTCCATTTCCCTTTTCATCAATCCGATCGCCTACCTCACCCACAACCATTCAAACCATAGCACCTGCCGAATGTCACCCCCTTGTTCATCTGCGGCGGGTCCTTCCTGGAGGTCTTTCACTTACGGGTAGGCAAGGCGCCGTGGACGGGTCCGGGTGAAGTTGGGATTTGAAATGAAAAATGAAACGGATTGATAGGAATTCCGGGCGGGCTCAAAAGCCTGGTGGTCAATACCAAGTTCTTCAAGGACCGGCTATCGCACCTGTTGGAAGTAAAGCCCGGCGACCCGTCCGCATTCCACCTGGAGGCGGACTTCACGGAGGCCGACGCACTCCACTACACCTCCGAGTTCGTCAACGAAAAGGACCTGTGGGAGTGCCCCGACCACAAGCCGAACCACCTGTGGGACTGCGAGGTCTTTTCCAGGGTGGCTCACGAGGTGATGGGGGTGGTGCATTGGGCGAAGCCGGAAGATATGCCGCAGCCGGAGAGTTCCCGGGAGAACAAAGAGCATCAATCGCCACGGGCGGACTACCGCCGGCCCGTATGGCTGGATCGACGATGAGCGTTCAGAGCAGAAAGCTTCTGGCCGGAAAGCCTGCCATTAAGGCGGCCGTGGGGACTACGAAGGATTATGTGGTCGATACGCTTGTCATGCTCGGCCTACCATCGTCCCAGCCCGCGGCCATCTGCTTGATGTCCTCGTACATCTTGCCGCCGCAGATGTAGCCGATTTGAAGCTTCTCGCAGAGGGTGAAGATCTTCTGATCGA
>JBMNCP010000015.1:0-46367 GCA_049366795.1 Desulfobacterales bacterium
TCGACGGCATCCGGACCGACATCGACCGCTGCCTCGGCGACATCCCCATGAACCTCCGCTAACAGCCTGTGGATAAACAAGCATCGGGTCGAAAGGCAAGGCGCGGCCCGGAGCCAAAAGCGCAGCAACCACAGGGGTTGTGAGCATTTTCGCGAGGGCTGCAACGCCGCATTTCGGCCTGAGGCGCCTTTTATCCACAGGCTGCTAAGGCATATCTTCATCCGAGATGGAAATGCCGCCCGCTCCGATCGGAGCGGGCGGCATTTCCTTCGAGCGTTTTCCCCGGGGGCTTCCCGAGGCCATGCGGCGCTCGCACGGGTCTTCGTGCCCATCCGCCGGACCTGTCCCGAAAGGCCGCGGGGCATGGCGAAGGGATGAACCGCAGGAGATTCGAAAAGACTTGCCACCGATGGGACCGTGATTAGGGTTCAGAAGTAGACATTGTACGGGTTTTCCAGGAGGGACAAACTCAGGAGGGATAGCAATGACCGAGAAGAAACGCCGAAAACTCAAGGATCGGTATGTTTATGTCAAGGACGGAGATGGGAACGAGTTCATCTGCGAGGTGGATGCCCTGAAGAAGCCGGACGAACTCTCCGAAGAAGAAAAAAACGCCTGTTTCGAAGCGGTTCGCTGGGGTCCCCACTGACGGGCCCGGCGTCCTCGAACGACTTCCTTCCTTTTCTGGATGGGATCCAAGCGGATTGTCTCATTGCCCCCCGGCCCACCGGTGTGGAGGCAGGCAGGGGGGCGTTTTCCGTCCGCATTCACGCCCCACCCTCGGGCAGCATGCAGGCCGCTTTCTCTTCTTCGGTAAGCTCATCCGGCTTCTTCAAATCCTCCGCTTTGCAGACATACTCGACACCGTCACGATCCTTCACATAGACGTACTTCATCTTTTTTTTGCCGCTTTCCTCTTTCGCCATGGCCGTCCTCCTTTTGCCGGTTGGATCGGGTTTCAACTTCGCTTGAGTTACCAGTAATGACTTTCACGCTGTTTTCAAGCTGCTGCCCGGCCGTATCCACTAATAGCGGCAGCTGCCCAGCAGCGTGCAGATCATGTCACATGCCTTTTCCATGTCGATCAGGCTCATGTTGAAGACCACATGATAGTGCTCGGTCTGGTCATAGTCGGTTTTCCCGAATTTCCGGTAAAGGTTGAGACGGCGTTTGTCCTCCAGGGCAACCGACATGATCGCCTGCTTTCGGGTCAGCTGGTATTTCCGCTCCATGAATTGGATTCGATAATCGAGATCCGCAACCAGGAGGACGTGAAAGGTATCCGGCCGCCCTTTCAGGATATACTGGGAACCGCGTCCGAGAATGACGGCGTTTCCGCCATCGGCAATTTTCGTGATGACGTGGTGCAGCATGTCGGTATAAATTTCTTCGTCGAGATAGCCGTAGTCAGGACTGAGGATTTTCTCCATGAGGCTTTTCGGAACGAGTGTGGATACCAGTTTCTGAAATCGGCTTCCAGCCTCCTTCTCCATGGCTTCGACCCAGTCCGTGGAAACCCTGGCCTGCTTTGCCACCATCTGGATCAGCTCATTGTCGAAAAAAGTGTATCCCAGGCGATTGGAAATCATCTCCCCCAATGTCTTGCCGCCTGCCCCGAACATACGGGAAATGGTGAGAACTGTCATACCGGCCTCCTTTGGGTGGCGTATGATTGAGCCGCTTACCGGAGGAGTGAGGACGGGTCCGGTCCGAACGAAGGGCTGCTGTCACAAAAGCGCGGGGTCTGGAGCGGGCGAAGGAATTTCGGGTGAGTGTTCCTGTCGTTTATACATCGGCAGGAGCGGTTTGACAAACTCCTAAAAACCGTTTAGAAAAAAACAATCCTTCTTTTTTCCCCCTTCTTCGATCGATCTGCATCGCTACTGACCTGAACCGCACGTGCTAACACATGTCCCGTTCCGCCATCGGCGGAGAAACGGGCTGATCATAGGATCAACCGTGGACAGCCGGACCGCCCCGGATGTTTTTCGACCCCAGACAGCATAAGCCGTGGAGCGAATCCCTCTCGATCGTCCTTCAGGTCGGCCTGACGATGGCCGGCTGCATCGTAGCCTGTTTCTTCGCCGGCCGCTTTCTGGATCAGTGGATGGGCACCCGGGGCTTTATGACGGTGTTCATGACACTTTTCGGCGTCGTGGGCGGAGCGGTGGTTTGTTACCGCCAGGTGATGGAAACGCTCCGATCGGGTGATGAAAGCGATTCCGGTCCGAACCATGGAAGGGATTAAACAGCTGCAACGACGCTACGGCCTCGGGGCGCTGACCGCCGGGCTGGCCCTGGGAGCCGTGCTTCGGATGTCCGGATGGGACGCTGCCGGCAACGGCGTGATGATGGGCGGCCTGTTCGGTGCGATCAATTTCCTCCTCATGGGCCGATCGGTGTCCCGCCGATTGACCGCCGACAGCCCCACTCGTTTACCGTCGTCGATGGCCTCGACGATCGGTCGTTACCTGATCCTGGGGATGCCGATCCTGGCGGCTGTCAAACTAGACACCTTCAGCCTTGCGGGCACGATTGTGGGCATCTTTCTCGTTCAGGCGTGCATCCTTTTCGATGCCGCCTTCACCTGGATCCGGGATTTCAAAAGGTCCCGCGCTTGACAGCCTGAGCTTTCAATGGACGATCTGGGGCAAATCCATCAGCTGATCATACCGTTGGGGGGCTACAGGGCCGCCGTCAACCTGGAGGTCCTGGCGATGACCGGGATCGCTTTCGTCGTTGCATTGGCATTCGGCATCGCGGCCGGTCGACGCCGGTCCATTCTCCCCGGACCGGTGCAAATCATCGGAGAGCTTCTCGTAGCCAACCTCACCGGTCTCACCGAGGATGCCCTGGGAAAACATTACGGGCGGATCTATTGCCCACTGATCTGCGCCCTGTTCATCTTTTTGCTGATCTCCAACTGGCTGGGGATTCTCCCGCACCTGGAAGAGCCGACCCGTGATCTCAACACCCCCTTGAGTTTAGGGGTATTGGGATTTTTCATTGCCCATTATGCGGGGATAAGGGAGAAGGGATTCAAGGTATACCTCCGATCCTACTTCGAGCCGGTATTCTTTCTGATGCCTCTCAATCTGATCGGAGAGCTGGCCAAGATCGTATCGATTTCCTTCCGGCTCTTCGGAAACATCATGGGCGGGGCCATCATCATTCTGGTGGTGTCCCACCTGACCTACAGCATCCTTCTTCCGCCTTTTCTGAACATATTTTTCGGGCTGTTTGTCGGAACGATTCAGGCATTCGTGTTCACGATGCTCACGGTGGTCTACATTTCCGTGCAGGTGAGATAGCGCCATGCCCTACGATGTCCAAACGCTGACGCAGGCAGCCGCATTCCTGGGCGGCGCCATCGCCATGGGGATCGGAGCGATCGGCGCCGCAGCCGGTGAGGGTTACACGGCCGGGCGCGCGACCGAGGCGATTGCCCGCTGCAGCGAACGCAGCGGGGACATTGTCAAGAACATGCTGGTGGGTCAGGCCATATCCGAGTCGGCCTCCATTTTTTCCCTTGTGGTGGCCATTCTGCTGCTGTTCGTGAACCCCGCCCCGGCCGGCTGGGTCAGGGCGGCATCTCTGCTGGGCGCCGGGATCTGCATGGGTTTCGGCGCGATCGGATCCGGTTTCGGCGCCGGGTTGCCGGCCGGGCGCTCGTGCACGGCCATCGCGCGACAGCCGGCAGTGGCCGGACGCATCACCACCAACATGCTGATCGGCACCGCCGTGTGCCAGACACCGGCCATCTTCGCCATGGTCGTTGCCCTGATGCTGCTTTTCAGGGGATCCGGACAAGGCCCTGAGTTCCCGACCTGGGCGGCAATGCTGGGCGCTGCGTTGAGCACCGGCCTGGCGGCCATCGGATCCGGATATGGAGGTGGAATGGCCGCGGGAGCGAGTTGCGAGGGCGTTGCCCGGCATCCAGATGCTTCAGGACTCGTCACGACGACGATGCTGGTCGGGCAGGCCGTCGCCCAGACGCCGTCGGTTTTCGGCCTTTTGGTCAGTTTTGTATTGATGTTCAAAACCTTTCCGGAAAGCAGCGCCCTGAGCCCGCCCACGGCCCTGTTGGCTGCGGGCCTGTGCATGGGCCTCGGCGGTATCGGGCCGGGAGTCGGAAACGGGATGGTGGCGGAAGGGGCGGTGAGATGGGTCGCGCGCAATACCCAATCCTCGGGCGACCTGATGCGCGTCATGCTCGTCGGCCAGGCCGTGAGCCAGTCGACCGCGATCTATGCGATGGTGGTGAGCCTGGTTTTGATATTCGTCGTGTAGGAGAGACCCTCCGGGGGGCTCCGGGTTGGAGAGTTGGGTTAGTTGAGTTAGTTAAGATAGTTGAGTTAGTTAAGATAGTTGAGTTAGTTAAGATAGTTAGGATAGTTAGGTTGGTTAAAAGAGTTAAGAGAGTTGGGACAGTTGGGTTTGTTGAGATAGTTGGGATAGATTCGGGCGTTTTGATGGATCGGTCGGGCGATCGGCGATCTTGGACGATCCGGGATCGGAAACGCTTCGTTGTCGACCGGCGAATGGATGCTTCGATATTCGGGAGCGAAAGGAGTGGCGGCATGGCTATCGAAGGCGCGGATCTGGTCAAGGCCGCGGCCCTGCTCGGGGCCGGGTTGTGCATGGGACTGGGGGCGATCGGTCCCGGAGTGGGAGAGGGGATGACCGCCGCCCGGGCCTGCGAGGCCATCGGGCGAAACCCGAAGGAAGCCGGTTTGCTGACCCGGACCATGCTGGTGGGGCAGGCGGTGGCCGAGTCCACGGGAATCTACTCCCTGGTCATTGCCCTGCTGCTTCTCTTCGTGGTTTGAGGTAAGGCATCACCATCACCACGTATAGACGGACATGGAAATCATCCGCACCACGGCGCTGATCACCATCAACGAAACGCTTTGGGTCCAGATGGCGCTGTTCCTGGTTTTCCTCTGGATCATCAACCGCGTCATGTTCCGCCGCGTCCATCGAAACATGGCCGAAAGACAGGCCTATATCGACGGGCTCAAGGCGGGTGTGACGGATTTGAAAACCGATCTGGATCAACTCCTGGAAAAGGTGGCGAAGGATGAGAGCCGGATCAAGGCGGCCGCCAGGCAGCAGCGGAAGATTCTTCGAGAAGACGGAGAGAAGCTGGCGGAGGCGACTCTCAGGGAGGCGCGACGGGAGATCGAAAAGATGCGCCGGGACGCGGAAGAAAAAATGAGCACCTCCCTGGAAAAGGCCCGTCGGAAAGTGGCCGCCGAATCCTCGGCCCTGGCAGACTTGATACTGGAGCGGATCCTCGATCGGGGGACCGATCGATGAAAGCGTCATTTTTATCCGGTCTGCTCAGAATCCGATGGGCGACTGTTGTCGCCGTTGCCTGCGTTCCCGAGGTCGCCCTTGCAGGTCAGCCACAGGGCGGATGGCGGGGAGCGTATGACGCGGTCATGGTGTGGGTGAATTTCGGAATTCTGATGGCGTTGCTCTATAAAGTGTTGAAAAATCCGATTCGGGACTTTCTGTTGAACCAGCGAAATGCCCTGGCCGCCGAACTCGCGCGACTGGAAGCGGAAAAACAGACCGCTGCCAGGGAGATCATGGCCGTTCAGGAATCCCTTGAAACGCGCCAACAGGATGTCGAAGCGCTTCGGCAGAAAATCGTGAACCGGGGAGAACAGGATCGGGAAGCGTTGATCCTGGAGGCCAGGACACGGTCCACCCTGATGCTCGACGGTGCCCGGCGCCGCATCGAGGGCCGGCTCAGGGATGCGGGCGAGGAGCTCAAGGCTGAGATGATCGATGCCGCTGTGAACCAGGCACTGAAGGAGCTCCCGCGGAGGATCCGCCCCGAAGATCATCAGAAGTGGGTGGAGCGGTTCATTCAGGAGGTTTCAAAGTCGACCCCGCCTCCGAAATGATACATTGGTGGCATCGGGAGGAGTGTCCGTCGACTTGTGCTGGAGACCGAATTCCACGCGGGCGCGCCTTTTTGCGGCCATCCACGGACGGGTGCGTGGCTGCGAGTTCATTTTCGGTAGTAATCTATTGATTTATACAGCCGATCGGGTATTCTCCGCCTTTTGATTTTCAGAAAGCCTATTGACAGTAACCTCTGCATCATCCCCGGACCGATGATAGAATCCCGGAAGCAAAACCCCGAGGCTCAGGGATGGGCGCATCTATTACCCTGCCGGGTCCGGCGATCGCCGGAGCAGGTCGCATGACAGCCCGAGGCGTCGGTGATCCTCAAAAGGCTGGAATTTGCTGGAAGCGAGTGGAAATTGTGATGAAAATCGGCGTGAAGACGGGTTTGTGGGTATGGTTGTTTTTCTTCATCTCGGGAGGACCGGCCTGCAGCCTGTCCCATGGCGGATCGACGCAAGTGATGCCGGCATCCGTCGAACCCGGCCTGGAATATCTTCTGGAGTTGTGCGATCCGGAAACCTCCGAACAGGACCTGGACCTTGAAAAGGCAGGCGTGGTCGTGGATTTCCTGCGGGGGATACCGGACCTGGCCGACTACGGGCCCATGCGCAGGGAAGATGTCAACGGCGCGTTCATCGCTTTCACCGTCAACCGTTCCCTGAAAGACATTCTGCGATACGCATACAACCAAAGAATTCCGCAGGGCGCGGTCAACCCGTCCTCGATCAATTACGCCTACTGGAAAGAGGTGCAGGGAAGGGACGACACGCTTCCGGATCTCTGGAAACTGGCGGATGCGATGTCCGAACCCCTCATTTTCCGGGGGGTCTCGCACGAATCCATTACGCCGGATCTCCACACGGGCGCCTATTACAACTACGACCTGAAGCGCGCCTTTCTGTTGTTTCGAAAAGGCCCCCTGCGCGTCTTCGTATCGCTGTCGGATCAAATCGGAGATTCCGAGATCGGGAAAAAGGGATACATCGTCGGGGACGATGAGGATTGGAATTACATCTACACCCAGGAGCAGGGAATCGATGTCATGGGGCTCGGGTGGGTGAAATCCAGGATCTATCGTTTTTTTTCGATGTCGATCCTGATCGAAGGCGCGGACGATCCCGGAGCCGTCAAGGTCGGCGTGTTTCAATGGCTCAGCGCCGGTTGGGCCGGTTTGAACATGGTGAACTCCGGCCACATCCGCAACGGGCTGGAGCGCTACGCAACGCAGTTCAAGGGATTGCTCGAGTCGAGCGACCTGCCTCCTCCGGAAACCCTCGAACGGGTGACCTCATCCTTGAGCGACGCGGACGAGCACCTGCTGAGGAAAGGGGCGTTGGAAGTGGCCCGGTACATTCGTCTGAAAGCGGAGGTGGATCCCTCCCTGTCAAGCGATGATCTGGCCGAGAAGCTCGAGGATCGCGCCTATATCGATGAAATGAATCGCCACCAGCTTCTCAACATGCTCGTCAAGGAATACATCAAGCTCCGCATCGGGAAGGAAACCCCGTTGAGCCGATCCTTCTGGCAGTCGATCCGAAATCCAAGCGCTTCATAGACTTGGGAAGTTATCCTTTTTCGTCCCTTGCCACGATTCGATGGACCCGCTTCATCATGTCGTGGGTGGACCTGCCGGGCGAATTGACGAGCACCGCGAAGGAATAGACCGATCCGTCGGCGCCTTCGATGTAGCCGGCCCGGGTGCGGACCCCGTTGAGATGGCCGGTCTTGTACCATTCATTTCCCTTGCGCGACATGAGGGGGCGATGGGGCGCAAAGGCATTCAAGGCCTTCACCAGGTGGACCGCCGACAGTCGATTTTCCCTTGATATTCCCGATCCCTCCACAAGGACCGCTCCCTCGAGCCCCAGAACCCCGGCTGCATATTCGTTCAACGCGAGAACCCCTTTTTCCAGGGTTCCCGGGGGGCCGAAGCGTTGAATGCCGCAGGAGACGATCAACTGGTTGGCAATGTAATTGTTGGAATGGGCGAGCAGTCTCCCGAGCACGTCCGTGAGGACATAGGGCGATTGGAAGCGAAGGTCCGGATCCACCGCCCGCACCGGCGTCCGGGCCACCCGAACCTCGCCCGTAATCTCAACCCCTCGGTTTTTCAGAAAGTATTCAAGGAGACGTCCCGCGTAGAGGAGCGTTTCGCCGTTCTCCCGGGAAAGCACGATCCTTCCCTCCGACAGGCCCGAACGGCGGATGCGGTCCATGACCATCGGCAGAAGGGGCGTCTGGGGTTCCGCCGATGCGAATCCATTCCGGACCCGCTTGAAGTAGACGGTGTTGAAGTTGACGCACAGGGCGCCGTTGGGTGCGTCGTACGGGTTGGTCGACGAACTGACGCCCGGGATCGTCAAGGGGGACTCGAAGTAGGTGTCGTCCAGAAGTACGTGACGGACCTCCCCGATGTGCTCCGAAGCCTGGGTGGCCATCCGCTCGAGCGCTTCGGAAACGAGGAGCGGGTCGCCGAGCCCCTTGACGCGGAGATCCCGGTCCTCCCGATACAGATGGGTTTCATAGACGAAGTCTTCGCCGAGGTAATGGAGGGCGGCAAGGGCGGTAACGATCTTCTGGGTGGATGCGGGCACCATCGGCCGATCCGCCCGGTGCGACCAGAGCACCCGTCCATCGGGTGCGATGAGGAGACAGGCGTCCCGCCGGTCCGCGGCGCCCCCGCGGGCATCCAGAACCGCGGTCGGCAGCACCTGGATGCAGATTGAAAGACAGACGTACGCCGTCAGAACCGATACTTTTCGAAGCATTGAGATCGCGTCCGGTTTATTTGGATTGCTTGCTGGCGGTTCGAGGTTCACCGGCTGTCGATAACGAGGGTGACCGGTCCGTTGTTGACCAGCCGGACGTCCATGAAGGTTCGAAACCGGCCTGTCGCCACCCGTACACCTTTTTCGGCGACCATCCGGGAGAAGGCGCCGTAGAGGACCTCCGCTTTTTCGGGAGGGGCCGCCCGAACGAAGGAGGGGCGCCGACCCTTCCGGCAGTCTCCCAGCAGAGTGAATTGGGAAACCACCAGAAGACTGCCCCTTGTGTCGAGCAGGGACCGGTTCATTTTGCCGGCCTCGTCCTCGAATATCCGGAGGTGCACGACCTTTTCCGCAAGGAAGACCGCATCCGACTCCTCGTCATCCACCGCCACGCCCAATAGCACGACGAGGCCGTTGCCGATGGAGCCGACTATGTCTCCATCCACGGTGACCGAGGCCTCGGACACCCTCTGAACCACAGCGCGCAAAGCCGCATTCTCCCTTCCGTTGATTTCGGTACGAAACCGCCTTGGCTATAACAGCGCCGACCCCGGGGGATCAAGAACCCTTCCGGCGAAAGGCGTCGGCGAAAGGATTGTTGAACGGTGCATTCGACGGTGCCTTCCGGTCCCGCGGCGTGCCTCCGCCGCGCTTTTTCCGGTGCGCCGGCCGGGCCTTGTCCGGCTGGTTTCCGGATCCGGACCGGTTCGGCGATGCTTCGCCTGGGGATTTCATGGAAAGCGCGATCCGACGCCGCTCCAGATCGACGTCGAGAATCCGGACCTTTACCTTTTGCTGCACCTTCACCACTTCGGCCGGGTCCTTGACGAAGCGATCCGCCAGTTCGCTGATGTGAACGAGGCCGTCCTGGTGAACGCCGATATCCACGAAGGCGCCGAAGGCGGTGACGTTGGTGACGATGCCGGGAAGCGTCATGCCGGGGCGAAGGTCTTCCAGGCTCTCGATGCCATCCGCAAAAGTGAACTGCTCGAAAGGTTCACGGGGGTCCCGACCGGGTTTGGCCAGCTCCGACATGATGTCCTCGAGAGTGGGCAACCCAACGGTGTCCGTGATGTAATTCCGGATATCGATGCGCTGTCGGCTGTCCGGGTTCCGCAGGAGGTCCACCACCGTGCAGCCAAGGTCTTTCGCCATGGATTCGACGATTCCGTAGGATTCGGGGTGGACGGCACTGGCGTCTAATGGATGGTCCCCGTTTTGAATGCGGAGGAAGCCGGCACACTGTTCGAATGCCTTTGGGCCAAGGCGGGAAACGCTCTTCAAGGCCTCGCGGCTGCGGAAGGGACCGCTGGCGTTCCGGTGGGTTACGATGTTCCGCGCAAGAGAGGGTCCCAGCCCGGACACATAGGTGAGAAGCTCGGCGCTGGCCTGGTTGACATCCACGCCCACGGCATTGACGCAGCTCACGACGACGTCATCTAGTGCCTGCTTGAGGGCGCCCTGGTCCACGTCGTGCTGATATTGGCCGACGCCGATCGATTTCGGGTCGATCTTGACCAGCTCGGCAAGCGGATCCATCAGCCGGCGGCCGATGGAGACCGCGCCCCGCACCGTCAGGTCGAGATCCGGAAATTCGTTCCGGGCCGTTTCGGACGCCGAGTACACCGATGCGCCGCTTTCGTTGACCATCAGCACCGCGGGGCGGCCCGGGAGGTCGAGCGCCTTGAGAAAAGCCTCGGTTTCACGGCCGCCGGTGCCGTTGCCCACGGCGACGGCCTCGATTTCAAATCGGCCGCAAAGCTCCCGGGCCCGTTCGGCCGCCAGGGCGGCCTGGCGGCCGGACTGTGTGGGAAAAATGGTCTCGTGGTGAAGCAGCTTACCCTGACGGTCGAGACAGACGAGCTTGCATCCAGTCCGGTAGCCGGGATCGATGGCCATGATGTTCCTGGCGCCGAGCGGAGCCGCGAGGAGGAGCTCCCGGAGATTGTCCGCAAAAACAGCGATGGCCTTGGCGTCGGCCTTCTCCTTCACGGCCAGGCGGACTTCGGTCTCCATTGAACGGGAGAGCAGTCGTTTGTAGCCGTCCCTGGCGGCAAGGCGAACCTGCTCCGAATCGGCACCTTCCCCTTTGACGAACAGGAATTCGAGGAGCTCGACGGCTGCGGTTTCGGGCGGTGCGATGGTGAGATTGAGTATGTCCTCTCTTTCGCCTCTTCGCATGGCGAGGACCCTGTGGGACGGCGCGTCGACCGCCGGCTCCTCCCATTCGAAATAGTCCCGGTACTTGGCGCCCTCCGTCTCTTTCCCTTCCACCACGCGGCTGTGGAGGGTTCCTTTCCGGAAAAACAGCTCCCGCATGCGCTCACGCGCGGACTTGTCCTCGTTGATGATTTCGGCCAGTATGTCTCGGGCGCCGGCCAGGGCGTCCTCGAGTGTTTCCACCCCCTTGTCCGGGTCGAGGAACCCGGCGGCCAATTCCACCGGGTCCCGGCCTGTCTGCGCCATGAGGGCGGCTGACAGCGGCTCGAGGCCTTTTTCACGGGCGATCATGGCCCTCGTCCGTCGCTTGGGGCGATAGGGGAGGTAGATGTCCTCGAGATCGGCAAGGGTCCGGGCGGCATCCACCGACGCCCGTAGCGCATCGTTCAAGTGGCCGTGGTCCTCGAGCGATTTGAGAATCGAGGCCCGTCGCGAATCCAGCTCCCTCAGCTGCTCCATGCGGTTCCGGATGTCCGTGACCGCGACTTCGTCAAGACTGCCGGTGGCCTCCTTTCGGTAGCGGGCGATGAAGGGAATCGTTGACCCCTCATCGAGCAGCGCCGCCACGGCAGCGACCTGAAGGGGTTCGAGCTGAAGGGCTTCGGATATGGCTTCGATATGGTGCTGCATGAAATCGCATCCTGTGTTGGTGGGGGTTGGGTCGCGACGGGGATCCGCCGTCGATATGACGCTGATTCAAAGAGGCTGCTTCTATAGGCGAGCAGGCAGGGATTTGTCAACCGCGGCGCCGCGGCCGGTGAGCATCGGAAATCGGTGCAGCATTCAACTTGTCAGGGCCTGGACCAGATTCGGAAGCACCCGGCTGCTGGGCGCACGGACGGCCATCCCGACGCGGACTTTCGATGCCAGCCGGGCAAAGGGATTGTCCTCCGTGTTGATGTCCACCATGGCGCCGCCCCTGCGGAAGACCCGTCCGACCACCTGGTTGGGGAGGTTGGTGCTGCCGGAAGTCCCCACAATGATCAGAAGGTCGGTTTCGTCCGCTTTTCGAAGGGAGCTCTCGAATCGAAAAAAAACCTCGTTGTAGATCTCGTCGAACCATAGAACATGCGGACGCGTCGCGTTCCCGCACCGAGGGCATCGAAGCAGCTTCCGCTCGTCCTCCGACAAATCGAGGTGCCGGTCCCGTCCGGTCAGGACCTCGGGTACGGGAAGGAGGGCTTCGCTGCATTCGGCCCCGCAGCGCATCTGGAAAACGTTTCCGTGGATGTGATAGGTGCGTTCCGGACTGTTGCCCGCCCGGAGGTGCAGTCCGTCCACGTTTTGGGTGATGAGGGTGAAACGATCACCAAGATGTTCCTCCAGGGCCACCAGGGCGTAGTGCCCTGGATTCGGTGACGCATTCCGGCAGACTCCGGCGCGGTAGAGGTACCACTTCCAGACCTCGAAGGGGTGGACCCGATACATGGCGACGGTGGCCATCTGCTGAGGGTGGTATTCCCGGGACCCGACTGTCCAGTAGCCTTCCGGGCCGCGGAAGGTGGGGATGCCGCTTTCGGCAGAAATACCGGCGCCGGTCAGTACGGTAACCTTACCGTTGTCGGTAATGGCGCTTCGGAGGGGGGTGAAATCGATGTCCATGCGTGTTCCATCCGTTTCGCATCGGTGATAAGAGTGTCTTCGCTCCTGTTTACCGAACCCCCCGGCCCGATGGCAAGTATAACCCGACCGGCCTGCCGACGGGGCGGACGCCGAATGAAAGGAAGTTGATGCCGTGCTCGACATGAAACTCAACCGGATCCCGGAATCCGTTTCCTCCGTTCATCTCATCGCCGTATGCGGCACCGCCATGGCGGCCCTGGCCGCGCTCCTCAGGGAGCAGGGAATCCAGGTGACCGGTTCCGACCAGAACGTCTATCCCCCGATGAGTACCTTCCTAGAATCCCGGGGCATCGAAATTCTCGCGGGGTTCAAAGCTGAGAACCTGGACAGCCGGCCCGATCTGGTCGTGGTCGGCAACGCCGTGACCCGCGCCAACCCCGAAGCTGAAGCGCTGGCACGATCCGGGCTTCACTTCTGTTCCATGCCCCAGGCGCTCAACCGGTTCGCCGCCCGGGGCCGTCGGACCCTCATGGTGGCCGGCACTCATGGTAAAACCACCACCTCGTCGATCACGGCCTGGCTCATGGAAGCCGGGGGCCTGAACCCCGGCTTCATGATCGGCGGCATTCTCAAGAATTACGACAGCAATTACCAATTGGGCACCGGCCCCCATTTCGTCGTGGAGGGCGATGAATACGACACCGCCTTTTTCGACAAGGAGCCCAAGTTCTTCCATTATGTCCCGGACAGCCTGATCGTGACGGGAATCGAGTTCGACCATGCGGATATTTTCACCGATCTCGAGCACATCCGCTCCAAATTCAGGCGATTGATCCGGGAACTGCCCGGGAACAGCCTTCTGGTGGCCCGGGCGGAGGATCCGCAGCTTGCCCCGCTGACGAAAGAGACATCCTGCATCGTGGAGACCTATGGAACGGGCCCCGACGCCTGCTGGCGGCTTTCCGGCATCGAGATACGCCCGCCGCTCACTGCCTTCGAGGTTCATCGAAACGGAAGGTTCTTCGGGCGCTTCGAGACGTCGATGATCGGAGAACACAACCTGCTCAACGCTACGGCGGCGATTGCGGTCGCCCATCGGGCAGGGCTGAGCCCGGAGGCGATCGCCCGTGGTTTGCGCGATTTTCAGGGCGTCAGGCGGCGGCAGGAAGTCCGTGGGCGGGCAGGCGGCGTTACGGTGATGGACGATTTCGCCCACCACCCGACAGCCGTGCGTGAAACGCTTAAGGCGGTCAAGCCGTTCTGCGGGAACGGGAGGTTGATCGCCGTTTTCGAACCCCGGACGAACACCAGCATGCGCAAGATCTTCCAGGACGAATATCCCGGGTCCTTCAGCGGGGCGGATCTCGTCTGCATCCGCCAGCCTTCGGCTTTGGGAAAAGTCCCGGAGGCCGAGCGGTTTTCCGCCGAAAAACTGGTGGACGACATCAACCGCGCCGGCATCTCCGCAGGCTATTTCAGGGACACGGAGGGAATCCTGTCGTTTCTGGAAGCCGAGGCCAAATCCGGAGATTTCGTGCTGGTGATGAGCAACGGGGGCTTCGACAACATTCACGAGCGGCTGCTGGCCACTCTTCGGAAACGGCCTTCATCGGCAGGAGCGCGGCCGCCGGGGGCGCAGGCCGTGTCCGGCTGAATCGCGGTCATGCAACTCTCGAGAAGCCGCTGAATTCGTCCTTCTCGGGGTCCATTCGATTGCCGAAGCCGTCCTCCCCCTTGAACTGGAAGACCACGTGGGAGGGATCGATCGTGGCGTTGGCCTCGGCGTTCTGGTGGAGCGTAAACCGCATCGTTGCCGTGAAGTTTTTCGCATCGTAGTACACATGCTCCGGGTAGGACGGCAACCGGGCCTCGGTATCGCCGACCGCCAGCCCGAAGTTGTACCGGTCGCCGGCAGCGGAGCCGTCCGCGCGGCGGATCGACCAGTTGTAGATGTTCTCGACGGATTCCCTGTCCATCTCCTTGTCGAACTGGAAGATCATGGTAAAGGTTTTTTCGGCCTCCGGAGTCGAAAGATAACTGTCGAGTGCGGAAAGCCGGGTCCGCATCGGCATGGTGTAGCGGAAGGTGGACATGGCGCTGACAAACATGAACTTGGGAGAATCCACCTTGTAGAGGTAGCGGCTCAACTGGTCCGCCAGGTCCTCGTCCTTTTCGAGGAGATCGTCGTACAGGTCCTGCGCTTCCGCCATCCGGCCGGCGTCGGCCAGAGAAAACCCCAGGTCCAGATACGCGCTCAGAAATTCCGGGTCCTTGTCAATGGCCCGGTTGAACTGCTCGATGGCGCGATCATATTGTTCCAGCTTGCCGTAAGTGAGCGCCAGCCCATAGTACCCGTTGGGCTCGTCAGGGATCAGTCTGACCACCTGCCCGAATTCCCGCTCCGCTCCCATGTAGTTGCCGGTCTGAAGGTATGCCTGACCCAGCGAATAGCGGTTGGTGGAATCGGGATTGATCGCGACCGCCTTGCGGTAGGTCTCTTCGGCTTCCTTGAACCGGTTTTCCGTGTAGTAGAGATTTCCCAGCTTTACGTAGCCCGCGTCGTTTTGAGGGTCGAGGCGGATCGCCGTCTTGTAGGCGTCCACCGCCTTGTCCGTGCGGCCCAGCTTGATGAAGGAGCTGGCCTGGTATTCGGCCGCCGTCGTGGCGTAGGGTGAGGACGGGGCCAGGGCGATCGCCCGGCCGAAGGCTTCCGCCGCCTGGGTGTATCGTTTGTTCTGGTAGTGGTCGATGCCGGTGGAAAGGGCGGCGCCCGAAATCGATTCGAGTTGAACCTGCTGTTGGGTCGCCGAGACGAATAGGCTGCTTGGATCGAAGCCGCTGTCGAAGATGTCCATTGAAACCGAGCCTCCGGTTGGCATTCAGGGTCGACGCATTTCTTATCGGCCGAAGGTCGCCGGCTCTTAAGCCATTGTTCCTCCGGGAACGGTTTTTTTCGTCCTGACCGGCGTTCTCCGCGGGTTCCGGCTGCGGCGTTAAGGCGCGGGCCTCACCGCAAACCCTTGGGCGGGTTGATCTGAACCCCAAATCCTTGTTTCCGGATTTTCGAGGGTTCGAGGGAAATGCAGGATGCCTGAACGGCAGCCGTGTCCGTTACTGCCGGCGGCCGTTTCGGTAGGCTTCTATGGCTTTTGCTGCGATGGCGCCGGTTTCCGATCTGGCCTGAAGGACGGTGTCCTGGAGGTCGTTTTGGACCCACTCGGCCTGCCCCTTTTCGAAAAAGACCGAGCCCGTCGGCACGTCCACCAGGTAGACGCGGATGAGATCCGGACCGTTGCGGACGACGGCGGAGAAAAGAAAGACGGCATCCACTCCCAGCCGGCTGCCCAACTGCTGAATCGTTTCGGCGTCGGGCTCGGGCAGCGACAGCCAGCTTTTCTTCACCCACAGTCGTTTTTCCAGAGACTTGTCGAAATCGATCTCCCCGTCGATCCCGCTGTGGCGGGTACCTCTGTAGCATTCCACCGTCGAGGTAAAGCCTCCGTATTGCCGAATCGCCTCGGAGATGACCGATTTGAAGACAGTGACGAACCGGTCGGCATCCTGCTGGAGATCAAGGGGGAAGACGGCGACCCCGCCGCTCGGTTTGCGGATCTCCGGTCGTGTTTCAGGGGATATCCCGCGTGCATGGGGCGGGGAGGGAGGTGGCGCTCGGGAAGGGACGGCATCGCGGCGTTCGGCAATGGCAGCGACCCTTTCCAGGCCCCAAGGGAACCGCCAGGCCTCGACGGCCCTGCGGATGGCCTGGATGGACACCGCCCGGGCGACGCCGCCGGCTTCGTCCTGAATGATCATGCCGATGATGCCGGATGAGCCGATCAGCGGCGCGCCTGAGGTGCCGGGCATCACGGTGTTGATGTCGATGGAAAGGATGGAATTCAGGTCGGGGCGGTCGCTGTTCACCCGTCCAGGAAGCGTGGGGACATACCAGTCGCCCGCCCTGCCCACGAACCAGACCTCGGTTCCCCTGATTCCCTCCAGCTCCTTTTCTACCGCGGCAGCCGCTTTCGGTTCCCAGGAAACCCCGTCGGGTTTCCGGATCCGCACCACTCCGAGGTCCTGGGGCGGAGGCAGATAGGTATCCAGCAATTCCCCCTGATGGCTTCTGCCTGGATCGTCAAAGAAGCGGACCGTGACGGATAGGGTGTCTTCTCCCGGCAGGCCGGAGCGGACGACGTGATTCGCGGTAACGATGTAAAGCGTGCCGCGCCGCTCGCCGACAATGAAGCCGAAACCATTGCGCACACTGCCGTCATCCAGGGCGGCCGTGACCCGGACGACGTTGCCGCGCAGATCGAGGGCCAGCCGGTCTCCCGAGCGGTCGACCGCGTCGAGTTTCGCCGCACCACCATTGCCGGCCCCCAGAAGCAGAAAGAGGAAGATGCCCGCGACAAGCCCGCTCCCTGCGCCGTCAAGGGACCATGCTCGCCGTTTCAGATGCGAATGACCTTGAGGATGCTCCATGACAGCCCCCATAGAAAAACGACGGCGCTCCAGAACAGCGCTATCGGCTTCCTGACGTAGAGATACTCGAGGAGTGAGGGGGATAGACTGCGCTCGAACCCATCCGGACCGATCAGGAGCTTCTCGACGGAGCCTTCGAAGGTCAGGCGGAGGCCGTCGCTCCCGTCCATGCGAACGAGGCGTCCGTCCACGCCTTCGAGAATCATGCGGTCCCCCTCGCGGAGGGTCGAGCTGGCGTTGGTTTCATGGATCGTGACCGTGCCTCCCCGAATGGCCGATTCGAACCCCACGGCTCCCGGGGCGGTTGATTTTTCCCGGAAAAAGTGGAGGCGCCGGAGGCGGATGTCCTGGAGCCGCCAGCCGCCCGAAGGGTGGATTCTCAGCACTGTCGGAATCATTCCGGTGCTGGAGCCGCGAAGATGGATCGTCTCCGGAATTTGGATGTCGTGGGGCATCCGGTCGGCCACGTTGTCAGCGGGGCGAGCCCCGGCCGAAAGAATACCGGCCCCTTGGAAGGTCAGTTCGGCGCTGAGGGCTCCGTTCCGAAAATAAAGATCCAGGTTGTGCTGAACGGATTCGATTTCGAGATGCCCATCGGCGGCGAATCGGGTCCGGAGCAGACGGATCCGTTCTCCGGCGAGATCGATCCAGGCATTCCCGCCGCCGCCGTCGATGTCGACCTGGAGCGCCGGAGCCCTGATGCTTTCCAGGTTTTCGATTCTCACCTGGCTCGCCTCGAGGGGCGGGTCGATCTCCCATGGCGCCGTCAGCTGAAAGGCGACGGTATCGCTGGCAATGTCCAGCGTGACGTGAACGCGGGGCAGGCGGAGGTACCAGAGCAGGCCGGCGATCGACAGGCAGATCAGTGCGACACCCGCAGCCCTCGCGGCTTCCCGTCGGGATCGGGCGGGCATCGCCGCCAGGAGTTTCTGGCAGGCGTCGATCCGTTGCAGTCCTGCCGAAACGGCCTTTGCATCCTCGGATTCCAGCAGGGCGGCGGCTGTTTTGTCCACTTCCGCTTCGAGTTTGCGCTGGATCCGCTGGCGGGCATCTTCATTCATGGCGCAGCCATCGCCTCCAGATGCATGGACAGTTTGAGCCACTCCGCATCCCGGCGTGACTTGGCGGCCACCTCCAGGCAAATCCGCGCAGCCCTCCCGGAATCCTCCTGAATCCGAATGGAGACCGGCGCACCCGCATGGATCGGTGCATTTTCGACGGGCAGCCATTTTCCGAACGCGCGGCAGTGGCCTCCACTGGCCGGGGCGGTTCGCCATAAGTACGAGTCCACATCCACCGTGGCCCGGATGACGAGATGGGTTCCCGCCGTCGGCGGCCTTCCAGGGGGTGGTGGGTCGATCTGCCGCACCTCCAACGGGACGAAGACGCGATCCGCCCCGGCGCCGGTCCAGCCGAAAATCCCGATGCGCTCCGGCGTGAGATTTGCCGGAAATAGAATGTCCTTGACGGGCCACACGAGCTTACCACCGACCCGGATGTCTCCGTCCATCCGGTAGTAGGTTCTCAAGGGAATGGCAACGGCTCTCACGTGAACCACCTCGCGGATTTCCGGCGAAACGGAGACCTCGAGCACCGTCTCCGGATTCCAGTCGAACCGCAACCGTCCTCGAACCAGTGAAACCACCTCGAGGCTGCCGGCGGAGATGTCCGAAACATAGAACCCCTCGCACCGGTTTCCGATGGGGCCGTATCCCAACCCGCTGCCCGGAAAAGGTGAAAGGCTTCGGTCGCACGGATCGGAGAAGGCGGCTGGTGAAAGGATGAGTAGAAGGAGAAGAGATCCGGCGGCAATTCGCGGGAGGCGATTTTTCCGGGACAAGCCTGTCGGTTTCATGACAACCTCACGCGCGGTGTGTGGTCGGAACGGTCTCGTGCCAAGGAGCACGCGGAACAGCTTGATTTGAATGCCCGGCGCTCTCCGGTCGGTGCCGGATCCGTCACGGACGGCGGATCGACTCGTGGGGGAAATGCAAGGCACTTCTTTTTCTAAGTGCCTAATCATCTTTTTCCACATTTCAAATTCGGCTTCGGGTCGTGGCGCCGTGTTCCGGCCGGAAATGAATGCCTCGGTCTTGGACGCTTTCCTGGGGGGCAGGGTGGGAGGGGTCGGGCATGTTCAGAAAATCGATGTTGCCTCCCGTCTCCGGTCAGGGGGAAGTCCTAGGGAAACAGGTCCGCGGCGGAGGAGGGGAGCAAGTCCCGGGGCCCTGCACTGCGCCCCGGGACCGGGGGGTTATCGGGCCATGGCCATCTTGAGGCTGATCACCAGGCGGTTGAACGATCGGGTGAGCAGTCCGATTTCATCCTTGCGCTCCTCGGGCATGACATCGAGGTCCAGCTTGCCCTGGCTGATCAGGTCGGCCATCGTGGTCAGCTTGTTGATCGGCTTGGTGATCCCATTTCCCAGCGCAAACCCGATGATGACGGCGATGATCAGGACGATGCCCCATACACCGGCGATGAAATACTGAATGGCCACCGCGGGGCGTATCACCTCGTTTTTGGAGGCGACGATCGCCAGGCTGGCGTCGATGGTCGGCAGGGGGGCGTAGGCGATCAGCTTGTCGCCTTCATTGGAAGCATATTGCTCGACGTTGTTCTTCCCCTGGGTCATCCTGGCGACGATCCCGTTGAATTCGGCGTTGTCGGTGTTGAGCAGATCCTCGGTCCGGTAGGTCTCGTCCCAGCGGGTGTCCTTCTGGTTCATGCCGGGGCGGACGAGGGCCTTTCCCTTGTTGTCGATCAGCATGGCGTAGCTGTCGTAGCCGATATCCAGGGAAAGGATGTCCTTCTGGATGGTGTCCAGGAGCACGTCGAGACCCACGACGCCGATCATGCTCTGGTTGGACAGGAGTACCGGCGTCGCGCAGGTGATGATGAGTTTTCCCGTGTTGGCGTCCACGTATGGATCCGTCCAGGCGGTGGTGTGCATCTCTTTGGCCTTGACATACCATGGCCGTCTGGACGGAACGAAGCCTTCCCGCTTGCTGATGGCATCGCGTGCGGCCACGTCGTCGAGGACGAAGACATCGTTCTCGGTTGCCATGTAACCCAATTCGAGGTTGGGGTTGCTCGTGACGACGCTCCGGATCATCGGTCCAATCCGTTCGAGGAGACGGGCTTCGCTTTCAAAACGCTGGTTGACCGCCGGATCGCCATACTGGCTTCCGGTCCAGGGCATGAGAAGCGGGAAGTTGTTCACGGCGTAATCCTGCGTCTCGTAGATCTCCGCCGAATACTTGGCGATGCTTTCCGCTTCGTGCTGCAGGCGTTCGAAGACCAGACCGTATTGTTTGGCCTTCTGGGCGGTGACCTGCCTCAGCTGCGCTTCGCTTTGCTCCAGAAGCGCCGATCGGCTTTTATAGGTGGCCACGAAACCCACCGCAGACAGAGACGCCAGGACCAAGGCCACGAAGATCACCGTGATCTTGGACCGAATGGAGAGACCCTCGACCTTCGGAGATCCGACGACAGGTGTTTCGGTTTGTTCGGGGCGTTCGACCGTGTTGACGGTCTGGCATTCCTTGCAGGTAAACCGGCAGGTGCTCCCCTTCACTTGGCTCACATCTACCTTGTAGGATTTCCCGCAGCCGGTGCAGCGGCAAACGATGTCGGAGGCGGTCATTCGGTCACTTCTCCTTTTTGGCAAGTTTGGAATTCATCAGCTGCAGGAATTGATGCTTGTGGGAGTCGACGATGATTTTGGAGGCGATCTTTTCCACCAGTTCCCCGGCCCGGGCGGCCGGGAAGTTTTGCGGCTGCTCGCCGAGCTGGCGAATACTGTCGCCGATGATCATGGCGGCGACAGGCCCGATGGATGTGGCCAGGTGTTTTTCCATGAAGGCCAGAACCCCGGGATCCAGTCGTTCGCCGGCGGGTGTCGTCGGCAGGATCAGTCGTTGATTGTAGAGCCTTGCCAGGATGGGACGCAGTTCGATCGGCGGCATGCCCAATCGGCTGGAAACGGTGGCGACGTCGCTGACACCGTCTATTTTCCCGAGCACCTTGAGCATGTTCAGGTCCATCTCGTAGCTGCTCATGTCGTCGGGAACATTGCGTTTGAAAACCATGTTGAGGATCTTCTGGGACATGATCTCCATGGGTCGCTCCCTTGCTGCCGCTCGTCCGTTGAATTGACCTGACCCGCCGTGTGAATCGGCCCGGAAGTGTTATCGGCATTTGTGGGAAACGCTGCAGTGTTTTTTTGGAGGATCTTTCATTTAAAGAAATGAAGCCGGTTCAATCACAAGGATCGTGCCGTAACGTAAAGGCGGTATAGAGAAGGGGGGGCGAGGAACCAAAAGCTCAAGTGAGGCATCAAAGCACGACAGCGGGTTTCACCCATCAAATCGCGGCTGATACCAACAGGATAAGGGCCGTTGACCCCTGGAAGCCCCGGCCCTGTCGTTGCCAAACCGTCTTCTCCAGTCAGGATTGGAGACGAACCCGAGGCTGAAGGGGCTGCCCCCAGCCTCCGCTTGAAGAAATGCGCCTTTGGTGCGATCAGCCGGATAGTCTTTTGGTAATGGCGGCAACACGCTTCCCCAAGGCACGCGCGATGTCGAGATCCTCAGGCCTGGGTTGCAGTTCTGCCTGGGAACCTGCGATCGTCGAAGCGCCGTACGGCGTCCCGCCCCTGCCTTCGGTGTGGAGCATACCGGAAGTCGAATAGGGGACACCCACCACGATCATGCCCAGGTGCAGAAGCGGCGCCGTCATGGTGAGCAGGGTCGTCTCCTGGCCGCCGTGGGTCGTGGCTGTCGAGGTGAAAAGTCCCGCGGGTTTTCCTTCCAGTTCGCCCTTCATCCACAGAGGAGCGGTGGCATCGAATAACTGTTTCATCTGGGCGGCCATGTTTCCATAGCGGGTGGGGGACCCGAAGATGATGCCGTCGGCATCCCGAAGGTCGTCGAGGGTGCAGACCGGCACCGAAGCCTGCTGATCGCGGACTTTTCGGGCGTTTTCGTTCCCGTCGATGATCTGGTTCACGGCATCGAATTCCTGCACCTTTCGTAAAACGACCTCGGCGCCGTCAACGGCTACCGCTCCATCCGCGACCGCCTTGGCCATGGAATACGTGTGACCGTACATCGAATAATAGACCACCAGAATTTTCATGATTCAGTTCTCCTTTCTTGTAAAGCTTACAGGGAAGAAACAGACAGCTGGCGAATGCGCATCCGTTTTCGGAATACGGTGCTGGGTTCCGATCCGGTGGACTTCGGCTTCTCGATACGCTGCATTTGGCGCTACTCCATGGTAGTTGCGGATCCCCCGCTGTCAAGAATAGCCCCATCGGGTTGCGTTACGATAAAAGAAGATTATCGTGATGCCAGACAGCTCTCCGATTCTCACCAGGCCCCGATCTGCCGGAATAGCAGGAATAAAGGAACGTAATGCTCATGACCGAAGAAAAATCGATGATCTGCCATTACTGCCGCTGCTTGTCGGATTACGTCTATTGGTGTGCGGACTGCCGGGAGGAATTCTGCCTCAACTGCGTGCCCGTCGAAGACAAAATAGTCCGGCAGGTGATCCACTGTCCCCGGTGCAGCGGCACCAACGTGACCCGGCACGACGCGCCTCCTCCTTCGGCATAGACGGCGTCCGGGTTGTGTATGCCGTATATACTTGCCGGATTCCGTTTCGCCCGTCGCCGGCGTGTTCGAATGCGGCGAGAATGCCAGGACGGAAAAGCCTCCTCTCGAATAATTCCCCGGCTTGACAATACCCTCGAAAACCGTTAACCACTCCTTTTTCTACAGTTAACCAAATTACCGGACACGTCTCTGGAGCCCGTGGTCCAATGAAAGCCCGCATTCTAAATGTCCTGCGCAGGGAGAGCGGCCTGTGCTCGGGTGAGGCGCTCAGCCGCGAGCTCGGCGTCTCCCGCGTCACGATATGGAAGCATCTTCAAGCGCTTCAGGATCTGGGATACGTCGTGGAGGCCGGCAGCAGGGGTTATCGCCTGTTGGCCACGCCGGACGCCCTTTATCCCTGGGAATTCCCCGGACGGGAGGACCGGATTCACTATTACCCCGGGATCGACAGCACCATGAACGCCGCGAGGGAACTCGCCCGCCGGGGGTGCCCCCATTTCACCGCCGTAGTCGCCGATCGACAGACCGGGGGCAGGGGGCGAATGGATCGATCCTGGCACTCGGAAATCGGCGGACTCTATGTGACCCTGGTTCTTCGTCCGAATCTGCCGGTCGTGGAAAGTCACAAGGTTTGTTTTGCAGCGGGACTGGAGCTCGTGCACACCATCAGGGAAACAGTGGGGGTGGCGGCGACGGTGAAATGGCCGAACGATCTTCTGGTCGGTGAGCGGAAGCTTGCCGGCATGCTTTCCGAAATGGAGGCGTCCGGCGATCTGGTCACGTTCGTCAATATCGGAATCGGCCTCAACGTCAACAACGACCCGACCGACCGGGAGCCCTCGTCGGTGTGCCTGAAAAGCCTTCTGGGCCAAACGGTATCCCGTCGGGAACTGCTTTCGGACTTCCTGGACCGTTTCGAGAAAAGAGTGGCCGATTCGAATCTCGAAGGCGTGGTGAGCGAATGGAAATCCTTCACCAATACCCTGGGAAGGGACGTCTGTATCCGCACGCTGTCCGGCACTCTCAACGGCCGCGCCGAGGAAGTGGACTACGATGGAGCGTTGCGGGTTCGGGGCGCCGACGGCAGGCTTCACCGCGTCCTTTTCGGCGACTGCTTCCACAAAGGAGATGCACCCGTATGAACGCGATCCCACCCATCCGGCAGATGGTTTTCGCCGCCCTCATGGCGGCCCTGACGGCAGCCGGAGCCTTCATCGCGATCCCCATCGGGCCGGTTCCGATGGTTCTGCAGAATTTCTTCGTCATGCTGACCGGCCTTCTTCTGGGAAGCCGCTGGGGAACGGCCGGCATCGCCGTCTATCTGCTGGCAGGAGCTATCGGGCTTCCGGTCTTCGCGGGAGGTACGGGCGGCATAGCCCGGTTTGCAGGCCCTACCGGCGGCTTCCTCATCGGTTACCTGCCCGCCGTGTTTCTCGTGGGCTTTCTGTCCGAGCGGGGAAAGGGGCGCTGGCTCGCCGATGTCCTCGCGATGGTTGCCGGGACTGCCGTGCTTTACGGATGCGGCGTGTTCTGGCTGAAAACGGTCGCCGGCCTGACGGCCGTCAAGGCCATGTCCGTGGGCATGCTGCCGTTTCTTGCCGGAGACGCCCTGAAGATTGCCGCCGCCGCCCTCACGGTTCGGACGTTGAGACCCATCGTCGGGTCCGAATGCGCCGCGGAGAGGAGAGCCGTTGCTTGAAAGTGCGGCCGGTCATGAAATCCGTGGGCGCCGACATCGCCGTCGAAAACCTCGTACACCGGTTTTCGGGCGGACGCATCGGCCTGGACCGGGTAAATCTGAATATCCGACCCGGTGAACTGGTGGTGATCGCCGGCCGGAACGGATCAGGGAAGACAACGCTTCTCAAACATCTCAACGGTTTGCTGACGCCCACCATGGGAACCGTGCGCATCGACGGAATTTCGGTTGCCAGGGACCCTCGCCGGGCCCGGCGAAGGGTCGGTCTCGTTTTTCAGGATACGGAAACCCAGATCGTGGGCGAGACCGTTTCCGCGGACATTGCCTTCGGGCCCGAAAACCTCGGACTTCCGCCGGAAGAGGTTCGCAGGCGGGTGGCTGAAGCCCTGCGTTCGATGCAACTCGAGCACCTTTCCGAGGCGCATCCCCATCTTCTTTCGGGAGGAGAAAAGCGGCGCCTGGCCATTGCCGGGGTTTTGGCCATGATGCCGGGTGCGATCTGCCTGGACGAGCCTTTCTCCAACCTGGACCTTCCCGGCGTGCGGCAGGTGCTGGCCGCCCTGATCGAATTGCATTCAGCGGGCCATACCCTGGTCGTGGTCACCCACGAAATCGAGAAAATGCTCCCCCATGCCCGTCGAATGGCGCTCATGGACCGCGGGCGCGTTGTTGCGGACGGGGCGGTGGAAGAAGTGATTTTGCTGGCGGAGCACCATGGCGTTCGACAGCCGGAGGCCTTCAGGCTGAGAGGAGAGATTCGCTCATGGCTCGATTGACGGCCTTTCGGTTCCACGCCGGGGACAGCTTTCTCCATCGCCACGACGTGCGTCACAAGATGGGCGAGGTACTGCTGTTGTCCATCGCCTTCTCGGGCGGAGGGTTGATCGGCATGACGGCGGCCAACGCCCTCTTGTTGACGATCCTGGTCCATGTCCGGGTATCCATCCGTGACATGCTTTACAGTCTTCGCTGGATGGCGTTTTTTTTCCTGGCCGTTTTCGCGGCCAGGGCGCTGTCGACCCCGGGGATGCCGTTGTGGGCCTGGGCCGGCCTTGTCATGACCAGAGAAGGTGTGTATTCCGGCGCTATCGCGGTCTGGCGGCTTGGCGGCATCGTCCTGCTGAGTCTTCTTTTCATCGCCAGCACGCGCCCCGCGGAGATCAAGGCGGCGGTGCAGTGGCTGTTGAAACCCGTTCCGTTTCTACCGGAACGGCGGGTTGGCGTGATGATGAGCCTCATGATCCGATTCATTCCGGTGCTGCTGAGTCAAGCTGCCGAAACCCGGGATGCGGTGGCGGCGAGGGGGCTATCGGGCCGGAACCATCCCTTTCGGAGCCTGCGCTTTTCCACCCTGCCGGTCATCCGGCGTACCCTGCTGTCCGCCGACCGGCTGGCCCTGGCCATGGCCGCCCGCTGTTATTCCGAGGATCGCACCGATCCCGGGTTCCAGGCCCGCCCTGTCGATCATGTCTGCCTGTCCCTGACCTTGCTTGCCTGCTGTATCCTCGGCGGGCTTTCCCAGTGAAGCGTTTTGAGATTTGACACCGAAAATGCCCGGGTGTACTAGGGACCGCAACGCACGCGGCCTCAGACGGACATCGCGCCGCCGGTGGTCTGCCGTCCAGGGGGGTGGATTTGAAAATCATCATCGTCGGCGCCGGAGAAGTCGGCTTTCACATCGCCAGCCACCTTGCACTGGAAAACAAGGACGTGGTTGTCATCGACAGCAGCGCCGACGCCCTTCGCCGGGTGTCGGACAATCTGGATGTCCAGGTCCGCCAGGGTTCGGGCAGCAGCCCAACGGTTCTGGAAGAGGCCGGGATCCGGAAGGCCGAAATCATTCTGGCCGTCACCAACAGCGACGAGACCAATCTCGTGGCCTGCCTCATGGCCGACATCCTTTCCCCGACCACCAAGAAGCTGGTTCGGGTCCGCCATGCGGATTTCGACGGTTTCCAGGAAATCTTCCGTGACAAGCCTCCCCATATCGACACCCTGATCAACCCGGACATCGAAGTGGTCAAGACCATCGATCGGATGATGACCTATCCCGGGACGGTCGATATCATCGATTTTGCCGATGGACGGCTCAAATTCGTGGGGCTTTATCTCGACGCCAATGCCACCCTGGCCGGCGTCCGGCTCATCGATCTGCCGGCCCGGACCGGACAGAGCCGCCCGCTGATCGCCGCCGTGGTCCGAAACGAAGAATTGATCATCCCTCGCGGAAAGGACAGGCTTCTGCCGGGAGACCTGGTCTACTTCATCACCGAAAACCATCGCCTTGTCGACACCCTGGGCGTCTTCGACAAGAAGGTGGAGCCCCTTCGACGGGTGCTGGTGATCGGCGGCGGGAGCATCGGCTATCGTCTGGCTGCATTGCTCGAAGAAAAGGGAATCGGCTGCAAGATCATCGAGAAAAGGGCCGAGCGGTGCGCGGTCCTGGCCGAACGCCTCAACAAGAGCATCGTGTTGCACGGCGACGGATCGGACCAGGGCCTGCTTGCCGAGGAAAGCGTCCAGGATATCGATGTCGTGGTGACGCTCACCGACGACGAGGAAACCAATATTCTCGCCTCGCTGCTCGCACGGCGGATGGGGGCGAAAAACTGCATCACCCGGATCAGCAAGTTCAGCTACTTCCCCCTCATGGCCACCATCGGCATCGAGCAGGTGGTCAGTCCGAGGCTGTCCGCCATCAACAGCATCCTCCAGCACATCCGGCGGGGAAAGGTGGTGTCCGCGTTTTCCATCAAGGGGGAGAACGCGGAGGTCATGGAAGCCGAGGCGCTGGAAACCTCGGACATCGTCTCCCGGCCTCTCAGACAAATTGGATTTCCAAAGGGATCGCTCGTCATCGGTATCAGCCGCGGGAACGAGAGCATCATCCCAACGGGCGACAGCGTGATCCAACCCGGAGACCGGATCATCATTTTTGCCCACCGAACCGCCATCCCCAAAATCGAACAGATCCTTTCCGTCAAGCTGGAATACTTCTGATGCGCTGGCTATACATCCTCAAGGTCGTGGGAGCGCTGACCGCTTTCCTTGGCCTTTCCATGCTCGTGCCCCTCCTCGTGGGCCTGTTTTACGAGGATGCCGACGTGTCGGCAATGGCGCTGTCCGCGGGGGTGACAATGGCCGCCGGGCTCGGCGTCTTCCTGCTCCTGCGGACTGTCGAGGTGAAATTCATCTCCCAGCGGGAAGGGATGGCGATCGTGGCCGTCGGCTGGACGGTCATCGGGTTTTTCGGAGCCCTGCCGTTTCATTTCGAGGGAATATTTCCCACCTTCGCGGACGCCTTCTTCGAATCCGTTTCGGGATTCTCCACCACCGGCGCTTCGGTCATGACCGACATCGAGGCCGTGTCCAGAGGGCTCCTGTTCTGGCGGAGTCTCATCCAGTGGCTGGGAGGGATGGGGATCATCGTGCTGTCGGTGGCGATCCTGCCGTTTCTGGGTGTGGGCGGAATGCAGCTCTACAAGGCAGAGGTGCCCAGTCCGGTCCCGGACAAGCTCAAGCCGCGGATTCGGGATACCGCGATGGTGCTCTGGAAAGTCTATGCCGCCATCTCTCTGGCCCAGGTCATCGCCCTCTGGATCGGCGGGATGTCCCTCTACGATGCGTTCTGCCACGCCTTCACCACCATGCCGACCGGGGGATTCTCCACCAGGAACACCAGTGTGGCCCATTTCGACAGCGCCTACATCGACTACGTCGTGCTTTCCTTCATGCTTCTGGCCGGCATCAACTTTTCACTTCACTACCGGTTCTTCAAGGGGGAGACGCTGGCGTTCTGGAAGGACTCGGAGTGCCGCTTTTTTCTCGGAGCCGTGCTGGTGCTGTCCTTTCTGGTCACCTTCGATGTGTTCGGTACGGTGTATGACTCGGTCGTCGACGCGTTCCGCTACGGCAGCTTCCAGGTCGTTTCCATTCTGACCACGACCGGATACGCCACCGCCGATTACGAGCAGTGGCCGGCGATGAGCCAGCTCATCCTGCTTCTGAGCATGTTCCTGGGAGCTTCGGCAGGCTCGACGGGCGGGGGCATGAAATGCCTGCGGATTATGCTGGCCTGCAAATTCTGCTACAAGGAGCTCTTTTCAATGCTCCATCCGCGTGCCGTCTCGTTCATCAAGATCGGCGGCAAGGCTGTTCCGGACGACGTGATGCGAAGCGTCCTCGGCTTTCTCTCCCTTTACATGGGCCTTTTCGGCTTCTGTTCGGTGTTGCTGGCGGGGCTTGGGGTGGACTTCGTCACAGCGTTCGGCGCTGTGGCCGCTTCGATCGGCAACATCGGCCCTGGGTTCGGAATGGTGGGCCCGGTGGAGAATTACGCCGGCATTCCTTACATGGGCAAATGGCTGCTGTCCTGGTGCATGCTGCTGGGGCGGCTTGAAATCTACACCGTGATCATCCTGCTCGTTCCCGAATTCTGGAAAAAATGATTTTTTCCTTGACACACGCCGGTATTATGAGTAATTGAAGGCGCTTTCAAGGCGGGCCGTTAACTCAGTCGGTAGAGTATCTGCCTTTTAAGCAGAGAGTCGTTGGTTCGAATCCAACACGGCCCACCAGCCCAAAGGACAATTCACGTCCCCATCGTCTAGCCCGGTCCAGGACACCGGCCTTTCACGCCGGCGACAGGGGTTCAAATCCCCTTGGGGACGCCAATCCATCAACGGGTCAGCCTCGCAGAGGCTGGCCCGTTTCTCATCGTGCCCATCCACGGTCTTGCTGGAATCCGGCTTGTGAGGCGCTTTTCCAAATCGATTGGAGAAGATCCCGGAAAATCGACTATCGTCGGGTAGGACCTCCAATACGAGCCCCTTGATATCGAGAATGACCGCCTGGTCTCCAGATCGCAGCGAATGACGGCTGGCCGCGTTCCACAGTTCGCCGCCGATCGACACCTTTCCTCTGTTCCCGTTCCACTCCTTGACCCGGCACTTTTTCCCGATCATTCCCGGAGCGCCGGAAATCGACCTGCGTTTTCGCTGGCGGAGGGCCCAGATCAGCGGGAGGACGAGGTGCTCTATGATTTCATAGAGGAGGAAGCAGACCAACAGGGTGATCATCCATGTTTTCATCATCGACTTCGTCCTGATTCAAGAAATGGACTCAGTGGACCCCGGAGCACGTAACTTGATGATATCAGATCAGTTCCCGGCCGACATAGGAAGTTTTTTTCTACATGTCGATTGCGGGGCGCCCCTGACGACAATAAAGTGTCAACCGTTGGCCGGAGTTTTGAATCGGATGACCAAACAATATCCTAACAATCTCTAAAGGTCGATCTGGACAGAGGGATCGGCAAGGAGGTGTGTGATGGCCGAAAAAGCGAAACAGGAGCGCAAGCCGGACATGCAGGAGATGATGGCGGTCTACCAGAAGCTCGCGGTACCCGGAGAACCTCACAAGATGCTGGGAAAACTGGCGGGAAGCTGGAACACAAGGACCCTGGGGTGGATGGATCCCGACCAGCCGCCGATGGAAGGCACCGGCACCTGCGAACAGAAGATGCTCCTCGGCGGACGCTACCTGCAGCAGGAATACGCAAGCGAGATGATGGGAACGCCGTTTGCCGGCATCAACCTCATCGGGTACGACAACTACACCCGAAAGTACGTGTCGACCTGGATCGATTCGATGAGCACGGGAATCTATTATTTCGAGGGGACTGCCAGTGACGACGGACGGACGATCACCCAGGAGTGCCGGTATGACGACCCGGTCAGGGGACCGATGACATGGCGCAGCGTGACCCGGATCGTAAATGACGACACCCTTGAATTTGAAATGTTTCTCACGCCCGAAACTGGCAAGGAAGAGAAAATGATGGAAATGACCGTCACCCGGAAACATTAGAGAGTGTCCATCCACGATGGACGGACACTGAGAATGTTGCCGGTGACTGAAAGGAGAATCCACCATGTTAGTCCAACCCTATCTTTATCTGGACGGCCGATGCGAGGAGGCCATTGAATTCTACCAGCGCACGCTCGGCGCCAAGGTGGAGATGCTGCTTCATTTCAAGGACAGCCCGGATCCCGAAATGTGCGTGCCCGGGGCGGCGGACAAGGTGATGCACTCGGAATTCCGCATTGGCGACACCACGATCATGGCTTCCGACGGCCAATGCCTGGGCCGGCCGAACTTCCAGGGATTTTCCCTCTCCATCACCGTGCCCGACGTCGAAAAGGCTGAGCAATTGTTTGCCGCCCTGGCCGACGGCGGCCAGGTGCAGATGCCGCTGATGGAGACCTTCTTTTCGCCTCGATTCGGCATGGTCGCCGATCGCTTCGGAGTGCCCTGGATGATCGTGACGGAAGCGGCGAAGGACTGAGATCCGACCGCCTGTGGATCGAACCGCATCGGGTCGAAAGGCTATGCCCGATCTCCTGTGAAAATGCTCACAACCCTTGGGGTTGCTGCGCTTTTCGCAACGGGCTGCAACCACCTGTTCCGGCCTGAGTCGCTATGGGTCCACAGGCTTTCATACCACCCAGGACGAACGCGGGAGACACCCTCGCCGCATTATCCTGGAACTCGAAGACGCCTCAAAAACCGCCGGGATGCGTACGCTTCCTCCACGCTCGAAAGCATCATGCCGGCGATTCGGCTACTGTACCGTTATTTCCCTTGATCCGCTTGGTTATCCTGCATTAAATCTCTAAACCTGATTTCCCTCCTGCTTCCGGTCCGTCAAACTCTTGAGAAGAGGTCCAATGAATCAGAGATACGTTCACGGATACGATCAAAGAGAATCCATCCGGCTTCAGGACCAGGCGGTCACCCTTGTCGACCTGCTTCACTCGGATACGTTCTATCCGCCGGGAAGCAGGGTCCTCGAGGCGGGGTGCGGCACCGGGGCCCAAACCGTAACCTTGGCCGCAAACAGTCCGCATGCCCGTTTTACGTCGATCGACATCTCGACGAGTTCAATCGCCGAAGCCGAGAGGAAAATCGCGGAAGCAGGTTTTCAGAATGTGGCCTTCCGCGAGGCTGACATCTTCGAATTGCCGTTCGACCCGGAATCCTTCGACCACGTCTTCGTTTGTTTTGTGCTGGAACACTTGTGCCAGCCGATCGACGCGCTCGACCGCCTGAAGCGGCTCCTCAAAACCGGCGGCACCATAACGGTCATCGAGGGTGATCACGGCTCCGCCTATTTTTACCCGGACGACGAGGCAGCGAAAAAGACGGTCCAGTGTCAGGTCGAACTTCAGAAGAGAGCCGGCGGCAATGCCAATATCGGCAGGGAACTGTATCCACTACTGAGTCGAGCCGGTTTCAGTTCCGTCCACGTGTCGCCGAGAATGGTTTATGTGGATTCCAGTAAACCCGAGCTTGTGAAAGGCTTCACCCGGAACACGTTCGCGGCAATGATCGAAGGCGTCCGCGAATCCTCTATCGACTCGGGCTTGATCGATGAAAAGACCTTCGATCGGGGGGTCAGGGGATTGTATCGGACAGCGGAATCAGACGGCATATTCTGCTATACCTTCTTCAAGGCGATTGCGGTCAATCGATGAGGAATAAAATTTGGACCTGCAGATTGTTATTCTCCTGGTTATTGTTGCGGCGGCCTTCGTCCTTTTCGTGAGCGGGTGGGTACGGGTGGACGTGGTGGGGCTGCTGGTTCTATCGGCCCTTGCCTTGACCGGGCTGGTCACGCCGCAGGAGGCGCTGGCGGGATTCAGCTCCCCGGCCGTGGTCACGGTGTGGGTAATGTTCATTCTTTCGGCGGGGCTGACCCGCACCGGTATCGCCAATCTCCTCGGACAGCCGCTCCAGCGCTTCACAAAAAGCAGCGAAGCCTTGCTCGTGATGGCGCTGATGGTTGTGGCCAGCCTGCTGTCCGCGCTCATCAATACCGTCACCGTCGCCGCCATCCTGCTGCCGGCGGTGATGGATCTGGCCCGACGCAGCGGCCGTGCGCCTTCCCGCCTGCTGATGCCGCTGGCGCTCGGGACCCTGTTGGGAGGGCCCTTTACCGGCATTTCGACGCCGCCCAACATCCTCGCGACCGATGCGCTCAGGTCCGCCGGCTTCAGTCCCTTCGCCATCTTCGATTTCACGCCGATCACAGCGGCCATCGTCGTCTCGGGCATCGCCTTCGTGGTGCTCGTCGGGCGGCACTTGCTTCCCACACGCCCCGCGGGTGCCGACTCCCGCTCGTCGCTCGGCGCCTTTTACCAGCTCGATACCCATATTTTCACGACACGCATTCCGAAAGGATCCCCCCTGGATGGGCGGACGCTTGCCGAAAGCCGGCTGGGTACGGCCCTGTACCTGACGGTGGTGGCAATCCAGCGCAAGGGTGCCGTGATGCTCGCCCCCCGCCCGTCCGATATACTTCAGGCCGGTGATACATTGATCGTCCACGGCCGGCCCGATCACCTTCGGCGATTTCACGGCAGTCAGCATCTTCGCATCGAGTCGCCGGAGATCATCGGAGTCCGTGTCCTGAAGCACCTGGCGCTCGCGGAGTGTGTCCTGCCGGACGGATCTCCGCTTCTGGGAACAACGCTGGAGGAGAGCGGCCTGCGGCGGGTCCATCGAGTGCATGTGCTGGCGCTGCGATCAGGGGCGAATGGAGAGATCAAGGACCTGAGGCGAACCGAACTGACAGCTGGGGACCGCCTGTTGCTTCAGGGGGAGCGTGAGTCGATCGGAGCCCTGGTCGAGCCGGGTCTGGTCTCGGACCTGCGCTTTGTTTCGCCGGGAGAGGCCAACACGCTTTCCGGCGCTTCCAGCCACCTGTTGGCCGTGCGTGTTCCCCCTGGATCGGTCCTTTCGGATCGCGACCTTGTCGAGAGCCGGCTGGGCAATGCATTCGGTCTGACGGTGGTGGGCATCGTCCGCGGCGAGGAATTTCTGTTCATGCCATCGCCGCAGGAAAAGGTGCTGCCGGGCGATCTTCTCGTTCTTCAGGGATCCCCGCGGGATCTTGAAATTCTCGAAGGGCTCCAGGCGCTCGAGATCAGAGAGCAGACGTCCAGCCTGGTCGCCGAAATGGAGTCCCAGCAGATCGGTGCGACGGAGGTCCTGCTTTCTCCGAGAACCACGCTGGCGGGCCGGACCCTGGCGGATCTGCTTTTCCGCGACCATTACGGACTCAGCGTTCTGGCCATCTGGAGAAAGGGAAGGGCCTACCGCACGGGGTTGCAGGACATGCCCCTGCAATTCGGAGACGCCCTGCTGGTTTATGGGAACCGTCGGAAACTGGAGGCCTTGTCCCGCGATCGGGATTTCCTGGTCCTCGACGAAGCCTCGGCGAAGGCACCGCGGCTGGAAAAGGCGCGGATCGCCGGGGCGATCATGCTGGCTGTTCTGGTGAGTGCGATTGCCGGATGGGTCCCGATTACGATTTCAGGTATCACCGGCGTAGCGCTGATGATTCTTCTGGGATGCCTGAAGATGGACGACGCGTATCGCGCCATCGAGTGGAAAGTCATCTTCCTCATCGCCAGCATGCTGCCGCTGGGCGCGGCTATCGAAAGAACCGGGGCGGCGCAGTTGGGGGCTGAAGCGCTGATCACCGCGGTGGGCGATCTCGGGCCCCGGTGGGTCGTCGCCTCCCTTTTCCTTGTCACCGTAATCGGAACGCAGGTGGTTCCCACCGCGGCCCTGGTCGTGCTGATGGCGCCGGTAGCGCTGAGCACCGCCGGCGCCATGGGGATATCTCCGCATCTGCTGATGATGACCGTTGCGATATCGGCCTCCTCCAGTTTCGCCAGCCCGCTCTCCCACCCGGCCCACCTGCTCGTCATGGGGCCTGGAGGTTACCGCTTCATGGATTACGTGAAAATCGGAGTGCCCGTGACCCTCATTGCGATGCTGGTCTCGGTGTGGCTGCTGCCGATTTTCTGGCCGCCCTGAGGTGAGGCGGCCCATTGGTGAAATGCATTGGAAAATCCCCCCGCGTGTTCATGGCGCCTTTACGGTGATCCGTCGCATCCTGCCTGGCGTCGCGCATTGGATTGCTCAATCGATCCGGCCGAATTCATTTAAATTACCTATTTGACTTATTGACAAATTCCATGGAATGGATCCCAATGGGTCTCATGGGAGACTTTTCGCGCATTACCCGTTCTTCTTTTCTTTTTTTTCCATTTGGTTTTATTCGGCAGTTTTTTTAGGGGCAATGGTGCTGGGCACCCCGCGGTCTTCAAAACCGTCGGCCTCGCCTGAAAGCCGAGGAGGAGGTTCGATTCCCCTTGCCCCTTCCACATCCGCCTTACGACGCGGCTGGTTGATCACCGCGTATCGAGGTGAACCGCAAGCCTGCGGACGGTGGCAGAAAAGTGAACTTCATATTTGTCTGCTCGGATAATGGCGAAGATGGTCGCCGCCTATATTTTCAAGGAGTACAGGCCAAGAGTGGGGTCGGCCCCCATCGTCCGATTTGTGCTAGGCGTTTTTGCCATGATCGGCGCCTTGGTGTTTCCAGGCTGTCCCTGGCGCGCGGTGCTTCGTCTGGCCGGTGGAGATGGTAACGCCATCCTGGGTTTGTTGGGTTTGACCTTCGGAATCTGGATCGGAACCCTCTTTTTGAAAACGGGGTACAATTTAGGGCGCACCCAACCCACTCACACAACCGTCGGATGGATGCTGCCCCTGATGATGGTCGGTGTGCTCGTGCTGATGTTGATCTTTCCCCAGGCAGAGGGGCAGGCCAAGAGCGGGGTGCTTTTCTACAGTTTGGAGGGCCCTGGTCCAAGCGCTCAAGGAGCACACCGTAGAAAATGCCAATGAAAGATGACAAAAAGATTCGGTTGACCGAAACCGTAACCGGTTCCGGCTGAGCCTCCAAGCTGCCTCCGGGGGACCTGGAGCGAGCCTTGTGCGGGATGGAGATTCCCACCGACGGGAATGTCCTCGTCGGGCTGGAGCGTGCGGACGATGCGGGTGTTTACCGAATTTCGGATGACCTCGCCCTGATTCAAACGGTGGATTTCTTCACGCCCGTTGTGGACGATCCATACGGGTTCGGGCAAATCGCCGCAGCCAACGCGCTGAGCGATGTCTACGCCATGGGCGGGATTCCCAAAACTGCCATGAACCTGGTGGCGTTTCCGGTCAAGGAAATGGAGATGAAGGTGCTGCGGCAGATTCTCCAGGGAGGGCTCGACAAACTGGTCGAGGCGAAGGTCGTCCTCATCGGAGGACACAGCGTGGAAGACCGGGAGTTGAAATACGGCCTGTCGGTCACCGGATTCGTGCATCCGTCCCGCGTTCTGACCAAGATGAATCTGAAGCCGGGAGACCGGCTGATCCTGACCAAGCCTCTCGGCACGGGCATAATCAACACCGCCATCAAGGCCGGCCTGGCTTCCGCAGACCTCGTCGCGGGCGTCACGCGCCTCATGTCAATGCTCAACCGGGATGCCGCGGCGCAGATGTCGAGATTCCGCGTCAATGCCTGCACCGATGTCACCGGTTTCGGCCTGTTGGGGCATTTGGCGGAAATGGTGTGCGGATCCGGGATCAGTGTTCAGATCCTTTCCGACCAGGTGCCAGTGATTCCGGAGGCGCTGGAATATGCCTCCATGGGGCTCATTCCGGCCGGGGCATACAAGAACAGGGAATACCGGGAGCCGATGATCGGCTTCAACGGCAAGGTGGAGCGTTCCCGGCGGGACGTGCTCTTCGATCCCCAGACGTCGGGAGGACTGCTGATTGGCGTGACGGCGGACGACGCGGAACTGCTGCTGGCGGCGCTGACGGAGGCCGGTGTCGAAGGCGTTGCAGCCATCGGGGAGGTAACTGCCGATCCGGAAGAGAAGATCTGGGTGAAATGATGCACCGGTGCCCATCGACTGATCTATTTTGAAGCAACTCTATCAAAGGATTACTCGAATGAGAGAGATCGATGCCAGAGGGTTGGCCTGCCCGGCGCCCGTGCTGCAGACCAAGGCGGCGCTTCAGGAGGAGAAGCCCCATATCGTCCGCGTCGTGGTAGACAATGCGGCGTCCCAACAAAACGTTGAGCGTTTCCTGGAGTCGCAGGGGTTTCAAACGAGGCTTGAAAACAGCGGCACCGATTTTTTGGTCATCGGGACCTGTGATTCGAAGCCCTTGCCGAGGACCCCGCCGGCGGTAGGGGAAAGGACGGAGTCCGGAAAGATCATGGTCATGTGCTCTACCGACCGCATCGGATTCGGAGACGACGAACTCGGCCTCGGCCTGATGGTCAATTTTCTGCGCACGCTGAAGGAGATGGGAAATGGGTTGTGGCGCTTGGTGTTTCTCAACAACGGCGTCAAGCTGACGATAGACGGTTCGGAAGTACTTGATGACCTCAAGGCGTACGAAAGCACGGGGCTCAAAATTCTCGTGTGCGGCACCTGCCTGAATCATTTTCACTTGCTGGAGCGGAAACAGGTCGGAGAAACGACCAACATGCTGGACATCGTCACAGCCATGCAAGTGGCCGACAAGATCATCAACCTATGATCCGGGTCTGTGCTACTCCTCTTCCATGGGAAACGTCATGGTCGCCCCGTACCAGCCCACCACGGAAATCAGGGGGATGAAGGACAGGGAGAGGACAAGGTAGAGCGAATTGACTCCTTCCGGATTCGTCACCACCCCGGGTGAATTCCAGCGCCATGCGAACAGGATGACGGCGATGAGGAAGGTGACGAGAGACAGGGGGATCTTGATGGCGATCGGCTTCATCATCCGGGCCATGTAATTGTACCACCAGGTGAAGAATCCCGTTGCAATGGCCACCGCCATGAACAGGACGCCGCCTCCGAGACAGTGGTAGGCCGTGGTTTCGAATGCCGGATTGCCTGTCGCCAGGTAAAGGAGGTTGAAGAACGGGCTGGAGAGCATGAAGGTGATCGGAAAATGCACCGTCATGGGATGAGGATGCCGGCGGAAAAAAGGATTGGCTTCCAGGAGCCATGCCGCCCATCCCGGCAGGGGCCTCGCCGATTCTTCCTCCTGCTCGAGCACGCCGACCTGGGGGTATTTTTCCAGAACATCGGCTTCATGGGGAGCCGCTTGGAGGTCGGTTGTCAAGTCGGCACCGGCGCCGTGGCGCTTCATGTGCCGGCCGCCCCTCCATAACTTGCTGCCGCTGACGTCGTAGACGTTGCCCTTGTAGCAGACGTAGGCAGGCTTTCCATCCTTGCCGTCGAATTCCGCCAATTCCGCCGTCGAAAATGTTTTCATCGCCCCTTCTCCGGTGCTGAGCCCATGGCGCTGAATGTGCGCGTCAATACCGACCGATTATTCATTCCAATGGACACGACTCGCATTCGAGTGTCAAGGACTATCATCTGGACGGGCGATGGATTCAGGGTTACTGTTGGAATTGAGGTAGGCGAACCGGATTGGCGCGGTCAGGGGGTGCCGGAAGTTCAGGAGGCGAGGGGTCAAGGGTTCCAGGATTCAATGGGTTGCGGGGCCAGTGACACATCCAAAAAAGATGGAAATTTTCCAGTAGGCACATCGCCGGCCTCTTGATTCCCCGACGCCCGGACTTTTCGACTCCTCCGGAACTCTCCCATCGCACCGCCAACGCACGATCCATTTTCGGTTCACCCAAATGCCAACCGCACCCGACAGAGGCTTGCCGATGCACGACCGCATTCAGGAAGAGCTGTTTCGGGCCATGGAAAACCCCCGGTTCTACCCCCACGACGTTCGTGCAATCGAACGGAAAGAAACCCACATCTCGATGGTGTTTCTGACCGGCGATCGGGTTTACAAGATCAAGAAGCCCGTGGATTTCGGCTTCGTCGATTTCACTTCCCTGGAGAAGCGCCGGTGGTACTGTCATCGTGAAGTAGAGCTGAATCGCCGCCTGAGCGATGGCGTCTACCTGGAGGTGGCTTCCATCACGGAGACCGGCGATGGATTCAAGCTCGGGGGAAGCGGGAAGCCGGTGGAATACGCCGTCGTCATGCGCCAGCTTCCCAACGACCGGGTTTTGGCATCCCTGCTTTCCCGACATGAGATCGGGGAAGGACACATCCTGGCTCTGGCGGAAAGACTGGTGCGGTTCTACGAGGAGCAGGGCGGCTGTGACTCCGCACTTGCCCGGGAAGCGTATCAAAACGTCAGTGACGCGTGCGAAGAGAATTTTCGGCACATCGAATGGGCCGCCGGACCGGTTCTGGATCCCGGACGATTCAATGCGATTCGAAAGGCCACGCGGGATTTTCTGAGCCGCCGCCGGCCGCTTTTCGAGCAGCGGATTCAGACGGGCATGATCCGGAATGCCCACGGCGATCTTCGCACGAGCCATGTCTACTTCATCGGGGCTCAAGAGATTCACATTGTCGACTGCATCGAATTCAACGAGCGGCTGCGGCACATCGACGTGGCCTCGGACCTTGCGTTTCTATCCATGGAGCTCGATTCCGAAAAAGCGCCCCACCTGGGGGCGGCCCTGATCGAAAACTATGCCAGGGCGTCGGGCGACTGGCAGGCATTTGCCGTACTGCCCTTCTTCAAATGCTACCGCGCGATGGTGCGCTGCAAGGTCAACTGCATTCAAATCGACTCCGGAGAGGAGCCGGATCGGCAAAAGCTTTTCAGGGCCAACGCCGAACGGTTTCTGGAACTTGCCGGCCGTTATGCCGACCACATGTCAAGACCGTGCCTGTGGGTCGTCTGCGGGCTTCCTGCCAGCGGGAAAAGCACCATTTCGAGTGAACTGGCCCGGTCACTGGACATTGCCGCGTTTCATTCCGACCGGGTTCGAAAGGCGCTTTTCGGCGTCGAACCGCATGTGAGTGCCGGCGACACGTTCGAGAGCGGCATCTACACGGCGGAGGCCACGCGGATGACCTATGACCGGTTGTTTCATCTGGCCGGGCAGGAGATGGAAAGAGGGCGTTCCGCAGTGATGGACGCCACGTTCAGCCGCAGGGAGCAGCGGAGAAGGGCGGCCGCTTTGGCGCAATCCGGCGGGTGGAAGGTCCGGATCGTCGAGTGCGGGGCACCCGACGAACTCCTCCGGCGGCGTCTAAGGGGCCGCGAGCACAAACGTTCGGTTTCAGATGCCAGATTGAAGCATTTCGAAATCTTCAAACGGCAGTTCGAAGCGCTCGACACAGAGGAGAGGGCCATCGGCCTGAAGGTCGACACCAGTCGGCCGCTTGCCGAGAATGTTGGCAGGGTACTGACTTGGGACGCCCTCATTCCGGTCGGCGACCGGGCCGGATGACAGCCGCCGGTGGGATCAAAAGGAGACCGCCATGTTCAAAGCGATCCTGACGGCAACAGACAGAGTTCTGGAAAGCGATCCTTGCGTAGAGACCGCGGCACGGCTGGCTCTCAAAAACGACGGCCGGCTCCTGGTGCTTCACGTTCTTGATTCCCCCGAAACCGACGACCGGCGATGGGTGCGGCATTTCCGAACCGGCGAGAGGCTGATGACCTCACGGGAATACGAGGCCGAGGTGCGGGACCGGTTGACCGCGTCGAACCGTCGAGTTCTCCGGACCGTGCCCTCCGCCGAAGTTCGGGTCACTACCGGCTTCCCCTGGGAGGAGATTCTCCGGAGTGCCCGTTCGTTCGGTTCAGATCTGATCGTCATGGGCGCCCACAGCCGTCGGGCGGACGAGCTGGGCGTGCTGCGGGCGGTGGAAAAGATGGGCAGCACCGTTGAAGGGGTGGTGGTACGGGAGAAGTGCCCGGTGATGATTGTCAATCGCGGCGCATCGATAGGCTCCCCGGACTTTCGCCGTATACTGGTGGGGATCGATTTTTCCGCCTCCTGCGAATGCGCCCTCTGCCTCGCCGCGCGCCTGGCGCGTCAGGCCGGAGGAAAGCTCCTGGTCTTTCACATGATCCCTATTCCGCCGTATCCGAAATACGACAGGGACCACTTTCTTGCCGACCAGGATTTCGCCGCCAGTCATCTGACCTATTTCTGCCGGGAGTACCTGGAAGGCGTCGACCACGAATTCGTCGTGCGCGGCGGCGTGCTGCCCCAGGAGGAAATCCTTGGCTGCGCCGAGAGAATGAAGGCGGATTTGATTGTCATGGGCTCCCACACGCGGGACCGCCAGGGCAAGTGGTATCCCGGCAGCGCCGTCGAACGAGTGAGTTTGCGGTCTGGATGCCCGGTGATGGTGATCAGCGATCCCGTTGCGCTGCATCCGTGGGAGGACAGCTGCCCGAAACCGGCTGAAACGCGGGGCGCCGAGCGTCCGAAGGATCGCAGAATTCAGGTCTTCAGTCGCAAGACCCAATCGGAATAAGGAGGATATCATGCCGGCTGTGAAAAAATGGATCGCCTATCGTGTGGACTGCCCCGAGCACCAGCGCAAAGCCGAGCTCCTGGCCGAGTGGCGGGAAACGGAGGGCAAGTTGAGGCTGACCGGTGTCAGCTGCGGACTTCCCGAATTGAGAGATCTGAGCGGCTGCGACTGCGGTTGGTCCTGCTGGGAGCGGATTTACCGGGATCGCAATTGACACGTCCCCCTCGGATCCGCTACTCCGGGATCAGCTGAAAGGGAGACGGGGGGCATGAGCGACTGCACCGAGGGAAATGTGCTGGACGAGCTGGTGGTTCTGCTGGGTCTGGAGCAGATCGAAGAAAACCTGTTCCGTGGTCAGAGCCAGGATCTGGGCTTCGGCAGCGTGTTCGGCGGCCAGGTGCTGGGGCAGGCGCTTTCGGCCGCTTCTCGGACCGTGGCCCGGGACCGCAACGCCCACAGCCTCCATGGTTATTTCATGAGGCCGGGCGATGCCGAACGGCCGATCGTCTACCAGGTGGACCGCATCCGGGATGGCCGAAGCTTCACCACGCGCCGGGTGGTTGCCCTGCAAAAAGGCAAGGCCATATTTTCAATGGCCGTGTCCTTTCAAGGGCAGGAAGAGGGTTTCGAGCACCAGGATTCGATGCCCCGGGTCCCGGGACCCGAAGGCATCCTCTCCGAGCGTGAGGCGGCACTGCGGGTTCGGGATCGAATTCCGAAAGGTCTGAGGGAAAAGATTCTCTGCCGCAAGCCCATCGAGTTCAGGCCCGTCAACCCGGTCAATCCGTTTGCTCCGGAATCCCGTCCGCCCGTCAGGTACACATGGTTCAAGGCCATCGGTCCTCTGCCCGACGAGATGACCCTCCATCGGTATCTGTTGGCTTACGCATCCGATTTCGGGCTGGTCACCACCGCCCTCTATCCCCACGGACACAGCTACTGGGAACCGGCCATGCAGGTCGCCAGTCTCGACCATGCCATGTGGTTCCACAGCGATTTCCGGATGGACGACTGGCTGCTCTACGCAATGAGAAGCCCAAGGGCAGGCAATGCCAGGGGACTCAACTTCGGCGAGGTCTTCACCCAGGACGGAAAGCTGGTCGCCTCCGTGGCCCAGGAGGGGCTGATCCGCTACCGGCCAGTGGCCGCGGATCTGCCGGACAGACCGCACGACCAACACTGAAAGGGTGTCATGAAAGAAACGGCATTCCAGGACCTGATTCCGGACAATCGTTGTTTCGGCTGCGGACCGGACAACCCGAAGGGACTCCGAATCAAAAGCTATTGGAAAGGGGACGCCGCCGTATGCCGGTATGAACCCCGGGAACACCAGTCCGCCGGTCCGCCACAGTTTCTCAACGGCGGTATTATCGCCACGTTGATCGACTGCCACAGCGTCTGCACCGCCATTGCCGATGCCTACCGCCTCGAAGGTCGCCAAATCGGTTCGAATCCGCCGATCTGGTGCGTTACCGCAAACCTCACCGTCACCTACATCAAACCGACCTCCATCGACCGGCCGGTGGATTTGATTGCCCGCATTCTCGATCGGGACGGGCGGAAGACACGGGTGAGCTGCGAGATGATGTCAGACGGATCGCCTTGCGCCAAAGCAGATGTGCTGGCGGTGCGGGTGCCCGCGGAGTGGAAGCACGGGCGTTGAGATCCTGCCGGCCCGGCAGCCCATTCCTTGTCGGCCGCATCCCCCCGATAGCCGGCTTCGGGACAGAAAGGAAAGAAAAGAAGCTCAGGCGATTTCGCCGAGGTTGGCGGTCGCGAATTCCCAATTGAGCAGGTGGTCGAGGCACGCCTTCACGTATTCCACGCGGCGGTTCTGGTAATCCAGGTAGTAGGCATGCTCCCAGAGATCCACGGTGAGCAGCGGAACCTTGCCCCGGACGAGTGGGTTTTCGGCGTTGGGGGTTTGGATGACTTCCAGTCGGTCCTCCGAATAAACCAGCCACACCCATCCGCTGGCAAACCGTGACATCGCCGCATCTTCAAAGGCGTCCCGAAACCCCGCGTAGTTGCCGAACGACGATTCCAGGCGCTCCATCAGGCGGCCCGTGGGCTCGCCTCCACCCTTGGCCCGGAGGCTCTTCCAATAGAATGCGTGGTTGTATGCCTGGGCGACATTGTTGAAGATATCGGACTGTTCAAGGCGATCCGCGTTGTGACTCTTCCTTATGATCTGCTCGATCGTGAGCTTCCGCAGGGCGTTGTCCCGCAGCAGGCCGTTGGCGGCCTCCGCGTACCCCTTGTGATGCTTTCCGAAGTGCAGTTCGACCGTACGCTTGGAAACATGGGGTTCCAAGGCATCGGCACGGTAAGGCAGGGTGGGGGCAGGGATGACCCGAGTTCCGTTTTCTTCCCTTTGGCAGCCGATCCCGGCAAAATGCATGAGTGTCAGGGCGCCAAGTCCAGCCGAAAGCCTCAGGAACTCTCTTCTCTCCATTGACTCCTCCTTTGACGGAATCGGTTGCGGTGGCACGATGCCTTCCCGGCTCAATCAGCCTTTTCTTCTTCCGTATCGACGCTTGCCGGAAGGCCCGGCCGGACCTTGTATATTCTCTCCTTGCGGATCGAAACGGTTCCGGGTCTTGCCCCTCTCGGCTTGCTGACGTGCCGGATCTGGGTGCAAACCACCGGGACCCATCCACCCGATCGGGCCTTGCTGTGGTAGGCGGCAATGGACGCGGCAATCTTCAATGTTTTGACGTCGGGTGTTCGATCGTCCCTGGAACGGAGAACGACGTGGCTTCCCGGCAGGCCGTGAACATGAAACCACCAGTCGTTCGGCGATGCCCGCCGGAGGGTCAATTCGTCGTTGTCGGCATCGGTCTTGCCGACCAGCACCGTCCAGCCGTCCGAGAGGCGGTAGGTTCGAATCTGAACCGGCGGGCGGGCGAATTTGGGCGAAGGTTCCGGCATGAAATAGTGTTCCGGGTTGTCGAAGGGATTGTCTTCTGCGGATGTCGGCCGGGGGAAGTCGGGGCCGCTTTTCCCGTCCGTACCGATGCGCGTTCGCGGTCAATTCAATACTGCCCCGGCGGCTTCTTTCGCTTGGTGAACTGGACACCGGTGGAGAAACTTCCCGTCTCGCACCCATTGCACCATCTGACCACTGCCTTGCGGGCCCGGAGGGAGCACGCGGAACCGCCCCCGACGCCGGCTGGAATACGACTGATCAGGATCGGCAATCCGGGTTGGAGATAGCAATCGGATATAAATTGCATTCCCTTGCGGCTGCAATCGCACATGGTGGCCTCGTGCAGTTCCCGCGTGTCCGTGTTTTGAAAATGAATCGGCGCATTGCGGTATTGCCTCAGAAAACCGCGACGGGTGAAGGGTCTCATGTGAGCCTCCTTTGGTGACCGGTTGGTGGGATCCGGCGAAAGCGGTCGAAGAACCAGTCGACGGGTGCAACGCACGCAGGGGGTTGCTGACGATCCCGGGAAGGCTTGTCCTCGGAGCCGAGTTCTGATGCGCAGACCTGCATTGAATCGAATAGAGGGGAGAATCAGACGGCGGCCCGGATGAGGATCGGCGCAAGGAATCCGCAGCCTTGCAAAGTGATTCACCCTACCCGACGGAGTGAAACCTGTCAAATGGTATCGTCTCGGACAAACCGGCTTGGGATCGGGTCTCAGGGAGATACGAACGGTGCGGGATCGGTCCGATACAGATCGATGGCCGCCTTGAGGTCCGCAATATGCTTGTCCCGCAGGCACTCCATGGTCTGTGAAAGACTGTAGGCCATGTAATACTTCTTGACGTTGCTCACGTATTCCACCGTTTCCGGACCGATGAGTTTCATGGCGACCATTTCCGTGTTGTAAAACCAACGGTTGGGATCATAGCCCAGGCGGGCGGCGACACGGCGGCACTGCTGAATTCTGCTAGGTCCAGCGTTATATGCCGCCAGAATCATGCGGATTCTCGCTTCCGGAGGAATCTCCGGATCGGAAAAATAAACATCCCTCAACAGCGACAGGTAGCGTGCGGCGGCGTGAACGTTGGTTTCCAGGTTGTCGACGGAATCCACTTCGATGTCCAGGTCATGGGCCGTGGCCGGAAGGACCTGCATGAGACCGACCGCCCCGGCATCGGACACCCGGTGATGATTCAGGCCGCTTTCCTGAAAGGCCACCGCGGCCAGCAGCATCCAGTCGAATCGATAGCGGGCGCCGTATTTTCGGAACAGGGGTGCGTATTCTGAAAATATCTCCTGAAGCGCCGGGTGCAGGGGATTCCGGCTCCAACGCGCCGAAAGAAAATAGCGATTGTAGTAAAGATTCCAGTTGAAAGTGCCCTTACGGTGTTCGCTGAGAAACTCGTTCAGGCTCTCTCTCAGCAGCGGGTTATCCTTTCGGACCATCCAGGCGATTTCGGTCCTGTCGCTGATACCCGGAAGCTCTTCGATCACCAGCCCCGGCAGGTATTCCGCCCATAGTTTGGCCACGTGGCTCTCGGCCAGGGTCAGATCGATATAGCCTGCGTCCACCAACTCCAGCACGTCCTCGCGGGTCAGGTATCCCGATACCGGAATCACGGTGAGGGGTTTCAGACCGCGAACGATCAGGTGGGCATTGATGCGTCGCAGCGTCTTGCTCGAATCCTTGCCCGGAAGGACATGAATTTTGCGGCCGGCCAGGTCGGAGATGTCGGATATCGGCGGCTGGCTCTTCCGGGTAACCAGGACCTCGGAGATATCGGTGAGATAGGGAAGTGAAAAATCCGCGGCCGCCTCGTGTTCGGGGGTGATGGCGACGCCTGCGGCGACGATGTCCCCAATGCCGTTCAAGAGGCTGGATTGGAGCAGCCCTTCGGGTACCGGAATGAACTCGAGGACCGTCCGCATCGACCCGCCTCCGGACTTCCGGTTCAGGAAATCCTCGAAATCCTTGAGCAGGCTGTATTCGAATCCATGACCCTGCCCGTCCGAAATGAAGTACGTCGACATGGAATAGGTCGTCAGGATCCGGATGATCCGCCGATCCATCATTCCAGGAAGATCGTCGGTGTAAAGATCATTGACGCGGGAGAGCTGGGGAAGGAGGGTGGAAAGTGCTGAATGGTCGAAGTTGTAGCTGAGTTTGCACAATTCCTCGCTCAGCGAGATGAAGGGGTGTTCTCCGGGATCGTTTTCCGTGTCCCGGCTCCAGATGTTCGTCATGTACTCGGAGTAGTGTTTGAGAAGCGGAGTATACACATAGCCCAATGCCTGGTCTTCGTCTCGATCCAAGACATCCTTGGGAAAAACGGCGGTCCAATTGTTGCCTGTAAACGCTGCCTTGACCCATTCTCCGGGTTGGATCATGCCCACTTTCCGGGACTCGAGCCCGCGCTCGGACAGGATTGCGGCCGGTATGGCGACGGTCCGAAGCTGTCCCCAGGAAAATTCTCCGGCCGTGAGACATGAAGGAGCCGCAAGACACAGGGCCATGACGTAAAGGCAGATGGTGCGTCGGTTGATCATACGTTCCGTGTGTATTTGGCAGTATCCGATCGGGTTGTCCCCGTTCGGCCGATCCACCCGTTGCGGATTCCACATGAGGAGAATCGGCCGCCGGGCGCCTCGAGAAAGCGCATCGCCTCTCGAGACTCGTCATCCTGCGGGTGAATCAGATCATTTGAACCAGTGACGGCGCGTGTCCCGGTGGGCAGCCGTAATTGGACACGCGTTGGAATTGGATCCATGGCAACCGGTGGACGGATGCCGCCAATCGACCCATCAGAAGGGGGTGTGGACCATGAATGCGAGCATATTGCCCCTCCCGCCATCGGGGCGGGCCGGCAGGATCAGCCGGTGAATCGTGAAACGAGGTCATTGTGATAACAGAGTGTTCCCTCTGACATGCCG
>JBMNCP010000016.1:0-280807 GCA_049366795.1 Desulfobacterales bacterium
AAATGCCCAATGGGCCTCACTATCGCCCTCCTGACGGTTCACACAGAATTGCTGCTTTCAGGGTGCCTGCTTGACGCAGAATGCCGATTCGCAGTACAAAACCGGTTCCCGTGCCGTCCGCGATGCATGCCGGGCCGCGCATCCCGGCAAAAAGCGCCGCCGAAGGGCACTTTAAAAGGAGCTGCAACATGTTTGGAATCGGTATGCCGGAACTCTTCCTGATTCTGGCGATCGCTCTCATCGTCATCGGCCCGAAAAAGCTACCGGATGTGGCCAGATCGCTCGGCCGGGCAATGAACGAGTTTCGAAAAGCCACCCGGGAGATCAAGGACTCCCTCGACATCAACGACGATCTGAAGGAGGTTCGGGAATCCTTCAAGGACCTGAACAGCGATATCCGGGGGAGCCTTGACGACAGGACCGCGCCGTCCGATGCCTCCGGCAAGGCCGACGATGAAACCGAAGCCTCCAAAACCCCACCGAACGCTCCAGCCGCCGAAAAGACGCCCAATCCAATCGACGCTCCGGGAAAGGGTCCAGATGAACGAGGATGACAAGATTCCTTTTACCGCTCACCTCGAGGAGTTGAGAAAGCGCCTGATTGTCTGCTTCATCGCGGTTGGAGTCGGTTTTGCGGCCTCCTACGGATTCAAGGAACACCTCTTCCAGATTCTGGTGCACCCCCTCGTCAAGGTCATGGGAGAAGGCGACACGCTGATCTTCACCGGCCTTCCGGAAGCTTTCTTCACCTATCTCAAGGTGTCCTTCCTGGCCGGCATCATGATCGCATCGCCGGTGATTCTTTATCAGTTCTGGATGTTCGTGGCTCCCGGGCTCTACCAGAAGGAAAAGAAGCTTCTGCTGCCCATCGTGTTTCTCTCCACGATCTTCTTCGTCGGGGGCTCGCTCTTCGGCTACTTCATCGTTTTTCCCTATGGCTTTCAGTTTTTTCTGAGCTTTTCGACAGATACGATCCGCGCCATGCCGTCGATGAAGGAATACCTGGGATTCGCCGCCAAGCTCCTCCTCGCCTTCGGTCTCGTGTTCGAACTTCCCCTGGTGCTGACCTTTCTGGCACGGCTGGGGGTGGTGAGCGTCCCCTTTCTCAAGAAAAACAGGAAATACGCTCTCCTGCTTTTTTTCACCGGCGCCGCCATCATCACGCCTCCCGACGTCGTCACCCAGATCATGATGGCCATCCCCTTGATGATTCTCTACGAAATCAGCATCATCGGCGCCCGGGTATTTGGAAAGCGGGATGAATCCGAAGAGGAAACGACCGCCGAGGAGCCCCGGCGTTGAGCCCTCCGGCCTCCCTCCGATGACCTGATGCGACCACCGAGCCCACACCCGAAGACCGTTGAATACGAAATCCGCTGGATCTCGACCGATGCCGGTACGGGATACTTCGACTGCGTGCCCACCGGCGAGCCGGAGTGGGGGCGGTGCGCCCGCCATCTTGCCGCCTGCCCGTGGGATTCCTTCATGCACCGGCATCTTCTGCGGCTTGCGCTTCAACTGTCTCCTGAAACGATGAGAAGCCTCATCGACGCAACACCGGAAAACCAGTTGCCAGTTCTATCCGTCCTTTACGAGGCATGCCTCCTTCAGGAATCCTTCCGGCCGATGGCCGCGATTTTCCCGACGCTCCCCAGTACCACCCTATTGACGGCGGCGTCCCCGTTGATCGATCTTCGATCCGAGAGCCTGAGCGACCAGGGCGTCCATCGGGAATGGATTCGGCTCTTCCGGGACAACCTGGTCTTTCATCGCTCCCTGCCGGCTCCGACGCAGGTTCCATTTCCAACACCTTACCCGACGGTCGATCGGCCGAAGCGGAAAACCCCGCTTTCGCCTCCGATGCCGGAGGCGTCTTCGGAGGAATTTCACCAGGCCAATGAAGCCGTATTCCAGGAAGCCAACCGCCGGCTCGAAGCGGCCGGCATGCTTCACGGATCGGAAATGCGCCATCTGTCCTCCCTCGCCCCCGTCGGTCTGCTGCGAGAGTGGCGTATGGCGGTCACCGTGCGATCCGGACGCCATCAGTATGCCCTTTCCGGCATTCAGACAGCCTATGGCAAAGGCCTCGATCCGGATCGAGCGAGGGCATCCCTGGCCATGGAGATCGTCGAACGTGCCAGCGCCTTTGTCGACGTCGACGGCGAGCGGCTTCCAAACTTGAGAGGTAACCGGCGCCTGATCCGATGCCGATACGCCGAGTTAGATGCGCAGGGCCGGAAGGCTATCGATCCGAATTCGCTTCATCTCGAAGTCCCCTACGAGGACCAGCCGCTGTGGTGGATCGGAGGCGAGGCCGTCACGCCCGGCGGTCCGGAACCTGTTTGGGTGCCGGCCCAGGCGGTCTTTCTTTTCTCGAATCTGGATGAGATCGATCTTTTCAGTGGGCTCGGCTCGACGGGATTGGCCTCCGGTACGCGAACGACACAGGCCCGGCTGAATGCCCTCTACGAGTTGATCGAACGGGACGCGGAAGCCACCACGCTGTACGATTCTTCGGATTGTTTCCGACCGGATAGCGACCATCCCTTTCTCTTCCGACTGTTGGCGGAATACCGACGGTGCGGCATCCACCTGGGGTTTCAGGATCTGACGGGCATCACCGGCGTTCCCTGCTATAAATGTTTCACCGAGACCGCGGACGGGCGCATCATCAAAGGGACCGGGGCCAACCTCAGCGGACCCGCAGCGGCATTGTCCGCCTTGACCGAGGTTCCGTGCGCCTTTCCTGACGCGCCGCCGACCCGCCCCATTCCCGACACCGTTCCGGTTCGCAAGATCGAATCGCTTCCGGATTTTGCCTCCGGCGACCCGGACAGGGATTTCCCGGCCCTCGACCAGCACCTCCGTCGCCTTGGTCTGGAACCCGTCTATGTGGATCTCACGCGCTCGGATCTTGACTTTCCAGTCTTCCGCGTTCTGGTGCCCGGGCTCGAATCGACAGGAGATTTCGACCGATACGCGCGGGTCAATCCTCGTCTTTTTGCCGACTATCTCCATCGTTTCGGCACCCCTGCGGCCACCTTGGATCCGCCGCCCTGACAGCCTGTGGATAAACCACCATCGGGGCGGAAGGCACGGCCCGACGCGAAAAGCGCAGCAACCACAGAAGTCGTGAGCCGTTTCACGAGGGCTGCAACGGCGCTTTTCGGCCCGAGGCAGCCGTAACTCCACAGACTGCTGAGCCCCCGGAGACCCGGGGACTTTTCTTTTGCGTTTTCCTTCCCGGTGTCATAGGAATAGAGAACTGACTCGTCAAAGATGTTCGGAGCGATCGTCGTGGAGCATTCCATCCTCAGTGACAGCTTTTCCCGGCTTCAGATTCATTTGGATCGCTATCTCGCCAATCTCCAGACTTTTCTCGAAAGCCTGGCGGCCGAGAGGCAACTCCAGGTGGTCGTGCAGCTGCGCGGCAATCTATGGTCTCCGTTTCTGTTTGTGGTCGTCGGTGAGGTAAAATCCGGCAAGAGCAGCTTCATCAATGCCCTGCTGGAAGAAGATGTCTGCCAGGTGGACGCGGCGCCTTGCACGGATATCATCCAGCAGATCCAGTTTTCTGAAACCCCCTACGAAGAGTCTCCGGGGCCTTTGGTCAAACGGATCGGTCTGCCCTTGCAGATTTTGAAATCCGTGGCCATCGTCGACACCCCCGGCACCAACACGGTCATCGAAAACCACCAGGAAATCACCCGCAATTTCATCCCCAACAGCGATTTGGTGATCCTGGTCTTTCCGGCGAAGAACCCTTACACCCAGACAGCCTGGGATCTTGTCGACTTCATCCAGGAGGAATGGCGGCGAAAGATTATCCTAGTGCTCCAGCAGGCCGATCTCGCCAGGGAAGACGAACTCCGGACCAACGTGAAGAAGGTTCGCGAACTCGCGCTCGCCAAGGGCATTCCGAACCCCGAAATCTTTGTGACCTCGGCGGAAAAGGAATTTCGCAAGGACGCCGGAAGCGGGTTCGATTCGGTACGGGCATACATCCGGAACACCGTGACCGGGGGCCGGCAATACCGGCTCAAGCTCGAATCCATCCTCGAGGCCACAGGGCGGGTGCTGGCGCAGGTAGAGGTTTCCATGGAAGAACGGCAGGAGGCGCTGACAAAGGATCGAGAGATCGTGGAGGGGATTCGGCATCGGCTCGCGGCCGGCCACAAACAATCAGCCTATGAACTTCAGAATCTCATCCAGAGGCTCGCGGAGCGATATCGACAAACCGCCGCCGATATAAAGAAGGAACTCCGAGAGGGGCTTTCGGTTTCCGGCATCTTCCAGATGTCCTTTTCCTCCATTTTCAATCGCAGGCGATCCCTGCAATCCTGGCTCTCCGGTCTCCAGGATACGCTGGATCAAAAGCTTCGGGAGGAGTTCAACCGGATCGCCGAAGAAGGTGCGGAGCACTTTGCGGAAGGCGTTCGTCAACTGCTCAGGGGGCTGACGGCCACGCTGCGGCATGACATGACGGGCCGCTCCATTTCCGACGACGACATATTCGCCCGTATCAGCCAACGCCGGATGGAAGTCATTCAGGCTGTGCGCGACCGGCTCGGCGACATGGACAGCAAGGAATCCATGACCCGCGTTCTGAAGGAGGGGTCCGAGTCCATCGCTCCCTCTCTCATGGGGGGAGGCATTCTGGCCGTGATCGGGGCGGTCATCCTGGCAGTGACCCACAGTATCTTCTTCGACATTACCGGAGGGCTTTTGACCGGCACCGGGCTGTTTCTGGCCGGGGGCGTCCTGTTTGTCCGCAAGGGGAAGATCATCCAACAGTTCGAAGAAGGGCTGGACCGGGGAGGAGAGCAGCTCGTGCAGGAATTGAACGAACGGCTGTCCGCCAAGCTTCACATGGTCTACGACGATATCGACCGAAGCTTTCTGCCGCTCTATGACTACGTCCGACAGGAGGAGGAGCGTCTAGGGCCGGTTCTGGAACGACTGGAGGAAGCAAAGACCGGTCATCGGAAGGCTCTGGAATTGATTGAAAAGGAGTTGAATGAACCCTGAGACCGGTTTCGGATCCGTTTTGCGGCCGATACCGTGAGTGATGCAAATTTCGCTCTGAATGTAAACCTATGAACCCCTCCATTCGTCTTGCCACATCAAAGCCTGATTTTTCCCCCGCGGACGGATTTGGAATGAAGGAGAAGCGAAAAGGCTCCACATTGACAGCTTCCGGACGATCTGTTAGGAATTTGCCTTCGTTCTGATCCACTGCAAACGGACGCAAACCACAAGAAAAGGAGGTAAAAGGGTCTCATGAAAGGGAAACAATTACTGTTGTTGGCCATTGCCGGCTTCGCGGTCGTGTTCGTCGCGGCGGGCATTCAGGCGTCCTCCGGAGAGGTGGCGGACGTTATCAAAATGCAGAACCCCGCTTACGAGCACACGAAGGGCATTGTCGATTTCACCCACAAGAAACACTCGACCGAATATGGCGCCACCTGCGGCGAATGCCACCATGACGAAAATGGGAAGCCGCTGGCGGACCTGAAGGAAGGCGACCCGGTTCAGGGGTGCATCGAGTGCCACAAAAATCCCGGAGAAGCCACGAAGGACGACAAGAAAGCCTGGAAAGAGAAGAAACTGAGCCGGGATGAAGTCAAAAAGCTCGAGCTGGAATACCATGCCGAGGCGATTCACGAAAACTGCCAGGGATGCCACAAGGAATACAACAAGAAGAACAACACCAAGGCAGCCCCCACCACCTGCACCAAATGCCATCCGAAAGAAGGTTGATGCCAACCGGTTTCGGTTGATTTCGCAACGCGGCGGGAATCGGCGTCAGGCCGATTCCCGCCGTTTCATTTGACGGTATTCGACGGCCTTGCCCACCAGCGCGGGCGCCCACTCCGGCGTGCCCAACGCATGGAGATGCGTGTAGGTGGCCAGGACATTGCCGCTGCACAGACCGTCCTTGCCTTGATAGAGCCCGGTGCCTCGAATCATTTCATAGGCGAAATCGGATGGACTGCCGTTGAACTCGAGGACCTTCGAATAGTGGAATTCATGCCCTTTGATTTCAAGGCCGGCCTGGAAGTAGGGGTTGTCGCGGACAACCCTCAGGATGGTATAACCATGCCCCTGGGGCCGGCCTGAAAATCCGAAGACGACCGGCAGAACCCCTGCCATGTCGTAGCTTCCACTCTCAAGTACCAGTTTCTCACCCAGATACATCAGACCACCGCACTCGGCGTAGATGGGCATGCCGTCTTCCGCCAGAGACTTGATCCGGGAACGGAAAGCCAGATTTCCGGCCAGCGCCTGGGCGTGGGTTTCCGGAAAGCCGCCGCCGATGTACATGCCGTCGATGTCATCCGGAACCGCTTCCGAATTCAATGGGCTGAGCCGGCGAATCCGTGCGCCCGCCGCTTCCAGGGCTTCCAAGTTTTCCGGATAATAGAACTGAAAGGCTGAATCCTGGATGATGCCGATCACCGCCTCCGAAGATCGAGGCGAATCACCGGCTCGAGACGCGGTCTTGACGCCGGACCATGCCATCGGGGTGGTTTCACAAGCCAGATCCAACAGCTTTTCGAGGTCGAGGTGGTCTTCCGTGACCTGAACTGCGGTATCGATCGCAGCCTTGGCCCAATCATGCTCGGCCGTTGGCACGAGCCCCATGTGTCGCTCGGGGAAGCTCTGAGTTCTAAGTCTCGGGATGGCTCCGACGACGGGAATACCGCAGTGTTCCTCGATGCTTCTTGTCAGGATGTTTTCGTGCCGGCTCCCCGCGACTCGGTTCAGCACGACGCCGCGAATTCGAACCTCGGGGTCGAAGAGGCTGCATCCACTGACCACCGCCGCCATTGTGCGGGTGGTCTTGGTGCCGTCGATGACGAGAACGACCGGCAACCCCAGCAATTTGGACAATTCCGCCGTGCTGGTCTCACCACGGGTGTCGATGCAGTCGTAGAGCCCCCGGTTCCCTTCGATGACCGACAGATCGCAGCTGCCGGCATGGCGTCGGAAGGAGTCGATGATTCGGCGAGGTTCGATCAGGAAGGTGTCGAGATTGTAACAGGGCCGGCCGGCCGCAAGGGCCAGCCAGCCCGCGTCGATATAGTCCGGACCCTTTTTGAACGGTGCGATCGACCGGCCCCTGCGCGAAAGCGCCGCCGTCAGACCGATCGACAAGATCGTTTTTCCGGAACCGCCCCTCAACGCGGCAACGACGATTCCTGGAAAATCACGTTCGGACATTGGCATTGCACACGCGACAAAAGCGGATGATCGGCAAGACGTCTATTTCTCTTCGTGCTCCGCGGCGGCCTGCTTGCCCATTCCCGACAGACCGTACATGGAGGTACTGCCGCTGGACCAGTATTCGAGAACGCCGTCCTGAACCAGCTGGTTAACGATCTTCTTGGCATCCCTGGGTTTGGCCTCCAGGATCTTTGCCAAGTCGTTGAAGTAGAACTTGCTCTTGGTTTTGAGCTTCTTGGTGAGCTCGGTGACGATTTTCTGCTTTGCCTCTTCGTATTCCATGGGAATTCCTCTTTTCTGGGATGCCGGGACACGCCTGATGGCACCGGCGTGTCCCGGCTGAAGGCGCGTCCTTTTTAGAACTTGAACTGGGTCGTCTGACGCCAGGTGTAGTAAGCCGGATCACGGAAGTCATCGATCAGATGGTGCGTGAATTCCAGCTCGCATTTCTCGAAGAAGCGCTCCCAGCCGATCCGCTCGGCCCAGTCGCCCAGCCGTTCGTATTTGTTCGCACTGGCGGCATAAACGTCGACGATCTTCTTGATCGTATTGGTCATGGTGGGCCAGCGCGGCACCTCATTCGGGATGAAGGCCACGACGACCTTGGAGAACTTGGGCGTGCTGATGCGGTTGGACACTTTCCCGCCCACCATCAGAACGATGCCGTCACCCTCTTTGTCCGCCAGCGGCATGGAGGGGCACATGGTGTAACAGTTGCCGCAGAACATGCAACGGCTGTTGTTCACGGCCACGCTGTTGACCTTGTTGCCGTCGGGCAGTTCCACCTTGGCCGGCTTGATGGCGGCGGTGGGGCAGGCGGCGATCGCCAGCGGGATTTCACACATCTTGTCCAGATACTCGTGGTCGAGCATCGGCGGCTTGCGGTGGTAGCCCAGGATGGCGATGTCGGAGCAATGAACGGCGCCGCACATGTTGAGGCAGCAGGCCATGGAGACGCGCAACTTGGCGGGCATGCGATGCTGCTTGAACTCGTCGAACAGGACGTCCATTGTGGATTTCACGGTACCGGATGCATCGGTCGCCGGGGTGTGGCAGTGAATCCAGCCCTGGGTGTGGACGATGTTCGTGATGGAGGTGCCGGTTCCGCCCACGGGGAACTTGTAGCTCCCGCCGGAAAACTTGCGGCTTTCCAGATCCTGGATCAAAGGCTCGACCTTGTCCTTGCTGTCCACCATGAACTCGATGTTGTTCCGGGTGGTGAAGCGCAGGTGGCCGCCACAGTGCTTCTCGGCAATCTCGCAGATCTCCCGGATGTGGGAGGTGCTCATGATGCGGGCGCCGCCGCAACGTACCGTGTAGACCTCGTCCCCGGATTCGGCCACGTGGACCAGGACGCCCGGTTTCAGCACTTCATGATACAGCCATTTGCCCTTGTTCTTGGCGATGACAGGCGGATAGAATTCGTCGTATTTTCTGGGGCCGATGTCGGTGATCCGATTTTCCATCGGCTTTTCGGGATTGTATCCTGAAGAAATAAAAGCCATGATCGATCCTCCCCCTTATCTCAGATGGTGTTTGCGGAATTCGTTGATGTCGCGTTCCCAGCCGCCCTCGACCTCCTCTTCCTTCCAGAAGATGTAGGGGTTGGACCTGGGCTCCTTGACGTGCTGCGGCATCGGATCGATTCCGGTGGCTTCCAGCAGCTTCTGGAAACCCTGGCGCTTGATCAGCTCGCCGAGGCGCTCCCGGTTCTTGCCTTCTTCCATCCACCAGTCCCAGATGCCTTCGATCACTTCCTTGATCTCGTCGTAGGGCTCTTCGGCCTTGATGAAGGGAACCAGAAGGGAGCCCATCTGGGCGCCGTCGAGAATCGGGGCTTTCGCGCCAACCAGGATCGAAAGACCGCGGTCGTCACCGATCCGCAGGGCCCGGGGCATGACGTTGATGCAGTGCATGCAGCGGTTGCACTCCCTGTTGTCGATCATCAACTTGCCGTCTTCCATCCACATGCAGTTGGTGGGGCACAGCTTGATGACTTCCTTCTGGATATCGAAGGGGCCCCAGTCGCGGCCGCTGTGGTCGTTGGCGTTGGGGGCGAGTTCGCCGCCGATGTAAGCCTTGACCGCTTCCTGGTCGATCTTGATGTCGTCCTTCCAGGTGCCGATGAAGGACATGTCCGCGCGGGCGATGGAGGCCACGCAGCAGTTGGGGCAACCGTCGAACTTGAATTTGAACTTGTAGGGGAAGGCCGGACGATGGAGCTCGTCCTGGTACTCCTGGGTCAGCGTGTAGCAAAGGGCCTGGGTATCGTAGCAGGCGTATTCACAGCGGGCCTGGCCGATGCAGTCCGCGGGAGTTCGCAGGTTGGAACCCGAGCCGCCCAGGTCCTGGTTGAACTTGTGGGTCAGCTCGTAGAAGATCTCCTCGAGCTGCGGGGTGGTGGTCCCGAGGAAGATGATATCGCCGGTGGACCCGTGCATATTGGTGATGCCGCTTCCCCGGAAATCCCAGAGATCGCAAAGGTTTTTGAGGTATTCCGTGGTGTAAAACTTCCCGCCGGGCTGGTTGACGCGCATGGTGTGGAAATGGGCCACCCCCGGGTACTTTTCCGGCTGGTCGCAATACCGCCCGATAACGCCGCCGCCGTATCCGAAAACGCCCACGATGCCGCCGTGCTTCCAATGGGTGGTGCCGTCGACGAAGGACAGCTCCAGGATGCCGAGCAGATCCTCGACCACGTCGACGGGGATCTGAAACTCGATGCCCTCTGCGTTCTTCGCTCGCTTTTCCGCCTGCTGCTTCAAGTCGGACACAAAGCTGGGCCAGGGACCTGACTCAAGCTGGTCCAACAAGGGAGTTGCATGTTTTGCCATCGTCTTACCTCCAGTAATGGGATGAATAAACTACCCTAGTCGAAATGATGCTGCCCTCGGCTGCGTAAACGGACGGTTGCAGTTCACCTCCTCTCCATATCTTTTGTTTTTCGGGTATTGTCGTTCAATCGCGGGATACGCGGTTTGATTTTGTTCATTTTCAAATGACGTCGTATAAAATGGAAGGCCTTTTCTTGTCAATAAAAATAGGCCCGACGGCCGCCTTCCCTTCGGCGGAAAAGCAAGATTATCACTATCTTGTGAGTGATTCTGCTTTTCAACCCCTTATGTTGTGATCGGCCCCGAGCCGCATCGGATGGAAGCTCGCCGGATGGGCCGGCCGTTCAAGTCTCTCCGAGCGCCCTTTCCGAGGCCAGCAGCGCAGCGAGATCACGCGCATGAGGTTTCAAGCGACGCAACGCCGTCCGCCGTTCGGGCGATTCCGGATGATATCCTTCCAGCAGCGCCGAAAGTATCGCATAAAGCGCCTGGCTCGTGAATCCTGCCGCCCAGGAGCGAAACCGTTGGGAACGGCCGACCAATCCGTCGAAAAAACCTCGGACGGTGCCCTTCAACGCTGCTCGACCCGCCCAGCCCCACTCCCCTGTGCCGTCGAACCGGTCGATTCGGCTTCGGAGAGACAACTCGGTCAGAAACAGCAGAAGGTTCATCAGGCGAGTCGAATCCGGGTCGGTTTCATCGAACGGCATCGCACCTGAAGCGGCATAGTCCCGAACCGTCACCAGCTTGACGGAAACCGCGTTCCCATCGATCCGGACGACAAAGTCGCCAGCGGCATGATTCCAGAACCGGACCTGTTCGGCAGAGTCGATATCGTAGAGTTCGGTGAGAATGCGGGAGGCTCCCTGGTATACCGCGGCAGCCTGGCGGGGGGTCAGAATACGGTTGCCGGCTTCCGTGTCCCAAAGCACCCATTTCTGGCGCCCGTTTCGGGGGTCGATGGTCAAATGGAATTCACTGTAGCCGTCAAACCACTCCGCAAGAAACATACGAACCGTTCGGCCAGAAGGCGTGTCGGCGGAACCCGCATGGAACACCCTGGGCAGGCTTTCGGCCGCCGGGTGCCGGGCCAGACGCATGAGCGCAGCCACCTCGATATCCATGCGGCACAGGCCCACGACCGACGCGGCCACATTCAAAACCCGGTGAACCGGGCCCGCATCGGTCTCAACGGTGACATGGGCGGGGTGGTAGAAGGCGCCGTGCTTTTCGAGGCGAACATCCACGGAGCGGATCCGATCGTATCCCGCGGAAAGCGCCGAGCGTACCGAAAAGAAGGTGTTGGATGACAGATAGCGTCCCACGGCCGTAAAATAATCGCCGTATGTCAAATGGGGGCCCGGCGACGGAAAGGGATTCGGGCCCATGGGCAGCGCAGCGGACCACAATGGGTGCCCGGCATCCAGCGGAGCCGGATCGTTGTAAGCGAAGAAAGCCATGGAAGGCGGACGGCACATGCGCTTCAAGGCTCCTGCCTGCGATGGCCCTCCAGTTCCTTCAAAATTTCCGGGGCGACTTCGTAACCCAGGGCAACGGCCCGGTCGACATGTTCGATGGCTTTCCGGAAATCGCCTTTTTCCATGTAGGCAATCCCGATGTTGTTGTGGGCAACGGGGAAGTCGGGCTGGATCTTCAGCGCCTTCCGGGAGGCCTCGATACTCTGGTCCACGTCGCCCTTCATCAGGTAGGCGGTGCCGAGAGAGGCAAAAGCCTGGACGAAACGGAAATTGAAGTGGGTCGCCCGTTCAAGGGACTGAATGGCATCATCCACGTTGCCCAACTGCAGATGGACGAATCCGATGTTGCCATGCCCCTCCGAAAAGCCGGGACGGGCTTTCACGGCCTGCTGGTTGTAGCGCAGACAGCCTTCGAGGTCTCCCCGTTTGAAGCACAGGGCCCCCAGCTGCACGTAGGCTTCGGCCATGCCCGGGCTGCAGTCGATCGCTTCGTGGAGGTGGTGTTCGGCCTCGTCGAATCGCTGCATTCCCATGAGCGCCACCGCCAGGTTGTAATGGGAGGTGCCGCACTCCGGATTCTCGAAAATCATTTTTTTCTGCTGCTGGATGTAGTCGTCGGCGCTGCGCGGTTTGTCGTCCATGATCAAAAACTCCTTCCACTCGGTGAACCGGCCCCCGGTTCTCGAGGATTGTCATCATTAAAAAGTGACGCGTAGTATGCCTGGTTGGAAAAGTCAAGGGAAACCCGGTAGATAGCTAAACCGAGCGTCCATGGCCGCAGGGCGGCTGCCTTTTTCCTTGACAGTGTGAAGGACCATCTTTTAGGAATCGCAGATCCGCGCACCATGATCATCGATTCCGGGAATTCACCCGGGGCAGGGGGAGGAAGCCATGAAACCTGGAGCCTACACGGCCATCATCACACCCTTCACCGGCGAGGGAACCGTCGATTACGACGGTCTCGACCGGCTCGTGGAATTTCAGATCCAGAGCGGCATGACCGGCATTCTGGCCGTCGGGACCACAGGTGAAAGCCCGGCGCTGACCTGGGAGGAGCACAACGAGGTGATCGAACGCGTGGCCAGGCAAACGGCCGGGCGCTCGGTCTGCGTGGCGGGTACCGGCAGCAACAATACACGGGAAGCCCTGGAAGCCACGGATCATGCGGCGAAGGCCGGCGCGCAGGCGGTTCTCCTCGTCGATCCCTATTACAACGGGCCGAGTTCCCTGGAAATCCGCCGTGAGTACGTCTCCCCCATCGCGGAGGCTTATCCGGACCTGGACATCATCCCCTACGTGATCCCCGGCCGAACCGGTACCCAGCTCCTGCCGGAAGACCTCGCCCTGCTGGCCCATCGGCACGCGAATGTGAGGACCGTGAAGGAGGCCACGGGGGACCTGGCCAACATGCGGCGAACCCGAAATTGCTGCGGCCCGGACTTCTCCATCCTATCCGGCGACGATGGGCTCACCTTCGACATGATGACCGATGCCGGCATCCAGGCAGCCGGCGTCATTTCCGTCGTTTCCAATTTGATACCGGGCGCGGTGAGCCGGTTGGTCCGCCTCCTTCGTTCCGGGGATCTGGAAGCGGCCGGACAATTGAACCAGGAGATCCTTCCGCTCTTCGGCCTGGTCACCGTTAAGACCATGGAACAGACGCCCCACGGCCAGGTGGTCTGTCGGGCACGAAACCCGCTGGCCATCAAGTGCCTGATGTCCATCCTGGGAATGCCTTCGGGAGGGTGCCGGCGGCCTTTGGGAAAAATGACCCGTAACGGCCTTGAGGCCGTACTGGAGACAGCCCGCATCGTTCATCGGGCGAATCCGGAAATTCTCCGGCCGGTGGAGGACTTCTTCGGCGTCAGGATCGAGGATCGGATCAACGATCCGCGCAATTGGGATGGCCTGGCCTACCCGGCGTACTGAAATGGGTGCGGACGGCCCCTTCGGAAGTCCTCTGTGCAGCCGGTTCCGTCAAGGTCCGGTCGGCGGAGGACTTTCGGGGTGTGGGCGAGGCGGCCTTTCTCCTGCCGGCCCGGTCAAATCCTTGCAATAGGTCGCCTTGCCGTCCCCGGGCGCATAGAAGTCCGGAAGCACCGATTCCTGGCGGTAACCGTTGTTTTCGTAGAACGCCCTGGTGCCGGCATACTGGACCCGAAGGGAGGTTTCCACGTACACGCGGGTCCCGCCGGCCTTCCGGATTTCCCGCTCGGACTCGGCCAGCAGCCGCCTCCCCAACCCCCGCCCCTGGAAGTCTGGATGCACGGCGATCCAATAAAGATCGTAACTGCTGACGGTGCAGGCAATGGGTCCGTAGCAGGCATACCCGGCCAGCCGGCCGTAGTGATCGGCCAGGATGAAATGATAGCCGCTTTGGAGGCCTTTCGAGAGCCGTTCCGTGACCAGCTCGACGGCCACCTCGACCTCGGCCGGTGAAAAATAGCCGGTCACCTCGATCAACCGCCGAATCCGTTCGACGTCTTGCAGCTCCGGATCCCAGCGCAGGGTCACCCCGTGAATCCGATGCTTCGGTTCGCGCCCTGAATTCACGGCCCTTTGGCTGGCAGCCGCCAGGCCGTCAAAGAAATGCCTGGCGTTGACCCCAAGGGTCTGAGTGCGATAGCCGCCCTCCTGAACCACCACCGTCGGCAGCCCGAGCGCCCCGATGATGCGCCCGTTGGCCTCGAAATCCTTCGGGGAAAGCCGCCAGGTGCCGGTCGGATCCTTCTTCGCCGTATCCAACCCCAGGGCCACCACCAGAAACCGCGGGGAAAACTGTTCGATCCGATCCAGCGCTTTTTCCAGAACTTTCCGATACGGCCCGCCATCCACGGATTCCGGAAGCGGAAAATTCAGATTGAATCCCTCGCCCTCGCCCTCGCCCCTTTCATCCTCGAACCCGCTGAAGTAGGGATAGGCGAATCTTGGATGCCCATGAATGGAGACCGTGAGCACGTCGCTTCGCCGGTAGAAAATATCCTGCTGGCCGTTGCCGTGGTGATAATCGATGTCGAGAATGGCGGTTTTGCCGTATGCGCAGAGGTACTGCGCGGCGACGGCGCTGTTGTTGAAGTAGCAGAACCCGCCGAACGCGCGCCGCTCCGCGTGGTGCCCGGGCGGCCTGACCAGTGCATAGGCCAGCCGTCTCCCGCTCAGGATCTCCGCCGCGGCCGTGAGGGCGCAGTCGGCGCCTCTTCTGGCGGCGGCATAGGCGTTCCGGTTGATGGGGGTGAAGGTGTCGATGCAGTAATAGCCTGAGAGCACCGAGGGCTCCTTCGGCGGGCGCGCCTTGTTGCGGATGGGAAACACGTAGGGATACAAGGACTTCCCCTCCGGCATCCCTTCCGAGGCACGTCGCAAATAGGTGACAAAATCCCGGTCGTGGACGGCGTAGAGTTGCTTCTCGGCAAATTTTCTCGGCTTGATCCGGACGAAAAAACCTGTTTTCTCAAGCTCGACCAGGATGCTGCGCACCCGCACCGGAGATTCGACGTACCCCCGCTCGTGCACATGATGAATATCATGGCGGTCGTTCACGACCAAGGCGATCTGTTCGCTGAAGGTGGGTTCGACGGCCGTTTTGGCCGCTTCGGGTTTGAAATAGCGGAATTCCCTCAGTCCGACCGGATCGTCACGGAACGAGCGAACGACCCGATCGACATACTCGGCGGGACAATAGTCGGCGTATTTTCGCTCCAGAATCGCGCGGACCACCTTCTGCGCGAAAGCCTTGCGAAGTGGATACTGGCGATCCAGACCGTCATAGACCAGGTGGGGAAGGCAGGTGTCGCCGGGGTTGACGGGGGCTTCGTACTCGGTGTCGACCACCGGCCTCGCCCCGTAACGCTCGTAGAAACGCAGACGGGCACGGTTTTCCTTCACCATCGCCGGATCGGCGCAGTTCTGGTCGTCATCGGGGAGGCATTCGAAAAAGAGCCCTTTAGCCTCCAGGGCGGCCGCCTCCCGGCGAACCCGCTCGTATAGGGCGCTTCCGAGTCCTCCGCGCGGTTGTACGGCGGCGGTCGCGATCCAGTCCAGGTAGGCAAAACCGATGACCGGTTCGTGGAGCAGCATGGCAAAGCCCAGTACCTTCCGGCGCTGGTTTTCCGCAACGAAGAGAATGCACCGGAACCGCTGCTTGAATGGATTGCGGAGCTTCTCCCCGATCTGGGCGATTTCGGTCTCGGAAACCTCGCTGAACCTGGACCGCAGGATTTCCTGCACCTGACCCAGCGTCTCCCGGTTGGCCGGCAGGATGTCGTCGTAGATTCTTCGGATCCTCAGCATTGGCACACTCGATCAGGAATTCGCGGCCCCGGGGACCGGCGCCTCCTCATGGACGACCCGGGACCGCGCCGATTCCTCCCGATCGGGGGATCCGGGTCGATTTCCCCTGATGGCATCCGAAAGGATCCGGTCGACCGCCTCTACGACACTCAGACCGGATTCCAGCACCGCTGCCGCAAAACCGGCGTCCGGAGAAAGGCATGGGTTGGTGTTGATTTCGAGAATCCAGGGCTGCCCCTGATGATCCACCCTGAAATCCACCCGTGCATAGCCCTTCAATCCGAAGAGATGCCAGCAGTCCCCGGCCAGGCTCCGGAGCCGGTCGAGAAGGCCGTGATCCCGGGGTTCGAAGCTGAAGCAGCGCGGCGTGTGATGGAATTCATAGGAGTCCGCCTGCCACTTCGCCCGATACCCGACGATCCGCGGCCGGTCCTCGCCGAAGCCCTCGAAGCGGATTTCCGCCGGCGTCAGCACTTGGGGGCCTGCCGGTCCCCCCAGCAGGGACAGGTTGAATTCGCGTCCGTCGATATATTCCTCCGCGAAGCAGGCGTCGCCCAACCCGCCGGCCTTGCCCTCAAGGATGCGCCGAAGCCCCATCCGCGACGCCTCCGTCACAATGCTTTCGGCCTCGATACCGATGGAGGCATGCTCCCAAAGGGATTTGACCAGCCATGAACGGGACGCGATTGGCGTATCTCGGCTTTCCGCGCCCGTCCGAAAGATCGTCCCACGTTCCTGGCCGGATAACCAGGCCGGCGTCGGCAGGCCGGACCCGGCGAGCCGCTCCTTGGCCAACACCTTGTTGGATGTCAGAAAGATCGCTTCTGCCGGGGCTCCGGTATACGCTACGCCCATGCCATCGAGGAGCGCCGGAAACAGGTGAATCAGCCGCCCCTGTCCGTCCAGGGATTCCACCAGGTTGAACACCACGTCAGGGGCAAGCCGCTCCATCTCCGTCTTGACGGCGGCCAGGTTCAACGAGCAGGCCAGGACTCGGGCGTCGTGTCCCAGGGCATTCAGGGCATCGACCACGACCTGCACCTGATCCAGAACATCCAGTTCGTCGGCCGGCGCGTCCGGAGCCACTTCGTGGTGGACGACGGCTACGCGCATGAACGCCTCCTCCCGGCGTCATCCCTGGCCGATCCCATCCGCGTTACCGCCGACGCCAGGATTCTTTTGATCAGCGTCACGTAAGGGACGCCGATCCGGGTGCAGATGATCGGAAGGTCGGAATGCTCCGGATGAAGGCCGGCCAGCGGGTTGACCTCCATGAACTGGGGGTTTCCGGCCGCGTCGCAGCGGATGTCCACCCGCCCGGCGTCCCGGCAGCCCAGGATGCGCCAGGCGTCGACCGCGATGGCCTCCGCCGCTTCCGCAACGGGGTCTTCATTGGCGTCAACCCTGCGGTACTCGACCAGCTCCTCGCAACGCTCCTTGTTGACATAGGAATAAACACCCGGTTCGGCCTGGTCCAGCAGAAATACCTCCATGGATCCCAAGGCCTGCGCCTCCCGTCCGGTTCCGACCAGTGCCACCGTGAATTCCCTTCCGGACAGGTAGGATTCCACCAGGACCGGCTGGCGGAATTCCGACACGAGCGCCTCGCAGGCCGGGGCCAACTCCCTCCGCGAGCGAACGATCGATTTCGGTGTCACGCCCTTTCCCGTGCCCTCGGCGACCGGCTTGACAAAATAAGGGGGATCGAAGGTGATCCGTTCGATCTCCCGGAGGTCTTCGACGACGTGGAAGTCGGCGGTGGGAATGCCGCCATCCCGGATGACCCGCTTGGTCATTCCCTTGTGCAGGGTCAGGCTCATCACCAGAGGATCGGAAAAAGTATACGGGATGCCGTAGACATCCAGAATCGCGGGAACCTGGGCCTCCCTTCCGATTCCGTTGAGGCCTTCGGCGATGTTGAACACCAGGTCCCATCGGCTCCCTCCGGCGAGCCGGTCGATGAGGGTCCTGGCGTTGCCGATACGCTCCGTGACATGCCCTAGGGCGAGGAGCGACTGTTCGATGGCTTCCACCGTGTCGTCCCGGTCGAACTCGGCGGTTTCAACCTCGCCGTAGCCGGCGGCCAGGTACTCGCTTCTCAAATCGTAGGTCAGGCCGATCTTCATCAGCTGGGTTCTCCCATTGAATTTCCGTGTAAAGCATTCGATGCCAGGACAGTGCTTGCGGCGCACCGAATCCGGCGATTTCTTCCTGGAGGCGCCGCCCTTGCTCTAAAAGGTGAACGGGGCAGCCTGGATCATGATCGGGCGAGATTCCCTCGGCCGAGTACACATGGGGGTGAAGCCTGCACACCAGCGGCCGGCGGTCAAGCGGAAGCCGGCACCCGGTTTGGGATAGAAAGATGCAATCGGATCCCCGACCATGCCTGAGCACCCTGCGTGTGTGGTCCGGCCAGATCACATGACGGGCCCAAACCGGATCCCCGTCCTGCTGTTCGTAAGCCGGATCGTCCGAGCGCCTGAATTCGAAAAAGTCAGGGTCCCGGACCAGGGTCAGGATGCGGCGAATGTCACCAATGGTGACATAAACATCCGTCCCCTGGCAGCAGGTGCGCCCCAGGAGGCTGCAGCGTTCGCACAGCGACATTGCTCAGCATCCATCCGGATACGCGAATCGACGGCCTTCATAGTTCCGTAGAATGAGGTTTTCCTTGTCCCTGCCACAGACGTAGTCCGGCATGAGCGGTATCTTTCCGCCGCCTCCGGGGGCGTCCACCACGTAGGTCGGCACCGCATAACCGGTGGTGAAGCCTCTCAGGCCCCGGATGATCTCCAGGCCCTTTTCGATGGGGGTGCGGAAGTGGGCGGAGCCGGTGATCGGATCGCACTGATACAGGTAGTAGGGACGCACCCGCATCCGCATCAAATGGTGTACGAGCGCGCGCATGGTCTCCACGGAGTCGTTCACGTCCTTGAGCAGGACGGTCTGGGAGCCCAGCGGGATACCGGCGTCGGCCAGCATTCCGCAGGCACGGTAGGCCTCGGTGGTGCATTCGTCGGGATGCGTGAAATGGAGACTCATCCACAGGGGGTGATGACGGCGCAGCATCCGCACCAGCCGGGGGGTGATCCGCTGGGGCAGTACCACCGGCACCTTGGTCCCGATCCGAATGATCTCGACGTGAGGGATCTGGCGCAGCCGGGTCAGGATCCAGTCGAGCCGGTCGTCGCTAAGGGTGAGGGGGTCGCCACCGGAGAGCAGAACGTCCCGGATGGAGTTGTTTCCCCGAATGTAGTCCAGTGCGTCCTCGAGTCGCCGGCGGCTGGGGAATAGGTCCGCATGGCCCACCACCCGGGAACGGGTGCAATAACGGCAGTAAGTGGAGCAGAAATCGTGCACCAGCAGCAGGACCCGATCCGGATAGCGATGCACCAGGCCGGCCACCGGGCTCTGAAGCTCCTCTCCGAGCGGGTCGTCCGCTTCGCCGTCGCTTTTTCGAAGCTCGTGACAGGTGGGGACGACGGTTCGCCGAAGCGCCCGGCTGGCGCCGTCCGGCTGGATCAGGCTCATGAAGTAGGGGGTGATGCCGATCGGCAGCTTGACGCCGTCGCCTCCCAATGCCTCCTGCTCTTCGGAGGAAAGATCGAGCATCGCCGTGAGTTGGGCGGCCGATCGGATGCGATTCTGGATCTGCCAGTGCCAGTCATTCCAGGTTTTATCTGAAATTCCGGGATAAAAGCGACGTTTGAAGGCCGATGTGATGGGGTTGGTTCTGGGAGACCGCTTGCCGGAGGAGATCACGACAAGGGTCCGTCGGGGAGGATCGACGACTGCCGTCCGACAGCCTGCCGGCTGGACGGCTATGTCCGGAGGCTCGTCTTCGTGTTCTCCACGCGGTTCGGGGTGCGGTTTGGCGGATGGAGCTTCCGCGGCTCTGACAACGTTGCGCATGATGTATCTCCTTGGGCCATGCTTGCGGTTGGCGTATCGGCAGGCTTCGGGGCCGCCCGTCACGGTCCTCCTGCACGCTTCCGGCAGGTTCGATTGAATGCGCCGCCGGTTTGATGGTACATGTTTTTCAGCTTGAAGTCTCGAACGCCCGCCCCGGACGAAAGCGCTCGCGGCCGGCTGAAGTGACCTCACTTAAACACAGGTCGTGCCAAATGATTTACTATTTGATATCATTTGTTTTTCCGATGATATCCCTGTGAAAAACGGAACACTGAGTTCACATTCCGCCCTCGAACTGAAAAGAATGGGAAATCCCAATTCCCCAAGCCTCACAATGACGGAAAAATCAGCGTCGAATCCGGTCGATTCTGCTGCGCCCCGCCGGTGTCGACGTTTACGGATCGGCCGCGAAACAGCTGCCGGGCGACATGGCCGTTATGAGAATCGGGCTTAAACGGACCGCCATCTGGGTCTCTGCTATTCTGCTGGGGCTCATCGTCTTGCTGTGGGCCGCGGGCTTTTACCTCCACAGCAGCGCCGGACAGCGGTTGCTCATGAACCGCATCGACGCGGCGATTCCGGGGACGATCCTGTGGAAGAAGCTCGTGGTGGCGCCGGCGGAAGGCCGCCTGTCCGTGGAGGGCCTTCAGATGCGGACGCCCGATGGACTGACGGTCGGCTCCATCGACCGTGTCGATGTCAACCTGGACTGGCTGCCGCTGCTCAAGGGAGAACTCCGCATACCGATACTGCACATCGACTCCCCGGAAGTGCAGCTGGCAGAACATCCGGACGGCATGCTCAACATAGCCCGGGTCTTCGTGAGCCCGGAACCGTCCGAAGCGCCGAAGCCCGATGAGCCCCCCGTCGCCTGGCCCGCCAGTGTCCGAATCGACGATCTGCGCCTGAGCCGGGGCCATCTGACGCTGGACATCCCCGGCGGCCGGTGGCGGTTCGAGCTGGATCGGCTCGACGTCGCCGCATCCGGCAGCAGATCAGGCCCCCAGGCCGATCTGCGTCTCCATCTGGGGGATCTACGCGTGGAAGGGCCTTCGCTTTCCGCCCAACTGCTGGCGGCCGACCTCAACGCGGCGCTGCTCGAAAACCGCCTGGAAGATGTGCTGTTCGCCATGGAATCCGGCAAATCCCGCCTGCTGCTCAAGGGGAGCGTCCGGGACGTTTTCACCGAACCCGACTTCGACCTGGTCCTGGAGTCCGCGATCGACCTGGAGGAAGTCCGCGAAAGCCTGCGCGTGGAACCGATCCTCTCCGGGATGATTCAGGGAAAAATCCGTATGACGGATTCGATCCATCGGCCTGGCCTGTCAGCCAACCTGTCCTATGAGGGCGGCGATATCCAGGGCTTTCATTTGGACGGGGCCGACCTGGCGCTCGGAATGAAGAACCAGCAAGTCCGGATCGAGCGGCTGGAGGCCCGTTCGGGAGGAGGATCCGTTACGATCGACGGCAGGGTGAATCTCGATCCGGCCTTTCCCGACGGCCTTTGGTCATCGAATGCCGACCCCGACCGCATTGCCTACGATATCAACTTGGACCATCGGAACCTGGATCTGGGGATTCTTGCCGGGGATCCGCCTCGGATCGGCGGCATTCTGAACGGAACGGCCCGTTTGACCGGCAGCGGCCTCGGCATGGCCAGCCTCGACATCAGGGGGCGAGTGAACACCGAGGCCCGATCGCTGGTCCTTCCGGCGCTCACCGCCCCCGTTTCCGGACGGCTCTCGCTCCAGGGATCCGCTGCGGGTCCACGAATCGATATCGAGCAATTCGACGTCGACGCTGAAGGCGTTCAAGGAAGAGCGACGGGCGTCTATGACCTGTCGGACCGGAGCGTCGACGCGGAGGCCAGGGTGGACGCCCGGTCCCTGGGGCGGATCTTGGGGGCGGTGGGCCTTCCCGACGCCGATGGGAGCCTTGAAGCCCGGTTCAAGGTGGCGGGGCGGATAAACCGCCCGGCGGCCGAAATCGATTTGATCTCCAGGGAGGTCACGGTCGACGGCTTCGGGATCGGCAACCTCGACGTCATCGCCCGGTTCCTCGACGGAAGACTCGACATTTCGAAAATTTCCCTTCGCAACGGGGAAGGGGTCCTGAACGGATCCGGCTCTCTCTCGCTTCTGGACGCCGGCGGAGGCTTCCATACCGACGGGCCCATCGCGCTGACACTTACGGCCGGGCAATTGAACCCACTGGACTTCTGGAAGGCCGGACCGCTCCAGGGCAGCGTTTCCGGCCGAATCGAACTTTCCGGCAGCCTCGCGCGGCCCGAGGCCGGCGGGGAACTGGAAGCCCGCGCCATCGAGGTTTCGGGCCGGGAGGCGGGAACCGCGAAAGGCGCCTTTCGTTTCTCCGAAGGCAGGCTGACCGCGGAGACACTCGACTGGACCCTGGGCCGTTCGAGCCTTCGCCTTTCGGGCGAGGCAGCGTTGCTGGACCCGGCCTCCTACGAGGTGATCGCCGACCCCGCCTTCGAACTCGCGTTGAAAGACGGCAGGATCCACCTGGAGGATGTCACCGGCCTGGCATCCGGCGCTTTGACGCTTCGAGGGGATTTCCATGGAACCTTTTCCCATCCCAAAGGCAATCTTTTTATAAGGGGAAAACAGCTCGTTATCGATCGGCAACCCCTTGCGGCGGCTTTCCTCGACGCCCGATTGGAGAACGATCGCCTGGTGGTCGAGCCGCTGAAAATCGAGGTGGCTGCCGGGGAGGGGCTAACGGGAAGGGGCTGGATCGAAAAGACCGGCGTCTTCGAAGCCTCCGTTGAGACCGAAGGCATCCGGATCGAGAATCTTCACCACCTGGCCGACGTCGCTCCCTTTTCGGGCAGCCTGCGCGCGTCGGCGACCGGCTCGGGACCGATCGACGCCCCCAGGATCCAGGGGAATCTCCAGATCCGGGATTTCCGCTACGGGGAAAAGCCCTTGGACGAGGTCCGACTCCGGTTGACTTCCGATGCCCGAAGCGTTTCCATAGCGGGAACAGCAGGGTTCGACATCGAAGCGAATGCGGACTGGGAGCGGAAGCAGTACAATGTCCGAGTCGCCTTCGCTCAAACACCCCTCGAGCCGTATTTTGCCCTGGCCGGTCGCCCGGAACTGGACGGACGTCTCACAGGGTCCCTCGACGCCAGCGGCCAATGGGACGACTGGATCCGTTCCGAGGCCGACCTCGAAATCGACACCCTTCGGATAGACCGGGACGGCAGCCGCCTTCTCGAAACCCGGCGTCTGACCGCCCGCCTGGAAGCGGGGAACCTCCGAATCCCGGAGGCATCTTTTCGCCTCCTCGACGAGGCGGAATTCAAACTACGGGGTTCCGGAAGGCTCGACGGACCGATCGCCTTCACTGCCGAGGGCGAAATCCCGCTTCGCATCGCCTCCCAATGGACGGACGCGCTCCCCGACCTCAGCGGCCGGGTGGCCGTTTCGGCTGAGGTGGGCGGAGCCTTCGCCGACCCGGCCGGCGCAGCGGAGCTTCGTCTGATCGATGCGAGCTTTACGGTGCCGGAGCTGCTTCAACGGGTTCGGGGTTTGAACGGGACGGTCCGGCTCGCGCCCGGCGGCATCGAAGTGGAAAGGGTTCGGGGACGGCTCGACGACGGCGCTTTCCAACTGGACGGCTTCGTTCCACTGGAGGATTTCAAACCAGGGGCCCTCGATTTCACCCTGAAGGCCGACGCCCTGCCCGTGTCGGTACCCGATACGGTGGACCTGCGGCTCGACAGCACCCTGTCGCTTTCAGGTCCTTTGGAGGCGTTGCAACTGAGCGGTCGGATCACGGTCATCGAAGCTCTCTACTATCGGGATTTCAAGGTAGAGCTGGTGGACACGCTGGAGCGGCTCCGGCGACCGGAACCCTCCGGTCCTCCGGTCGAACTTCCGGAATCCGTGGCTCGAACGGCGCTGAATATCGATGTGGCCGCCCGAAGCCCGTTCATGGTGGACAACAACGTAGCCCTGATCTCGGCGGTGCCGAATCTTCGCATCACCGGCACCGTCGACCGCCCGATGATCAGCGGCCGCGCCGACATCCAGGCCGGGACCATCCGGTACAACAAGCGCGAATTCACCGTGACCCGGGGAGTGATCGACTTTGTCAACCCCTACCGGATCGAACCGTTGATCGACCTCGCCGCCGAGTCGCGGATCCGTGAGTGGACCATCGTCCTCGATGTCACCGGACCGCCTGACAACCTGCGATTTCAGCTGACCTCCAGGCCGTCCGAAAGCGACGAGGACATTCTGTCCCTCCTTGCCTTCGGGAAGACGTCCCGCGAGCTGGCGTCCGGGGAGGGCAGATCGGCAGGCGCCATGCCCCGGGAGCTGCTGGCTTCCCTGGTGGCGGATCGACTGGCGGAGGATCTCAAGGAGGCGGTGGGCATCGACAGCATCGAAGTCGAGTACGAAGCCGGCGATACCACCGCCGACGACGACATCCGGGTCACCGTCGGAAAGGAGCTTTCCCGCAGGCTCTCGGTCCGCTACGGCCTGGACACCAAAAAGGGAGAAACCGTCCAGCGGGTCACCACGGACTATCGCCTGCTGGAGCGGCTCGTGTTGAGCGCCTTTCAGGACACCGCAGGCGATTTTGGCGGAGAACTCCAGTTTCGCCTTGAATTCAGATGAGGTTGCGCGGATGAACACCGCGATATTCGAACGCCGAAGTCCGCTCGCCGGATGGGTGTGGGTGCTGGCATGCCTGGCAGCCGCCGCACCGGGCCTCTGCGCCGAGCCTGAAGCCCGTCCACGCGTCGTTGACAGGGTCGATGTTCACATTTTGTGGATCGCCGGGGACACCGGCGAGTGGGAGTCGCTGGCCAGGAGCCTGATCCTGATCCGCGAGGGCGAGACCTTTTCGGTCGAACGCCTCGCGGCCGCGATCGAAAGGCTCCGCCAATCCGGCGCCTTCCGGGCGATCGACGTGCCCGACCCGGATTGGGACGGTTCCCCCTTCGTGCTCACCTTTCGCCTGACGCCTTTCCCCCGGATCGCCGACATCCGGATTCGGGGCGCGTTTCCGCTCCTTGAAGATGAAGTCCTTTCCGCTGTCGGTTATGCCGTCGGCGGCCCGTTCAATGCCGCCAGGGCTCCAGGTCTGGAGGAGGCCATACGGGCCTTGTATCTGGAGGAAGGCTTCATCGACCCGGAAACGACCATCGCGGCCATCCCGGATCCCGGAGGAGCGACGGTCGCGATGTCCATCGACATCCACAAAGGTGATTTCTATCAGGTTCGAAACGTCGAAATTTCGGGCAATCACCACTTCTCCCAGGGGCGCCTGCTGGCTCGCATGAAGACCTGGCAGGCGGCATGGCTGCCGGGAAGCCTGGGCCGGTTCTCCGGCGACCGGCTGGACGAGGATCTCAAAGGGCTGACCCGGCTCTATCGCCGGGAAGGTTTTCCCGAAGCGGTCATCACCGCGGATGTGGCCCGACGCCAGGAGAACGGGGTAGTGGATATCTCCCTGCGGCTCGACGAGGGACCCCGATACGATGTTGAATTCGAAGGATACCGGGAGTTCCGCAAGCGCACTCTCAAGAAGGATCTGGTTTTCTTCAGTGAAGGAAATCCAGGGGACCTGGGATTGCGCAAAAGCATCCGGAACATGAGAAAGCGCTACCAGGACGCTGGATACAATGAAATCAAAATACTATCCGAATCCGAGTCGGTGACCGAAAAGGGACGGCCGGTCCGGCGGATCCGGATCCGGATCGACGAGGGCCCGCGCGATGTGGTCGAATCCATTTCAATCGTCGGCAATCGCCAGCTGGATGACGAGACGCTGAAGGATGACGTTGCCACACGGCCACCCGGCTGGATCGCCGATGGAAGCTTCACCCCGGAAACCCTCGCGGCGGATTTGCGGAGCATCCGGGCGCGCTATCTCCAGGAGGGTTTCGGCGACGCCCAAATCACCGAGACCGTTGTCAAACAGGAGTCCGATCCGGAGGGGACGCGGCCCGTGGCCATCGAGCTGAGCATCGCCGAGGGGGAGCAGGTGCGGGTGGCCGATGTCCGGTTCGAGGGATTGACGGTGCTGGGACGGACCGAGGCGTTCGACCTGCTGACGCTGAGGCCCGGTGAAATTTACCGGTCCTACATGGTGACCTCCGACGAGGCCGCCCTGGCATCGGCCGTCGCCGAGCGCGGATACCCCCATGTGACCGTTACCGGAAGCGCCACGGTCAACGGGGCCGCCCGGTCGGTCGGTCTCGTCTATACCGTGAAGGAAGGCCCTTTCGTCCGCATGGGGCGGATCCATGTCCTGGGCAACCTCCGCACCCGGAAGCAGATCGTCGAGGAGGAAATGGCGCTTCGGTTCGGAGAGCCGTTCTCCCTGTCCCGGATGCTCGCCTCTCAGCGGAACATCCGCAGCCTGAATGCGCTCGACGGAGCGAGCTTCGCTGCGCCGGGACTGGCGGAAAGGGAGGATACGGTTCACCTGGTCGCCCAGGTCGAAGAGCGGAAACCCTACTACCTTCAGTTTGGGATCGGCTTTGATACCGACCGTCGGCTATATGTCAACGGCAAGGCGGGGGACCGCAATCTTTTTGGGCTCAACAAGGACGCCTGGGTCGGCGGTGAAATCAGCGAAATCGGCTATATGGCCGATATGGGCGTCACCGAACCCCGCTTTCTGGGAACGCGGATTTCGGCCACCACGGGGGTGTCCGCCGAAGAGCGGGAAGACTTCAACCAGGATTTCGGCATCCGCTCGCTGTCCGCTTTTCTGAATTTCAGGCGTCCCCTGGGGGAGAACTGGGAGGCATCCCTGGGATTTCGCCTGGAGCGTCGTGAACAGTACCTGACCGAGGATTCCCCTCCCGATGTGGACGAGGAGGATATTTTCGACCCCCGGGTCATTCTGGTGAGCACTCCCGCGCTGACCTACAATTCGACGGACTCCTTCGTCCGCCCGCGTCGGGGGGCGCTGGTCCGGGGCTCGGCCGACTGGTCCACCGGCCTTGAAAACTCCTTTGACAACTTCATCAAATACGGACTGGACGCCCGCTGGTATACCACGCCGATGGACCGCCTCACGTTTGCCCTGCGGGGAAGGGTCGGGTACATTTATCCCCTCTCAGACGAGAGCACCATTCCGCAGGACCAGCTCTTTTTTCTTGGCGGACTCGGAACGGTCCGGGGCTTCGACAAAAACGAGCTTCGGCTCGACGAGGAAGGCGACGCCGCCGGCGGGCGCACCGAAATCCTGGGCAGCGTCGAGGCCCGCATCGGCTTGTGGGGCAACCTCGAGGGGGTTACTTTTTATGACGTGGGCAGCATTCAGGCGGCTCAGGAACCCGGAGGTTCCAACCGTTTCCGATCCTCGGTCGGACTGGGCCTGCGATATGTGACCCCGATCGGTCCCATCAGTGTCGTTTACGGCCACAAGGTGGATCGGGATCCCGGCGAAAGAGCGGGCGCCTGGCACTTTTCCATCGGTTATTCCTTCTGAATATCGACAAAGAACCTGCCTGTACGGAATTTCGAGGGGAGGCCGGGCCTTGGGGATATCGGGAGCGGATATCGGAAGCACCCACCCGGGAGGAGCCATGAATCCGGAATTGAGAGCCATCATATTCAAAGCCGTCGAGAGCGAGCCCTTTGCATTGGCAATGGGCATTCAGCTGGTGGAGCTGGATGCCGGACGCTCCGTCGTGGAAATGCGGTATGACCCGGACCGCATGGCCAATCTTTTCGGACGCGCCCACGGCGGCGCCGTCTTCTCGCTGATCGACGAGGCTTTCGAGACCGCCTGCCAGACCGACGGATCCGTCGTGGTGGCCTTGAATGTCAGCGTCACCTACGTGGCCGCTCCGGACGGCCGGACTCGGCTTCGGGCCGAGGCGAAAAGGATTGCCGCCACCCGCAAGACGGCCACGTATGACATCCGAGTGACCGACGAGGAGGGCCGGCTCATCGCCACCTGCCACGCGCTGGCCTACCGCACGGGAAAGCCGCTGCCATTCCTGGGGAAGGACGATTGAAAGGCGCGCCCAAGGCAGACACGATGAGCGCCCCGACAAGGCCGGGACACCAGATGGCGATGATGGCCGCCTTCACGGGTCTGATCATCGGAATGCCCCTGTTCGGGCTGGTGACGACCCGTCGGCCGCTGGCTCCCTACCTCCAGTTTCCGCCGCTCACCCGCCATGTCGTTCATGAAGGATTTTCCTGGACGATATTTTTCATCTATGCCGCCATAGAAGCGGCGATCGTCGCCGTTCTGTTATCCGCCGCCCGAAGAACGGTTCCCGGTGCCGGGAAGCCCCCACGGCCCGTTCATCATTCCTTCCCCTGGTGGGGATGGGCCGGCCTGATGCTCGGCGGTGCCTCGTGGGTGCTCGCCTGGACGCGGTTCGAATGGTTCGCCCCCTTGCAGCCCCACACCTTCGTTCCCCTGTGGCTTTCCTATATCCTGGTCGTCAACGGATTGTGCCGGCGGCGGTCGGGAAGCTGCCCCATGATCAGGCGACCGCTGTTCTTTCTGTTTCTTTTCCCACTGAGCGCGCTTTTCTGGTGGTATTTCGAATTTCTGAACCGATTTGTCCAGAACTGGTGGTATACGGGCGTTCAATTCGGCCCGGCGCGGTACACCCTTTATGCCAGCTTGAGCTTCTCGACCGTTCTACCCGCCGTGCTGTCCACACGGGAGTGGATCGGCGGCCTGGCCGCGATCCGCAACCGGTTTCACGATCTTCCCCCGGTCCGATGGGAGCACGGAGGGGCGATCGCCTTTGCCGTTCTGGCAGTGGCCGCCGCGAGCCTTTTCGGTATCGGCTTGTATCCGAATCTGCTCTTTCCCCTGCTTTGGATCTCGCCGCTGCTGATCCTGGTGAGCCTGCAGAGCCTTGCCGGGCAGCGCCATGTGTTCAGCCAGATGGCGGCAGGGGATTGGCGCCCGGCCGTTTCCGCGGCCCTGGCCGGGCTGGTGTGCGGCTTTTTCTGGGAACTGTGGAACATCTTCAGCCTCGCCAAGTGGGTTTACACCATTCCCTATGTCCAGCGGTTTCACCTCTTTGAAATGCCGGTCCTGGGTTACATGGGATACCTGCCTTTCGGGCTGGAGTGTCTGTCCGTCGCCGGATGGATCGAACCGAACTTCCAGCGCCGGCGCCACGGCATCGGCGGCTGACTTGCACGATTCCGCGAGCGGATTTATCCATGAGTGTCCACGGAGAATCCAGGCGGAGTTTCAGGCGACCGGAAGGAGGGCATCATGGCCGACTACGTCGGAGCAGTGGATCTGGGCACCACCAGCAGCCGTTTCATTCTTTTCGACCGCTGGGGCCGGATCGTGAGCATGGACCAGAAGGAACACGAACAGATCCTGCCGAGGCCCGGCTGGGTTGAGCACGATCCCATGGAAATCCTGGACAACACCCGCAGGGTGATCCGGAATGCGATAGGGAAGGCCGGCGCCACCGCCGCCGACATTGCCGCCCTCGGGATCACCAATCAACGGGAAACCACGGTGGTCTGGGCCCGGAAAACCGGAATCCCCCTTTACAACGCCATCGTCTGGCAGGACACCCGGACTGACGCCATCTGCGACAGCCTGATGGCCGTCGGGGGGCAGGACCGGTTTCGGGACCGGACGGGGCTGCCCATATCCACCTACTTTTCAGGCCCGAAGATCCAATGGATCCTAGACGACGTTCCGGATGCCCGCCGGGCGGCCGAGGCGGGGGACGTGTATTTCGGGACCGTGGAATCCTGGATCATCTGGTGGCTCACCGGCGGCCCGGACGGCGGGGCACATGTCACCGACGTGACCAACGCCAGCCGCACCCTCCTGATGAACCTGCGGACCCTTGATTGGGACGAGGAAATCCTGCGGGAGATGGGGATCCCCAGACGGATGCTGCCGAGGATCGTCCCGTCGGTGGACCCGGACACCTGGGGCCAGACGATGGCCGGCGGTCCGGTCGGCGGACGGGTGCCGATTTGCGGCGCGCTCGGGGATCAGCAGGCGGCGCTTTTTGGCCAGGCCTGCTTTCTGCCCGGTGAGGCCAAAAACACTTATGGCACCGGATGCTTTCTCCTGCTGAACACCGGCACCGAACCCGTGCCCTCGAAAAGCGGATTGCTGACCACGGTGGCCTATCGGATCGGGAAGGAAAAAGCCGTCTACTGCCTGGAAGGGTCCATTGCCGTTGCCGGCGCCCTCGTCCAGTGGTTCCGGGACAATCTCGGCCTGATCGGCAGCGCACCGGAAATCGAGGCGCTGGCCCGCACCGTCGATGACAACGGCGGAGCCTATATCGTCCCTGCATTTTCGGGCCTGTTCGCTCCCTACTGGCGGTCGGATGCCAGGGGCGCCATTGTCGGCCTGACCCGGTACGTCAACAAGGGGCATCTGGCCCGGGCGGTCATCGAGGCCAACGCCTTCCAGACCCGCGACATCGTCGAGGCCATGCACCGGGACGCCGGAAGCGCCCTCTCCCACCTCAAGGTGGATGGCGGCATGGTGGTCAATGAGCTGCTGATGCAGTTCCAGGCCGACATTCTCGACGTTCCGGTGATCCGGCCGAGGGTGACCGAGACCACGGCGTTGGGGGCGGCCTATGCCGCCGGCCTGGCGGTCGGCTTCTGGAAGGGGACGGAAGATCTCGTCCGCAACTGGCAGCAGGACAAGATCTGGGACCCGTCCATGGCGCCTGAAGAGCGCGAGGCGGCCTATCGGAATTGGAACAAGGCCGTGAAACGGACCTTCGGCTGGATGGAGCAGGCTTGAATTCCACAAACCGGAGAGGCTTCATCCGGTGGGATCAGTGGCCGGAGTCCTCATCGCTTCGCATCTGGAAACCGCCGATCTTGAAGAGGACGAATTTCAGCCACGTCAAGCCAAAGTCGAGAAGGGCAACCTCGTCTTCCCGAATCCGGTCCACCGTAGCCGGATCCACGCGGTAACGGTTCAGAAACGAGCTGTCGAAGACAAAGCGCCTGAATTGGTCGATGTTGTAACTCGCCGTGAAGAACATCTGCTTGCTTTTTTCGCTGAGCTGGACGTTCTGGGGAAACGAGCGCTTGCGGACCACGAGATCCGTCCATTCGGCGTTGATCTCGTCGTGAATGTCCACCCCCTGGTCCTTTCGATACGCTTCGACGGTCCAAAGCCTGTTTTCCTCGAATCCCTTGCAGTGCGGTTCGTTCACGAAAAAATAGAAGCCTTCCCCGTCGTTCTCGCCGGCGTCCCCGGGGCCCGTTTCCCTGTGGCTCAGGCTGGCCACCCCCAGGGGGTAATACCGGCACGCGGTGGGCCGGTCCGCATAAACGATGCAGCCGTCGTCGCGGACGAACGGGCATGACTGCCGGTCGTCGTCGAGAAGCTTGAGGGAGACCACGGGCAGGTCGGTCTTCTCGAGGAGCCTGGGTTCGGTATAAACTGCCAGAAATTCCTCGGAATCCATTCCCAGGCGGTTTTTGAGGCGGATGATGTCATAGGGCGTCAGAATGATGTTGATGCCGCGGCAGCACAGAGTGAAACAGGATACGCCGGGATGGCAGTGGAATTTGAATCGGCTTTTCAGGGTGATTCGGACCGGCTCTACGCCGGCGGTGGAGTGGGGATCGGTCATGGAATTCCTCTATCGTCCTGATTATTTGGGGATAATTCCCGGTATTGCTGATCGTGTGGACTGGCCACACATATCCGACGTCTCGCGGGATGTCAAACCCGCCGCCTGTGTTTTCGCTTGATTTACCTTCGCGAAGTGCTATGAAATTTTGACGATCATCAAAATCCAGCGTAACAGGGGAGGCGGGGCGCGTGACCTACAGCCTGATGGAATACCGGACGGCACGTCATTTCATCGGGACGCTGGGGATGGACTCGGATTTGATCGGCTCCGTTGCGGCGGCCGCGCAACAGGCGGAGGTAGCGGCGGCGCAGCTCACCGTCTGGGGGACATTGATAAAGGCGGTCATGGGTTGCTTTGATCCGGCCCAGATGGTTTACGTCACCTGGGTCGAGGACCGGCCAATGGAGCTGGTCAACGGGTCGGGGATATTGTGCATGAAGGACGAGGAGCCGTTTGTGCGCCTTCACGGGCTGGTGGCCGACGACCGGGGAAACTGTCGAGGCGGAAGGCTTTTTCCGGGGACCGTGGCCTTTTCGATCGAGTATGTGCTCCGGGAATGGACAGAGCCTCCCCCGACACGCCGCTACGACCCGGCCACCGGGCTGCAACGCCTCGTCCCGATACGTTGAATCTCGAACTTTGAACCGTTATGTCGCTGCCACCGAGGTTTAAGGAGGAATTCCATGGATCTGACCATCACCAAGAGCAAGACCCTCAAGGCCAAACCCGACGACGCCAAGCTCGGCTTCGGAACCCTTTTCACCGATCACATGTTCAACATGGATTACGACAGGGAGCAGGGCTGGCATGCCCCCCGCGTCGAGCCCTACCAGCCGATGGTGATGGATCCCGCCACCATGGTCCTCCATTACGGTCAGGGGGTCTTCGAGGGCTTGAAAGCCTACCGGACTCCGAGTGGCGGCATCCAGCTCTTCCGTCCCGAGGAAAACGTAAAGCGGCTGAACCGTTCCTGCCGGATGCTGTGCATACCCGAGTTTGACGAGGCGTTCGCCCTGAAAGCCCTAAAGGAATTGATCCGGCTGGAAAAGGACTGGGTGCCGTCCGCCCCGGGAACCTCTCTCTACATCCGGCCCACCATCGTGGCGACCGACCCGTTCCTGGGCGTCCGTGCCTCCAACACCTACCGGTTCTTCATCATCCTTTCCCCCGTAGGGGCCTATTACCCCGAGGGCTTCAACCCGGTCAAAATCTGGGTTACCGAGGAGCACGTCCGGGCCGTGAAGGGAGGAATCGGCGAAGCAAAGACGCTGGGCAACTATGCCGCAAGCCTCCTGGCGGGGCAAAAAGCGCACGACGCCGGCTATACGCAAGTGTTGTGGCTGGACGGTGTCGAACGCAAATACATCGAGGAAGTGGGTTCCATGAACATCTTCTTCGTGATCGACGACGAACTCATCACACCGGCTCTCAACGGCAGCATTCTCCCGGGCATCACCCGGGACTCCGTGCTGGCCCTTGCCCGCCACTGGGGAATGCGGGTGTCCGAGAGACAAATCGGCATCGACGAAGTGCTGGATGCCCATGAGACCGGCAAGCTGCAGGAAATCTTCGGATCCGGCACGGCGGCGGTAATATCGCCGGTGGGAATTCTCCACTGCAAGAATCGGGAATTCACCATCGCCGGCAATCAGGTGGGTCCTGTCGCCCAGAAGCTCTATGACGCCATCACCGATATCCAGTATGGACGGCGAAAAGACGAAATGGGGTGGGTGGTTTCCCTGTGATCGGCGCCGGGTCGACTCATCTGCGAGACGGCTCCTCCCGGGGAGGAGCCGTCTCGCGCGGAACCGGCGGAAAGGACTTTTAATGGACGACCGATACCCGCATCTGCCGACATTCGAACGGAAAATGAAATCTCATGGGCTGGCGCCCGTGGTGGTCGAGACCTTTGCCCATTACTACCGCCAGATAGTGGACGGCGAAACCGGCGTGATCCCGGACGAGGCCATTAGACCGCTGGAGCAGGGAGAGGTGATTGCGGGGGAGGATCTCGACCGCTGGTCGGAGGCAGGGAAGCGGGTGCGGGACCGGGCCGTCCGGATCACCCTGAACGGCGGGTTGGGAACCAGCATGGGGCTTACGGGGCCCAAGTCCCTCCTGGAGGTCAAGGATGGGATGACGTTCCTGGATATCATTCTCAGGCAGTCGGGCGTCGAAGGCGTGCGTCAGGTCTTCATGAACAGTTTCAGCACCGATGTCGACACACGACGCGCCGTCGACCGTCTGGCCACATCGCCCCCGCCCGACTACTTCATCCAGAACAAGTTCCCCAAGATCCTGCACGACGGATTTGCCCCCGCAACCTGGCCTGAGGACCCGGAAAAAGAATGGAACCCGCCGGGCCACGGTGATCTATATACGGCGATCCATGCCACCGGCACCCTGGACCGGCTCCTGGATCAAGGGGTGCGGTACGCCTTCATTCACAACTCGGACAACCTGGGGGCCACCCTGGATCCTTCCCTTCTGGGGTTTTTCGCCGAGAACCGGCTGCCTTTCATGATGGAGGCGGCCCGGCGAAATCCGGCGGATTTCAAGGGCGGTCACCTCGCCGTCCGCCGGTCGGACGGGCAACTTCTGCTCAGGGAATCGGCCCAGTGCCCTCCCGGCACGAAGGGCACCGACGTCAATTACTACCGCTATTTCAACACCAACAACCTCTGGATCGATCTGAACAGGCTCAAGTCCTTGATAATGAATGAAAAAACGATTCAACTGCCCTTGATCGTGAACCCGAAAACCCTGGACCCGAGGGACGGAAACAGCCCCCGCGTGCTTCAGGTGGAAACCGCAGTAGGCGCGGCGATCGAACTCTTTAAAGGAGCCCGGGCGGTGGTCGTCCCGAGAGGACGATTCTTTCCAGTCAAAAAGTGCAACGATCTTCTGCTGATCCGATCCGACCGCTACCGGCTCACTCCGGACCACCGGGTCGAATCCTGCGACAGCGCCGCAGAGGAACCGCCTTGCATCGAGCTGGATTCGGACTACTATGGTCGCATCGACCGGTTTGACGACCGGTTCCCGGCCGGGGCGCCTTCCCTGAAGGCTTGTCAACGGCTGACCATCCATGGGGATATCCGTTTCGGGGCCGACATTCAGATCAGCGGGGAAGTCAAGCTGACGAACCGAAGCGGCGCCCAGGTGAGCATTCCCGATGGAACGCGGATCGAGCGGGACATGGAGTGGTAGCGCGTTGAAAGGGTCACCCTCCATCGACGGTAAACGGATCGGCTTTGTTTCCACTCGGTTCGCCGGTACGGACGGCGTCACTCTCGAAGCCGCCAAATGGGCGGAAGTGTTGACCGCCGAAGGCCACACATGCTTCTGGTTTGCAGGTGAACTGGATCGGGACCCCAAATCGAGCCTGCTGGTGCCCGAGGCGCATTTCCACCATGACACCAGCCGGTGGATCTCAGAGGAAGCGTTCGGCAAACCCGCGCGTAAAACCCAGGTGACCGATGCGATCCACGAGCTGCGGGTTCTGCTTCGCCGGCGCCTCCATGAATTCATCCGCATGTTCCGCCTGGACATGCTCATCGTTGAAAACGCGCTCACCATCCCCATGCAGATTCCCCTGGGTCTGGCCATCGCGGAGACGATCGCCGAAACCCAGATCCCGACCATCGCCCACCACCACGATTTTTACTGGGAGCGAACCCGATTTGCCGTCAATGCGGTAGGAGACTACCTCCGGATGGCATTCCCTCCGCGGCTCAATTCCATCGAACACGTTGTGATCAGCACCGCCGCGCAGGAAGAACTGGCTCACCGAAAGGGGCTTTCCTCGGTCGTCATCCCCAACGTCCTCGACTTCGGTCGCCCACCGAACCACCATGTTCCGTCATCGGATGCGATTCGCGAAAAGATCGGGCTTTCCCCCGATGACATCCTGATTCTACAGCCCACGAGGGTGGTCCAGCGGAAGGGCATCGAACATGCCATCGACCTGGTACAGCAATTGAGCGACCCCCGCTGCAAGCTGGTGATCTCCCACGAAGCCGGCGACGAGGGGTTCGAATATGCCCGATGGCTCAAGGAGGACGCCCGCAAAAAAGGGGTGGAAATCCATTTTCTCCAGGAAGAGGTCGACAAGCAGCCCGGCGCCCCCGAGGGCCCCTTTCGCCATCTCTCCCTATGGGAGATCTATCCCCATGCGGACTTCATCACCTATCCCAGCCTGTACGAAGGCTTCGGCAATGCCTTTCTGGAGGCGGTCTATTTCAAGAAGCCCCTTCTCATCAACCGCTATGCCATCTTCGTCAAGGATATCGAACCTCAGGGGTTCGAGCTGGTCGTCATGGACGGCTACCTGACCGACGCCAACGTCCGGGAGGTGCAGGACCTGCTGCACAAACCCGCCCGCCGAAAAGCCGTTGTGGAGCACAACTACGCCGTAGCGGCCAGACATTATTCCTACACGGTGCTGCGAAATCGCCTCGACCATCTGTTTGCGCAGTTTTACGGCGTTTGAAACGGACACGGAATGAACACCTCCATCGTGGACCCCCGTCTCAGTCAGCAGCCGCCCCCCGGGCGGCATTTGCTCAAGACCCGCGGCGGCACGGTCGCCTTCATCCTCACGATGGGTACGCCCGTGGACGGCCAGGCGTGGCTCAGATCCAATATCGGTCACGGTTCGGTTTCCCGGAACGAGATCGTTCGGTCGGTCGAACGGGATGCTCCGATTCTGGCGAGCGACTGGTTCGACCGGCCCATGGAGCGCATCGACAACCGCCGGTTCCGAATCGTGCTGGCCTTGACGGAGGTGGGACACTTCGAGGCCAAATGCTTTTTTCTGCCCAAGGGCGCCAGTACGCCCGTATGGCCGGAGGGCGGCAATACGATCGTCAATGTCGAACCCGCCTTCACTTGCTGCGGAAACATCATCTACAACGCATTTGTCCGTCAATTCGGGCCCAATCGCGACGGCAGCGCCGAGGCACAATGGCAGGCCCTGAACCCCGAACCGCTGGACAAGGCCGGATTTGCCGTGATCCCGCCGTCGGGGAAATTCCGCGACCTGATTCGGGAACTCGATTTTATCATTTTCAAGCTGGGATGCACCATCATCCAGCTCCTGCCCATTCACCCGACGCCGACCACCTACGCCCGAATGGGTAGATTCGGCAGCCCTTATGCGGCATTGAGCTTCACCGAGGTGGACCCCGCCCTGGCCGAATTCGATCCGGCCGCCACCCCCCTGGAACAGTTTCAGGAATTGGTCGATGCGGTTCATGCGCGCGGGGCAAGGCTTTTTCTGGACATCGCCATCAATCACACCGGATGGGCGGCCAGGCTCCACGGCGAGCATCCCGAGTGGCTGATGCGGGACCCCCATGGAAACATCGAAGTCCCCGGCGCCTGGGGAGTCAACTGGGAGGATCTCACCCGGCTGGACTACCGCTGCAAGAACCTGTGGATTTACATGGCCGAAGTGTTTCTGACCTGGTGCCGGCGAGGCGTGGACGGGTTCCGTTGCGACGCGGGCTACATGATCCCTGAATCCGCCTGGACCTACATCGTTGCACGTGTTCGAGACGAGTTTCCGGACACTGTCTTTTTTCTGGAGGGTTTGGGTGGAAAAATATCGGTGACGCGGCAGCTTCTGAACCGCGCCAACCTCAACTGGACTTATTCCGAGCTGTTTCAGAACTACGACCGATCCCAGATCGAGCATTACCTGCCGGAATCCATTGACATATCGGGTTCCGACGGCCTCACGGTTCATTTCGCGGAAACCCACGACAATCCGAGACTGGCCGCCCGATCCAAAACCTGGGCGAGGCTCAGGATCCGACTCTGCGCGCTGTTCTCCCCCTGGGGCGCTTTTGCGTTTGCCAACGGAGTGGAATGGTTTGCAACTGAGAAGATCAATGTGCACCAGTCGCCCTCCCTGAACTGGGGATCTGCGGAAAACCAGGTCGAGGACATATCCCTGCTCTGCGCCGTCCTGAAGACCCACCCGGCCTTCCGGGAAGGGACCCGGCTCGAGATGATCCAGGAAGGGGAGGGAAATGCGCTGATCCTCCTGCGCCATCACCACCCTACCGGCAAGCGCCTTCTCATCCTGGCCAATCTGGACGAATACGCGACGGTCACCGCCGCCTGGCATCGGGAACGCAGCGGGTTGACCGCCGCACGGTTCGTTGATCTCATGACGAGCCGTGCGATTGCCCCGGCCCGGGACGGGGCGCGGTTCACCGTTCCACTGGACCCCGGCGAGGTGCTCTGTCTGTCTCCGGACCCCCGGGATCTCCAGGCGTTGACATCCGACATTCACTCCCGTGCGCCCGCCCGCGCACTCCACCAGCGGCTGAGGGCCAAGGCGATGGAGGTCGCCGCAGCATCGGGGCAGTCACCTCCGGCGGAAGCCGTTGATTGGGACAGGGCGGCGGCGGGTCTGTCGATAGATCCGGTGGCCTTTTGCCGGAAAATGAATCCCGATGCGGGACCGACGATGGTCATCCGATGGCAATGGCCGAAAGATGCCCGCAGGGAGGTGATGGTGCCTCCGCGCCATTTCCTTCTCGTGCGGTCCCCGCACCCATTCAGGTGCCGGCTCACCGAAGGTCATCGAACGCTCCGGGTGGAGGAATGCCTTCCATGGGGCAAGGATGCCCATTTCGCCCTGATTCCACCGATGAACGATGGAGGGGCTGGGACGCGCGTGCTCGAACTTTCGGTTTTCGAACCCGGCCGGACCCATCACGCCAAAACGCCCGTGCGGTATCTTTCGGCCGCCGAGGATGCCACGGTTCGTCACGTCTTTTCGGGGAAGGACCTTCAAAGTGACACCCTCCTGTTTCTGGGCACCAACGGGCGGGGGGGGATGTGCCGCGCACTCGCCCGCTGGGGAGAGCTCCGCAGCCGCTACGACGCCCTCCTGGCCGCCAACCTGAGCGAGAAGTATCCCGAAGACCGGCGTGTCCTGTTGACCCGGATTCGATGCTGGTCCGTGTATCAGGGCTATTCCCAGGTCTTTCACGCCGACTGCACCGACTCTTTCGCATATGCTCCGGAGGGTGCCCGCTGGCGGTTCCGCCTGCCCTGCGGGCAGGGAGAGAGCGTCCGGCTGCGGGTGGATCTGACGATGGTGCCCGGCCGCAACGCCCTTCGCATGACATTCCTGCGCGAAACCAGTTCAACGGGGCAAGACCTGCTGGTGGACGACCGGCCTGTGGAAATCATTCTGAGGCCCGACGTGGAAGACCGAAGCTTTCACGAGACCACCAAGGCCTTCACCGGGCCGGAGCACAGTTTCCCACGCGCCGTTACCGTCCGCGACAGCGGCTTTCGCTTCTCACCGCAACCGCCAGCGGGACTCGACCTTTCGATTTCCAAAGGCCGGTTCACGCTGGAGCCCGAATGGCACTACATGGTCCACCGGCCCCAGGAGGCGGAGCGCGGCTTGGATCCCGATTCAGATCTGTTCAGCCCCGGATTTTTCCTGGCGATTCTGAGGGGCGGGGATAGCGTCACCCTGGAGGCATCCGCTGATGGCGAGTCCGTCGGCGCACCGGCGCCTCCCGATGCCGGATGTTCCACGCTCCCAGCCCCGAACCCCGAAACGGCCCTGTTGTCGGCCATGGACGCCTACGTGGTCCGAAGAGGGGAATTCTCCACCGTCATTGCCGGTTATCCGTGGTTCCTGGACTGGGGACGGGACACGCTGATTTTCGTCAGGGGCCTCATCGCCGCGGGCCGCCTTGAAACGGCCCGGGCCATAGTCCGGCAGTTTGCCGAATTCGAGGAAAACGGGACGCTCCCGAACATGATCCGCGGGCTGGACGCCGGCAACCGGGACACCTCGGATGCGCCCCTGTGGCTGGCCGTCGTCTGCTCTGATCTGGCGGTCGCCGAAGGCGGTTTCGACCTGCTGAAGATGACCTGCGGCAAGCGGTCCCTGGGTCGCGTTCTCTCCGATATGGCTCGCTCCCTGATGGAAGGCAGTCCGAACGGCATCCGGATGGATCCCGCGTCCGGTCTGCTTTTCAGCCCGGCTCATTTCACCTGGATGGACACCAATCACCCGGCTGGAACGCCTCGACAGGGCTACCCCGTGGAAATCGCGGCGCTGTGGTATGCCACGCTTCGATTTCTGGCTGAATCCAGGAATTCCAGAGGCCCTTGGCGCACCCTGTCCAGGAAGGTGCAAAAGTCCATTCGAACGCTCTTCCTTCGGACGGAGGAAGGTTACCTGAGCGACTGCCTTCACGCGGAATCCGGATGCCCCGCCGAAAGGGCCGAGCCGGACAACGCATTGAGGCCCAACCAGCTTCTGGCGGTCACGCTGGGGGCCGTTGAAGATACGGCGATCCGCCGCCGGATCGTGCATGCCTGCGAAGAGCTGGTCGTTCCGGGAGGCATCCGCAGCCTCGCCGATCGCCCCCTCTCCCGTCCTCTGGAAATCATGCACGACGGCCGGACCCTGGTCGATCCTTTTCACCCCTACCAGGGTCGATATCGCGGGGACGAGGATACCCGTCGAAAGCCCGCCTATCACAACGGCACGGCCTGGACCTGGATATTCCCCTCTTTCTGCGAGGCCTGGGCGCTGACCTATGGAGCGCGCAGCGCCTCAACCGCGCTGGCTTGGCTGGCAAGCGGCGTTCCTCTGATCAATTCCGGATGCGTCGGCCACCTGCCGGAAATCCTCGAGGGTGATATTCCCCATGAACCCGTGGGGTGTGACGCCCAGGCTTGGAGCGCCAGCGAATTCTACCGCGTCTGGCGTCTGCTCAGGCGCCTGATGAAAGGGTAGCCGAATCCGAAAAAGCGGTTGCTATTCTGCACGCCAGCCTTATAATCTGGCTTTGTTGTCATTCCAGACGAACCGATCCGAGAGCGTTCTGCCGAGCACCTGCCAAAAGAGAAAGTGCGCAACCCACGAAACCACCCGAGACGATGACCCCATGATGACGATCGCCATCCGGCGTCGCTCCATACATCGGGGGGCCTCTCGTGGTCGAACCATCGGGGATGCGCCATGCCGGATCGGAGGATAAGGGTATGATTCGACAGTAGCGAGGGAAACGATCTCCATGAGCACGATTCAAACATTCCAAGTTCTTCCTGCCATACCTGCCCCGCTGGCTTTTCTGGAAACACTGGCTCGAAATATCTGGTGGTGCTGGAATCGGGACGCAAGCGACCTGTTCCGGCGGATCAATCCAAGCCTCTGGTCGGAGAGCGGTCGAAATCCGATCCGGTTTTCGACGCTTGTCAAGCAGGAGCGTTTCGAGGAGCTCGCGAAGGACAAAAGTTTCCTGGCCCAGATGGAGCGGGTGAGGGAGGCCTTCGAGAAACAGGTACTCTCCCCGAAGCCAACACCCTCCGAATTCGATGCGGATGCACTGGTGGCCTATTTCTCGATGGAGTTCGGGCTCCATGAAAGCATCCCGCTGTATTCGGGGGGCCTCGGCGTTCTGGCGGGCGACCATCTCAAGGCCGCCTCCGACATGCGGCTTCCCCTGGTCGGCATCGGCCTGCTCTACCGTCAAGGGTATTTCAGGCAGTTTCTCGATCAAGACGGCTGGCAGCAGGAAACCTACCCGGAAGCGGACCTTTTCAGTCTGCCTGTCGAACGGATCCGGGATCCGCAGGGGCGCCCGCTGGTGATCAGCGTGAGAGGACCGCACGGAGACATCCATTCGATCGTCTGGTCGATCACGGTGGGGGCGATCAAGCTTTTCCTGCTGGACACGAACATTCCCGAAAACCCGGTCGAGCTTCGCGATATCACGGCTCGACTCTACGATGGCGGGACCAATAAGCGTCTGACCCAGGAGTTGGTTCTGGGCATAGGGGGCATGCGTGCGCTACGGTCGATGGGAATGAAGCCGACCGTAGTCCACATGAACGAAGGTCATTCCGCGTTCGCAGGTCTGGAACGCCTCGTCCAGGTAATGACGGACGAGGGGATCGACCTGACCACCGCCCTGGAGGTCATCCCGCGAACCACGGTGTTCACGACCCACACACCCGTGGCTGCCGGACATGACGATTTTCCGGCGGACATGGTGGGGCCCTGCCTTCAACCTTTTGAGAGCGTTCTCAACACCTCCCTCAAGGAGATCCTCTCCTGGGGGCAGCCTCCCGGGTCGGGCCCCGAGGCGTCTCTGTCCATGTTCATCCTCGGGCGGCGGATGGCCCGCTACTGCAACGGGGTCAGTGAATTGCACGGAGCCGTGGCACGGCGGATGTGGGCCCACCTGTGGCCGCGGATTCCCGAGGATGAAGTTCCCATCTCCCATGTGACCAACGGTGTTCACGTTCCCTCCTGGACCTCCAAGGAGGTTGCACTGCTCCTTGAACGATACAGCGGACCGGACTGGGCCCTGTCCGTCAGGGACCCCGACAGCATCAAGCATGTTCACGACATCTACGACGAGGAACTCTGGCATGCCCATGAACTCAACCGGGCCCGCCTGATCCGACACTGCCGAAAGCGCATGGTGGAGCAGCATCAACGGCGCAATGCACCCATGGGGGTGATGAAGGAAGTCGAAAACGTCCTCGACCAGGACATCCTGACCATCGCCTTCGCCCGACGATTCGCGACGTACAAGAGGGCCACCCTGCTTCTCAAGGACCCGGAACGGCTCGAAGCGATGATCACCAACGAAGAGCGCCCGGTGCAGCTGATCTTCGCCGGAAAGGCCCACCCCCAGGACAACGAAGGCAAGGGATTGATTCAGCGGCTGATCGAGTTCTCCCAACGTCCGGGCATGCGCCACCGTATCATTTTCCTGGAAGACTACGACATTCACACGGCCCGTCGGCTCGTTCAGGGGGCTGATGTCTGGCTCAACACGCCACGAAGACCGTTCGAGGCGTGCGGGACATCCGGAATGAAGGCCGCGATCAACGGCGTACTCAATGTCAGCATCCTGGACGGCTGGTGGTGTGAGGGATATGACGAGTCCAGGGGCTGGCGCATCGGAAACGGCGAGGAATTCGAGGACAGCGAATACCAGGACCGGGTCGAGGCGCAGGCACTTTACAACGTTCTTGAAAATGATGTCATCCCCTGCTTTTATGATCGGGAGAATGGCGGCATTCCCACCCGCTGGCTGGCCAAGATGAAGGCATCCATACAGATGGCCATGGAAAACTTCAGCGCCCGCCGGATGGTGGCCGATTACAACACCCGGTTTTACATCCCCGCCTCCATGCGATACCGGAAGCTCCTGGAGTCCAATGCCGCGGAAGCACTGCGCCTGAGCCGGCTTCATGCCCGTCTGGCCGCGCTGTGGAAAGACGTGCTCATCGATCCTCCGGCCAGAACCTCCGACGCTCCCCTGCGGGTGGGGGAAAGTCTCGACATCTCCGTCGTGGTGTTTCTGGGCGAACTCAGCCCCGAGGAGGTTGAAGTGGAGCTTTGCTATGGCCGGCCGATATCCGTCGACAAGCTCGACGCCACGTTCCGTGAAAAGTTGGCCGTCAAGGAAAAACGCAGCGACGGGGCTTATCTTTACACCTGCGCCATCAGCTGCAAAAATCCCGGACGGTACGGATTCACGGCGCGGGTGACGCCGAAAGGAGACACCTGGACGCGCTTCATGCCCGGCTGGGTCACCTGGGCATAGCAGGCTGCGGATCAACCGGCACCGGATCGATATCATAAGGCCGGCTGTGAGCTCCATTCGGAAAAGGTCGTCCTCTCCCGTTTCAGAAAACCCACGGAGCCCGTCGTCGCACGGATGTTCCGGAAGGATAGGCACCCCATGACCGACGAGCATACCAATCCCCGTGTGCTGATCGTTACCCCGGAGGTGACGTATCTTCCCCCCAACATGGGAAACATGGCCAACTATCTCACCGCAAAAGCAGGAGGGCTGGCGGACGTATCCGCCGCGCTGGTCAGCTCCCTCTTCGACCTCGGAGCCGATGTGCACGTGGCCATCCCCGACTACAGGGAGATCTTTCATCATCAGCTGGCGCCCGTAATCGGCAAGGAATTGATGATGATCCGAAACAAGATGCCGGAGGACCGGATCCACCTGGCCGAAGACCGGGCCTTTTTTTATATGAACCGGGTCTATTCCAGCTATGGGGATGAAAACATCAAAATCGCGCTGGCGTTTCAGAGGGAGGTGATCAACAACATCATACCGCGTGTGCGGCCGCATCTCATCCACTGCAACGACTGGATGACCGGCTTGATTCCCGCCGTCTCCCGGAGGATGCGGATCCCCTGCCTTTTTACCGTGCACAACATTCACACCGTCAAATGCCCGTTGTCCTACATCGAGGACCGCGGCATCGACGCCGCTTATTTCTGGGAACACCTGTATTATCAGCACATGGCCGTGGAGTATGAGGAGAGCCGTGAAAACAACCCGGTGGACTTTCTGGTCAGCGGCATCTTCGCCGCCCACTTCGTCAACACGGTGAGCCCCTCCTTTTTGAGGGAAATCGTCGAAGGACGCCACCACTTCGTGGAGTGGCCGCTGCGGCAGGAATTGACCAACAAGTACAACGCGGATTGCGCGGTGGGAATTCTCAATGCGCCGGATCCGGCTTTCAGGCCGCAATCCGACGAAAACCTCGCCGAGAGATACGCCCCGGAAACCCATGCCCAGGGGAAACGCAAAAACAAGCTTCACCTTCAGCACACGCTTGGTCTTACCGAGAACGTTTCGGCGCCGCTGTTTTTCTGGCCCCACCGGCTCGATCCCATTCAGAAGGGATGCCAGATTCTGGCAGAAGTCCTATATCGGTGCGTCTCCCGCTACTGGGACGATAATCTTCAGATGGTCTTCGTGGCCAACGGGGACTATCAGGGGGTATTCCGGGACATCGTCGCCTTTCACGACCTGCACAATCGCATCGCGGTCTGCAATTTCGACGAACGGCTGGCGAGGCTGGCCTATGGCGCCTCGGACTTCATGCTGATGCCCTCCCGATTCGAACCCTGCGGCCTGCCGCAGATGATCGCTCCGATCTACGGGTCGCTTCCCGTCGCCCACGACACCGGAGGAATCCACGACACCGTCTCCCATCTGAATGTCGAGCGCTCCAGCGGCAACGGCTTTCTTTTCGAGGTCTACGACAGCAACGGTCTCATGTGGGCAATCGATGAAGCCATGCGCTTCTACCGGCTTCCTGAATCCGTCCGGCGACGCCAGATCGAACGCATCATGCGCGAAAGCGCCCACTGTTTCACTCATGCCGTTACGGCAAGGGATTATATGGCCCTTTATGAAAAAATGCTGCAGCGCCCCCTCATCACCTCCACCGGCTTCCCGGAAGCCCTGGAAGCCGCGGCCCCCAGGGTCTGATACCTCAGAGATGCGAACACTCGAAGACCTCCTTGCCGTCGATCCCTGGCTGAAACCCTATGAAAGGGTTCTCGAAAACCGATTTCAGCGGCTCGCAGGAATGACCGACGCACTGTTGGAAGGTAATCCCCGTCTGGCGGAGTCCGCGATCACCCATCGGAAGTTCGGCCTCCACAAGACGGAGGATGGATGGCTGTTTCGGGAATGGGCTCCCAATGCCACCGGCATTTACATGATAGGGCCGTTCAGCGGATGGCAGGAGCATTCCGAATACCGGTTGGTCGCCGGGGAAGGGGACAGCGTCTGGGAAATCCGTCTTCCGGAAAAGACCCTGGCCCATGGTGATCCCTACCGGCTTCGGGTCCATTGGCACGGGGGCGGAGGAGACCGGATTCCCTCCCATGCCCGAAGGGTCGTCCAGGATCCCGACACCCTCATTTTCAACGCCCAGGTTTGGGACCCTCCCGTCCCTTACGCATGGCGGCACACCTCCTTTCGACCGCCTCCGGAACCGATTCTGGTGTACGAAACCCATGTCGGAATGGCGCAATCCAGGGAAGGGATCGGTACCTATCGGGAATTTGCGGACCTGACGATTCCCCGCATCGCCCAGGCCGGATACAACACCATACAGCTCATGGCGATCCAGGAGCATCCCTACTACGGATCGTTCGGATATCAGGTCTCCAGCTTTTTCGCCCCCTCGTCACGATTCGGTACGCCGGAGGACCTCAAGTACCTCGTCGACACGGCCCACGGGGCGGGTCTGCGCATTGTCATGGACATCATTCATTCCCACGCCGTGGCAAATGAGGTCGAAGGATTGAGTCGATTCGACGGAACGCTTTATCAGTATTTCCATGATGGTCCGAGAGGACGCCATCCTGCTTGGGATTCTCGATGCTTTGACTACGACAAGGTGCCTGTCGTGCGCTTTCTCCTGTCCAATTGCCGTTTCTGGCTCGAGGAGTATCGGTTCGACGGCTTCCGGTTCGATGGTATCACCAGCATGCTCTATCTGGATCATGGCCTCGGCAAGTCCTTTACCAGCTATGACGACTATTTTTCCGGCAATACCGACGAGGCGGCCGTGATCTATCTGACACTGGCCAATCGCCTCGTGCATGAAATCAAGCCCGAAGCAGTGACGATCGCCGAAGATATCAGCGGACTGCCGGGGCTTGCCCTGCCGGTCGACAGGGGCGGGGTGGGGTTCGACTATCGGTTTGCCATGGGAATTTCCGATCAGTGGATCCGGTTGACCAAGGATGTGAAGGACGACGATTGGAACATGGGAGCCATCTGGTGGGAACTGACCAATCGGAGGGCGGATGAACGTTCCATCAGCTACGCGGAATGCCACGACCAGGCGCTGGTGGGAGATCAGACGTTGATCTTTCGGATGGCAGGCACCGCCATGTACGATCACATGCGGATCGACGACGGAGACCTGACGGTGGACCGCGCGATGGCACTGCACCGGTTGATCCGGTTCATCACACTGCTGACCGCCGGCCACGGTTATCTCAATTTCATGGGAAACGAGTTCGGTCACCCCGAGTGGATCGATTTCCCGAGACCCGGCAACGGTTGGTCATACCGATATGCGCGCCGGCAATGGAATCTGGCCGACGACCCCAATCTCAAATACAGCCGACTCGGCGCCTTCGACCGCGCCATGCTGAACCTCGTCAAGAGCTACGACGTTTTGGCCGCGCCCTGGCCAAACCTCGTCTACGAGCACAATGACGACAAGATCCTGGCCTTCGAGCGCGGCGGACTCCTGTTCGTCTTTTCCTTCCACCCGTCCCGTTCGTTCACGGACTATCGGATCGATTTCCGGGAGGGGAGGTACCGGATGATTTTCAACACCGATGAAGCTGCCTACGGCGGGCACGACCGGCTTCTGAAGGATCAGGAGCATTTCACGCTCTTCGAAAAGCCGGACGGCTATTCGGGGCGCCATCGCCTGAGCCTCTATCTGCCCAACCGGACCGCCCTGGTGCTGAGAATTGAAGAAGGATAACCGGGCTCGACCGCTACCGAATGTTCATCAGGTTCATCCGGGATGGATCATTCGGGCACCGGCGGGTCCGATTCGAAAATGAGGATGCCGGGTTCCGGTCAGAGCCGCCCAAGGGTATGCGGTGGGGCGTGCTATGTACCCCCGGCCGTAGCATTATAGCTCGCCTGGTATTGCTGGTAATAACGGAGCACCCTCTCCACATAATTGAGGGTTTCGTTGATCGGGGGAACGCACTGGTAGCGTTCTACCAGGGAGGGACCGCAGTTGTATGCCGCCAGGGACAGACCCAGTTTGCCTTCGAACCGGTCCAGCAACCAGCGGAGGTATCGGGTTCCGGCCATGATATTTTCCCGCGGATCATAGGGATTGCGGATCTGAAGGTCGTTGAAGTTCGCGGGCATGATCTGCATGAGACCGCGTGCCCCCTTCCGGGAGACCGCCTTGTGATTGAATCCGCTTTCAGCCCGGATTACGGCCTTGATGAGCGGAAAATCGACGCCGTGTTCCCGGGCCGCCTCCTCGATCAGGGCATCGTAGGAGTCCTGGGAGGGTGGGTTTCCGGTGGCGGGGCTTTTCAGATACACCCGGTATTTCGGCGAATTGGGCGTGTTGGTGAAATGCAGGACGCCGTCCGCGTCCCGGTACATGTAGATGTCGGCGGACGACCGCGAGGGCAGAATCCCGGTCAATGCCAGAACGAGGCAGCAGGCGACCAGAATCGGCATTCGTAGGCAGTTTGAGTGCATCGTCGGTTTCATGGTATTTCAGTCGAAGCAGTTTACGCGAAAACCGCGCCGGGCCGGTCAACCTGAACTGGGATCCAAAGCCTTAATCGGCATTCGGATGCCGTCGCTTTAGCGGACGCTGCCTGCGGAAGCGGGCCTCCGCGGCCGAAGGAACAGCCCCTCCCCGCTAGCTGATGGGAAGCATGTATTCCGCGAGTCGATTGGATGTCTTTCGAAGATTGATGCTGAGCAGGGTCGCAATACCTTTGAGAAGCTTGATCCCGATATTGGCGTGTCGACTGAGGATCAGCTCGAACGCCGGTTTGGATAGGATATACAGTTTTGTCGACACCCTGGCACGGATGGTCGCCGACCGGGGTAGGCTTTCGATGACCGACATCTCCCCAATGGACTTCCCTTTTCCGAGGGTGTTGATGACGACCTCCGATCCGGAAGGACCGAATCCCTTGATGACCTCGAGCTCACCGCTGGCAATGAAGCACATGAAGCTGCCTTCATCCGCTTCTCTGAAAAGAATTTCACCAGCCTGAAGGTCCTTGACGGTCATGTGCTTGGCAACCAGTTTGACTTCCTCGGCATTCATGCGGCTGAACAAAGGGATGCCCATGAAAAAATCCACGATGGCTTTTGACAGGCTGGGATCCATGATTGACAAAACTCCTTCCCATTTCGCACACATCCGGAAGAGCGGCTCAATGACGATCCTTGGTGTAATAACAAAAAAACTGTTGTAAAGGAATGGTTTTGTCGTTGCCGGGCCGCCGGCCGGATTTCTCCGAAGCGGGAAAGGAAAAAAGAATTGTCCCTTCCCCGGGCGGACCCTGACTGAGGATCGTTGCGATGAGAGAGGAGAGAAAAGGAATGACGGATAAATCGCCGACACGGGAGCAGGCTTATTCACTGCTGACGCAATGGAACCAGAACGAGAGCCTGATTCGACATGCCCTGGCCGTCGAGGGCGTCATGCGGTATTTCGCCCGGAAGCGAGGAGAAGACGAGGAAATGTGGGGGGTGATCGGACTGGTTCACGATCTCGACTACGAAAAGCATCCGGAAGCCCATTGCCGCAAAACCGAGGAGATCCTCCGTGCCAATGGCTGGCCCGAAACCTACATCCGGGCAGTCGTCAGCCACGGCTGGGGGATTTGCACCGATGTCGAACCGCGGACCGAACTCGAAAAGGTGCTCTACGCCGTGGATGAGCTGACCGGACTGATCGCGGCGGCCGCGTTGGTGCGTCCTTCCCGGAGCGTGATGGACATCGAGGCCAAGTCCATCAGGAAGAAGTGGAAGGACAAGCGCTTCGCGGCCGGCGTCGATCGCATCATCATCGAACGGGGCGCAGAAATGCTCGGAGTCGAGCTTTCCGACCTCGTCACGGACACCATTATGGGCATGCGCGAGGTGGCGGATTCCATCGGCCTCAAAGGGCAGACTTCATAACCGCCCCCTTTGTCCCGTTACAATAAATCAAACCACCTCTTCGAAGTCGGCATCGACGACGTCATCCTCTCCACGGTTGCGGGTTCCATCCTTTCTCCCGTCGACGGTATCACCGCTTGCGGCGGTGCCGGCGGAGGGATTCGAACCGGCCTGCCGATAGATCGATTCGGCCATGAGATGGGACATTCGCTTGAGTTCCTCGCTCTGCCTGCGGATTTCGCCTGCATCGTCCGTCTTCATGGCGCCCTTGAGATCGCGGACGGCCGCTTCGATCCGCGACCTCGATTCGGCATCCAAACGGTTCCCCGCTTCCCTGAGCGAGGATTCCACCGAGTAGACGAGTCCGTCCGCCTCGTTGCGGGCATTCACCAGTCCTCGTTTACGGCGGTCTTCGTCGGCATTGATCTCGGCCTCCCGGACGAGGCGATCGATTTCCTCCCGGCTCAGTCCGCTCGATCCCGTGATGCGGATGGACTGCTCCTTGCCGGTGGCCTTGTCCTTTGCCGAGACGTTCACAATGCCGTTGGCGTCGATATCGAAAGTCACCTCGATCTGCGGCGTTCCCCTGGGCGCCGGCTGAATCCCCACCAGCTCGAAACGCCCGAGCGATTTGTTGTCCGCCGCCATTTCGCGTTCGCCCTGAAGCACATGCACCGTCACGGCCGGCTGGTTATCCTCAGCCGTGGAAAATATCTCGCTTTTCCTCACAGGGATCGTCGTGTTCTTTTCGATCAGCTTCGTCATCACGCCGCCGAGGGTTTCGATGCCGAGAGACAGCGGCGTTACATCCAGGAGAAGCACGTCCTTGATGTCTCCCTGAAGGATCCCCCCCTGAATCGCGGCGCCCAGGGCCACGACCTCGTCCGGGTTCACGCCTTGCCCCGGTTCCCTGCCGAAGATTTTTTTCACCCGGTCCTGAACCGCCGGCATGCGGGTCATGCCGCCTACCAGGACCACTTCTTTGATGTCCGATGCTTCGAGGCGGGCGTCCTTCAGCGCCGTCCGGCAGGGTCCTTCGAGCTTGTCGAGAAGATCGGATACCAAGGCCTCCAACCTCGAACGGGTGACGCGGATATTGAGGTGCTTGGGACCGGACGCGTCCGCCGTTATGAAAGGAAGATTCACGTCGGTTTCCAGGGTGGAGGAAAGCTCCATTTTTGCCTTTTCGGCCGCTTCCTTCAGCCGCTGAAGAGCCATTTTGTCGCCTCGCAGATCGAGGCCGGATTCCTTCCTGAAGGTGTCGGCCAGGTAATCGATGAGACGCAGATCGAAGTCTTCCCCGCCAAGGTGGGTGTCGCCGTTGGTGGCCTTCACTTCGAACACGCCTTCACCGATCTCGAGAATGGAAATATCGAAAGTACCCCCGCCAAGGTCGAAGACCGCTATTTTTCCTTCCTTCTTTTTGTCGAGACCGTATGCCAGGGCGGCAGCGGTAGGCTCGTTGATGATCCGCTTCACCTCGAGGCGCGCAATTTTCCCCGCATCCCGGGTGGCCTGTCGCTGGCTGTCGTTGAAGTAGGCGGGAACGGTAACGACGGCATCCGTCACCTTCTCGCCCAGATAGGCCTCGGCCGCCTTTTTCAGATCGGCCAGGACGTAGGCGGATATTTCTGCCGGACTGTAGGCGCGGCCGTGAATCGAGACCCGCACATCGCCGTTGGCGGCGGCCTCGATTCGATAAGCGAGATTTTTGACGTCCTTCTGGACTTCGGGAGCATCGAAACGGCGTCCGATCAGCCGTTTGACGCCGAAAACGGTGTTTTCAGGATTGGTGATCGCCTGCCGCTTGGCGATCTGTCCCACCATCCGCTCGCCGTTTGCGTTGAACGCCACCATGGACGGGGTGGTGCGCCCGCCTTCCGCATTGGTGATCACCTTGGGTTCGCCGCCTTCCATCACGGCGACGACGGAGTTGGTCGTTCCCAGATCGATTCCGATGGTTTTGCTCATTGGGGTTCCTCCTTTGAGTTTCCACCGCGCCGGACCTCCGAGGCGGTGAAATTCCTCATCAAGTTTCATTATTTTTCCTGTCATTGAACTATTAGTAATGAAACTAATTGTGTCAAGATGATATCGAGGCAGAGGAACCTCAAACAGCGGATAGAGTCTTCTCGAGCGGGTTCGGGCGATGCCGCTTCGTGTCCGGCTCCATGGCGGGCAGCCCGGGTCGAACGGTCAGGGACACACCGCGTCGGCCTTTTTGGCAAAGGCAGCGGCCCGGATCCCGGCGATACATCCTTCACCCACGGCCTTTGCCAGTTGCCAGGGCATTCCGGTCAGATCCCCGGCTGCAAAGAGCCCTGGAATGTTTGTCTCCTGCTGCTTGTTGACCTGAATGAACTTCATTTCGTCATCGAGCCGGATGCCGAGGTGAGCCGTCAGCTCCAACACGCCCTTGGCCCCCAGTTCAATGAATACACCCGCCACAGGTATCCGCGATCCGTCATCCAGGCGAACCGCCTCCACGCTGTCCCCGCCCTCGATGGCCGCCACTTTTCTCCCTTCGTGGATGACGGCTCCAGAGCCCGCGATCTCCTCGCGAAGTGCGTCCGCCATGTCCAGGGATTCGCACATCAGGTGAACAGTCTCGGCAATTTTCGTGAGGGTCAGGACGCCTTCCGCGGCCGCGCTTTCATCGCCGACGACGCACACATCCTGCCCCTTGTAGAAAAGGCCGTCACAGTCCACGCAATAACTCACGCCCTTTCCCACAAAACTCTTTTCTCCGGGCACCCCGAGCGTGTTGCGCTTGGTCCCGGTTGCCAGCACTACCGCCCGGCCGGTGAAGTTGCTTCCTGCATCGGTCCGGAAGCTGAACAGACCGTCGGAAAGATCGATGGCCGTCACGATCTCTTCCGAGAGTTCGACTCCAAGATTGCTGACCTGCTCGCGGCCGCGCTGGAGCAACTCCTCCCCAGTGATGGAAAAGAGGCTGAAGTAATTTTCGATATGAGCCTGGAACAGGCTGCTCTTGGAGGGTCGGCCCAGAACCAGAACGCTGACCCTTCGACGGACGGCATGCACCGCCGCCTGAAGCCCTGCCGGACCGGTGCCCAGAATCACCACGTCATAACAGCTTCGCCTCACCATTTTGACCTCCTGTAAGGGATGAACCGCAGTTCCTGCATGATAATGATACTTTCAGGCCATTGCCAGCTCTGAGTGCCGCATCCACCAACCGGCGAATCGAATACCCCTTGATCCGCATCCGCTTCCGCATTAAGGGTTACGGGAAGAACCACGATAAAGGAACGAGAGGAGCATGACCATGAGTGACGATCTGCTCGACGGAAAGCGTATCGGTTTCATCGGAGCCGGTAACATGGCTGAAGCCATCGGCCGCGGGCTGATCTACAGCGGAGCCGTGGAAGCCGGGAGAATGATCGCCTCTGATCCGGCAGAAACCCGGCGCGTCCACATGACCGAGAGCTATGGGATCCGGACCACGGACGACAACAACCAGGTCGTCGATGAGGCCGACATCGTCATTCTGGCTGTCAAGCCACAAGTGATCCCGAACGTCCTGGGCGGCATCGGCCCTTCGACCGGCGCGGACAAACTGGTGATTTCCATCGTGGCGGGATTGACCGTGGACGCCATGAAAACCTACTTTACCGGCGGTGCACGGGTGATTCGGACCATTCCGAACACTCCCGTCTTCGTCCAGGAGGGGATGGTGGCCCTCGCTTCGGGCCAAACAGCGAACGAGGCCGACTATGCCGCGGCCGAAGCCATCTTCAAGCCGGTGGCACGGACCGTGGTGATCGAGGAGAAGCTGATGGACGCGGCTCTTGGTGTGTCAGGATCCGGCCCGGCCTATGCCTTCGTGATGATCGAAGCCCTTGCCGACGGCGGCGTTCGCATGGGACTGCCCCGCCAGGTCGCCGTCGAGTTGGCCGCCCAAACCCTGCTGGGAGCTGCCAAAATGTGTCTTGAATCCGAGCTTCACACCGGGCAATTGAAGGACATGGTCACCTCTCCGGGCGGAACGACCATAGCCGCGCTTTACGAAATGGAGCGGCTGGGTGTCCGGGGGGCGCTGATGGCGGCAGTCGAAGCAGCAGCCCGCCGCTCGGAGGAGCTCGGCCGGATGTCCTGACCATCGGTTCATGGAGGATTGCAAAAGGCGAAAGCGATATGGAAAAGAATACGACGGTTATCGACGCTCAGACCTTGAATCGCGTCGGCGCCCCCTACTTGCCCGGGTTCATCGGCATCGAGGTGGTATCGATCGAGCCGGAAGCGATCGTGTGCCGACTTGAGGTGCGAAACGAGCTTCTGGCCCCCAACGGCTATCTTCACGCCGCTGCCGTGGTCGCCCTGGCGGACACGGCCTGCGGCTATGGTACGATGTGCCGCCTGCCCGAAGGCGCAAGCGGCTTCACCACCATCGAGCTGAAAAGCAACTTCACCGGTACCGCCCGCGCCGGAACGCTGGTCTGCCGGGCGCTTGCCGTACACCGGGGAAAGCTCACCCAGGTCTGGGACGCCGTCGTGACCCATGAGGACACCGGAAAAACCGTCGCCCACTTCCGGTGCACCCAGATGCTGCTCCTGCAGTCACTGAACGACTGTACCACCTGAAACCGCAGTGAAAGGAGAAACGATGCTGCGATTGGCCAAAATTCTCATCCACCTCGGGATATTTGCGGCCGGGGTCGCATCCCTGGCCCACACATACCTGTGGGACTGGAACCTTTTCAGGGGACTACTGCTGCCCATGGCGAACGCCGCCTTTTTCTTCTACCTGATCGGCTTCCTGCTGACGGGAGCCTATCGGATCTTTCTGCCCGACCGGGAGTCGAAGGCGCATTGAACATGTGGTTGGCGGATCCATCGGCGCCTGGCGGGATCCGCGGACGTCCTCGATGGGCTGGATATCAACGGATTCTCCCAGGAAGCCAACGACATCGGGCCGGGGTCAAGCTCAAATCCCTTACGAGTGGATATCGTCAAAGACCTCGAACTCCACGAAAAAAGCCCTCACCACCTGCCTTTTCCGTTCGGCCGTATCGGCCCGATTCATCGCCGCCTTGAGAAGGGGACGCCATCCGATATCGCTCCAGACATGGGTGCCGGGAGACAATTTCCGGCGTTCCCGGTCGAACTGGAGCCGTGCCCGCCAGAACATGCAATCGAAGATCAGCCATGTCTGCAAATCGATCATGTCTTCCAGGATTTCGCCGTCATCATCCGCCAGTGCGCTATCCCATCGGGTGGTCTCCGGATTGCATACCCGCTCCGGTCTCGGGTCGGCTAGGAAATTTTCCGGGTAGGCATAGCGGGGAGCCTTGAACCAGTAAAACTGAGAAAAACAGGCATTTCCGATGTAGCCTCCCAGTCGTTCCGCTTCCCAATCCACCACTTCCGGATCGTAGAGAATTTCAATCTGATGCGAATTCAGCGGAAGGTCCGTCTCGGCCAGATAGCCGACAAGCCATTCCACGTAGGCCTCCAGATCGTCCGGATATCGAAACATCCGGCCATCCGGATGGCGGGGCAATGAAAAATCTGAAAAATCAGGAACCCAATAGGGATGCGGTGGGGGGGCATTTTCCTTGCCGATCAGCATTGGCTCGAATCCTTTCCTGAAGACAGCCGGTTTCCAATCAGATAGGAATTCCCGGTTCCGAAGTACGGCCGGTTTCCGGTTGTGCTCTCAATTCGAAAAAATGCCTGTCGTGATCCGAAGCAATTCCAGGCTTCTGTCCTGGTTTTTGATCCGTGTGCGCATAATCCATCACGCCGAGCCCTCCGGGTATTATCCGCTCGTTGGGTATAGGATAGGGAATCGAACGGACCGCTGCGTTCCGCAATTGATGGGTCATGTCGCTAACAGGCTTAAAATACTTAGAATCACAATTGGTACGATATTTGTTAAGCATTGGAGTAAACCTTTACCCGCCGTTGCCGCTCAGGGGAACAACGGCATGTCTTAACCTATTACAGGAGAACGAGCGTGAACTGGAAATTCTGGAAAAAAAATGAATCGACCCCCTCTGTGTCATCGACGGAACCCAGACTTCCAAAGCCCCAGGATCTTCCACAGCGTGTCGGCCAGTACCTGGTTGTCGACCGCCAGATGGATCCGGATCTGGTCTGGAGTCTCAAAAGCGTCCTGATGCCGGTCGAAGGATCCAAAAGCCGATTCTACATTCGCATCTATAATCAGAGCGACATCTACAACAAGGGCATCAGTGTCAAAAACTATCACTCACTTGACGATCACGCCGATCTGATCATTCTTGCCGGCACCTTCGACAAAGCCACCGGTGCCCTTTCCATCGCCCCGCCGATGCAGAAGGCCGGCTGAGAAAAGCCCGATGCAATGGGATCCTGCCGGAAAACGGGTAGGATCGTAACAGGGATAACGGAGCCCCTCGTTCAAATCCCCATCCCTGTTTTTTCTGGCGGAAATCCGCAATCCGGATCCGAGTTCCGCATTAGGGCAGGAGCGTCGACCGGCCCGAAAACCGGTCGCGCTCGGCCGGACTGAAAATCCGAATATCGCCGAACACGCCATCGTATCCCGGCGCAATCGACACCCGTCCATCCCGCATTCGGCGAATTGCCTCGGCCAGTAGGGGGATATCCGCCGAGGCAACGGCTTCTGGATCGACCTCCCTCAGAATGGCAAGCTCGCTTCCGAAACATGAGATAAGCTTCCGGTAGGCCCTGCCCACCTTCAGGCTGCCGGGGCCGCAGGCGAACACTTCGCTGAGGATGTCGGTCAACGGAATCAGTCTCTGAAATGGAAGCATTTTAGAGCAAGAAAGACCTTCGGACCGGTCCGCCAGCTCCTCCACGCGATAGAGCACGCCAAGCGTCATCGATTTGCCGCACGAGGGACATCGGCCGGCGGTCGAACGGGTTTCCTCCGGCAAAGTGCGAACGCCGCAACGACGATGGCCGTCCAAATGGTACTTGCCCTCCTCGGGAAAAAACTCGATCGTTCCCAAGAATCGGATCGGGTCCGCAGAGCGGATTGCCTCGAAAATACCGGTATAGGACAGGTCGGTATCGAACAGGTTGGCTTCACGGCCGAGTTTGGCGGCCGAATGGGCGTCCGAATTGGAGATGAGTGTCAATGCGTCCAGTCCGGAAACACGGCGATTCATGGGTGGATCCGAAGACAGGCCGGTTTCGACGGCAAACACATGGTGGGTGAGGTCCTCGAAACACTCTTCGATATTGTCGAAACCGCTTTTCGACCCCAGAACGGAAAACCAGGGTGTCCAGATATGCGCTGGAATCAACACGCCGTCCTCACTGCTTTCCAGCACTATTTCCAGAAGATGTCGTGCATCCAGGCCTAAAATGGGCCTCCCGTCGGAATGGATTTTCCCGATCCGCGACAATTTCCGATTGAACCGCTCCTGGCCCTCCAAATCAGGGAAAAAAACGAGATGATGGCTTTTCCGCGTTTTGCCCTGCTTTTTATAGATGCAGCTGATCTCAGACTGGAGGATGAAACGGACGGGATCTTGAGTTGAGGACCCATCATCGATCCTGATTCTGAAAAGTCCTGACCCGGACGGCTCCAGGTGCTTCCGGATTTCGGCTATCCATTCGGGATGGGTGGCGTCTCCGGTGCCAAGGACGGTGATCCCCTTCACCCTGGCTGCGCTCTCGAGGTTGCGCAGGTCCAGGGTTTTGGAGGTCGCCCTCGAAAACCGGGAATGGATATGAAGGTCGGCGATGAATTTCATGGGGCCTCCGATCCCCCTCGGAGGAGACGCCATAAGGTTGAACATTTGGAATTTGCTTGTGTTTTTGATTAGAAACAGCTATATGTATCAAGTTTAATGAATTGTCACCACCATATGTTGTAGATTCGCCATCCCGGGCCCCGAGAGATTCCCTTCGGGGCCCGCTTCCGGAACGGAAACAATGGGACTTCTATCGTCATCGGCATCGATTACACAATATCGCGTGGAAGGCCGTCTGGAGGATCCGATCATGGAATCGATCCAACGCGGTCTTCAAAATAACGCCATTTCCGATATCGACAACGATTCCGAGGAAATGGTGGTCGGTTGGACCTCCTTTGAAAATCCCTTTACCCCCGATTTCAGCGGATCCGGATTCGTTATCGGCTCCCACTTTGTCTTTTCCCTTCGAATCGACAAGAAATCGATCCCGGCAAAAGTCCTCAAAAAACACTATGCCGTCGAATTGGCCAAGAAACTGGCGGAAAGCGAGCGGGATTTTCTGTCCAAGAGCGAAAAAAAGGAGCTCAAGGAGCATGTAATCCGGGTCCTGAACCTTCGGATCCCGGCCACCCCGAGTGTCTACGACGTGGTCTGGAATTACGAGGAAGGGCTTTTGTGGTTCTTTACCAGTCTGAAGGCCGCCAACGAAGAGCTCGAAACGCTCTTCTCCCGCTCCTTTAAAATGAGTCTCATACGACTCTTCCCATTCACATTCTGCGAGTTCCATTGCGGGTTGTCCGAAGCGGACCGGGACATGGTGTCGACGCTGCAGCCGACCCGGTGGCTGGAGTAAGCAATGCTCGATGTCGCCTACGCATATCGACGCTATCAGTTCCTGGGAGACGAGTTTCTGACCTGGTTGTGGTTTGTAGTCGACAACCGCTACGCGTTGCTCCGGGAAGTGGATCCGGAAATCGATGCCCTGGAAATCGGAAGCCGGATGGTGCTTCAGAACCGAAGAGCGAACGAAGGCATCGAAACGCTGACCATCAAGGGTGACAATGCGGACTTAGAAGAAGCGCGGCTCGCATTGAAAAAGGGGGCCATGGTCTCCGAAATCCACCTCGTTTACAGAGCCGGAGAGCAGGAATGGCAGTTTTCCCTGAAGGGTGAAAGCCTCAACCTCTCCAACTTGAAAACGCCGGAAACCGGGCGTGTTGAATCATCCGACGAACTGGAAGGCGCCGTCATCGAAAAGCTTTTTCTCTATGGCAAGGTCACCGAACTCATCCGGGAGCTTTTTCGGCGCTTCATCCGGATTCGGATTGCCAATGAATGGAAGGATTCGGAAATTCCGGCGATTCGGAAGTGGCTCGACGCCAAAAACACCGTCGGGGGAGCCGAGTGAGCGATGTTGACAACACCGATAACGCGTTGTCAACAACTCCCCGGCTTTTGAACATTAAATCCAGGCCTGACGATTGGGCCCGGGTTGTCAGTGGCATCCGAACATAAGGATCAACAATAAAAAAGACAAAATATTCTAATAAATCAATACTTTAAAAAGTTTTGAACAAATTGACAGGCCATTATCCTCTTCTAAGATATCCTTAAATAAAGACAAGGGATCGGATGCATGAAATTCAAAATCAAAAAGACGGATATTCAGGAAGTTCTGGGAAAAGTCCAGGGGCTGGCCGGTCGTAAAACCAATCTTGCCATTACGACCAATGTGCTCATTCGTGCACAGGGATCGGAAATTTCGATCATTGCCACGGATCTCGAGACCGGTTTTGAAGGAACCTATCCCGCCGAGGTCGAATCGGAAGGCGCCATTGCCTTAAATGCAAAAAAAATTTTTGAAATCATTAAAGAATTTCCAAGCGAAAGCGTATCCTTCAACGAAGTTGAAAATCAGTGGATCGAAATCGGGAACGGCAAGGTGGAATACCATCTCATGGGGATGAATCCCGAGGAGTTTCCAGACAATCCCAGTGTCGAGGATGCGGAACTGGTCGAAGTCGAGTCGGACATGCTCGCGGGCGTCATAGAAAAAACGCTCATCGTGAGCGGCGCGGGTGACGATCGCAGGGCTCATATCACGGGAATTCTTTATGAAACGCGTGAAATCGACGGCCAGATCATGGCGAGAATGGTATCGACGGATGGCAGCAGGCTTTCCAAGGCCGACTGCCAGCTGATCGGCGCCGTTAAGGCGGAGACGTCCGCCGGCGTGATCGTCCCGAAAAAAGGCCTCAACGAGATTCAGAAATTTCTCGAATCCACGGGCACCGTCAGAATCGGCTTCAAGGGGTCCAATTTTATCGTCAAAAAGGAAGCTGAAACCATTATCGTCCGCCTGCTGGAAGGTGAATTTCCGCAGTATGAGAGCATCATCCTCAAAAGCGATGAGCGCCACCAGGTCCACCTGGACAAAACGGCCTTTCTGAAAATGCTGCGACGCATGTCCATTCTCGCCTCGGACAACTACAAGGGAGTCGTATTCAAATTCGACAAGGATTTCCTAGAGCTCTCCGTCAGCAACCCGGAGATCGGAGAAGCCAAGGAGGACATCGGAATCGAATTTGATGGGCAGCCTTTTGAAGTCGCTTTCAATCCCCGCTTCTTCATCGAGACGCTCAATGTCATCGATGGAGATCGGGTCACCTTGAACCTGATCGACGCGGAGAGCCCGTGTCTGGTGGAAGACAACCAGGACAGCAGCTACCTCAGCGTCATTATGCCGATGAGAATATGAATATAAGAGTCGACCATACCTACAACGAAGACAATATCAAGATTCTGGAAGGCTTGGAGGCGGTCAGGAAGCGGCCCTCCATGTACATCGGAAACATCGACGTGGCCGGTCTGCATCACCTCGTCTACGAGGTGGTGGACAATTCCATCGATGAGGCCATGGCCGGTCAGTGTTCCGAAATCCAGGTCATCGTGCATACCGACAACAGCGTCAGCGTAGAGGACAACGGGCGCGGAATTCCGGTCGGTATCCACAAAACTGAAAAAGTGCCTGCGGTCGAAGTCGTCATGACCCGGCTGCATGCAGGGGGCAAGTTCGATGACCACTCTTACAAGGTCGCCGGCGGCCTCCACGGTGTCGGCGTCTCAGTGGTCAACGCCCTGTCGCAGCACCTGGAGGTTGAAATCTACCATCAGGGGCGGATCTATCGCCAGACCTATGCCCGCGGCCACAAGACCAGCGAACTGAACGTGGTCGGAGAGACGGACAAGCGAGGAACGAAGGTACACTTCATTCCCGACAGCACGATATTCACCACGACGGAGTTCAACTACGACATCCTGGCCCGGAGACTCCGGGAATTGGCTTTCCTGAACAAGGGCGTCCGCATCGTCCTTGAGGATCACCGGAGTGACTTCAAGGACGACTATCACTACGAAGGCGGAATCAGCGAGTTCGTCCAGTATCTCAACCGCCGAAACAATCCTCTCCACGATCCGATCCTGATCGAAGGCATGAAGCAGGACGTCTATATCGAGGTGGCGATACAGTACAACGACACCTTTACGGAAAAGCTCTTCTCGTTCGCCAACAACATCAATACGGTGGAGGGAGGGTTTCACCTGATCGGATTCAAGGCTGCGCTGACGCGCGCTATCAACCAGTATGCCAGCAACGGCAACCTGCCCAAGACCCTTCAGGCGAAGATCAGCGGAGACGATGTCCGGGAGGGTCTGACTGCCGTTATCTCCGTTCGGATACCGCAGCCGCAGTTCGAGGGTCAGACCAAAACCAAGCTGGGCAACAGCGAGGTAAAGGGGCTGGTGGAATCCCTCGTCAACGAGAAGCTGGCCTTTTTCTTCGAGGAGAACCCGTCGGTGGCCAGAAAGGTCATCGCCAAGGGAGTGGAGGCCGCCCGTGCCAGGGATGCCGCCCGGCGTGCGCGCGATCTGGCGCGCAGCAAGGGCTCCCTGATCGATGCGACCCTTCCTGGAAAGCTGGCGGATTGCCAGGAAAGCGATCCTTCCAAGAGGGAACTGTTCATCGTCGAGGGGGATTCGGCGGGCGGTTCGGCCAAGCAGGGCCGAAACCGGAAATTTCAGGCGATCCTTCCTCTCAAAGGCAAAATTCTCAATGTCGAAAAGGCTCGGCTCGACAAGATCATCCGCAGTGAGGAAATCAAGAATATTCTCACCGCCCTGGGGACCGGCGCCGGAACCGACGAATACGACATCAACAAGATCAGGTATCACAGAGTCATCATCATGACCGACGCCGATGTGGATGGATCCCACATCCGAACACTTCTGCTCACATTTTTCTATCGCCAGATGCGCGAGATCATCGACAGCGGGTATCTGTACATAGCCCAACCCCCGCTTTTCAGAGTCGGCAAAGGAAAGAGCGCCGTCTACCTGAAGGATGAGACGGAACTCAATGATTACGTCGTCCGGCGGCTTTGTGAGCAGAAGCAGGTGCGATACGGCGAAAACGGGGATCTTCTCCAGGGGCACGAACTGTTTGTGTTCATGGGGCGGCTGGCCGAGTACTTCGATGCGATGGGCAGGATGGAGAAAAACGGCATCAGGCCAGGCTTGATTGAACTGCTGCTGCGTTCGGGGGTGGACAGCAAGGCGTTTCTTGCCGATGGCGAAAAGATGAATTTGCTGCATCAAAAACTGATTGCATCCGAATTCGACGCCAAGCCGCCGGTCTGGAGCGAGGAAAAAGAGTTGTATGAACTGACCGTTTCCGGTTTTCAGACCGGTGGCCAACGGTTCATCGACTATGACGACCAGCGGTTCAAATCCGTCCGGATCGGCCGCGGGCTGATCCACTCAAAGGACTACCAGAAATGTCTTGCGCTCTCGGGCGATATCTACCGATACGATTATCCTCCTTTCAGCATCCTCACGATCGGCGGAAAGGAAAAGGGAGTTCCCATCCTCGATAAGCGCGATCTGCTCGAACAACTCCTGGAGGAAGGAAAGAAGGGTATCAATATGCAGCGGTACAAAGGGCTTGGTGAAATGAATCCCGACCAGCTCTGGGAGACCACCATGAACCCCGAAAAGCGCAACCTGCTCCAGGTCAGAATCGAGGATGTGGTGGATACCGACGAGATCTTCACCGTCCTGATGGGGGAGGAAGTGGAACCCCGGAGGGATTTCATCCAGACCAACGCCCTCGAAGTCACCATGTTGGACATCTGACCGAAAATACGGCTGCATCATTCTGAAGGTGAGTCCAAAACGCTTACACCGACTCGCCGAAAACTTCCGTTCGATCGATTGCGGTATCGAAGCGTCGGATGAATCAGCCTTATCCTGCTGCGGAGCCTTCAATGTACCTTCATCATGTGAAAGCCAGAGACCTGCCGGACCTGTGGTTCCAGGCCGTCCATGATATCCTCGACCACGGACGGCGGTTTACCATCGACAGGGGATCCTATGCCGGGCAGACCCGGTTGGAATACGATTACTTCACCGGACATGTCCAGTATCCGGGGACTCAACCCCTCATTCCGGATATCCCGCCTTCCTGCGGCATACCGAATCCCGTGGAACACGACTACATATATGGGGGCGGCAGCTACGATCGCTCCTACATCGAATATCTGATGACGCCCCATAAGGAGCCCGGGGAATCTTACACCTACGGCGAAAGGCTGACTCGCGTCCCCCTGGATGGCGACAAGCTGGCCTGGTGGGAGGGAAACAACACCGAGATCGTCGATCGTCGCGATGTGGACGGCAGGGCGGTGTTCGAAGTGGAAGGACGACTATTCCTGAACCAGATCGAATGGATCATCGACACCTACCGGCGCTTCGGCCACCGGAACAACCAGATGGTGCTCCAGATCGCTCACCCATCGGATCTGACCCTTGTCGACCCGCCGTGTCTGCGCTCCATCGACACCCGGATTCAGGACGGCACGCTGCATTTTTTCGTTTACTTCCGCTCATGGGATCTTTGGGGCGGGTTGCCGGCGAATCTTGCCGGAATTCAAAATCTGAAGGAATACATGGCGGGTGAAATCGGCGTGGAGGACGGCCAGATGGTGGTCGAAAGCAAGGGCCTGCATCTATACGGTTACGCCGAGGATCTTGCCAAACTGAGGTGCCTGAAAACCTGAAATCGGAACCACCGATGGATGGGCCCCAATGAATTCCGCACAAAACCTGCAGGCTCCGGGCTGATACCCGGAGCCTGAACCATTCAGCGTCAACAGGACCCAACCGGCTAAAAATCGATGGCGCCTGGCGTTCTCGGAAAGGGAATCACGTCGCGGATGTTGCCGATGCCGGTGATCAGCATGAGCAGTCGCTCGAATCCCAGGCCGAATCCGCTGTGTTCGACCGTTCCGTATTTTCGGGACTCGAGATACCACCAGTACGGCGCCGAATCCATTCCGACCTCTTTCATTCTGGCTTCCAGGACATCACTGCGCTCCTCGCGCTGGCTGCCGCCGATGATCTCCCCGATGGTGGGGACCAGAACGTCCATTGCCCTGACGGTTTTTCCGTCGTCGTTGACGCGCATGTAGAAAGGCTTGATCCGGCGGGGGTAGTCATAGACGATCACAGGCCGATGGAAATGTTCTTCGGTCAGGTAGCGCTCGTGCTCGGTTTGGAGGTCGGCTCCCCACTCCAAGGGAAATTCGAAGGTCTTTCCGGACTTTAATAGAATTTCCACGGCGTCGGTGTACGGCAGGCGGACGAAATCGTTCGTGGCGATGTTGTCCAGGGTGGCGCTGAGGGTCTTGTCGACGTACTTGGCGAAGAGTTCGAGATCATCCGCGCAATTGTCCCTGATGAAAGCGATGAGATACTTGATGAAGGATTCGGCCAATTCCATGTTACCCTGGAGATCGCAGAAGGCCGCTTCGGGTTCGACCATCCAGAATTCGGCGGCGTGACGGCGCGTGTTCGAGTTTTCGGCGCGAAACGTGGGGCCGAAGGTGTAGACGTCTCCCAGTGAAAGGGCAAACATTTCAGCGGAAAGCTGGCCGGACACGGTCAGGTTCGCCTCCCGGCCGAAGAAATCTTTCGTGTAGTCAACACGTCCGTCGGCGCGGGGTATGTCGGACAGATCGAGCGTGGTGATCCGGAAAAGCTCGCCGGCCCCCTCACAGTCCGAACCCGTGATGATGGGCGTATGAACGTACCGGAAGCCGCGTTCCCTGAAGAACTGGTGAATCGCGAAAGCCAATTCGGATCGAATCCGGAAAGCGGCGCCGTATTTGTTGGTGCGTGGACGAAGGTGGGCGATGGTCCTGAGAAATTCGTCGGTATGGCGCTTCTTCTGGAGTGGAAACGTCTCCGGAGCCAGGTGGAGAATGTCAACCGATGCTGCCTGTATTTCCCACCGCTGTCCGCCTCCCCGGGATTCCACCAGGGAACCCGAGACCGAAACGGCCGAGCCTGTCGTGATTTTCCGGATGTCTTCGTAATTGGGCAGCGAGATGTCCGCGATCACCTGCACGTTTTTCAGGCAGGATCCGTCATTGACTTCGATGAAGGAAAATGACTTCGCGTCCCGCCGGGTCCTGACCCATCCCTTGACGCACACCGTATTCAGCGGTTGCTCCCGCGACAACAAGTGAACGATTTTTTCACGATGCATTGGGCAATCCTTTCATGGTGCCGTTCCAGCCGGAGAAGGAAACCGATCAGAGCTCAACGGTGATGTAGAAACGCTGCTGGTGCCGTTGAAGCAGCACCACGATCGACCGCTGGTTTCGAAGCCGGACGACCGCTTTTTCGAAATCCTGAACTCCGGCGATGCCTCGGTCGTTGATCTGGCGAATGACATCGCCGGGACGGACGCCGGTTCGGGCGAGCTGAGCATCGCTTCGAATCTCCACGATGATGACGCCGGACTCGATGAGCGCGGCTGCGGGCTCTTCTGCCGCCGAACGGACATCCTCCACTCTGACCCCCAATAGATCATAGGCGAGTTCCGAGGCGCGGCTCATGGGAAACGGCCTGGATTGAACCGTTATTTCAAGGCTTTTTCCGTTCCGCCAGACACCGAGAAGAATCGGCTCGCCCGCGGCCCGATCCCGCAGCCAGGCGTAATGGTCGTCGATCGAGTGGACAGACCTGCCTTCGACGGACAGAACGATGTCGCCCTCCTTCATACCCACCTTTTCGGCCGGACTGTCCGAATAAACCGAGTGCACCATCACGCCCTGGGAGCTCTTCAGCCCGAAATATTCCCTCAGCCGGTCATCCATGTCCTGCACCCTCAGGCCGATCCAGGGCGCAACGACTTCCCCGTGGGCAATGAGGTCGGAGGTGATTCGGCGTGCCTTGCTGATGGGAATGGCGAATCCGATGCCTTGGGCCCCCGCGTAGATTGCGGTGTTGATTCCGATCAATTCACCGTTGATGTTCAGAAGCGGACCGCCGCTGTTGCCCGGGTTGATGGAGGCATCGGTCTGAATGAAATCGCGAAAGACCCGGTCCTTTGAGCGGAAGCTCCGGTCGACGGCGCTGATCACCCCGGTGGTGACGGTATTGGAAAACCCGAACGGATTGCCGATCGCGATGACGGTTTCACCGATCATCAGATCGTCGCTGGTGCCCATGTCGAGGGATGGCAGCCGGTCCGGTGAGTCGATGCGAAGGACGGCCAGATCCGAGTCCGGATCGGTTCCGACGATCTGGGCGGTGAATTCCCGCTCGTCGTTCAATACCACGCTCACCGTGCCTGTTTTTTCGACCACGTGCGCATTGGTGAGGACGAATCCGCGTTTTCCATCGATGATGACTCCGGAACCCAGACTGCTGCGCTGGGTCCTGCTTTCGAATCCGGGATCGAAGAAATCCTTGAAGAATTCCTCGAACAGCGGGTTGCCAAAGTCCGAGAAGGGTCTGAATTGCTTGCGGACTTCATACTGCAAGCTTATGTTGACCACTGTCGGACTGGCCTTGCGTACCGCTCTGACCACGGCGGTCTCCCGCGGATATTCCGAGGCCGGGAAAGCCTGGATCGGCTGAAATAGAACCGCAGCCATCAGGGTCGCCAGGAAACCGCCCAATTGGGCATTGATTTTCAACGGTCGATCTGACATGGAGACCTCTCTTTGGCAACCTCTGGTAATGTCGGCCGAAACGCCGCTTTACCATCAACCGTTTTCGAAACGCTGTCTGGAATACCATGAGCGGAACCGCCATTCAAGAACTGCTGTCTCTGGTCGAGTTCCCCAGCCGTTATCTGGGGACCGAAATCAACTCTATCCGAAAGGATCCGTCCTCAGTCGATTTGCGAATCGCTCTTGCCTTTCCGGACTTGTATGAAATCGGCACCTCCCATTTCGGCATCCAGATTCTCTACCATATTCTGAACCGGCATCCGAAGATCTTTGCGGAGCGGGTTTTTGCACCGGCCCGTGACATGGAGGACTTCCTCAGGAAACGCGGTATCCCACTGTGCAGCCTCGAATCCGCGACACCGCTCGGTCGATTCGACATCCTGGGGTTCAGCCTGCTTTACGAGCTCAACTACACGAATGTGCTGGGGATGCTCGATCTGGCCGGAATTCCGCTGTTGTCCAGGGACCGTCAGGAGCATCACCCGATGGTCATTGCCGGCGGACCCTGCACTTGCAATCCAGAGCCCATGGCCGACTTCTTCGACGCGATGGTTTTCGGAGACGGTGAGAAAGCCATTGAAGAGCTGGCCCTGGCCTGGTTGCAGTGGAAGGGGGAAGGGGGCGGTCGAGGCGACCTCCTGGAGTCCTGGTCGAAGATCGAAGGCGTCTACATTCCCGGATTTTTCGAGGTCCGGTATGACCCTGAAGGCTTTCAGCGACTTTCGCCTCTGCATGCGAATCACAGCCGTGTCCGGCGCGCCATCGTCTCCGATCTCGATGCCGCCCCGTTTCCGGAAAAACCGGTTTTGCCTTTCGGGCGGCCCGTGCATGACCGCCTCAGAATCGAACTTTCGCGCGGGTGCACCCGGGGCTGTCGATTCTGCCAGGCCGGGATGCTGTATCGCCCGGTCCGGGAGCGCTCGCCGGATCGCGTGCTGGACCTTTGCCGGCATGCCCTGCAGAGCACGGGATACGAGGACGTTTCTCTTCTGTCGCTGAGTACCGGGGATTATACTTGTCTGGTTCCGCTCCTGGAGCAGATGATGTCCCGTTACGAATGCGATCATGTAGCGGTTTCCTTGCCGTCCGTACGGGCCGGCGCATTGACGCCGGAGTTGGCGAAATTGATCCGAAAGGTGCGGAAAACCGGTTTCACCATTGCCCCGGAAGCCGGAAGCCAAAGGCTTCGGGATGCCATCAACAAGAATGTCTCAGAGTCGCAGATTACCAGCGCGGTCGAAAGCGCCTTTGGGTTGGGGTGGAATCTGATCAAGCTCTACTTCATGGTTGGCATGCCCACCGAGGAGACGGAAGACCTCGAAGAACTCGTGTCTCTTGTCGACCGTTTGAGAAAAATAAAGGGACCGAATGGTCGCTATGGAAAGATCAACGTGAGCGTGGCCACCATGATACCGAAGCCCCATACACCTTTCCAGTGGGCGGCCCAGCTGGATCTCGACAGTTCCAGGCGGGTGATCGAACGGCTCCACGAAAAGCTCCGGATGCCCGGAATTCAATTCAAATGGCAGAACCCGGAAATGAGCTATCTCGAAGGGCTCATGGCAAGAGGGGACCGCCGAATGTCAGGAATGATCCTGTCTGCGTTTCGAAAGGGCTGCCGTTTCGATGGATGGAGCGACCAATTCCAGTTCGGACGATGGCAGGAAGCCATGCAGGAGGCTGGGGTCGATCCCGAGTTCATTGTGAGCCGGCAACGGCATATCGACGAAACGCTGCCGTGGGATCACATGGACAGCCGGGTGGAGAAGTCGTTTCTCGCCGAGGAATGGCGCGCCGCACTGAATGCGACCTCCACCGCCGACTGCCGGTATGGAGCATGCCAGAGGTGCGGTGCTTGCGATTTCAAGGACGTGAAACCGATCGTACACGAGGAATTCAAGGCGACACCCCGCCATCCGGAGGAAAGCCGAAAGCCGGATGCGTATCGGAAGGTAGAGGTCTCCTTCTCCAAACTGGGGCCTGCAAGACTTTTCGGTCATCTGGAAATGGTGAACATATTCACCCGCGCCCTGAAGAGGGCGGGCGTTCCCGTCAAGTTTACCGAGGGCTTCCATCCGAAGCCGAAAATCGCCTTCAGGGATGCGCTTCCCATTGGCATGGAAAGCCTGCATGAAGTCATGATGCTGGAGGTGGACGCAGACTGTCCACTCCCGCATCTCGTCCGGGAAATGAACAAGCAGTTGCCGGACGGGTTGAAGATCACCGGGTGCGAAATCGGCGCCGGTGGAAAAGCCGGCAGGATCGATTGGGTTTCCACCTATCGGGTAACCCTGCACGATGCGGTTTTCAATCTACATCGCCTCAAGGCTTTTGAATCCAAGGAGCGATACGTGATCGAGCGCGGCCGGGAAAAAGGGCGGTTGAAAAAGATCGACCTCAAGGCTATGGTTCGAGACATTCGGGCGCTTGGCGCCCGGACGGTGGAAATGACCATCCGCAGCGTTGAGGGCGCCAACATCCGGCCGGCCGAGGTGCTGCTGAAGGTTTTCGAACTTGAACCTGAAACCGTGAAAACGGCTACTGTCGTCCGGCTGGGCTCGATACCCCGTCCGGTTGAACCGGCGGACATATGCAAAAAGAAATCGTCATCAATGTGACCGCCCGGGAAACCCGGGTGGCGCTGCTGGAAGACCGAACCATCGCCGAGTTGTTCATCGAGCGCGGCTCGGACGCAGACATCAGCGGAAACATATACAAGGGCAGAGTTCAGCGGGTGCTGCCCGGCATACAGGCGGCCTTTGTCGATATCGGACTTCCCCAGGCTGCGTTCATCTATGTGGATGACATTCTACCCACGGGGTTCAGCGACCTCGAATCTGCGATGCTCCGATACCCCGAGGAAGAGGGTGAGGAGGTGAACCAGGGACGGGCCCAGAGGAACGGACAGATCGGCGATCTGCTCTCCGAAGGACAGGAGATCATGGTCCATGTGGCCAAACCTCCCATCGGCACCAAGGGCGCGCGGGTAACTTCCTATGTGTCGCTTCCCGGACGATTCCTGGTGCTGATGCCCTATGCCAACCACATCGGCGTGTCGAGAAGAATCGAGGACGAGGAGGAAAGGGCCCGTTTGAAGTCCGTGATGACGGGAACCCGGACCAATCATTACGGGTATATCATCAGAACAGCCGCGGAAGGAATCGAGGATGACCCTCTACGGCAGGAAATGATATTCTTGAGCAGCCTTTGGGACACCATTCAAGTCAAGTTTCAAAAATCCAGTGCTCCTTGTTTGATTCACAAGGAGTTGTCCTTGAGCCTTCGCTCCGTGAGGGATCTTCTGATCCACGAGGCCGAACGGCTCATTGTGGATTCGAGGCCCGTTTACAACGAAATTCAGGAATTCCTGGAAACCTTCATGCCCGGGTTCAAGGAACGCATCGAGCTGTATGACGGAAGCGAACCGATTTTCGATGCCTTCAACCTGGAAGGCGACATCTCGAGGGCCTTGAAAAGGAAGGTCTGGCTCAAATCCGGCGGCTATATCGTCATCGAGCAGACCGAAGCGTTGACGGCGATCGATGTGAACACCGGCCGGTACGTGGGGAAACACAATCTGGAGGAGACCATTCTCAAGACGAACCTGGAGGCCGTCAAGGAAATTGCCTATCAGATCCGGTTGAGGGATATCGGCGGCATCATCATCATTGATTTCATCGATATGGAAAAGAAGGCCAACCAGGAAAAGGTTTACACGGCATTGAAGGAGGCGCTCCGGCGGGACCGCAACAAGACTCATGTGCTTCCCATGTCGGATATGGGTCTGATTCAGATGACCCGAAAACGGGTGAAAAAGCCGTTGAACAGGATTCTCTGCGAACCGTGCTTCTACTGCGAGGGGGAAGGCTACCTGATTTCCCGCCAGACCATTTGTTACAATATCTTCAGGGAGATCCTCAAGGATTGTCAGGATGGAGTGGGCAGCCGGATCGCCGTAAAAGTCAACCCTGAAATCGCCGAGCTTCTGCACGGAGAAGAGCGCTATCTCATCGGTGTGCTGGAAAAGCATCTCGGAAAACAGGTCGTGATCTACCCGAACGCCAACTTCCACCTTGAACAGGTCGACATCATCGAGACGGCAAGCGGATAAACGGCCTGGATCACGATCAATCCTATTGACATGTTTGATGAATCGTGATTTAAATTTCAGGTTACATTACAAGGTTTACCAGCCGCATACGGCTGGTTTTTTTTCAATCATCGAAATCAACAGACAACGGAAGGAAGTCTGCAATGAAACGCACCTATCAGCCCAGCAAAATTCGCAGGGTACGGCGGCATGGTTTTCTTGCGCGGATGAGCACCAAAGGAGGCCGAAAGGTCATCAGCCGGAGGCGATCAAAGGGACGGAAGCGGTTGGCTCTTTGATTCGCGGCTCGAACGGCTTCAAACCAGGCGATCGTCTGCTGAAACGCAGTGAATTCCTGCGATTATCCAGGAAAGGCCAGCGGATCCATTGCCGCTGCTTCACCGGAGTGGTGCTGCCCGGAACCGGCGGTAGGAGCAGATTGGGGATCACTGTTTCACGAAAGGTTGGCAGCGCGGTCGTTCGGAACCGGATCAAGCGCATTTGCAGAGAGCGATTTCGAACCCGGCGCAACCTCCTCCCTGGCGCCGTTGATATGAACCTTATCGCCAAGCTGCAGGCGGGCACGTCGGGCAATGATGAACTCGTGAGATGTCTCGATCAGCTTTTCACGAAGTTGGTGCACAGTGAACCCAAAAGGTGACCAGATCTGGAAAACCGCAGCAGTTGTGCTGATCCAGGGGTACCAACTGCTGCTATCCCCGTTTCTTGGCCGCAATTGCCGCTTTTATCCGACCTGTTCGGAGTACACTCTCGAAGCCATTCACAAATTCGGCCTGATCAAGGGGGCCGGTTACGGTCTGAGGAGAATTCTGAAGTGCCATCCCTTTCATCCCGGAGGCGTGGACCCTGTGCCATGAGCTCTCCATCCGAAGGGAGGCGGCGCGCATCCGGAAGATCACGGAACCTGCCATATCCAGCCCCCAAATACGTTCGTGGCGTTTTTCTATCGATATCGGATTCAAGTCCGGAAATCCTATGTACATCTTCAGACGACCATCGGGTCAGAACCCCCCGACCTGGGCGAAGACCCTAACGGAGGACACGACACCGCTGTCTTTTGCATTTAGGAGATACTCATGGAACAAGGTCGCATAGTCATTGCCGTGGTGCTGTCCTTTCTGGTTTTTCTGGTTTACGACCTGTATTTCGTACCCAAAGACACGGCAACCCAGGCTCCGGAAACGACGGCCCGCGAAGGCAATGAAGCGGAGTCGAAACCCTCCACCGAACCCGCATCGCAACCCGTGGCTCCAAAACCGGCGGAAGTTCCTGCATCGGTACAGGAAGCCAGAACGATGCCAGCCCGAAGTTTTCGGGTTGAAACACCGCTTTATATTGCAGATCTGACTGAAAATGGGGCTGTCCTGTTTAATTTTAGGTTGAAGCACTACCGGGAGAGCACGGATTCCAACGCTCCGCTTAAAAACGTGCTCGGCCTCGGCCAGGAGTTCGGCGCTTTCAGGCTTTTCGAGGAGGAAGACGCTCTGAAGGGGCTGCAGAATGCGGTATTCACCGCCGATTCGACTGCCGAAACCCTTGAAGTCGAGCAAGGACAAAAGACACTCCGGTTTGAGTGGGTGTCGGAATCAGGGGTGCGGGTTGCCAAAACCTATCGATTCAGTGCGGATGCATACACCATCGGACTTGACGTTACCGTCCGGAACGAGGGTGTCAGCAGTATAAGGGATCCTCTGGGTATCGCTATCTACCAGCCGGTCGGCGAAAGTTCGCGGCAGTATGGCTTTGAAGGCCCCATCGGGTTGATCAACGGGCAGCTAGAAGAAATCAATCCCAAAAAGCTGGAAAAGGAAGGACCGGTATCCGGCACCGTCACCTGGATCGGTGAAGTCGATCGCTATTTCATGAGAACGCTGATTCCCCGGGAGCCGGTGGAAGGAACCATGCGGATGAGGATCGTCGAGGATAAGGTGATCGAGTCCCGCCTCGTCGCCTCGGGCGTCGAGATCGGTCCCGGGGTGGAGCAGCAATTTGAGTATATCGTTTTTCTTGGGCCCAAAGCCTTGGATATCCTGGGTCAGGTGGGGCATGACCTTAAAAAGGCCCTCAATTTCGGAATGTTCGATTTTCTCGCCAAACCCCTGTTATGGTTGATGAATCAGATCTACAAAGTTATTCCGAACTACGGAATTGCCATTATTCTCCTGACCATTCTGACCAAAATCATTTTATGGCCGCTGGGGACCAAGAGTTACAAGTCCATGGCCGATATGAGAAGGTTGCAGCCCTTGATGGCCGAAATAAGGGAGAAGTACAAAAACGATAAGAAAAAAGTGAACGAAGAGATGATGGGGCTCTATCGGACTTATAAAATCAACCCGATGGGCGGCTGCCTGCCGATGGTGGTGCAGATTCCCTTTTTCTTCGCTCTTTATCGGATGCTTTACGAGGCCATCGAATTGAGGCACGCACCCTTCGTTGGGTGGATCAATGACCTGTCCGCGCCGGATCGGCTTTTCCGGTTTGGCTTTTCGATTCCATTCATGGAGCCTCCCTACGGAATTCCCGTTCTGACGCTTGTCATGGGAGCTACCATGTTTCTTCAGCAGAAAATGACGCCGACCCCGGGGGACCCTGCACAGGCCAAGATCATGATGTTCATGCCCATCATATTCACCGTTATTTTCATCAATTTTTCGGCGGGGCTTGTCTTGTATTGGTTGACCAACAATATTCTTTCCATCGGCCAGCAGTACTACATTCAGAGAAAATACGCCTGATGAGCTTGCGGAGGGCTGAGGAATGAATGACCATCTTGAATTTGAAGGTCGCAATGTGAATCAAGCCGTCAAAAAGGCCTGCGAAACCCTCGGAACCCATCCGGAAGCACTCGACTACGATGTCGTATCCCGCGGAATCAGTGGGATCTTCGGGTTCGGAAATCTTCGCAAAGCCAGGATTCGCGTCAAGGTGGAGGAATCTACTCGAGGTATCTTGTCCGAGGCGCTGCTTCAGACGTCGACAGATGCGGCTGATCCCTTTGTTCCTGACGGTTCATCGGATAAGGACAGGAAGTCCCCTGTCGAAGCCGAAATCGATGCCAGTTATGAGCGAATCGCGGTGGGTGAAAAGGTGCTTCGCCGTATTGTAGATGCCTTATCGGAAGAGAGCCGGATTCAGATCGAAAGAAATGGCACCTGTGTTCGATACCAGATTCAGGGCGGCAACTCCGGGTTGCTCATCGGGAAAAGAGGTCAAACCCTCGAGGCGATGCAGACGATCGTCGAAAAAACCGTAAACCGGCTTGGAGGGGAGCGCATTCACATTGCCGTAGATGTTGAACAATACCTGGCAAACAGAAAGGCCGGCTTGATCCGTAGCGCCAGAAGCTTGGCCCAAAAGGCCAGGACAACCGGCAAACCCGTCACCATTGGATATTTGAATGCACAAGACCGGCGCACCATTCATATAGCGTTGAAGGATGAAGCGGGTATTTCGACGCAAAGCGCTGGTGACGGCTATATGAGAAAACTCAAGATCTATCCTGGGCGGCGGTTCACCCGGCACTGAACCCATCGACCTAAGAAGTTACCGAAAAGACCGTTAAGGTAGCCTTGAAAGCCGCTGGTGCTCAGCGGCTTTGCGTTTATAATGCCCTGGAATTCCAGACGACTTGCCGAAAAATAGGTATGCAGCAAAACGATTACCCACAGAACCGTTCTGAAACGATGGAGACCATCGTCGCCTTGGCTACGCCACCGGGGCTTGGCGGCATTGCCATTCTTAAAATGTCGGGGCCGAAGGCGCTTTCAATTCTTTGGACGCTTTTCAATGGAAAATCGGAAAATTCTCCGGATTCCGGCTCTCGCGAAAGAGGCTGGCGGTTGGTACACGGGTGGATCCAAATGCCTTGGACCAGTGAGGTGGTTGATGAGGTGATCGTCTCCGTCATGCGGGGACCTTTCAGCTACACCCGTGAGGATATTGTTGAAATCAACACGCACGGCGGACCCGTCGTGGTCAGGAGAATTCTCGATCTCATTCTTCAGCAAGGTGCGCGATTGGCTGAGCCTGGAGAATTCACCAGGCGTGCCTTTTTGAACGGAAGGATCGATCTGACCCAGGCTGAAGCAGTGATCGATCTGATCGAGGCGAAATCCGAGGCAGCGGCCTCGGTTTTCAGCCGCATGGTTCAGGGAGGCCTCGGAGAAGAGATTCGGAAACTGCTTTCAGGGTGCATTCGCGTCCTCGCAGAAATCGATGGACTCCTGGAGTTTGGCGAGGAGATCGAGGAAGAGACGGATTTCAGCGGTATTTCAAAGGTTATGGAGAGGGAATTGATCTCGCCCTTGAAGCGTTTGATTGAATCGAGTGAAGAGGGAAGGCTTTTGAGGGAAGGATTCCGGGTTGTCATCGTCGGCGCCCCCAATGCCGGAAAATCCACGCTGATGAACTCCCTGCTCCGCAGTGAGCGGGCCATCGTGACGTCGATTCCGGGAACGACCCGTGACCTGATCCATGAGCCGATCCTTCTCGGCGGCATTCCGGTTGTCCTGACCGATACGGCCGGATGGCACGCCAACCCCGATCCGGTCGAACAAATCGGGATGCAAAAGGGACGGGAGGCGTTGGGTGAAGCGCAACTGGTTGTCATGCTGGTCGATGGAACGTTGCCGGTCTACCCGCTTTCAGAGGGCGAACTCGATGAGATCCGGACAGAAAGAGAACTCATCCTCGTTTACAACAAACGCGATCTTCTTGAGGGTTCAGGCCCATCGATCCCCGAGGTTTTAAAGTCTCTCCCCATCCTTTCCATTTCGGCAAAATACGGGTATGGGATCGATGACTTAAAGCGTTTGATCGTTGAGCGCGGTATGGACGGATCCCGGCGCAGCATGGAACCATCAGCCCTGATCCCTAATGCCCGCCAGAGGCAATCTCTGGCCTCCGCATTGACGGCCGTGTCCGCCGGACGGAACGGGATCCTTGATCAGTTGCCTCTCGACCTTGTGGCTGAGGAAGTCCGAACCGCCATACGGCATCTGGAACAGATCATCGGTAAACACCCTTCCGCCGATGTGCTGGATGAACTCTTTAACCGCTTTTGTATCGGAAAATGATGTTTCACGTGAAACATTAACTTTTCCATGGAAACTGACAAGGAGCTCCAAATGGATTTTGATTTCAAACCCTACTTCGATAAATACGAACAATTGTCGGCTGCCGCGGACAAAGCCTTCGAGGCGATAAAACACGCCCACCCGGAGTGTGTTCGGTGCAAAGAGGAGTGTGCGGATTGCTGTCACGCAATTTTCGACCTCACACTGATCGAGGCGCTTTACCTCAATGCACGATTCAACGATCGGTACAAGGGTGAAGAACGGGAAGCGCTGATGGAAAAGGCCAATTTGGCGGATCGCACCCTCGCGAGGCTGAAACGAAAAGCCTTCAACGCGGTACAGGACGGGGTTCCAGAAGATGAGATTCTCGAGCGGTTGGGCGCGGAGCGGGTTCGTTGTCCTCTCTTGAACGAGCAAAGCCTCTGCCATCTCTATGACCATCGACCGATTACCTGCCGCCTTTACGGCGTACCGGCTTCGATCGGCGGAAAAGGCCGAACCTGCGGACTTTCGGGATTTCAGGCGGGAAAGGCGTATCCGACGGTCAATATCGACAAGATTCACACCCGGCTTCAGGAGCTGTCCGCCGAGCTTCTCCGGGACATCGAATCACAAAATATCAAACTGGCTGATTTGCTGATACCGGTTTCGATGTCTATGCTCGCGGATTTTGATGACGAGTTCTTGGGAGTAAGAAGAGCCGGCGGAGAAGGAGGAGGGGAGACAACATGACGGACGTCACGGGCGCCGATGCTGAAGACCGGAAGAAAGCCATTTACGATCGACTCTCCGATCGCCGCCGAAAGTACATCAATAAGATCGGCTATGACCGATGGGATCCGTTCGAGGAGCCGAAAGATCCGATTGATATTCGTAAGGATAAAAGCAGGCGCACCACCCAGGTGCTGGTTCGGGAGTTTCTCCAGACCCGCCGGCATGAGGGATACAGCAATTCTTATGGAAGAGGAGTCCTGGAGTTCGCGCTTGGCATCATCAACAACGATGAACGATACCTGGCGATGCTGGATTTTGCGCGATGGTATCTGGAACTGCTGAAGCGGGAGGGGCATGAAGACTAAAGCCCGGCGAGGCGGCCGATGCGAACGACTCTGTCTCGACCCTGGAAAGGAAAAGGCGCTTGCAGATGCGGTATACCGCCTGATTACCAGGGATGATCGAAGGCGGCCGCTGATCGAGGTCGAAAGAGACTTGGCAGGAAAACTTGGAACGACTATCTCGGCCATCCGTGGTTGTATCCGCGGCGAGGTGGCGTCCGGTCGATTGGCCTACTGCCAGGAGTTGGGAGCGACCCTGGTCGGCAAGGCATATTGTTTTCCGATTCACCTGACCAATCGTATCCTACTCGTTCCCCCCAATATTCGGAAGCCCTCCAATCCAAACGCAATTCAAATCATTCTCCAGAGCGGGGCGGCCTTCGGAGATGGCCGCCATCCCTCGACGCGGACTGCGCTTTTTCTCCTGGATCGGCTCGCGAGCCAGCCGAAACCAAACGAAGCCATCGGGAATTCCGGCTTTTCGGCGGATATCGGAACTGGATCGGGGATCCTTGCGATTGCAGCGGCACTGCTGTTTCCAGTGTCGGTCATGGCGATTGACAACGACCCGTGCGCTCGGTCTGAGGCGAAATCCAATGTCGCCTTGAACGGGCTTGAAGGACGTGTCGCTGTGACGGATTCCTCGTTACCTGTTTCGGACCGCAGCCCTGCACTTCTTATGGCAAATCTTAGGTATCCGACATTGGTCTCGCTGGCGCCGATGTTCTACGCATGTTGTGCCTCGAACGCGTGGGTCATCTGTTCGGGTTTTCTACGCGAGGAAGCCGACGAACTATCCTCCGCTTACCACCGGGTTGGATTTGCGCCCTTAGAACTTCACCACGAGGGCCGATGGGCCGGCATCGTTTTTTCGTGTGCCAAGTAATCCTCCTTGCCGTTCTAAACCCGCTTCTGGCCTCCCGGATCCGTCACACCGCAACTCTCTAATCAGCGAAAATCTATTAAAGGCATCTGAAATCGCCGAGAATGGCACCTATGTAAAGGGGCAGGGTTTGGTATTCGGTGGGATTCGATTGTGCAGTGTGGGGCAAATGGCGAAGCCGATTTTTAAAGGTAAAATCGAAAAAACTGGCGCGCGGGCGGGCGTAAACGAAGGAATCAGACGTGTCGGCGAATAAAAAAGTCAGGCTGAAATCCCGGAAAGGCAGCGCCCCTTTACCAAGCAGTTGCAGGTAAAGGGGCGCTGCCTTTCCGGATCCCCCGGTTGCCGGTCAGATCGTCTTTTACATCTGAAGCAAGAATGACCACAGCACACCGGCTGCGATGGCGGAGCCGATGACACCGGACGAGTTGCAGGCCATGCCGTACATCAGAAGGTAATTGGTCGGGTCCGACCTTTGTCCCATCAGATGAACTTCTCGCGCCGATCCGGGAACGGCGGAAACTCCGGCGGCGCCCAGCAGGGGATTGATCTTGTTTTTGCTGAACAGGTTCATGATCTTGGCGAAAATGACCCCCGAGGCCGTGGCAAAGCTGAAGGCCAGTGCGCCCAACGCGAAGATGCCCAGCGACTTGGGCGTCAGAAAAACGTCCGCCTGGGTGCTCATCCCGACGCAGAAGCCGAGCAGGATGGTGGCCGTGTCGATGACTGCGCTTCGTGCCGTGTTCGCGAGCCGGTTGACAACGCCGCATTCTTTCATCAGGTTGCCAAGGAAGAGCATGCCCAGCAGCGGGAGGGCGGTAGGTGCAAGAAGGCAGCAGAGGAGCACGGCGATGATCGGGAAGATGACGAGCTCTTTTCTGGAAACTTCGCGCACCTCGGGCATTCGGATGATGCGCTCCTCATGGCTGGTCAGAAGCTTCATGATCGGAGGTTGAATCACCGGAATGAGCGCCATGTACGAGTAGGCGGCGATGGCGATGGGTCCGATGAGATGGGGGGCCAGCTTGGCCGTCAAGAAAATGGAGGTCGGGCCGTCCGCGCCGCCGATGATGGCGATGGAGGCGGCTTCATTGGGGGCAAAGCCGAGAAACAACGCGCCGATAAGGGTGAAGAAGATCCCCATCTGGGCCGCGGCTCCGAGAAGCATCAGCTTGGGCTGCCCTAAAAGTGACGAAAAATCGGTCATGGCGCCCAGGCCGAGAAAAACGATGGAGGGGTAGAGGCCGGTGGTCACACCGAAGTAGAGGTAGTGAAAGACGCTGTTGTCTTCGTAGATGCCGATTCCAAACCCTTTGAAGAAAGGAATATTGCCAACGATCATTCCAAAGGCGATCGGAACGAGAAGGAGCGGTTCGTACTCCTTGGCGATCCCCAAGTAGAGGAAAAACGCCCCGACAATGATCATGATGATGTAGCGAAAGTCGCCTGCAATAAAGTAGTAGCCGGTGTTGGTCAGGAAGGAAACCAGAAGATCGAGCATGGATGACCCCTTAATCCGATATTAAAACCTGAATCAGTGATTCCAGATGAATTGACCGTTTCCTTGAGGCTGGAGTATGCCCGCCTCACGAAGGCAGCGAATGGTGAGATGGGGATGCGGATAGTTTTTCCGATTGGCCGCTTCGTAGAGAGCCGCCAGATCGAAAGGCTGTGACAGCTGATCGATCAGGGGCTGGTAGATGACCGCCACTTCGTTGATGTCGCTTGGACATCGATCCGGGATGACGACCGCGGGTGGGATGGGCTGAACGGTTTTGGGCTCCCGGGAGGCCCGACGCTCCAAAAGGTCAATGAATTTATGGAGTTGAGAGATGGCGAAGCTGAGAACCATCAGCCCGCTGAAAACGATCGACCACCCCAGAACAGCCATGGACCAGCCATGATGAGTGTTTACGGCTTCGAAACCAAACAATGTGTACCTCCCTTGAACGATTGCCGGAAAAAGGTCCGCAATCGGCTTGCGGCTTTGTTCTGACGCAGGGCCCGACAGCACGCTGGATTAGTGCCCAATTCGAGAAGAAAACGCCATTCGGATTCTCTCCTCCGATTCAAGCTGAACGGTACCGGATATTATTTTTATAAAAGATTCTAATAAGTCACAGCGAACTGAAATTGTCAAGGGAAAGTGAATGCCGTTCAGGTCCTGCCGGTCGAACGCCGGCTCGGGGCTCAGAAGGCAGCTGGAAGTGGGGGCGTATCCGCAGAACCGGGAGGAAGCTTCAGTCCGGCCATCATTACACCGATCTGGCTGACCTTTTCAGCTTCCCGGACGTGGAACAGGTCAACGAGCCTGCCACGGAATATTACTGCAATCCGGTCGGCAAGCGTTAGGGCTTCCGCCAGGTCGCCGGTCACCAGCAATATTCCCGCCCGATCTCTTGCCTTGAGCAGTAGGCGCCATACCCCCTCCGTGGCGGTAATATCCAATCCCTGCGTGGGTTGCTCGGCAACGATCAGGCGGGGGCGTCGGAAGAATTCACGGGCAAGAACGAGCTTTTGCAGGTTGCCGCCGGAGAGCTGACGGGCAGCCCTGCAATGATCGCTCGGCCGAATGTCGAATTCCCGGATGAGATGACGGGTTTTTTCTTCTGCGCTCCTTCGCTTGAGCCAAGGGCCATAGGTAAAACCGTGACGGGTTGTCAGAAGAAAATTGTCGGTCAGGTCGAGCCGGCGGCAGGTGGCGAGACCTTGCCGATCTTCAGGAATAAAGGCCAGATTGCCGCCCCAGTCCCGGTTGCTGTGAAACCGCTTCCAGTCCCGGCCCAAAATGCTGAGGTCCCCTCCAGCGGGCGCCTTCAGTCCACATACGATTTCCACCAGCTCCTTCTGCCCGTTTCCAGCCACGCCTACGACTGCCAGAATCTCGCCCTGCCGCAAATCCAAAAAGATGTTGCGAAGCACGGACCCGTTGAGCGCATCGATCCGAAGAACGATCTGACGGGTTTCGACCGGTGTGCGCTGGATATCGAGGAGTACCTCCCGGCCGACCATGCGCCTGGCAAGGTCCGCCTTCGTCGTGACGGAGCCGGCTCTCAGATCGTCGACGATTTCGCCACGGCGAAGAATGGAAATGTCATCGGAGATGGACATGACTTCGTCAAGCTTGTGGCTGATGAACACAAGGGACTTTCCCTGACTGGCGAGACGGCGCATCACCTGAAAAAGCTGTTCAATCTCTTTTGGGGTCAGAACCGCGGTGGGTTCGTCAAAAATCATGACCCGGCTGTTCCTCAGCAGAAGCTTGAGGATCTCTACCCGCTGTTTTTCTCCCATCGACAGGGCTCCGACGCGTGCCCCCGGATCGATTTCCAGGCCAATCTCAGATGCCAGATTCGCGATTCTACGGTTTAGCTTCGAGGGCGTGAGGAAGAAAGGTCTGCCGAGCCCGAGGACGACATTCTCGGAAACCGTCATGGCTTCGACCAGGGTGAAATGCTGGTAGACCATCCCGATACCGGCTTCGATGGCGTCCTTGGCCGAGTCGAATGAACGGATCTCGCCGTCCACACGGATGGTTCCGCTGTCCGGAGCGATCCGGCCGGCCAAAATGGCCATGAGTGTACTCTTGCCGGCGCCGTTTTCTCCAAGAAGGGTGCGGATTCTGCCCGCATGGAGATCAAGATCGATATTCCGATTGGCTGAAACGGCGCCGAACCGCTTTGAAATTCCCTCCAACCGGATGATGGGAGCGGGGATCGTCATCAGGCGGGGGGTCTCTGGCCGGCGAGCGGCTGAATGAACTGTGATTCGGAGTCCCACGGGAACAATATCCAGGTATCCTGGCTCACCTCGGTCACATAGGTATCTACGAGAGACTTTCCGGCAGGCTTTGCATAAATCGTCGCGAAGTGGGCATTGGGGAGCATTTTACGCACCACTTCGGCGGTTCTGCCGGTATCGACGAGATCATCGATGAGCAGCCAGCCGGATCCGTCATCGTCGATGGATTTGAGCACCTCGACCTCACCTCTCTGGTCCTGCCATGAGTAGCTCGACACGCAGACCGTGTCCACCAGCCGGATGTCGAGTTCCCGGGCAATGATGGCCGCGGGCACCAGTCCGCCACGGGTGATGGCGACGATTCCCTTGAAAAAATCATGATCGAGGAGTCGCCAGGCCAGGGCTCTGGCGTCCCGATGCAGCTGGTCCCAGGAAATGGGATACATGCGCTTGTAGCGATCGTTCGGATTCATGGGTTTTCCTTGTTCAGTCGGAGGGTTCAACGTTGGTTCCCAATGCCTCGGGCGCGTTGGATCCCCGGCCCCACCAGGAGGAGAATACCAGTACCAGGATCGTCAACCCGTATGGCAGCATCAGCAGGAGCGAGGAGGGAAGGTGGGTTCCGCTGGCCTGAAGCCGCAGTTGAAAAGCCATGACGCCACCGAAAAAATAGGCGCCCAGAATGGCCCGGCCAGGTCTCCAGAAGGCGAAAATGACCAGCGCCACCGCAATCCACCCCCTGCCCGCGGAAAGACCGTTGGTCCAGAGGTGCGTGTAGGCCAGGGACAGGTAGCCGCCTCCAAGGCCGACCAGGAAACCGCCGGAGAGCACTCCTGCCCATCGATACAACCCAACCGGAACACCCGCCGCCAGGGCGGCATCCGGATGTTCCCCCGCTGCACGCAGCTCGAGTCCCCAGCGGGTTCGCTGAAGCAAGATCCACAGAAGCGGAGCTAAAAGCAACGAGACGTAAACCAGCGGATCCTGGCGAAACAGGGTGGGTCCCAGAATGGGAATTTGACCGAGGACGGGAAGGATAGCCGGCCCAAAACCGGGGGCGGTTTGTCCGATAAGGGGGGTGCCGAAATAGTTGGCGAGCCCGGTCCCGAACAGCGTCAACGCCAGGCCGGAAACCACCTGGTTTCCAAGAAAGCCGATGCAGACGGTTCCGTGAAAGGCGGAAATCATCAGGCCGGCGGCGCCGGAGGCCGCAAAGCCCAGCCAGGGATTTCCCGTGGCCTTGGCGGTCATGAACCCGGCGAGGGCCCCTACGATCATCATACCCTCTACGCCAAGGTTGAGGATTCCGGACCGTTCCGTGAGGATCTCGCCTAGGGTTGCAAAAAGAATGGGCGTGCCGGACTGAATCGCGGCCGCCATAAGCGGAATCAATAGTTCCGCGGTCATCGGGCAGGCCTTCGAAGGCCGATCCGGAATTCATGAAAGAATCCGCCTGCCAGAACACACATCAGTATGAGGCCTTCCATGATGTGGCCGAATGCGGCCGGCACCTGCATGTCGAGTTGAAGGTTTTCCACTCCCACTCGAAGGGCGGCCAGGAGAAAGGATGCGATGCCGATGGACAAGGGATTGAGGCGTGAAATCCATGCCACGACGATCGCGGTGTATCCATAGCCCACCACGATGCTGGGCTGAAGGCGGTTCAGCGTGGCGGACGCCTCCAGAAAACCGGCAAGCGCGGCCATTCCGCCGCTCAGGATCATCACCAATCCGACCAGCCGGTGGTAAGGCATTCCGGCATACCGGGCGACCTTGGTGCTTTCCCCGCTGACCCGCAGCTCGTACCCCAGCCGCGTCATGTGAAGAAAGGCCCACACGGCCGATCCGGCAATGACGCACAGGACCAACCCCCAATTGAGGCCGGTGTCGCCGATGCGGCCGACAACGGCTCCGGGGGCGAACACGGGCGTCATGGGAAAGCCGAAGCTTCCGGGGTCTTTCCACTTTCCATAAACCAGGAAATCGAGGAGGAGGATGGCGATATAATTGAGCATGAGCGTGACGATAATCTCGTTCGCTCGCATCCGAAGCTTGAGGACGGCGGGTATGAAGCCCCACAGCGCGCCGCAGGTAAAAGCCGATGCGGCCATGATCGGCAGAAGCAGTGTCCATGGAAGTTGCGGCCAGGTGAGAGCGACCCATGTGGCACCGATGGCGCCTAGAACGAATTGCCCTTCGGCGCCGATATTCCATATTTGAAGCCGAAACGCGATCGCCACCCCGAGCGAACACAAAAAAATCGGTATGGCTTTCGCGAGACAGTCCTCAACGGCCCACCAGGATCCGAAGGCACCCGCCGCCAACAGCTTCAATCCGGCGATCGGCGGCTTCCCCTGGATCCATAGCAGAAATCCGCTGACGATAAACGAGGCGCATAATGCGCTCAATAAAACGAGACAGGATCGCCAACCCAGGGCGTCCTGTCTCCGATAACGTTTCAACATGGACATGGATCCGGCCGCGTATGGCGGTGGTGCCCGGTTCGGCGGCATTGCAGCTTATTCGGTGGTCCCGACAACGCCCTTCACGAACCAGTTCATTCCCAAAAGGTCCGCATCGGAAGGCACCTGGCCCTCGTCGATGCGGATCTGGCCCCGCTGATCCTGAACAGGACCGGCAAATACGACGTATTGTCCAGAGACGATCTCAGCTCTTCTGGCAGAGACAGCGGCTCGCACATCCGCGGGAACCCTGTCGCTCATGGGGCTCAAATCCACGATCCCGTGCTCGAGCCCATACCAGTAGGACTTGGATTCCCATGTGCCGTTTTTGACCTGTTCTACGATTTGCTCGTAGAATGGCCCCCAGTTCCAAATCGGGGCGACGAGATGGGACTTGGGAGCGAATGTGGACATATCCGTATTGTAGCCGATAGAGTAGGCGCCTCGCTCCTGGGCCGCTTCCTGGGGTCCCGGGGAGTCCTGGTGCTGGGCGATCACATCGGCCCCGACGTCCAGCAGACTCTTGGCCGCTTCCTTCTCGGTGGCCGGGTCGTACCAGGTTTTCGTCCATACGACGCGGACCTCGGCTTCCGGATTGACCGACTGGGCTCCCAGAGTGAACGCATTGATGCCGCGAATGACCTCGGGAATGGGGAAGGCGGCCACATAGCCCAGGGTGTGTGAGCGGGTCATAGCGCCGGCTACCATGCCCGACAGATACCGAGCCTGGTACATGCGTCCGAAATAATTTCCCATGTTTTTGGCGAGCTTGAAACCGGAGCAGTGCATGAAAACCGTCTCCGGAAATTTCTGGGCCACTTTCAGCATGGGGTCCATATAGCCGTAGCTCGTTGCGAAAATCAGGTCGAATTGCTTCCGGGCCATGTTCGTCATCACCCGCTCGGAATCCTGGCCTTCGGGGACGGCCTCGACGTAGGAGGTGGTGACTCCCTCCATTTCCTCGATGGCAAGGCGGCCCAGGTCGTGGGCATAGGACCAGCCGGCATCGCCCACCGGGGAGACATAGATGAAGCCGACCTGCAGATCCTTGGCGGCAACCGGGCCTGCCAAGGTCATTAGAGCTAAACCCAAAAGAACCGCCAATCTCCTCCGCATGACCTTCCTCCCTTGAGATTCCCGTGGTGTCGGCCGCCGCCATGCATCATGGGCCTTCTCTTGTCCCATGGCGGGCAGCTGAAAATGATCCCCGACTTATAATGAACCGCTCGGATCGAGTCAAATGAAAACAGGCTGTCCCATAAACGCATCGAGGCGCGGGGTCATGCCGGATTCATCCCGAATCTTTCAAACGCTGAAGGTAGGCATCCCACTCCATGGGCAGCATCAGTTTCTTCCTGTTGTTGCAGTCCTTGCACGCCGGCACCACGTTGCCCTTGGTGGTCCTGCCTCCCCGCACCAGCGGAACGACGTGGTCCATCGTCAGTTCACGGGGTGGCGTCGGACGTCCGCAATAATGACACCTGCCTTTGGCGCACAGGCGCTTCCACCACTGGGATTGCCTGAGTTCCCGCGCTTTGCGGCGTTCCTGCTTCAGACGGCGGTCATCTTCCATGTCGAAAACAAAAGGATCCATCAGTCCTTCTCCCGACATGCAGGCGTGGCGCATCCGATTGCGTCGAGCCACCGCTCGATCTCCCGGGTGAGTAGCCGGTAATAGCCTTCGGAACCTCCAAGACCCTTGCGGCCAAAGAAGTAGTTGATTTCGATGAAAAGCGGTGTTTCCGCACCTGCCGCATCGGATTCCGCGCAGAACAGCATGTCGAGGCCGGCAAGATCGATTCCGGTGGGCCGGCAGAGGGCATCGACGGCCGCCAGAGCCCGATCGAGCCGATGGGTGTCGACATCGAAGTCGATCCATGCTCCGCTGGAAACGCTTGCGGCAAAAGCGTCTGGATCGTCAAGCACCCTCCAGTAGGCAATTCTGCGGGTTCCGATCACCACCACGCGAAGGGACCGCGCACCGCACGGGACCAGCTGCTGAATGAGGAATCCCTTTTGCCCCGTGGACTCGTAGCGACGCGCCAACGACACCACTGTATCCCAGTCGCGGAGGCTGCCGATTCGATGAACGGTCCGGCCCTCGTCGCCCCAGTCGAATTTGAAGACAAAGGGCGTCGGCATCGGTGGCCTTTCCAGGCCGGTTTCACCCTCGGCTTCCAGGATCGAGAGCTGTGGATACAACCGGCTGGGTGGGTGGGGGATTCCAAGGGAGCGAAACAACCGGATCTGCCCGATTTTTCCTGGATAGGCGAATCGCGCGTCGTAGTTGGGGAACACGTGACTGCACAATCGCCTGGCCAAGCGATACCAACGTTCCCGGCAGCCCTGGGGCAGAATAACCGCCTTCGCCTGCCGGATCCAGGCTTCGTCTTCGGGACCCGGATCCCTGCCGGCGGCCAGCCGGCAGATGTCGCCTGGGAACAGGGGGTGAAAGGAAATGATCATCAGTAGCCGAACTTGCGCAGCGACCGGGTATCCCGACTCCAGTTCTTCTGAACCCGGACGAAGATCTTGAGATAGACGCGGCAGCTTAGCAGCTTTTCGATATCGAGCCGCGCGGTTTCCCCGATCTGTCGGAGCTTCTGTCCTCCTTTGCCGATGAGGATGCCTTTCTGCGATTCGCGTTCCACGTGGATGGTTCCATGAATTCTCGCGATTTCCCCATCCTCCGCCTCCCTGAACTGATCCACTGTGACGGCGGTGGAATAGGGAATCTCCTCCCCGGTAAGCCGAAACACCTTTTCACGGATGAGCTCACCGACGAGAAACCTCAGCGGTGCGTCGGTGAGGGCGTCCTCCGGAAAGAAGGGATGCCCTTCCGGCAGCAGCCGCTCCATGGCGGAAACGAGATCGTCCAACTGGATGCCATGCCGAGCCGATACCGGAACAACGGCCTCGAACGCGTACCGATCCGACCAGCCGGCAATGCAGGTCAAAACCGCTTCCTTGGTCATGAGATCGATCTTGTTCAAGGCAAGTATTACGGGCCTCTTCTGGGTCGTTAGTTTCTGAATCAGGTAGGCCTCGGCATCCGGCACGGATTTGGCGGCATCGACGATGAGGAGTATCAGATCCGCATCGCCCAGGCTGCCGATGGCCACATCCACGATACGGCGGTTGAAGAGCTTGTCGGTCCGGTGAATGCCCGGCGTATCGATAAAAACGAACTGGGCGGCTGGACGGTGGAGCACTCCGAGGATGCGGTTTCGCGTGGTCTGAGGCTTCTTGGATGTGATGGAGATCTTTTCGCCGAGTATCCGGTTGAGAAGGGTGGACTTTCCGGCATTGGGAGGGCCGATGATGGCAATGAATCCAGACTTGAAAGGGGCTTGTTCCAGGGTTTCCATGTAGACTTCACCATCGGGTTCGATCGATTTCATCTCATTCATGCAGCAATCCAAGGCTTAAATTAGGAGTTTTCGGCCGCCTGGCAACTGTCGTTGCCCTCGAATGCGGATTACACGGAAGGCTGGATAAGACGTTCGATCATCTCCCATATCCGGTCCATTCCCTCGCCGGTCCTGGCGGAAGCGACCACGATGGCCTCGGGGGAGACCGGGAGCGCCCTCTGAATTTCTGCAACCAGGCGTCCCCGGCGGTTTCGGGTCACCTTGTCCGCTTTGGTCACCACGAGATGGGCCGGGACGCGGGCGGCTGAAAGAAATTTGAACATCTGGTGTTCTTCGGATTCGGGCTGCCGTCGTACATCGATGAGCAGAAAAACACCTTTCAGGCTCTGCCTGCCGGTGATGTAGGCCTCGACCATCGGACCCCATTGCTTCTTGATCGAAACGGGGACCTTGGCATACCCGTAGCCGGGCAGATCCACGAGGTGAAACGCGCCATTGATGTCGAAGAAGTTGATCAGTTGGGTGCGGCCGGGTGTCGAACTCGTCTTGGCGAGACGCTTGCGTTGGACCAGCCGATTGATCAGAGAGGATTTGCCTACATTGGACCGGCCCGCAAAGGCGATCTCCGGACAGTCCGCGGGCGGATACTGAGACGGTCGAACGGCGCTGGTGACAAAATTTGCGGTTTTGACGATCATCGGGGCGTTTCCGAACGCGTCCTGGCTTCAAGGTAGGCTTCCAGACGGTTCATTCCCTCGGCGATGTTTTCCATGGAGTTGGCGTAGCTGAACCGCAGATATCCCTGCCCGCCCGGGCCGAAATCGATGCCCGGCGTCACTCCGACGCGGGCTTTTTCGAGAATGTCGAAGGCCAGCGCATAAGAGTCGCCGCTCAGATGCCTGGCGTTGGCGAACACATAGAAGGCTCCCGTCGGTTCGACCGTGATGCCGAATCCGAGCTCCCGAAGACGGCGGATCATGAACTGCCGCCGTTGGTTGTAGATGGACTTCATGCGGGCCGTGTCCTCGCCTGCATGGCTGAGGGCCGCAATGCCGGCCATTTGAACCATTGGGTTGGCTGAGATGAAGAAATTCTGCTGGATCTTCTGTATCGGGCGGATAAAGGGTTCGGGCGCGATGAGGTAGCCCAGGCGAAAGCCGGTCATGGCGAACAGCTTGGAGAAGCCGTTCAAAACGAAAGCGTTGTCGGTGAATTCGAGTATGCTGTGCTCTCGGCCCTCGTAAACGAGACCGTGGTAAATCTCATCGGAGACGACATAGGGTCCCAGTGCGGAGATCGCCCGCATGCGATCCGCGGAAAGCAGGTTTCCCGTCGGATTGGAAGGGGAATTGATGAAGATGGCCTGGGTGCGATCGGAGAGCTTCTCGCGTATGGCCTCCGGCCGGTATTGGAAGCCGTCCTCCTCGTACACCGGAACAGTGACCGCCTTGCCGCCCAGAAAACGGATGAAATTCGGATAACACGCGTAGTGCGGGTCGGAGATGATCACCTCGTCGCCGGCATCCAGCAGGGCTGAAAAGAGCACAAATATGGCGGGAGAAGTACCGGAGGTCACGATGATCCGGTTCGGGTCGACCTGGAGTCCGTAGGTTTTTTCGTAATAGGCGCTGATGGCCTCGCGCAACTCCGGAAGGCCCAGGCTGTGGCAGTAGTGGGTCAATCCCTTGTCCATGGCATCGCAGACGGCCGTCTTGACACATGCGGGTGCGTCGAAATCCGGTTCGCCGACTTCGAGATGGATGACATCCAGACCCTGCTTTTCCATCTCGCAGGCTTTTTCCAGTACATCCATGACAATGAACGACGTGATGTCCCGGGTACGGCTGGCTACCATTGGCTGTTTGCTCCCGTCGGTATGATAGGGTTCAGACCACTTTGTTCAATGGGTATTCGATGATGCCCTGGGCCCCCTTTTCCAGCAGTTTGGGGATGAGGTCTCGAACGATGCCGGAATCCACGACCGTTTCGACCGAAAACCACTCGGACTGGTAGAGCGGCGCGACGGTGGGTGCATTCAGGCTGGGCAGCAACGCGATGACGTTCTCGAGGTCCGGAGTGGGAACATTCATCTTGAGTCCGACCAGCCGCTCGCCGCGGAGGGCGCCTTGAAGCAGCAGGGAAATCTGCTCTATCTTGAATCGCTTTTCGGGAATCTTCCAGGCCTCGTGATTGACGATGAGCTGGGTGTTGGTCTGCATGAGCTCGTGTATGATCCTCAACCCATGAGCCCGGATCGTCGCTTCGGTTTCGGTGACTTCGACCACGGCGTCGGCCAGACCCGAGACCACCTTGGCTTCCGTGGCGCCCCATGAAAACTCGATTTTGACATTGACATGCCTCTCGGCAAAATATCGCCGGGTGAACGCCACAAGCTCGGTAGCGATCTTCTTCCCATTGAGATCCTCCAGTTTACGGATTGGAGAGTCGTAAGGAACGGCCAGCACCCATCGGGCGGGCCGGGCGCTGACCTTGGAGTAGACCAGATCGGACACGACATGGACATCGGAGGCATTCTCCGCAATCCAATCCTTGCCGGTAAGGCCGGCGTCGAGAGTACCGCTTTCGACGTAGCGGGACATTTCCTGTGCCCGGCATATCGCGCATTCGATGGTGTCATCGTTTATTTCGGGGAAGTAGCTTCGTCCGTTGACGTTGATTTTCCATCCGGAGCGCTTGAACAGGGCAATGGTCGCCTCCTGAAGGCTACCCTTGGGGATGCCCAGCTTCAGTTTTTCGTTCATGGTGATTTGTATACCTCCTTGGGATCGAAAACCGGAGTTCCGGTAGTTTCGAGAGATCCATCTTTGACTTTTCGATAGAAGCAGGAATAGTGGCCTGTATGGCAGGCGGCGCCGCCCATCTGCTCGACCTTGAGCAGAACGGTGTCGTTGTCGCAGTCCACGCGAATTTCGTGGACACGCTGTACATTGCCCGAAGTTCCCCCCTTGACCCAGAGTTCCTTTCGACTTCGACTCCAGTAGGTGGCGAGTCCGGTTTCGAGCGTTTTGCGCCACGCCGCCTCGTTCATGAAGGCGAGCATGAGGACTTCACCCGTTTGAACATCCTGCGCGATGGCCGGTATCAGGCCGCCGGTCTTGTCGAAATTCAGCGCTATCATGGCATCCGTCCCTTTGCAATCTTGGGCGTACCCGGAGAGATCGAGTGTGTCGATCCCATCGGACTGTTCGATCTCAATGCCCAAGCATAAAGGCATGAATTTGCAAAAAGTATAAATTTACCCGTACCCTTTAGCTATGTCAATTCTTTTCAACCGCGTCTTCTATTGCCTGCACCTGAAGGATATGCTAGTTTACCGGCCATCCATGGGCGGCGATTTTTGGGTGGCGGATTTGGCGTCGGCTGCATCGGATTGCGTACCCGAAATCGCACCCTGCCAATGATGGGGCCCCTGGACGGCGCTGATCAAGTGCTTTTGCTTGACGCGCGCCCTTTTGGGGATGGTCCTTTTTCAATGCCGGATGTGAGTGCCCGGCGATTCGAACTGTGGGTGACAATCGACGATGAAAAACGCTTCGGAGCGAACGAAGACGATGACAAGGCAAACCCGGTCGAAACCATCGGGATCCCGATTCAAGAAGGTCCTGTTCTGGATACTGGGCATAGGATTTTTTCTCGCGGCCGCCGGTGCGGCGGGCCTGGCGGGGCTGTTTTTTTACATCAGCGAGGGACTGCCGAGGATCGACAGTCTGGCTGATTATCACCCCCCCACCATCACGGAAGTGTTCGCAGACGACGGAGAAAAAATCGCCGAGTTCTACAGGGAGCGCCGAATCCTAATGCCGTTGGAGGACATGCCCCGGACGCTGATCGATGCCTTCGTCGCAGCCGAGGACTCGCGGTTCTGGGAGCACCAGGGCATCGACTACCAGGGAATCCTGCGCGCTTTTTTCAAGAATATCGAGGCCGGGGGGATTGTTCAGGGCGGCAGCACCATCACCCAGCAGGTCACCAAATCCTTTTTTCTTTCCCCGGAGCGCAGTTACACCCGCAAATTGAAGGAAGCGATTCTGGCCTGGCGGATCAGCAAGGCGTTCACCAAGGAAGAGGTGCTGTATCTCTACCTGAACCAGATTTACCTGGGTCATGGGGCCTATGGCGTGGAATCGGCGGCTCAGAATTATTTCGGGAAGTCGGCCCGGGATCTGACCCTGGCCGAATGCGCCGTCCTTGCGGGGCTGCCCCAGGCGCCCAGCCGCTATTCACCTTACCGTCATCCGAATCTGGCGTTGGAGCGAAAGCACTACGTACTTCGCCGCATGTTCGATGAGGGCTACATTACACAGGAACAAATGCAGTCGGCCGTCGCCGAGCCGATGGAGATCCGGGAGAAGCGCAACTGGTTTGCCGAACAGGTCCCTTACTACACCGAGCATGTCCGCCAGTACGCGCTGGAGAAGTTCGGCCCCGAAAGGCTTTACAATGACGGCCTCGGAATTCACACGGCCGTGACCATCAACTTGCAGGTGGCCGCCCGAGAGGAAATCGAGAAGGGCCTCAAGGATCTGGACAAACGCCAGGGCTACCGGGGACCGATAGGCCATGTCGATCCGGCCGGCATCGAGACGGAGTTGGCGCAATGGAAGTCGGCGTCGCCGGAAGGCGAAGCCGTTCCCGGTGCCGTTCAACGAGCAGTGGTGACCGAGGTGAACGACCGGAGAAAGGTCGTCTCGGTCCGCACCCCATGGCTTCAGGGCGAGATCGCGATGGGCGGCATGAAGTGGGCGCGGAAGTTCGATCCGGAGTCGTTTTCCGGTACTCCCGCACCGACTCGCCCCGGCCAGGTCCTGAAAGCAGGGGATGTCATCGATGTGAGGCTCTTGGAGCCCACGGCCGACGGCAGCGCCTGGCGCCTTGCGCTGGAGCAGATCCCGAAGGCGCAGTCCGCCCTGTTGTGCATCGAGGCGGTGACCGGCCAGGTCAAGGCAATGGTCGGCGGCCGGGATTTCAACCAGAGCCAGTTCAACCGTGCGATCCAGTCCAGGCGGCAGCCCGGTTCAGCCTTCAAGCCGATTATATACGCCGCGGCCATCGACAGGGGCTACACCACAGCGTCCATGGTGGTGGACTCGCCGATCGTTTTTTCAGATACCGAGCGTGAGGTCGTGTGGAAGCCGAAGAACTATGCTGGAACGTTCACCGGCTCCACGTTGCTGCGGGATGCGCTGGCGCGCTCCCTCAACGTCGTGACCGTCAAACTTCTGAGAGATATCGGTATCGACTACGCCATCGATTATGCCAGGCGGTTGGGCATCCGGTCGGAGCTGAACCGGGACCTTTCCATCGCCCTGGGATCCAGCGGCGTGTCGCTTTTGGAACTGGTCAACGCCTACGCCGTCTTTGCCAACCAAGGGTACCACGTCGATCCGGTATTCGTTACCCGGATCGAGGACAGGGAAGGACAGATCATCGAAGAACTCCACCCCGATAGGGAAAAAGTGATCGAAAAGACCACGGCCTACATCCTGACGAGCATGATGGAAAGTGTCGTAAAGGAGGGAACCGGGCGGCGTGTCAAGGCGCTCGGCCGACCCGTCGCCGGGAAAACCGGAACCACGAACAATCTCTATGATGCCTGGTTTGTCGGCTACACTCCGGACTACATCACCGGAGTATGGGTGGGGTTTGACGATGAAGGATCCCTTGGCAGGGGAGAAACCGGCTCCAAAGCGGCAACCCCGATCTGGCTGGAGTTCATGAAGCGTGCCCACGACGGAAAGCCGCTCAGGGACTTCGATGTTCCCGAAGGCGTGGTCTTTACGCGCATCGATGCGGAGACCGGACTGCTGCCCATTCCCGAATCGAAGGAAACGATTTTTGAGTGTTTCAAGGAAGGTACCGTTCCCACCGACCATACGAAGCCGCCGGACACCATTTCGGATTCAGCGGATTTTTTCAAAACGGGTATGTAAAAAAAATCCGCCCGATTACCGGGCGGATTTTTAGCGGATGGGTTGCCGGGTGCGATTAGGGTTCTTTTGGCAGCCGGACGACGAGCACTGGGACATTTGACCGGCGGACCACCCGGCTGGCGGTGCTTCCCATCATGGCGTCCATCAGGGCGCCCTGGCCGTGGGAGCCCATGACGATGAGATCGCAGTTCTTCTCCTCGGCCGTTTTCAGGATCTGCTGGACGGGGTTGCCCTGCGCGATGACGGTTTCATCCATAGCAGAGGTATGGTCCTCGGTGCCAGGGCGCAGGTTCTCGCAAAAGCGGTCCAGGACTTCCCGGATCACGGTGTCGTCCCGCTTTTTCCCGATCAGGATATCACGGGCTTCGCTCAGATTCCTCTGTTTGATCGCCTCCCATTCCTTTGATCCGATGTAAGCGATCACATTCTGGTCGACGAACTCAGGAGTGGTGTCGACCACGTGCAGTATGACGATCTGAGCCGCATACTGGTTCGCGATGTTGACGGCATAGGCAAACGCCCAACGCGCGCCCTCGGAAAGGTCCGTTGCGTAAAGAATTCGCTTGATGCTCACATCGGGAAGATTTGGAATCATCGTCAGTTCCTTTTTCGGTAGGTGATGGAGATTATGCCACGGCATCCCTCTTGAACCAGCCGCGAATCGTGCGGATCCAGATCCCGCTCAACAGATACGCGTAGACATATGTCGCCATTATGATTAGCACGAAAGCCTTGACAATGTCCATGGCCGAGCCGTTGAGGGAAAATCCGGGCACGTAGCCGAAAAGGAACGGACCCAAGTACAGAAACTTGGCGAACTTGAAGGACGCAAATGCGGTCCGCCACATGTTCGCCTTAGCGATGGTAGCGCCGGCGAATGACGCAATGCAGACCGGCGGTGTGATGTTGGAATCCTGAGACAGCCAGTAGACGATCATGTGGGCGGCGATCTCATTGACGCCCAGATGCGTTAGAGCTGGCACGGCCACGACGGCGGTAATGAGATAGGCCGCCGTGACGGGGACCCCCATCCCGAGGATGAGAGAGGCGAGGGCGATCAGGAAGATCGTCAGCACCAGGGACCCACCGGCGAGTTCGATCACGATGTCCGCGAACGTCAGCACCAGGCCGCTGTAAGTGAGAACCCCGATGATGATGCCGATGACACCGACGGTGGCCCCGATTTTCAGGCTGCTTTCGGTCCCCTGACGGGAGGCGGCGACGAAGGCCTTGAGTTCGGTCTTGACATCGGCGCCTTTCTTAGTGTGCCTCCACAAAGCGAAAGCGACGGAAACGATGACGGCTAGGAACAGCATCACCCTTGGGCGCAGGAAGGGATAGAACGAATCCATGACTTCCCTTCCGGCGGCAGCGCCGATGCCCTTCAGAACGAACGTGCCGATGAGGACGAAAGCCATGATCCATGCCACCGTGGGTTCGATCCGTGTCTCCGGCGTCTTGTGACTGATGGCGACACAGGTGGCAAGCCCCAGGATGGCCGAATAACCGGGGGAATAACCGGTGAGCATGAAGATGGTGATCACGACCAGGGGCATGATGTAGAGCCATTCCTCCCTGAAGATGGTCATGGCGCTTCTTTTCGACCGTTCCCCGATCACGTTGTACATCTTGGCTTCCCAGTGGATCATCATGTAGACGCTGAAAAAGTACATGAAGGCCGGGAAGATGGCCACCAGCATGATGCGCGAATAGGGCACCCCGGTCATTTCGGCCATGATGAATCCGCCGGCGCCCATGATGGGGGGCATGAACATGCCGCCGATCGAGGCGGCGGGTTCGATGCCGCCGGCGATGTGGGGCCGGAAGCCGGCTCTCTTCATCATCGGGATCGTAAAGGTTCCGGTCGACACCGTGTTGGCGATGGCGCTGCCGGAAATGGAGCCGAAGAGGCCGCTGGCAATGACCGACACCTTGGCCGGTCCGCCGATCTTGTGGCCGACCGCGGCCAGGGGCCAGTCGATGAAGAATTTCTGGGCGCCGCATTTTTCGAGAAATGCGCCGAACAAGACAAAAAGCAGGACATACGTGGCCAGTACATTGGCCATGATTCCGAATACGCCGTCGGCTGCATAGAAGATGCTCGTGCAAAGCCCGGGCAGGCTGTCGCCTGCGTGGGCGATCAGGTCCGGCATGTGGGCGCCGTACATGCCGTAGAGGATGAACACGAAGCCGAGGATCACGAAAACGGTTCCCACCACCCGGCGTGCGAGCTCGATGCCGATCAGAACGCCGACCACGGCCATTCCTTTGTCGATCGGCAATTCCGCCCCGGTCCGGTAGTTGATGGCCTCGAAGTTCATCATCCAGTAGCCCACGGTCACGATGGAAGCGATGATGAGGAGATAGTCGACCACCCGGAAAAGCTTGCTTCTGGACTGGTAAAGCAGAAAGCACAAGATGTAGGTGATGATGACGTAGATGCCCCGGTGGTACTGGGTCGCCGCCGGTTCGATCACCGCCGACCAGGAATAATAGAGAACCAGAAAGACGGCGAGGACGTCAAAGATGATTTTTTCGTAATTTTTAAGATTGTTGTACACGGTATTACCTGCCGGAGATAGGGGGTTGGGTAATTCTGAAGACACGAATACCCGGACAGCGTCGAAACGCCGTCCGGGTCACGGGGTCTTGGCTGTTATTTCAGAACGCCTTGTTCCTTCCAGAACTTCTCGGCTCCCGGGTGAAGGGGAGTCGCGATGCCCTTGACGCCGGTTTCCACCGACATGGAAGTGAAGGTTTTCTTCTGGGAGACCATGTAGGCCAGACCTTCAGGAGAGTAGACCTCTTTCAGCATGCCATAGACCAGGTCTTCGGGGGTGTTGGTGTTGGCCACCAGCAGGGTGCTGTCGATCCAGGAGGGTATGTCTTCGTCGATGCCGCGGTACTTGCCGTCCGAGGTCGGGATCTCGTAGGGCATGATGGTCTTATATTTTTCGTAGAACCCGTATTTCTTGGCGTCCGCGTCCAGATTCACCAACGTGATGTCGTTCATGGTGGCGGCCTGGATCACGGCGCTGGCCGGGTAGCCCACGAACAGCCAGAAGGCGTCGAGCTGTTCGTTGCCGAAGGCGTCCGCCGCCGCATTGTATCCCATGGCGTTCCGCTCGATCTTGTCCCAGATGCCCAGGTGGGAAAAGAACATTTCACAGTAGGAGTAAGCGCCGGAGCCGGCATTTCCCACTCCGACCTTCTTGCCCACGAGATCCATGGCACTCTTGATGCCGCTATTCTTGCGGACCACGAGCTGGGCCGGAGCTTCGTAGAGGTAGGCCAGGGCCATGACGTTTTCATATTTCTTCGGATCGTTGACCATGAGTCCGTTGCGGGCGGAAAAAACCTCTCCCGCATAGGCCGTCCCGAAGTGGGCCTTGCCGGAGTCCACCCTGCGGATGTTTTCCGTGGATCCACCGGAGGACTGGACCTTGATGTTGTAGTCCAACGCCTTGACGGGGTCGTAGGTCGCGATGGATTGGGCAACCACCTGGAAGACGCCGCCGGCCGGTCCGCCGGCAAAGATGATCAGCTTCTTGGCCGAGGCATCCGGCGACATGGCGAGCGTCATGAAAACCGCAAGGCTCAGACATACAGCAATGGACAGTAGCTTCTTCATAAAAACTCCTCCTATACCCTTCGATTCGATTCGTCCCCAAAGGGACCCGGAACCCCATCCGGTATTCGCCCGGTCCCGCTGCCGTCATCGGAACCTCTCCGATGGACCGGGCTCAGCGCCGCTGCCGATCCCTCTGAAAAGACCGGATAGGGCGCATCTACCCTATGCGGAAGGCCGACATGGATCAATCGGGGTATTCTGGATTTTTGTGTAGGGGATTTCCTGACAAATCGAGGCGTCAGGGCTCGAGCAGGTTGTTCTGGATCGCGAAACGGATCAATTCGGCGCTGTTGCGGAGATCGAGTTTCTTGAGCAGGCGTGCCCGGTAGGTGTCCACGGTCTTGATGCTGATGCTGTAGGCCGTTGCAATCTCGCGGCTGGTGTGGCCCATGGCCAGGCGGCGAAGCACCTGTAGTTCCCGCATGGACAGAGAGTCCAGAGGCGTTTGTCCCGCCGCTCCCCTGGCCACTCGAAGCGCCAACGCCTCGGTGGCGTCATCGGTGATGTAGCGTTGGCCGTTGTGAATTTTTCGAATGGCCGCCACGAGCTGCTCGGGTGCAGACTGCTTGGTGAGGTATCCCATGGCACCGGCCTCGATGGCCCTCACCACATACTGTGCTTCCTCGTGCATGGTGAGAATCAGCACCGGAATCCGCGGGTGCTCGGCCTGCAGGCGCGCGACCACTTCCAGTCCGTCCAACCCCGGCATGGAGATATCCACGACCGCCACATCCGGAGGTGTTGCCGCGACCTTGCGAAGCGCCTCCCTGCCGTCGGCGGCTTCAGCCACCACTTCCATGTCGCCGCTGTCCTCGATGATACGCCGAAGTCCGTCCCGGACGATGCTGTGATCGTCTGCCAGCAACACTCGAATCATTTCGGAATCCTGTCTTGGCCGTCCAGGGGAACGGAGAAGCGTACATGCGTTCCATCCCCATGAGCGGACTGGATCATCAATTCTCCCCCCACCAGGTTCGCCCGTTCACGCATACCGGCCAGACCGATGCCTTCCGCTTCACCGAGCCCGGACGGATTGAAACCGATGCCGTTGTCCGTCACGGTCAGAACGAGGGTTTGGCTATCGACGGACAATTCGACTTCGCACCGGCTGGGCGCACCGTGCCGGACGGCGTTGGTCAGGGCTTCCTGGGTGATCCGATAGGCGGCGGTGGCGACGGCATCCCCGATGGCCGGGATGCTGTCGTATTCGAACAGGCAGGTCACCTCCGTCCGGCGTTCGAAGTCGGTCGTGTACCATTCCAGCGCGGCAACGAGACCGAGATCATCCAGCACGCCCGGCCTCAAGCGGATGGCCATGCCACGGACGTCTTCAATATTCCTATCGATCAACTGGCACATCGTCAATGCGCGCCTGGCGCCGGTGGGGTCCGATTTTTCGAGTCGCTTGGCGATCCACACCGATTCCATCCGCAGAGCGGTGAGCACCTGACCCAGTTCATCGTGAAGTTCGCGGGCGATGGCCGACCGCTCCTTCTCCTGGCCGGCCATGATGCTGGCCGACAGTCGTCGAAGCTGGTCCTGGGCTCTTTTGACCTCCGTGATGTCCGTCGATACCTGACAGACGCCGCTGGTCTCCCCGTTTTCATCGTAGAAGGGGAATTTGACGGAGAGGTAGGTATGAACGGTCCCGTCACGATGGGGAATCCGCTCCTCCACCTGGAGGGAGCGCCGTTCATTCAACACCTTGAGGTCGTTGATTCGAAATTGCCCGGCCACATCCCGGGGAAAGAGTTCGAAATCGGTGCGCCCTTGTACCGCTTCGTTGCTCAGCCCGAGGATTTCTTCAAACCGGCCGTTGATGAGATCGTAGCGGCCTTCCGGATCCTTGATGGACACCACGTCCGGCGTGTTGCTGAGAATGCCGGTGATCTCTCTCGTTCGTTTGCGGACCTGACGTTCGAGTCCCTGGGTGTAGCGGCTGAGCTCATCCTTTGCGAGTTTGAGGGCCCTTTCGGCTTTGATCCGTTCGGTCACATCGATCGAGACGGCCAGGGAACGCATCGGGCGCCCGTTGCCGTCCCGCTCGGCGATGGCCGAAAGCACGATGTCGATGGCGCTGCCCCCGTTCTTCATGAACTGGTAGGGAATGTCCTTGCAGAACCCGGTTTTGAAGAATTCAGGGAAGCTGACCTGTTCCGCATACTGGCGCGAGGATTCGGTAAAAAAGGACGTCAGCCGCTTGCCGATGACATCTTCTCTCCGGTACCCTAGCACTTCCAGCCAGTAATCGCTGACACTGATGATCCGCCCCTGGTTGTCGATGGAGTGAAGCATCGCCGGCGTGTGGTTGTACAAAGTCCGGTAGCGTTCCTCGCTTTCCTTCAGGGCGGCCTGGATCTCCTTTCGTTTGAGGATCTCGTGATAGGCTCGCCGGTACAGATAGAAGACCGAAATTCCGACCAGGATGCTCAGTGCGAGGACGACCGGCCCGGTGATGCGGATCAGAGGTTCGGAGACTACCTTTGAAATGCTCGCCATGTCCCGGAGCAAAATGATCTGCCAACCCGGAAACGTTTCGATGAAGCTCTGGTTCATGAGATATTGATGACCGTCGCTGTCCACCACATAGCGGGCATCCACGAGCTTCAGTCCGGTCCACAGCCAGGGGCCGTTTCCGAACTGCCGGGAGGCGGAGACCTGGGTGATCTCCTCCTGCGAAAGGTTCCACAGCAGGTGATAGCGCCAGTCTACCCGGTTGGAGATGAAGATGACGCCCTGGGGGTTGGTCACCAGGATGATATCCTCGGGCCCGAGCCCGACCTGCATTTCGATCTGCTCGATGGAAGCCTTGACAACGACGACGCCTAATGGCGTTTTTCCGTCCGTATCCTGGACCGGATAGCTGTAATAGGCGCCCCGCTTGCGGGAAGTGGTTCCAAGGGCCAGGTAGGAGCCGGTTTGGCCGGACATGGCCTGTTTGAAATAGGGGCGGAAGCCGAAGTTGTGACCGATGAAGCTGTCAGGGTCCTTTCGATTGCTCGATGCAATGGTCATCCCATTCGGGTCCATCAGGTAGCAGACGTCGACCCCCAGGGACGTCTGAAAGTGATCCAGCAGCCGGTGGGCGCTCTCGAGGCTCCGCTCGGACCGCTCGACGAGGGCGTTGCGTATTTCCGAGAAACCGGCCAGGGTCCGGACCGGCCGAAGGTTTTCGGACAAGAGCCCCGCCAGGTTGATCTTCAGCATCTCGACTTGGGTCTGAGCCTGTCGCTCCGCCTCTTGGATCGCCGATTTCTTGAGCGAGTAGTAGAACAGGCTTCCGCCTATGGAAACGGAGAGAAAGGCCAGAAGGGACAGGACGAAAAGGATTCGCCGAAGTTTCATGAGGTGCCTCCCGGGGTTGTGAGAGGCACGGCGCTGCCATCTCCCAGCGCCAGGGCGAGCGGGCCGATCGACGGATCGATGTGGATGCGGATCGCCTTGCAGCCCGATTTTTCTTCAAGTTTTCTGAGATTTCGATTTCCCGGGCCGCGCAGCTTGGATTCGCTCCGGGGGTGGACCCTCAGAACCGGTTCTTCCACCGGGCGGCCGGGGATCGCGGCGTTCTGCAAAAGCCACTGCGCCAGCTCGAGGAAGCAGGACTGGTGTACCAATTCGCCGAAGGACGGATGGTAGGGGCCGGCAAGAACAGTTCCCGGCAGGCTCAACTCATCCGTTGGCTGCAGCCCCATTCGGATGACCCGGATCCCGTTGGAAACGAACTCCAGGTACATCCGGCTCGCCAGGGACACCGCTTCGTTCAGAGCGAGAGGCCGATACACCCCGGTGGCGAAGTCTTCGGCCAGACCGCTGCCGGAGAGGACCAACGTGGGATAGATGCGGACGAAATCCGGCGCCATGTCGACCACCTGACGGGTGGTCGACATGGCGGAATCGTCATCGTCTCCAGGCAGTCCGATCATGAGCTGGACGCCGACGGACCGACCTCTTGCCTTGGACCTTTGGACCGCTTCGAGAGCGTCTCGAGCCGAATGGCCCCGGCCGGAACTGGCCAGAACCGCATCGTTCATGGATTGAACACCGATTTCGACCGTCCTCACCGGATAGCGGTCGATCGCTTCGAGCCGCTTCGGGGTAACCGTGTCCGGCCGGGTCGAGAACCGGATGCCGTCGATTCGCCCGTCGTCGACCCACCGGGCGGCCGCCGTCAACAGTCGGTGTATGCTGCTAGGCGGCAGCCCAAGAAAGTTGCCCCCGTAAAAGGAGACTTCAGCGGTCCGGCGGTCCGGCCGCCGAGTGTCCAGGAACGCTCTGATCCGGTCGTGGATGTCCCTGTCGGTCGGCAACGGGGGTTGGGTGGCGGTAATCTTCCGTTGATCACAGAAAACGCAGTGGTGGGGGCAGCCGGCGTGGGGAATGAAAACGGGTATGATCAGGGGGCTGCGGGTTGCTGTACGATCAGAATTCATTCCTCGGCAGATTCCAGAATCCTCAAGGCCTCCCTGGCGGCCTCCTGTTCGGCCAGCTTTTTGCTCTTCCCGGTTCCGGTCGTCGAGATGCCGTCCAGGGTGAGCTCCACGTCGAACGTTTTGTCGTGATCAGGTCCGCTTTCCTTGATCACACGGTAGCTGGGCACGATTTTCTGTTGCGTCTGGGCAAGCTCCTGGAGACGGCTTTTGTAGTCGCCTCCGGCAGGTCGGCATTCAACGTCATCAAAGATGAAACCGAACCGATTCATGAGGACGTCCGACGCAGTCCGAAAACCGCCGTCCAGGTAAACTGCGGCGATTAGAGCTTCAAAAGTATCTGATAAAATAGAGTTTTTTTCAGGACCACCCGAGAGCCGCTCGCCCTTTCCGAGAAGGATCAATGGTCCCAGATCGATGGATCGGGCCAGTTCGGCCAATCGCAGTTCGTTCACAAGGGCGGCCCGTGTTCTGGAAAGATCCCCCTCGGTCATTTCTGGAAATCGATCCATCAGGACATGGCTGACGAAAAGATTGAGCACCGCATCTCCCAGAAACTCAAGGCGCTCATTGTCCGTCAGCGCCTCTGCCGGCTGTTCGTTGACGAACGAGCGATGCCGAAGGGCTTCCTGAAGCAGATCCGGGTTTTTGAAGTGGTAGTTGAGATGGCGTTCGATGGTACTGAAATCTGAAGTGTTCATGGGGCATTTCTCGGCTGCATGCGGAGGCTCGGTCTTTGGGCTGGCCGTCAGGCGCGTCGGGTTTTCAGTCGGGCCGTCGACCTCGGATCCGCATCGGTATCGCGGTTCAACCGCGAAACGAGGTCGTGAAAGCAGCGATCGGGCACGGAAAATCCCCCGTCACCGTAACCGATTTCGATTGATGGCTTCAATTCTCCGTGAAAGTCGGTGCCGCCGGTCATCAGGAGTCCCAAGCGATCGGCCAGTCGCTCGAATTCCATGGTCCGTCCTGCATCGTGCTCTGGATAGTATACCTCCAGGCCGTCGAGCCCTTCCTCGGCAAGGCGACCGATCAAGCCCTCCACGGGCATCGATCCCAGCGGATGGACGAGGCCTGGATGTGCCAGGACCGCAACACCTCCGGCCGAGTGGATCAGTGAGACAGCCTCCTTGAAGGGAACGCGATATTTGTCTACATACGCCGGTTTTCCGACCCCCAGATATCGGTTGAAGGCTTCATCGATGTCCCGCACCAGGCCTTTGCGGACGAGGACATCGGCGACGTGCGGTCTCCCGGCCTGACCGCCCTTGGCGACGGCTTCAACCTCTTCGATCGTGACAGCGATGCCCATCCGGTTCAGTTTTTCGATGATGGCCGGATTTCGGCCGGCGCGGGCTTGCTGAAGACTGGACAGTTGGTCCGACAGGCCTTGGTGAGTTACGTCAATGCCATAACCCAGAATGTGCAGACTGCCGCGGCACGGGATGTCAGGGTGGGGAGCCGAGCTGATCTCGACTCCGGTCACGAAGCACGGACTATCGGGGATGCCGCCGGCCATCACTTCCCGGACCCCGTCCAGTGTATCGTGGTCCGTGATGGCCAACGCGTACAAGCCCGCGGCCGAAGCCCGTAAGAGGATTTCGCCGGGTGACAAGCTGCCGTCCGACGCGGTGGAATGAATATGAAGGTCGATGCTCAAGAAGGAACTGCTATATGCCAAGGGCCTTTTCCTGGGCCTCCTGCTTGGTTTTACAATCGATACACAGGGTCGTTACCGGCCTTGCCTTGAGGCGAGGGATGGAGATCTCCTCGCCGCAGACCTCGCAGATGCCGAAAGTGTCATCCTCGATCCGCTCAAGGGCTTTTTTGATCTTCTTGATCAATTTGTGCTCCCGGTCGCGGATGCGCAGCATGAAATTCCGGTCCGCTTCCAGCGTCGCCCGATCGGTAGGATCTGGAAAATTTTCCTTCTGGTCCGTCATGCCGGAGACGGTGTGGTCAGCCTGATTTAGGAGCTCTTCCAGCCGATCGGTCAGAAACTGCTTAAAATATTCAAGATCTTCTTTGTTCATGGCCGCTTCTTCCCGGATGGATGTTGAATGTGCTCATAAAAAGGTTTCTTCTATAACAAAAATACGATTATGTAAAGCAATTTTCGTTGCAATTCGATATGTTGTTGGCAACGACACTCTGAAATCTTATGATAATGAAATCCGGCCGGCAAGCTGAGTGGGGAGGGGCTGCGGATGCCGGAATACGCCGTCGATTCGATTTTCCCTAACCAAGAAACCCGATACAGATCCGATCAGAAGAGGATAGGCCATGGAATCATTCGAGCATATCATTCAGGTCCTTTCGCTGACCATGGGTGCGGCCTGGGCCAGCGGCATCAATCTCTATGCAGCCATTATGACATTAGGGATGCTTGGGGCGACTGGCAACATGACCCTGCCGCCCGATCTGCAGATTCTTGCCCATCCTCTGGTCATCACGGCTTCAGGTTTCATGTTCCTGATGGAGTTTTTTGCCGATAAAATCCCCGGTGTCGACAATGGGTGGGATGCCCTCCATACGTTCATCCGAATCCCCGGCGGCGCTTTGCTGGCAGCCGGCGCCGTGGGAGACGTGGATCCGGCGCTCAGCCTGGCGGCCGCCATCATCGGGGGAGGGATCGCCGCGGGCACCCATGCCGCCAAATCCGGCAGCCGCGTGATCATCAATACCTCCCCCGAACCATTCTCCAACTGGGCGGCATCCATTGCGGAGGATTTTGTCGTCATCGCCGGCATTTGGGCAGCCGTCCACCATCCTTGGTTCTTCCTGGGGCTTTTGCTGGCCTTCGTTCTGTTGCTGGCCTGGCTTCTGCCGAAACTGTGGCGCGGCGTGCGCGGGGTGTTTTCGGCGATCGCCCGGTTCTTCAAAGGAGGCGGCGTCCCGGCGACGGAAGTCCCCGAGATGGATCCGAGTCGCACACTGCCGGCGCGGCATTTCGAATAGCTGGCCCGCCGGGATTGCTTTTTCACGATCACCGCGTTACTCATCCCCAATCTGCTCGAAACCGGCGAACACCTCGGTGTTCGCCGGACGGGTTTCTGCCGCCCTCGTCCGACCGGCTTCATTCGCCGGATCTGCATCCGTCATCATCGATCGGGAGGTTTCATGAAACTGCTTGAGAAGACCATCGCATCGATCCCCGCACCGGACCCGAAAACGTTCGATGAGGCGTTGGAGCGACTTCGCCGGCAGGCGAGGCCTGCGGGAAGTCTTGGACTGCTCGAAGGCGTCGGAGCCAGGCTGGCCGGCATTTTCGGAGAGCTGGACGTTCATCTGGACCGGAAAGTGGTGGTCACCTGCGCCGGCGATCATGGCATCTGTGAGGAAGGCGTCAGCCTGTTTCCATCCGATGTGACCCCTCAGATGGTTTACAACTTCGTCAATGGAGGGGCTTCCATCAATGTGCTGGCGCGGCACGCCGGAGCAGAGGTCAAGGTGGCCGATCTGGGCGTGGCGTGGGATTTTGAGCCGGATCTGCCCATTTTCCATAAAAAGGTGCGGAAAGGAACCTCCAATTTCGCCAGGGGACCGGCCATGAGCCGAAGCGAGGCGGTTCGCAGCATCGAAGCCGGCATTGAAATCGTTCAGGATCTCAGTGAGAAAGGCCCCCTCCACCTGCTTGGTACGGGCGACATGGGGATCGGCAACACGACCCCGTCCACCGCCATTATTGCGGTTTTCTCAGGGTTTCCGGTTGAAAGGCTGACTGGGCGTGGGACCGGGATCGACGAAACCGGGCTTCAGCGGAAAGTCGCCGCGATCCAAAAAGGGCTGGAGGTGAATCAACCGGATCCGAGGGATGCCCTGGACGTTCTGTCGAAGGTCGGAGGATTTGAAATCGGCGGCCTGGCGGGTCTGGTCATCGGCGCGGCCGCCCAGGGGGTGCCCGTGGTCTGCGACGGGTTCATATCCACGGCAGGTGCGCTGGTCGCATGCGAACTGGCCCCCCAATCACGCGCCTATCTTTTCAGCAGCCACAACTCCGTGGAAGTGGGGCACCGTTACATTCTGGATCGGCTGGAGCTCGATCCGTTGCTGGATCTCCGGTTCCGCCTTGGAGAAGGCACCGGAGCCGCCCTGGCCATGGAGCTGATCGATGCTTCGACGCGCATCCTGGCGGATATCAAGACATTCGACGAGGTTGCCATCCAGGATGCCCAGCGCGGAAGGTCGTGACGGATCCCATGCCGCCGTGTCCGGAGGTGAGTTGGCCGGATCCACGCGGCGACTCGAGGATCCGGGTTTCTCCTGGTAAGTGGGGCCTCACCCTGAGGAGACCGGCAGGAAGAAAACCCGGTCGCGGCCGCGATGCTTTGCTTGGTAGAGCGCCCGATCGGCTGCCTTGATCAGCGCCTCGGGGGTGGCGAGGTTCTTGTCTTCCCTGGAAGGCACGACAGCCGACACCCCGAGGCTGAGCGAGACGTAGGAGGATATTTCCGAGCAGGGATGGGAGATGCGAAGCGATTGAACGGCCAGGCGGATCGCCTCAGCCACATGAACGGCACCCTCCAGAGACGTGTCGGGCAGGATGGCGGCGAACTCTTCCCCGCCATAGCGTGCGACGGTGTCTCCAGGGCGTTTGAGCTCCGATTGAATCGTCTTGGCCACGGCCTGAAGGCAGGTATCACCGGTCTGGTGCCCGCACCCGTCGTTATAGTGCTTGAAGAAATCGATGTCGCACATGACCAGTGCCAGCGGTTTTTCCTCCCGCCGCATGCGCTTCCATTCGCGGACCAGGTGCTCGTCGAAAAACCTGCGATTGGCCACCTGTGTCAGTCCGTCCATCATGGCCATTCTCTGAAGCATGCAATTCGCCTTGCGAAGAGCGGCTTCCGCCTGCTTGCGTTCGGTGATGTCCTTCAGGCTGGCGATAATCCCGACCAGTTCGCCGCCAACTCCTTCAAAGGGGCTTGCCGTCAGGATGAAGGGGATGGGCGGTTCTCCGGCGAGGCTCACCTCGATATCGCACTCCACCCGTTTTTCCCCTTTCTTGAGCCTTTTCATGGGGCAGGCGTCGGCCCCGCAGAGCGATGTGTTGAGAAGCGAGCTGCAACCCTGGCCGATAACGGCCTCGCGCGGCTTTGACAGCATCGATAGAAAGGCTTGGTTTACCCGCTGTACGACGAACTGTTCATCGACAACCCACATGGCATCGGGTGAGGTGTTGAAGATCCGGTTGAGTTCGATGTCGAGCATTTCGAGTTCGAAGGCCATTCGATTCGATCGTTCGACGGCGATTTCATACTCCCGATACACCGCATCGAGCTCCGAGCGCACCGCCTCGAGCTCGGCGCGCGACGAATCCAGGGCTTCAATTGCCGCGGAGAAGGTCATGGCGCCGGAATCGGTAGATTCCTGCGGGTGCGGACCGTCCAGGTTGTTCTTCGTTTCGGAACGATTCATTTCGCCGGCAGCCATTTGAAGATGGATCTGTGTGCGATTGCTGAACCGCATTCATGTATCGGTTGGCGGTTCAAAATACTTTAAAGTGCGATTCGAATCCGCACGGCAACGCAGGGTCAATGGATGCCCACCGAGCCTGCGAAATGACAGGCTGCCAAGTGTCCACTGCGGAACTCGCTGAGATCGGGTTCCTTTTCCGAGCAGACGGGCTCTGCGTATGGGCAGCGCGTATGGAAACGGCACCCGGAAGGCGGATCGATCGGGCTTGGGACATCCCCTCGCAGAATCAAGCGCGTTCGCCGGGCATCCGGGTCCGGCATGGGGGAAGCGCTCAGCAACGCCTGGGTGTAAGGGTGCAGGGGGCTCCCGTAAATCGCCTCACTTGAGGCCACCTCGACGATTTTTCCCAGGTACATGACCGCCACCCGGTCGCTGATAAATTCCACCACGTGGAGATCGTGGGATATGAACAGATAGGTCAGTCCGAATTCCTGCTGAAGATCCTTCAGAAGATTGATCACCTGGGCCTGAATGGACACGTCCAGGGCGGATACCGCCTCGTCGCAGACGACCAGCTCCGGGTTCAAGGCCAAAGCACGGGCGACCCCGATCCGTTGGCGCTGCCCCCCGGAGAACATGTGGGGGTAACGGCGCATGTGCTCCTTTCGGAGCCCGACGACCCGCAACAGCTCGAGAACCTTTTCCTCACGCTCTTTTCTGCGTTGCAGGCCATGGATCACCAGCGGTTCCCCGACGATGGCGGCTACCGTCTTTCTGGGATTCAACGAAGAAAAGGGGTCCTGGAAGATGATCTGCATCTGACGCCGCAGCGCCCTGATGCGGGAAGGATCGAAGGTGAGAATGTTTTCGCCGGCGAACCAGACCTCCCCGGATGTGGGCTCCTCGAGGCGAAGGATGGCGCGACCGAAGGTCGACTTGCCGCAACCGGATTCTCCAACGAGACCCAGCGTCTCTCCTTTACGGATCGAAAGGGAAACGCCGTCCACTGCCTTGACGGAGGCGATTTCTTTCATGAAGACCCCACCCCGGATGGGGTAGTGTTTGACCAGACGGCGAACGTCGAGCAAAGGCAGGGAATCAGGCATATTTCAGACACCGTGCAACATGGTTATCGCCAACGGCATACATTTCGGGCTCGATCCGGTGGCAGTCCTCGAAAACGTCGGGGCATCGGTCGCTGAACAGGCAGCCGGACGGCAGATCGAAAAGGGAGGGAACCACTCCCTTGATGGTGCTCAGTCGGCCGCCATTGGATTTCCTGCCGAGAACGGGGATGGATTCCAGAAGTCCCACGGTGTAAGGGTGTTTGGGACGGCTGAAGATGGATCGGACGTCTGTGTATTCCACCATTTTTCCGGCGTACATCACGGCGACATGCTGAGCCATTTCGGCAATCACGCCCAGGTCGTGGGTGATGAAGAGGATGGAGGCCCCCGTTTCCTGCTTGAGCTGGTTCATCAGGTCCAGGATCTGCGCCTGGATGGTGACGTCAAGGGCCGTGGTAGGCTCGTCCGCGATCATGAGCCTCGGGTTGCAGGCCAGCGCCATGGCGATCATCACCCGCTGACGCATGCCGCCGCTCATCTGATGGGGGTAGTCGCCCAGGCGTGTTTCGGGAGCCGGTATCCCCACGAGCTTGAACATGTCGACGGTCCGCTCCCTGACCTCCTTCCGGGACAGCCTCTTGTGCAGGCGAATGACTTCTCCCACCTGGTCGCCGACGCTGAAAACCGGGTTGAGGGAGGTCATGGGCTCCTGGAAGATCATGGAAATCCGGTTGCCCCGGATTTTTCGCATTCGATCCTCCGGCAGTTCCAAAAGATTGAGACCGTCGAACTCGATTCGGCCGCCGACGATTCTGCCCGGGGGGTCCGGGATGAGTTGGATGATCGAGTGGGCGGTGACGCTCTTTCCGCAGCCAGACTCTCCCACCAGGCCGAGTGTTTCGCCCGCCTGGATCGTGAGGCTCACATCCTCCACGGCCCGTGCCACGCGCCCCTTCACGTAGAAGTAAGTCCTGAGGTTTTCAATCTGAAGGAGCGCTTGAGATTCCATTCACCGCCAACCATTATCCATTAACTATTTGCCAGTTACCAATGACAACCCGATCGTGGCCGCCTCAGTCTCTCAATCTGGGATCCAGAGCATCCCGGAGCCCGTCGCCCAGCAGGTTGAACCCCAGAACCGCCAGCAGGATGGCGACGCCCGGGAAGGTCATCACCCACGGAGCGCGCAGGATGAGGGCCCGGCTTCGGGCGATCATGGCGCCCCATTCCGGTGTCGGCGGCTGGGCGCCGAGCCCGAGAAAACTCAGGGCGGCCGCATCCAGAATGGCCGATGCCATGCTCAGGGTGGTCTGGACGATCAGCGGTCCGAGGCAGTTCGGCAGAATACCGAGAAAGATGATCCGCCAGTCTCTTGAACCCACCGCCCGGGCGGCCATGACGTAATCCTTTTCGCACTCCTCGAGCACGCTCCCTCTCACGATGCGGGCAAATCGCGGAATGTAGGTGATGCCGATCGCCATCATCGCATTCTGAAGGCTCGGCCCGAGGTAGGCCACCACGACGATCGCCAGCAGCAGATAGGGAAACGCCAGGATCATGTCCATAATCCGCATGATCAGACTATCCCAGAATCCTTTGAAATAGCCTGAAATGCATCCGAGGGTCGTTCCCACCAGGAAGGCCAGGCCCACACTGACGACGGCCACGACCAGCGAAACCCTGGCTCCGTAAAAGATGCGCGAAAGGGTATCCCGCCCCAGCTCATCCGTTCCCAGAACGAAGTCCCAGGTCCCCTTGTCATGCCAAACCGGCGGCTTGAGCTGGTCGTAGAGAGAGGTGGCTACTGGGTCGTGAGGGCTGATCAAACCGGCAAAAATGGCGATCAGCACGAACACCGTGATGATGATCAGCCCCAGGATGGCGGTCTTGTTCCGCCACAGCTGGCCGAGTTGATCGATCAGCGGATGTTGGTCATACGGATTTTTGGACTTACCCATGAAACCGGACTCGCTATTTTGGGATTCGTTTGATCCGAAGGGTGAACCTAATGGACGCTGATTCGCGGGTTGATTACCGCGTAGAGCACGTCCACGCACAGATTGATGACCACGAACAGGCCCGCGATAAACAGCGTGCCTCCCTGGATCACCATGTAGTCCCTCTGCATCACGGCATCGTACATCCACTTGCCGACGCCGGGCCACGCAAAGATGGTTTCGGTCAGAATGGCCCCGCCCAACAGCACTCCGAACTGCAGACCTATGGTCGTCACCACGGGGATCATCGCATTTCGAAGCGCGTGCTTGAAAATGACGGCGAACCGCGAAAGACCTTTGGCCTTGGCCGTCTTGATGTAATCCTGGCGAAGAACATCCAGCATGGCCGAACGCGTCATTCGCGCGACGATGGCCGTCGGGATGGTGCTCAGGGTTACCGCCGGCATGATGATGTGCCACACGGCATCCTTCAATGCAGGCCAGTTCCGGGTAAGGACGGCGTCCAGGATGTAAAAATTGGTGATAACCTCCAGATCGATGCCGATCGACAGCCTGCCGGAGAGGGGCAGCCATCCCAGGTTCAGCGAAAAGATCAGCATGAAGATGAGGCCAAGCCAGAATATCGGCATGCTGACCCCGGCCAGGGCCCCGAGCATGCTGAGGTAGTCGAAGATGGAATATTGTTTGGTGGCCGATACGATACCGAAGATCATTCCCGCGAGGCAGCTGATGCACAGCGCGACCACGGAAAGCTCGATGGTGGCCGGAAACCGCTGTTTGACTTCTGTCCACACCTTCTGCCGGGTCCAGATCGTTTCCCCCAGATCACCCTTCATGAGCCGTTTCAGAAACAAGCCGTATTGAACGTAAAGCGGCTCGTTGAGGCCCAGATGCTCGCGGACCTGCGCGAGGGCCTCGGTGGTGGCCCGCTCCCCGAGGAGCAGCTCGGCCGGGTCTCCAGGGGTCATGTGGAGCATCATGAAGACGATGATCGACACGCCCAGAAGCGTGGGGATCATAATCATGATGCGTCGGAGGATATAGGCCAGCATAGGGCTTTCTTTTGTGGGAAGCGTCCCGGAGCCGGGGGGGCGCCATAGAGCGCCTCCCCGTCCCGGTCATCTGTTTCAGGCGGTAGCGGATCCCCGTGCTACTTCAGCCATACGTTCTTGAGCCGCACGGAGGAAGTGGGGTGCAGCTTGAAGTTCTGAACGGACTTGAGGGCCGGCCAGATCACCGTAGAATGCGCAATGGCGATGTTCGGGCATTCGTCAAAGAAGATCTGCTGGGCTTTTCGGTAGATTTCGGCGCGTTTTTCCTGATCGATGGTTTCACGCCCCTGGATCATCAACTGGTGGTATTCCTCGTTCATCCACTGGGTCCGGATGGCTTCGGAGGCCAGCCCGTCGAACAATACCGCCAGGAAGTTGTCCGGATCTCCGTTGTCGCCGGTCCAGCCGAGCTGGAACAGATCCATGTCTTCGGGCTGCTCCCGTTGCCTTTTGAGGTAGGTACCCCATTCGAAAGTCACCACCTTGGCGGTGACGCCGAGCTTTGCCAGGTCGGCGGCCATGGCCTCGCCGATCTTTACCCCGTCGGGGTTGTAGGGCCTTGGGACGGGCATGGACCACAGGCTGATTTCGCCCAGACCTTTTCCGCCGGGATAACCGGCCTTTTCGAGGTGCGCCTTGGCCTTGTCCAGGTCGTACATGTAACCGGGAACCTCGTCGTTAAATCCCCACATGGTGGGGGGAATGGGGTTTTTCGCTACCTGGCCCAGGCCCTGGTAGAGATTGTCCACGATCGCCTGCTTGTTGATGGCGTAAGCAATGGCCTTCCTCAAATCGAGGTTGCTCTTCCACGGTTCCTTGGTGAGATTGAAGCCCAGATAGCCAATATTCATGCCGGGCTGCGTGGGCAGAATCAGGTTCGAGTCCTGCCTCGCCATGTCGATGTCCTGTGGGTTGGGGAACTGGCAGATATGGATGTTACCGGTCTTGAGTTCGAGGAATCGGACCGAGTTCTCCGGAATGGACCGGAAGATCACCTTGTCCAGGTAGGGGCCGGCGTCCTTGTCCCAGTAGTCGGCGAAACGTTCGAGAATGATCCGGTCATCCTTGACCCAGCTGACGAACCGGAACGGCCCGGTACCCACGGGGTTGCGGATGAATTCCTTGGGATCCTTCAAGAATGCCGTCGGGCTGACGATGTCGGTGAAGTCCATTCCGAGGTTGGCCAGGAACGGGGCGTTCACCTTCTTGAGTTTGAACACCACCGTGTGATCATCGACCGCTTCGATGGCATCGACGATGTCATCCATTTCCATGGATACCCAGTACTCCGGCGGACGCTCCTGGGCCGGGATCTCCCACCCCTTGCCGGCAAACGTGACCTTTGGCTCCTTCATCAGGCGGCCGAGCGAGAAAACCACCGCGTCCGCATTGAAATCGGTGCCGTCGTGGAACTTGACTCCCTTGCGAAGATGGAACGTGTAGGTCATGCCGTCAGGAGAGATGTCCCATGATTCGGCCAGACCGGGCTCCAGCGCGGTGGATTCGTCGGCGTAAAAGACCAGCGCTTCGAAGACGTTGTCGCACACCATGAAAGAGTTGCCGTCCGTCTCATACGCCGGATCCAATCCGACGCTGTCTCCACCCCGGCCGAACACCAGGGTTCCGCCCTCTTTGGGCGTCTCCGCCAAAGCCGAGCCTGCGAAGAGGAGAGAGGCAATACAAAGGAACACCCAATACCTTTTCACCATAGCGTCCTCCTTTCCTGTCGAGTTCTGGATTCCACAGCGGAATTGCCCGTGTCGTTACGAAAGTGCCAAAAAGTGAAAATGGCTACGCAATTTAAGGCGCTTTGTCAATTAATGAATTCATGCTCATCGATTATCATAAGAATTAGCCGGGCACAAATTCAAAACGGCATGAACCCAGGCACAGTCAGGTCAGGCTGCCGGATCGGCCGATGCCGCCGGATAAAATCGGTTGACTTCAAATTGATTTTCTGCGATTCACCACGTGAATTTAATTTAGCGGCTCCAGCCCCGCCAAATCACTCGCCGTGTGGTATCCACAAAGGATCTTCAGGAGGAGTTGATTGTGGATCTCAATGAAAAACGCCGCCTCATTTCAGAAATTCCCGACGATACCGATCGCGTCGAAAGCACCGTATCAAAGCGCCACTTCGCACCCTATGTCCTGACTTTCGTGGTATCCTTCGTAACGTGGCTCGTGCTTTCCGGCAAATTCGACCTGTTTCACCTGACCCTGGGGGTCGTATCCTGCCTGATCGTCTCGTTTTCGTCCGGGGATTTGCTGCTGACCACCCGAAAAGTCAGCGTACTTCCCGGTCAGTGGCTGCGCTTCATCGCCTACGTCCCCTGGCTGATCTTCCAAGTACTCGCCGCCAACTTCCATGTCCTGAAGCTCACTTTCCATCCCCGGATGCATGAGCTCATCAACCCGAGAATCATCATCTTCAACAGCCGGCTTAAATCCGAAATGAGCCGGTTTGTTTTCGCCAATTCGATCACACTGACCCCCGGTACCGTCACGGTATACGTTTCCATCTTCGGAAAATTCAGTGTCCACGCCATCGATGACGCCTCCGCCGCGGCGTTGCCCGGCGAGATGGAGAAGCGGGTGGCTGCGATTTTCGGGGAATAGTATGGAACGCATTTTCTTGTATTCCGCGGTCTCGTTGTGCGCTGTAATGGTGATATCCCTCTACCGGGCCGTCTTGGGACCCACCGTGCTGGACCGGTTGATCGGCGTAAACGCCATCGGCAGCAAAACCACCGCCCTGCTGATCCTGATCGGGTTGATCTACCAGCGGGTGGACATGTTCGTGGACATAGCGCTTGCCTACGCAAGCCTCAACTTCATCGCCGTGCTGGCGGCATCACGGTATTTCCAGAAAAAAAAGGGGCTCTACGACGAGACAGGCCGATGAATTGCCGATGTGGCCGGGTTTGGGGCGTCGAGGAACCCTTTCTGGAGCATCCATGATCGACGTAATCGTTTCCATTCTTCTTTTTTTCGGCGTTTTTTTCTTTTTCGCGGGAGCCGTCGGCATCATCCGCTTTCCGGACTTTTATTCCCGCCTTCACCCGGCCGGAAAGCTCGACACCCTTGGGCAGCTCGCCACCATGATCGCCATGGCGCTCTATACCGTCCAGGAACTGACCCTGGGGGCCGTATTGACCGCCCTGAAAATCCTTCTCATCGTCGTCTTCGTCTTTATCACCAGCCCGACCGCCACGCACGCCATCGTGGACGCCGGCGTCCGCGCCGGGCTGATGCCGTGGACACGGCAGCCGGGGGAGGGGGAACAATGATCTGGCCGGCGGATCTGATCATCATGGTACTGGTCGTCGTTTGCGGGATAACGGCCATCAACGTTCGGGATCTTCTGGGAGCCGCCGTTCTCTTCGGCGCCTACAGTTTCATGATGTGCCTCCTCTGGGCCAGCATGGGCGCGGTGGATGTGGCTTTCACGGAGGCGACGGTCGGCGCGGGCGTCAGCACGGTTTTCTTCGTGGCGGCCGTATTCAGAACTTCCCGGAGGACGAAAGATTGAGATCCCTTGCCCTGGCAACGATTTTTCTGATCGGGGGATTCCTTTTTTACGGCATGCTGGATTTTCCCGAATGGGGGGATCCGAGTTCGCCCGCATCCACCCATGTTTCCCCCTACTACATCGAGCATTCAATCGAAGACACCGCCGTTCCGAACATCGTCACCGCGGTTCTGGCCGACTACCGCGGCTACGACACGATGTTCGAAACCACCGTGATCTTTGCAGCCGGCCTTGCCTGCATGCTCCTGCTTCGGACGTATCGACGGGAGGCCCCGAGCACACGTTTGTATCGGCATATGCTGACGGGGATCACTCTCCGCATCGAGAAGGGCGGCAAGATCCCGGAAAAATCAGCCGAATTTGAACGGATCGACTCCCAGTGGGTTCCCCATGATTTGATTGTCAACGTCTGCTGCCGCCTCATCGTCCCGTTCCTGCAGTTATACGCTCTTTATGTCATCGCCCACGGGCATCACAGTCCCGGAGGAGGCTTTCAGGGAGGTGTCGTTCTTGGGGCGGCGTTGATTCTCTACGCCCTGGTCTATGACCTAAGGAGCGTTTTCAAGCGGCTGAGCGAGCGAACGGCGATTTTCCTGAGCGTCATCGGGGTCCTGCTGTATGTCGGAACAGGCCTGTTGTGCATGCTCCTGGGAGGTAACTTTCTCGATTACAGCCGGTTGGCCGTTTTCTTGGGAGGGGATCCTGTCATGGCGAGATCCCACGGGATTCTGATTGTCGAAGTGGGCGTCGGGATGGCGGTAATGGCCGTAATGGTCTTACTCTACTACAACCTGTCCTCGGCGGGACAACACGACGAGGGGCTGTAGCCCATGGATTTCCTGCTGGATAGTTTTCTCACCAAATACAACTACTGGATTTATATCCTGCTCGTCATGGTCGGCCTCTACGCGATGATCGCGAAGCGGAATCTGGTCAAGAAGATCATCGGAATGAACATCCTCCAGACGTCCGTAATACTTTTTTATGTCTCGATCGGCGCGAAAAAGGGCGCCACGATCCCGATCCTCGAGCATGGACATGAGGGGGCCGGCCACGCGGTGCAGGTCGCGGGGATCATGAACCCGCTTCCCCACGTGCTCATGCTCACCGCGATCGTCGTTTCCGTCGCCACGCTGGGCGTGGCGCTGGCGCTGGCCCACAGGATCCATAAACGTTACGGGACCCTGGAAGAAGACGAAATTCTCGATCGAATCCGGAACTCATGATCCAGAACCTACCCGAACTGGTCATCGTCATCCCCCTGATCACCGCCTTCCTTGTGACGGCCGTCGCCTGGCTGGAAAGGAAGCTTTGCTTTTTCGTAGCGGCCGCGGGGCTCCTCGGTTCTCTCGTTGCGGCCGCAGCTCTGTTGGCCCGGGTTGCACGGGAGGGGGTCGTTGTCTACAACCTGGGCAACTGGATGCCGCCCTGGGGAATCAGCTATCGTGTGGATGCCCTCAACGGTATCGTCCTGGTGGCGGTCACCGCCGTTGCGTTTGTGAACGCTATAGGCACGCGGCAGTTGGTGAGCCAGTCCTACGGCGACCGACTGGGGGCCTTCTACGCGCTGTACATCCTGTTCGTGACCGGTGTCGCCGGTATCGTCCTCACGGGTGATGCCTTCAACCTCTATGTCCTGATCGAAATCGCCGCCATCACCGGCTACGCCCTGATCGGGCTGGGGGACGGGAGGGCAGCCCTTTCGAGCCTGAACTACATTTTCATGGGGACGATCGGGGCCAGCTTCTATCTCCTGGGAGTGGGCTACCTGTACCTGGCCACCGGATCGCTCAACATGGCGGACCTTGCCAATCAGCTGGCGCCTCTCCATGAATCCCGCATCGTCATGTCCGCCTTCATCATCGCGGCAACGGGCCTTTTTATCAAGATGGGGCTCTTTCCCTTTCATGCCTGGCTGCCCAATGCCTATTCCGATGCGCCCTCCCCGGTTGGCAGTCTCGTGGCGCCGCTCATGACCAAGGTCATGGTCTACGTCATGATCCGTATCGTCCTGTTCGTTTTCACCCCGGAGTATGCCTTTTCGGTCGTTCATCTCGCGCCGCTTCTGACCTGGCTTGCCGTTGCGGCCATCGTCGCCGGAAGTCTTCTCGCCCTGTCCACCCGCAGCCTCAAACGAATGCTGACCTATATCATCGTGGCCGAGGTGGGCTACATGGTCGGCGGGTTCTGGTTGGGAAACCGGGCGGGGATCTCCGGGGCCATCCTGCATATCGTCAACGATGCGGCCATGACATTCTGCGTGTTCTTGGCGGCGGGGATCATCATCGATCGGGTCAAAAGCGATCGGATCGAGGATCTTCAGGGATTGTTCCGGAAAATGCCGGTTACGATGGGGGCGCTTGCCATTGCAGGCTTTTCGATTATCGGCGTTCCACCCACCTGCGGCTTCTTCAGCAAGTGGTACCTGTTGTCCGGCGGACTGGCGGCTGGCCACTGGGGATATGTCGTCGCTCTGCTCTTCAGCAGCCTCGTCAACGTCGTATTGTTTTTCAGAGTGTTTGAAATCGCCTATTTCGAGCCGTTTTCCGACCACCACGGCCATGGCGGCCATGCGGTCGCCATTGAGGAGGCATCCGTTCAGGTCCTCGTTCCGCTGGCGGTGACGGCCGTGATTCTGGTGGTGTTGGGGTTTTACTCGGGTGACATCGTCACCAAACTCATCGATGCCGTTATTCCGGCGGGAATCATCTGAAGGATGGAATACCTGATATCGTTCAAACCGGTTGCAGCCGTCCTGGTTTCCCTGCTCGCCCCGGTCTTCATCATTTCGAGCCCTACGCCCAATATCAGAGAATCATGGACGTTTCTGGCGGCCCTGGCCAAATTCGCCATCGTGGCATCGATGCTGCCGGTCATCCTCGACGGGCAGGAGATCGTCTATACGGTCGCCGAGGTTCTGCCGGGGCTTCCGATCGCCTTCCGGGTCGATGCATTCGGAATGCTGTTCGCGCTCGTGTCCTCCTTTCTGTGGATCATCACCTCGGCCTATTCCATCGGGTACATGCGCGGGCTGGACGAGCATTCGCAAACCCGGTACTTCTCGTTTTTTGCCGTTTCGATGAGCGCGGCGATCGGGGTGGCCTTTTCCGCGAATCTACTGACCCTCTATCTTTTCTATGAGATGCTTTCGCTGGCCACCTATCCCCTGGTCACCCACCACCAGGACCCCGAGGCGCGGAGTTCGGGCCGGAAGTATCTGCTGTACACCGTCGGATCTTCGATCGGGCTGGTTCTGCCCGCCATGCTGGTGACATGGCTGCTGGCCGGGGATCTCAGCTTTACCGATCAAGGCGTGCTTTCCGGCCAGGCCGGACAGGGGATGCTCGCCGTATTGCTGTGCATGTTCATTTTCGGATTCGCCAAAGCTGCCGTCATGCCTTTCCACTCCTGGCTGCCCGCCGCCATGGTGGCCCCGACACCGGTCAGCGCCCTGCTTCATGCGGTTGCGGTGGTCAAGGTAGGAGTTTTCAGCATCTTCAGGGTCATCACCGGCATCTTCGGGGTGGAGTTGCTGAACAGCGTCCACCTGGGCGGGTTGATCGTCACCGTTGCCGCGGTGACCATCCTGGCGGGATCCTTCATCGCGCTCACCCAGGACAATCTGAAACGAATGCTGGCCTTTTCGACCATCGCCCAGCTGTCCTACATCGTTCTCGGCGCAGGCCTGCTCTCTCCCCAGGGGCTCACCGGCGGGATGGTGCACATCGCCATGCACGCTTTTGGAAAGATCACCCTCTTTTTCTGCGCAGGCGCCATCTTCGTAGCCACCGGCAAGAAGAACATCAGTGAAATGAGGGGCATCGGGCACCGGATGCCGGTCACGATGGCGGCGTTCCTGGTGGGAGCCCTCAGCATCATCGGCATGCCGCCGTGCGGGGGATTCCTCAGCAAGTGGTATTTGGCCATGGGATCGCTGGAAGCAGGCCGGATCGTCATCCTGGTAGTGCTCCTGTTCAGTTCCCTGCTCAACGCGGCTTATTTCATGCCGGTCGTCTATCGCGCCTTTTTCTGTAGTCCCGAGGAATCCGCCTTCGAGAAGGGGGTTCAGGAAGCACCGCTTTTCTGTGTCATACCGCTGGTCATCACCGCCGCCATCTCCATTTTGCTGCTGATCTTTCCACAGCCTTTCTTCAAATTGGCCGGCCAGATGGCGGCTCGGCTGACAGGAGCCTGAGCCATGGAAGAAAACGATAAGGAAATCATGGTGCTGGGCCATGAACCGGTCCCCGGATATCGACCGGTCTTTTTCGTCGCGATCACCATCGGAATCATTTATCTCGGCGTCATTCTGTTCAACACGCTCTAACCGGTGATTGGGAGATCGCTGGATCTCCGGATGCTCATCAGATGAAGCATACCCGGTCATCCCCAATCCGACTGAAAACGGAGCCCCGCCAATGGGCAAGACCTCCACGGACGAACGACACTACCTGTTTGACAAGCCGAAGAACGTCAGGCGCTTGTTCGCCTTTTTCTATACCGCTCTGGTTCTCCTGCTGGTTTGCGAGTTCTTCGTTCAAAAGCATCCGCACTTTCCATGGGAGTCCTGGTTCGGGTTCTACGCGGTATATGGATTCGTCGCCTGTGTTCTATTGGTTCTGGCAGCCAAGTACATTCTGAGACCCCTGATGAAGCGTCCGGAGGACTACTATGATTAAGCCTCTGCCCCCGGCCTTCGTTTTTCTGATCGGCGCGCTTCTGATCCCGGTGTTGAGCGGTCGATGGAGGCGCCTGCTCCTTCTGGCCCTGCCGGTTGTGGGAATGGTCAATCTGCTTCTTCTGGGGGAGGGGCTGCAGTGGCAAGTCCCGTTTCTGTTCGACGGCCTCATGCTGGCCCGCGTGGATGCCTTGGGATCGATTTTCGGGTATATTTTTCTACTGGTCTCCTTCATCGGTTTTATTTATGCCTTCCACGTGGAAGACCGGGTACAGCAGGCTGCCGGGCTTCTGTACGCCGGTAGCGCCATGGGTGTCGTGTTTGCCGGAGACCTCTTTACCCTTTTCATCTTCTGGGAGCTTCTGACCGTCGGCTCCATCTTCCTGATCTGGGCCCGCCGGACGAGAGCCAGCCAGGCGGCAGGGTTCCGCTATCTCCTGGTCCACGCCGCCGGGGGCTTGGTGCTGTTGGCGGGTATCCTCATCCGCTATCAGGAAACCGGTACGATTGCCTTCGGCCCGATGACGCTGGCCGAGCCGGGCAGCTTGCTGATTTTCATTGGGTTCGGCATCAATTGCGCGTGGCCGATCCTGCATCCCTGGCTGACCGACGCCTACCCGGAAGCCACCATTTCCGGAACGGTGTTCCTGAGCGCCTTCACGACCAAGGCGGCGGTGTACGCACTGGCAAGGGGCTTTCCAGGAACCTCTGCCCTGATCTGGATCGGAGCGCTGATGACCGGTTTTCCGATTTTCTACGCGGTCATCGAAAACGATCTGCGAAGGGTGCTGGCCTACAGCCTGATCAATCAGGTGGGCTTCATGGTTTGCGGCATCGGCATCGGCACGCCGCTGGCCATCAACGGTGCGGTTGCACACGCCTTCAACGACATCCTGTTCAAAGGGCTTCTGTTCATGTCCATGGGGGCGGTGATGTACCGGACGGGAAAGATCAACGCCACCGATCTGGGAGGATTGTATCGAACCATGCCCTTGACGTGCATCTGCTGCATCGTGGGCGCGGCTTCCATTTCCGCATTTCCGCTGTTCAGCGGGTTCGTGAGCAAGTCGATGGTCATGGACGCCGCCGGCAGCGGACATTTGCGGGTAGTGTGGTTCGTCCTGCTGTTCGCCTCTGCCGGTGTGTTTCACCACGCCGGCATCAAAATTCCCTTTTTCGCATTTTTTTCCCACGATTCAGGGCTCAGACCTAAGGAAGCCCCGCTTCACATGCTTGTGGCCATGGGGATTGCCGCGTTTCTCTGCATCTTTATCGGCTCCTATCCCGCTCCGCTCTACAGCCTGCTGCCCTACCAGCCGGTCGGCTACGAGCCTTATACCGTCCCCCACGTACTGGCTCAGACTCAGATACTGTTCTTTTCGGCGCTGGCCTTTGCCCTCCTTCTGTTGTCCGGCATCTATCCGGCCGAGATGCGTAGCATCAACCTGGATGCGGACTGGTTTTACCGTAAGGGGGGCCGGGTTTTTTACCGGGTCATGGATGCCGGGTTCAATGGCCTGAATGCCCTTTGCGACCGGATGATTGCCCGAGAATTGACCCGTCGAACCGGAATTTTCGCCCGGACCGCTCCGGCCGCCGTTGCAGCTTTTTTGATAGGGCTGATTCCCTTTGTCCGGCACCGCGTTGCCAAGCCCGATGAAAAACTGGCGCCGTTCCTGGCCCGCACCTTTGAAAACGGAGTGGTCCCGGTGGGTATCAGCGCAGCTGTGTGCGGGGTGCTACTGGTCGTCTTTTTCATGCTGAGTTGAACGGTTACCAAGCGATCGTCGTCATCGATACGGTGTCGTGCTGAGACGGGCGAGGCTCCCGGCCCGCAAGGCGCGATAATTTCGTATGCCCATGCGCATTAAAGCGCCGGGCAACGCGGCGACAGGGGGCATGGGACATCAAATGCAACCGTAATTCCGGCGACGAACGCCAAGCCGCCGTCGAGACCGGCACTAGGAGGAATAGAACCCGTGCTGACGATAGCAGACCTCAAGGACATCATCATTCTGAGCTACCTGACGGATGAAATGCTGGAGCGGGTCCTGCCCGTGACCGATGTTCTGCGCTACGATCAAGGGGATCTGGTATTCCGGGGGGGCGATCCCGCCGAACGGTTTTACTTTCTGAAACGCGGAAAGCTTCTTCTGGAGCAGCGTATCTCAGACAAGATCACCTTCTCGCTCGGTGCCGTGAAACCCGGCTATTCCTTCGGGTGGTCGGCCATGCTGGAAGGCCACCTGACCTACACCACGGACACCGTGTGCTCGGAACCCTGCGAGGTCTATTCGATCCGCGGGGTGAAAATCCGGAATCTACTCGATTCAGACCCGCACATGGGGTATATCTTCATGCGGCGAATGCTGTGGGTGGTCAAGGACCGCCTCGATCACCGGACCCGGCAGCTGGTTCGGGTGCTCCGCAACCATCCGGACATTGAAAACCTCCTCTAACCCTTTCAACATTCCTTGGATCCGCTTCCTTTTCCCATCGAAAGGTCCGGCCCCCCGCCCGCTGAGGGGCCGGTTGACTTTTGAACGGCATTCCTTTAGTTGATGTGCGTTTGAACTTCCGGAAAGGGGGACCTAACCCATCGAAATCATTTCTACCGTTAAAGCAATGCAGGCACGCGTCCGGCAACTCAAGGGCGAATCCCGAACGATCGCCTTCGTACCGACAATGGGGTTTCTCCACGACGGGCACCTGTCCTTGATGCGGGAGGGAAAGCGGCGGGCCGATGCGCTGGTCGCCAGCATCTTCGTCAATCCCGCACAGTTCGGGCCCAGCGAAGACTTTGAAACCTACCCCCGGGACATGGACAGGGACATGGCGCTGGCCAGGGAGGCCGGCGTCGACATTCTCTTTACTCCGAAAGCCCCTGATATCTATGGCGAAGGTTTTGAAACCTTCGTTCGCCTCGAAAAGCTTCCCAACCATCTCTGCGGCCTTTCCAGGCCTGTTTTCTTTACCGGAGTCGCCACCGTCGTCGCCAAGCTCTTCAATATCGTGTCGCCTGATGTTGCCGTCTTCGGTGAAAAGGATTATCAACAACTCCAGGTCATCCGGCGGCTGGTACGGGATTTGAATTTCGAGATCGATGTCGTCGGCGGGGCCACGGTGCGGGAGCCCGATGGGCTGGCCATGAGTTCCCGAAACGCCTATCTCAGCCCGGAACAGAGGCCCGCCGCCCTGTCCCTGGTGAGGTCGCTGGAAACCGCAAGGGAGATGGTCGGCTCCGGTATCACCGACGCCAATAAAATCCTGTCCACCGTCGCAGGAAACATCACCCGGTTTGCGGAGGCCGAAATCGACTACATCGCCATCATCGACCCGGAAACTCTCGAGGATGTTGCAACCATCGACAGACCGGTGCGCATGGCCTTGGCCGTGAAGGTGGGCGCCACCCGGCTGATCGACAACATGGAACTGAAACCCTGATTCTCTCCAATGTGCCCAAGGAGATCCGTTCAATGGAAAAAAATCAATACTTCTTCACCTCCGAGTCCGTTACCGAAGGCCATCCGGACAAGGTGGCCGATGCCATTTCCGATGCGGTGCTCGATTCCATCATCGCCGAAGACAAGCTCTGCCGGGTGGCCTGCGAGACGCTGGTCACCACGGGGTTGGCCTTTGTGGCCGGAGAAATCACCACATCCTGCTACGTCGACATTCCCCAGATCGTCCGGGACACCATCCGGGAGATCGGCTACAATTCCTCCCAAATGGGCTTCGATTACCAGACCTGCTCGGTGATCACCAGCATCGGACAGCAGTCCCCGGACATCGCGCAGGGCGTCAATGTCGGGCAGGGGCTATTCAAGGATCAGGGCGCCGGTGACCAGGGGCTCATGTTCGGCTACGCGACCGACGAGACGCCCGAGTTGATGCCCATGCCCATCATGTACGCACACAAGTTGACCCGGCGGTTGGCCAGGGTCCGGAAAAACGGTGCCCTGGATTTTCTCCGGCCGGACGGGAAATCCCAAGTGACCGTCGAATATGAAAACGGCACCCCGAAGCGCGTGGACACGATTGTGATCTCGACACAGCACAAGCCGGACGTCACCCATGCGGAAATCCGCGAGGCGGTCATCGAGGAGGTCATCAAGAAGGTGATCCCCATGGAAATGATCGACGGAGACACCCGGTACTTCATCAACCCGACCGGTCGATTCGTGGTCGGAGGGCCAATGGGCGACTGCGGTCTCACGGGCCGGAAGATCATCGTCGATACCTACGGGGGACAAGGGAGCCACGGCGGCGGGTGTTTTTCGGGAAAGGATCCCTCTAAGGTGGATCGCAGCGCCTCCTACATGGGGCGCCACATCGCCAAGAACATCGTGGCGGCGGGGCTGGCCAGGAAATGCGAGGTGCAGATCGCCTACGCCATCGGCGTGGCCGAACCGGTGTCCATCATGGTGGACACGATGGGGACAGGTATCGCTCCCTTGAAACGGATCGGAGACATTGTCCGGGAGGTTTTCGACCTTCGGCCGGCCGCCATCATCGAGTACCTGGACCTGCTGCGGCCGATTTACAGGCAAACCTCGGCCTACGGCCATTTCGGCCGGACCGAGCCCGAATTCACATGGGAGCAGACCGGAAAGGCCGAGGAAATCCGGAAGCTGGCCGGCGTCTGAAGTCCAGTATCGCCGGGATCGGAATCAGGTATTCTCGACCGGACCCGGAATCATTTGCCAGCCGGATGATCGGCCCTATTGTCGACAAGGCATTCCATCCAACTTCGCTCCAAGGAGTTTACAATGGCTTCACCCAAGACCCGAACCCATGCGGGCAGCGCAATAGCGGAAATCGATCTTTCGCAGCCGTACAAGGTGGCGGATATGTCTCTGGCCGAGTTCGGCCGCAAGGAAATGAAGATTTCAGAGCGTGAAATGCCCGGCCTGATGGCCGTCCGGGAGAAATATGGCCCCAGCCGGCCGCTCGACGGACTCAAGGTCGCCGGTAGCCTTCATATGACGATCCAGACGGCCATGCTCATCGAGACCCTCAAAATCCTCGGCGCCGACATCCGGTGGGCGTCCTGCAATATTTTCTCGACCCAGGATCATGCGGCCGCGGCCGTCGCCAAGAGCGGTCTGGCCGCGGTTTTTGCCTGGAAAGGGGAGACGCTCGAAGAGTACTGGTGGTGCACCGAAATGGCCCTGACATGGCCGGACGGATCCGGACCGGACCTGATCGTCGATGACGGCGGCGATGCCACGCTCATGGTTCACCAGGGCGTCAGGGTCGAGCAGAACCCCGAACTGCTCCGGAAATCCTTCGATGAGCAGGACATGCGCTGCCTGATGGCTCGACTGGCGGCAGGATATGAAAATGATCCCCAGCGTTGGCACCGCCTGGCAAAATCGGTTCGAGGCGTTTCCGAGGAAACCACGACCGGCGTTCACCGTCTTTATCAGCTGGCAAAAATGGGGGAGCTGCTGTTTCCCGCCTTCAACGTGAACGATTCGGTCACCAAATCCAAGTTCGACAACCTCTACGGATGCAGGGAATCCCTTGCCGACGGCATCAAGCGGGCAACGGACGTAATGCTGGCCGGAAAAACCGTCGTCGTCTGCGGCTACGGCGATGTCGGAAAAGGATGCGCGCGCTCCATGCGGGGGTATGGCTCCCGGGTACTCGTGACCGAAATCGATCCCATCTGTGCCCTGCAGGCCGCCATGGAGGGATTCGAGGTGGTGACCATGGAGGACGCGGCGCCGGCAGGGGACATATTCGTGAGCGCAACGGGCAACTACCACGTCATCACCGGCGCTCATATGGAACAGATGAAGGAGGAAGCCATCATCTGCAACATCGGCCATTTCGACAACGAAATCGACATGACCTATCTCGAGACGACCCCGGAGTGCAGGAGGGAAAACATCAAGCCCCAGGTCGACCGGTGGATCCTCAAATCCGGCCGCTCGGTCATCGTTCTGGCGGAGGGGCGGTTGGTCAACCTCGGCTGTGCAACGGGACATCCCAGCTTCGTGATGAGCAATTCCTTTACCAATCAGTGCCTGGCACAGATCGAACTGGCCGCCGGCGGCTACGGGAAACAGGTTTACACGCTTCCCAAGAAGCTCGACGAGGAAGTGGCAAGACTCCACCTGGACCGACTGGGCGCCAAGCTCACCCGGCTGACCCCCAGGCAGGCGGAATATATCGGCGTTGAGGTGAACGGCCCTTTCAAGCCGGACCATTACCGGTATTAGTCGACCCGGTCGAATCCGGTCGTGTCTCCGGCGGCCTGCTACACGCGGCCGCCGGACCAGGAGAGCTTGGATTTCAACAGGTGGAAATAGTCGCGCCCCGGAATGCTGATCAGGTGCACCGGATGCGCGCTTTTCCGTATGTGTATGCTGTCGTTCTCGTCGATTTCAAGGCCGGCCTGGCCGTCAAAGGTCAACAGGACGTCCCGAACCTCTTCTTCAAGCCTGAGTTTGATCTCGACTGCATCGGGAATTACCAGCGGCCGGTTGGTGAGCGTGAACGGGCAGATGGGCGTCATGATGATGCCCGGGACCTCCGGGTGGACGACCGGACCGCCCGCGGCCAGTGAATAGGCCGTCGAACCGGTTGGCGTGGCGACGATCAGCCCGTCCGCCCGGTAGGTGGTCAGGTAGTGGTCGTTGAGATAGGTCTGGATGCAGGCCAGCCGCGCCAGTGTCCCCTTGTTGATGACAACGTCGTTGAGCACGATCTCGGAGCCGCGGTCGGCGCCTTCACGCTGGACCGTTACTTCCAGTCGCATGCGGGGCTGTGTGGTGAAGGTACCTGAAATCACACTCTCGGCAACGGTGAAAAGACGATCCTCGGAGGTCTCGGCCAGGAATCCGATTTCACCGAATTTGACACCCAGAATCGGGATGGATTTCTCCCCGATCCACCGGACGGCGCTCAGGAAGGTCCCGTCGCCTCCCAGAACAAAAACGGCGGACAAATCCGCAGGAGCCCCATTTTTTTTCGGGCTCGTATCGGAGACATCCGGAAGGGCGTTTTCTCTTCGAACGACCTCCACATCCCTGACTGTCAGCCATTCCTCCAAGATGTCGGCTGTGCTGCTGGCCTTGTCATCGGCCTTGACCACCAGTCCCATTTTTTTCACGATCGAAAGCTCCTGTTCAGGATGGACGGCACCGCTCGAGGCGGATTCGGTGCGGCGGCTTGTTGTGCTTGCATTCCTTCATCTCATATCTGCATGGCACCGCAACGGCAAGGCTTTTTTACTGAAACGACAACCCATTTCAAGCTTGACTACCGCCTGCTGCACGTCTATAAGTAATCATTTTATAGGCGTCCGTTATTTAAGTTAATTTCAATGGAGGGAAGGTATAATGAAATTGCGATTCAACTCTCGTTCCGCTCGCGCCGTGCTATTGATCCTTCTCGCTGCATTCTTTTTCCATGCCTGTGGCGGGGAGACGGAAAAACCCGCCGCTGAAGCCCAAAAGGAGGCGGCGGCAACAGCACCGGCCGAGAAGGCGATGGAACCCATCAAACTGGGTGTTGCCGGCGCCCACAGCGGCGACCTGGCGTCCTACGGCATTCCGTCGGTTCGGGCCACAGAACTGGTGGTCAAGCATCGCAATTCCATCAACGGTATCAACGGCCGAAAAATCGAGCTGTTGGTCGAAGACGATGCCTGCAAGCCGGAAGTCGCCACCAATACCGCCACGAAGCTGGTGACGGACGGCGCTGACGTCGTTCTCGGCCACATCTGTTCCGGGGCCACCAAGGCCGCCCTCGGTATCTACAAGGACTCCAATCTCATCACCATTTCGCCGTCCGCCACCAACCCGGATCTGACCCAGAGCGGCGACTACCCGAATTTCTACCGCACCATCGCATCCGATGACGCACAGGCCCGCCTGGAAGTGGATTTTGCGCTGGACCACTTGAAGCTGACCAAAATCGCCGTTCTCCATGACAAGGGCGACTATGGCAAGGGGCTCGCGGAGTTTGCGAAACAATTCCTCGAAGCCGACAGCCGCGCCGAAGTGGTGCTCTACGAGGGGATTACTCCCGGGGCGGTCGACTATTCAGCCGTCGTTCAGAAACTCAAGCAGTCCGGCGCCGAAGCGGTCATCTTCGGCGGCTATCATCCCGAAGCCTCGAAACTCGTCACCCAGATGCGCAACAAGGCCATGGACACGGTCTTTATTTCCGATGACGGCGTGAAGGACGATACCTTCATCAAGGTGGCCGGTGAATTCGCCGAAGGCGTCTACGCCACGGGACCCATGGACACTTCCAAGAACCCCATGGCCGTCGAAGCCGTCGAAATGCACAAGAAGGACTATGGCGAGGATCCCGGCGCCTTCTTTCTGAATGCCTACTCCGCAGCGCTCTGTCTGGTCAATGCCATCGAGAAGTCCGGCTCCACCGAGTACGACAAACTGACCAAAGCGCTCCAGACGGAATGGGTCGCCACGCCGCTGGGCATCATCCGGTTCGACGAGAAGGGTGACGCCATCGGGGTCGGCTTTGCCGTCTACCAGGTCCAGAACGGCCAATACGTCGAAGTTGCGCTTTAGTCTGGATTTGAACTGAAAATCCAGGGGCCGGACCGCAAGGTACCGGCCCTTGGTATGTTGGTGCAGTTTTTTTTAGCATTGACTACATACACTGACAGGCAGCCCGAAGCCGTTGCCGGCGCTGGCCCCGAGACGGCAGGCACCCCGCGAAGTCCGATGGGCAAGCGTGACGGAGGAACAGCCTGGCAGGCCCCTGTGCCAATTCCGACAGAAAAGAACAGTCGTGGATGCGGTTGCAGAACCGCAAGCCAAACGGGAATCGGGTTTTATGGAATATTTTCTTGAGCTGTTTCTCGGCGGATTGACGCGCGGGAGTATCTACGCCCTTATCGCCCTGGGATATACGATGGTTTATGGAATCATCGAGCTGATCAACTTCGCCCATGGCGAGATCTACATGATAGGGGCCTTTACGGGACTGATCGTCATCAGTGTCCTGTCCATTCTCGGATTGAACCAGGTGGCCATCATCGTCATTGCCGCCCTGGTCGCCATGCTGTATTCGTCGGCCTACGGGTACACCATCGAAAAAATCGCCTACAAGCCGTTGCGGCATGCCCCGAGACTGTCCGCTCTCATCAGCGCCATCGGCATGTCCCTTTTTCTTCAAAATTACGTGCTGCTGGCCCAGACATCCAATTTTCTGCCCTTTCCGAACCTCATCCCCAATTTAGGCTTCCTGAAGGGCAGCGAGCATCTTATCCGGTCCACCGAGATCGTCATCTATGCGACCACTACCATCGTTCTGGTGTTGTTGACATTTCTCATCAAGTTCACGCGAATGGGCAAGGCCATGCGGGCTGTGGCTCAGGACCGCTCGATGGCCATGCTGGTTGGTGTTGATGTCAACCGTGTGATATCCTTCACTTTCATCATCGGCTCCGGCATTGCTGCGCTGGGAGGCGTCCTGATCGCCTCCCACATCGGCCAGATCAACTTCTACATCGGATTCATCGCCGGCATCAAGGCGTTCGTGGCCGCTGTCCTGGGTGGGATCGGCAGCATTCCGGGGGCGGTACTCGGAAGTCTCGTACTCGGCTGGACGGAGAGTTTCTTCACAGGATATATTTCCAGCGATTACGAGGATGTCTTTGCCTTTGTCTTCCTGGTTTTGATTCTCATATTCCGGCCCGCCGGCATCCTCGGGCGAGCGGAAACCGACAAGGTTTAGTCCGGCGCATTTCGCTGCCGGCCGAAGCTCCGACAAAGAGAACCATGCGTATTGAAGATATTACCAAATCACTCCTGACCTCCCTGTGGTTCATGTTTCTCACCTTCCCCATCATGGTGATCAAGGTGAACACCATCGAAGGCACCATCGAATGGCGGTGGAAACGGATGTTTGCAGTCGGCTTAGGCAGCCTGGTCCTCTCCCTCGTCTGGCGCTACATGATGATACGAAAGGAAACCGGCCGCAAGCAGGTCGAATCCGAGGGTGAACAGCCCCTTCCAATGTTTCAGCGGTTAGCCAGAGACCGGCGGATCTCCATTCCGGCCATTGCGGCATGCACAATCGCCATCACGGTTTTTCCGTTCACCTTTTCCATGTACCAGACGAATATCATGATCACGGCGCTGATCTATGTCGTCGTTGGGCTGGGGTTGAACATCGTCGTGGGGCTGGCCGGGCTTCTGGACCTTGGATACGTCGCATTCTATGCGGTGGGCGCCTACAGTTACGCTCTGTTGAATTATCACTTCGGCGTCAACTTCTGGTTCGCCCTTCCGATCGGCGCCTTTCTCGGGATGATGTTCGGCATCATCCTCGGTTTTCCGGTTCTGCGGCTCCGTGGAGACTACCTCGCCATCGTCACCCTTGGATTCGGAGAGATCATCCGCCTTGTGCTCGAAAACTGGAATGACTTTTCCTTTGGGCCCAGCGGCATCGCCAATATTCCCCGTCCCGGCATTCCCGGAATGAAGCTGTCCCTCAGCGAGTCGACGATCTTCATATATTTTCTCATGATCGGCCTGACGCTGTTTACCATCTTTGTGGTCCGCAGGCTGCAAGACTCGCGAATCGGACGCGCCTGGATCGCGCTTCGGGAGGACGAGGTGGCCTGCCAGGCCATGGGCATCGACAAGACCCGTACCAAGCTCTCCGCTTTTGCCTTGGGCGCCACGTGGGCGGGAATGGGAGGCGTGGTCTTTGCGGCCAAGAGCACATTCATCAACCCAATCAGTTTTACCATATGGGAGTCGGTCATCATTCTCTGCGTTGTGGTGCTCGGTGGGATGGGTTCCATCGTGGGCGTAATGGTGGGCGCCATGGTTCTCATTCTGCTTCCGGAGTACCTTCGCGCCTTTTCCGAATACCGGATGCTCCTTTTTGGCGTCATGCTGGTAATGATGATGGTGTTCCGCCCCGGAGGCATCGTGAGCAGCGTTCGAAAAACCTACCAGTTCGAAGGGCTGGGCAGCGGCGACGGAAAACAGCAGCAATGATACCGGTTCTCGAAGTCAATCAGCTGACCATGGATTTCGGTGGTTTGCGGGCCCTGGACCACATTGATCTTGAAGTTCGAAAGGGCGAAATCGTTGCCCTCATCGGTCCCAACGGGGCAGGCAAAACCACCTTCTTCAACTGCATCACCGGCATCTACACCCCCACAAAAGGCGACATGCACCTGCTGCAAAAGGATGGGCGAAAGGATCGACTCAACGGCCTCAAACCCAACCAGGTGACTGAAAAGGGAATGGCCCGGACCTTTCAGAATATCCGGCTGTTCCAGAACATGACCGTCCTTGAAAACGTGATGATCGGGCGTCATTGCCGGATGCGTTCGGGAATTCCCGGGGCTATTTTTCGGAACCCGGCCACGCGGATGGAAGAAAAGCAGGTGGTTGCGGACAGCTATCGCATGCTCGAAAAGGTGGGGCTGGCAACATTTGTCAATGAGTTCGCCAAAAACCTTCCTTACGGCGCGCAGCGGCGTCTGGAAATTGCAAGGGCCATGGCAACCGAGCCCTTTCTGCTTCTCCTCGACGAGCCTGCCGCTGGCATGAACGCTCACGAAACCCAGGAGCTCGACGATCTGATCGTACGGATTCGAGCCGAGGAGGGCATTTCCATCCTCCTGATCGAGCATGACATGAAACTGGTCATGAGCCTGTCAGACCGAATTTATGTGGTGGATTACGGAAAGAAAATCGCCGAAGGCACCCCTCGTGAGATCAAGAACGATCCCGCCGTGATCAAGGCCTACCTCGGAGAAGAGATCGATGCTTGAGCTGAAAAACGTGCAGACCTTTTACGGCAACATCCGCGCCTTGAAGGACGTGAGCCTGGAAATCGCCAGGGGTGAAATCGTCACGCTGATCGGCGCCAACGGCGCCGGCAAAACCACCACCCTGATGTCCATCTGCGGTATCGTACCGCCGCGCGAGGGGGAAATTTTCTTCGAAGGGAAACCCATCCATCACCTGCCGCCCAACGAAATCGTTGCGCTGGGCATCAGTCAGGTTCCTGAAGGCCGTCGGATCTTTCCCTACCTGACCGTGTCCGAGAACCTGGACATGGGCGCCTTTCTCCGTGATGACAAGGACAGGATCAAGAAGGACATCGAATACGTCTTCGAACTTTTCCCGATTCTGGCGCAGCGCAGAAGCCAGCGGGGAGGCACCCTGTCCGGGGGCGAGCAACAGATGCTGGCTATTTCCCGGGCACTGATGGCCAGACCCCGAGTGCTCCTGCTGGACGAGCCTTCACTGGGGCTTGCTCCGCTCGTGGTCAAGAAGATCTTCGAGATCATCCGACAGATCAACGAAGAAAGCAGCACCACCATATTCCTGGTGGAACAGAACGCCAATCTGGCGCTTAAAGTGGCTCACAGGGGCTACGTGATGGAAAACGGCAGGGTGACCATCAGCGATTCTGCAGCCAAACTCCTTGCCGATGAAAATGTGCGGAAAGCTTACCTGGGTATCTGAACACACCGGTCCCGCCGACCAACCAACGATCCGACGTCTACTCGATGCCCTGTCGGCGCCCCGGACACTCCTCGAAACCATCGTCACCCGGCATCCGTCCCCAGAACAGGCTTGAGCTCGATTCCCGGCCATTCCGAAATCGGATCCGTCGACCGAACCCGGTGCATTCCCGCATCCGCGAACCGGCTAAAGGCGGATTCCGCGGCCTCCGTGAAGTCGGGGCCGCCGGGGATGACCACCGGCGATGTGCAATTCTCGAGCAGATAGATTTTGCGGGCAAGCGCGGGATCGGCAGCCCGGATTTCCTCAAGGAGGTCATCCACCGTCCATGCCACGCAATGGCTTTTGGCCTGACCCGCGATGACCAGGGCATCGCATCCGATCAGTTGTTCGAGCAGCTTGGTGTTTTCACGGGCAATCGATCGTCCGTTCGGATCGTCCGCCACTTCGGGTCGAAATACGGAATAGTGTTCCGTCAGGGGATTGTTGCCCTTGATCTGGAAATTCGGTTGGCTCCGGCGGGCGACGCCGTGGAAAAAGACCGCTTCCTCTACGGCGGAAACGAGCGCATGCCCGATGCCGCCGAGCATGGAATGGTAGGGCCAGATAACCAGGTCGTATCTCTTTTTCTGCTTCAGCCGGCCGACGTAATGGCGTAGATAGGATTGGCCGAGGTCATTGTCGAAACCGAGGGCTGCGGCGATTTCAGGGTTGATTTTCCATGTCCCGCTTTCGACGTCTTCCAGGGAAATGCTTGCGAGGGGTTGGGGATGCTCTCCTCTTTCGTTGACCCAAAAGACGCTGTGAAAGATCTGAGCCGTCTGATGGGTATCCATGGTGGGGCAGATTTGGCTGATCCGGCCGAGGTTGCGGTAAATGAACTCGCACAGCCGCCGGTTGTCCTCCACCGGCCCGACTCCCGATCTTCCGCCGACATAGAGCTCGTACCCGGGGATGCAGAAGGTATTCTGAACGTCTATCAACAGCAACCACAATCTGAATCGGTCCGAAGCGGCAGGGGCGAGCTGATGGTCGGCGGCCCATTCCTTTGCTTCTTCAGCCCGTTTCTGGTAGTCGACCTTCCAGACTTCTCCAACGGTGCGGGCGTCGAAATGAGGTGGCAGCGGCAAAAGCCGATGAATCATGACGGTACCTCCCGGTCATTCGAACGTCGGTCAGCAGTCTGTGAATTTTGTCGATGGTCGTACATTAAGGTCGAACGACTGCAGGTGTCAAACCACCGCCGGTAGGCGCCGCAAGGTTTCGGATTATGGGTTTTCTCAACATGGCCGCTCTTGCCGTCGCACTTGCGATGGATGCCTTCGCCGTCGCGATTGCCACCGGCGTCCGCTTGAAGCGGGTCTCCTTCCGCCAATTTTTCCGTCTCTCCTGGCATTTCGGATTGTTTCAGGCCATGATGCCGGTGATCGGCTGGACGGCCGGCCTCACCATTCGGAGCGAGATCGAGCGGTTCGACCACTGGATCGCTTTCGGGCTTCTGGCCTACGTCGGTGTCAACATGATCCGTGAGGCCTTCAAACTGGAGGAGGACGCCAGGGAAAAGAAGGATCCTACCCGGGGGCTGACGCTCGTCATGCTTTCGGTGGCCACCAGCATCGATGCCCTGGCCGTGGGGCTGACCATCTCGATGCTCAAGGTTTCCATCTGGAATCCGGCCCTGGTCATCGGCGTCGTGGCCGGCGCCTTTACGGTGACAGGGCTCTATCTGGGCAAGACGGTGGGATCTGCGGAGCGGTTGAGCCCCGTAGCCGAGGTGCTGGGCGGGCTCGTGCTGCTGGGCATCGGAGTGAAGATCCTGATCGAGCACGGGGTGTTCAACGGATTTCCGCCATAAGCTCGGGTATTCATACGCTTTTTGAAATCTTCACGAAACAGCGCCGAAGCAGGGGGCGGCGGCATGCCACGACGCCCCCTGCCCGCCTACAGCACAGTCCTATCCCCCAAGTTGCCATAGCGGTGGTAGGTGTCGCAGACACTCTGGTTCTGCACGTAATGGAGAAGTTCGATTCGACCCTCCATCAGAACCGGCGAGCGGGCGATGTAGAATCCCCGCCCGGCCGCGGCCTCGAGGACAGCGGCGGGCACCCGATCCGGAGCGGCATAGCGGATGCGCTCGACCACTTTCATGGCCGCGATCACGGCATCGTCTGATTGCCGGCGCATCGGGACTTTCGCGGAGATCTGCCGGCCCTCTACGGTCGCGAGAAATGCCGTGACCGGATTGTCCAGCTTCTCCGGAATGCTAACGACCGGAATGTTTCCCGTGATTGTGGCCGCGGCGATCCGGGCCAGCGCGTCGAAGAGCGTGTCGTCTTCATGCAGCCGGATCAGGATGCTCCCCAGCGGACGGTAACGGTGGATGTTGTCCTGGCCCCTCAGGTGGAAATAGTCTTTTTCCAGGCTGAATTCCTGCTCCCAGTGGTAAAGGTAGCTCTTGACGGCCCGGATGATTCGGGTCAGATCGTCCGCATGCGCCCGGAGTTTGCCCCACATCAGTTTTCTCCGCCATTCGAGGGCGGTGCGCAGCAGCGCGTGCTCCTTTCGAATCGCGCCGATTCGGGGCAGATCGGTTTCGATAAACTTCATGAACTGAGAGACGTAATTGGGGCCACCGGCCTTGATGGCCGGTCCAAGGGCGGACTTTCCCATTCCCCCGAAAGGCTGCCGAAGGGTGATTGCGCCGGTGGTCCCCCGGTTGACATAGAGGTTGCCCGCCCGAATGAAAGCCTTCCACTTCTCCTGTTCGCGGGTGTCCAGGCTTTCGATACCCGAAGTGAGGCCGTATCCCGTCATGTTCACCAGTTCGATGGCATGATCCAGATGATCCGCGCGCATCACTCCCAGCAGCGCCCCGAAAAACTCTGTCATGTGGGTGTAGGATCCCGCCTGCACGCCGTATTTGATGCCGGGCGTCCACATGTGCGGATTGCCGTTCACCGTTTCGGGTTTGAGCGCCCAGGATTCGCCAGGCTCCAGGGTGGTCACGGCCCTTTCCAGGTCGCCGCTGGGTGGTTGGATCAACGCCCCCATTTTGTTGGAAAAATCCCATGATGAACCCACCTTGAAGCTTCTGGCGGCGTCGACCAGCTGGCGCTTGAAGTTCTCGTCGTCGTAAACCTCTTTTTCCAGGATGAGAAGGGAGGTGGCCGAACACTTCTGTCCACTGTTTCCGAATGCGGAATAGATGACGTTCTTGATGGCCTGGTCCCGGTCGCTCATGGCCGTGACGATCGTTGCATTTTTTCCTCCGGTTTCCGCCGAGAGCAGCATATCGGGCTTCTGGAGGAGCATTTTCAGGCCCGTCTCGGTACCGCCGGTGAGGATCACGAAATCGACGCCGGGGTGGGAGACGAGATGGGCGCCGGCCTCCCCTCCCGAGCATGGGGCGAACTGGAGGGTTTTTTTGGAGACGCCGGCCTTCCAAAAGCACTGCACCAGAACCCATGCCACCAGCACGGCCTCCGAGGACGGCTTGAAGATGACCGTATTGCCGGCGGAAAGGGCTGCCACGATGCCGCCGCAGGGAATCGCAATGGGGAAATTCCATGGCGATATGACGGCGCCAACCCCCCTGCCTTCCGCCTTCAACGTTTCGATTCGGGTCAAGGATCTGGCGGAGAAGGGGTAGAACTCGGCAAAATCGATCGCTTCGGACACCTCGACATCGGCCTCGGTGAACACTTTGCCGGTGTTGGCGGACGCAGCCCCGATCAGATCTCCACGGGCCTTTCGAAGCTCCATGGCCACCTTGGAGAGCATGCGATGGCGGTCTTCCTGGGAAAGACGCCTCCAACCGTCCGGGTCTGCCATGGCAACCTCGACGGCCCGATCGATGTCCTCCGTGGTGGCCATGCGGAAGGCCGCCACATTGACCTCGGCAGGCTTCTGGCTCGGATCGATGATGTTGCGGACTTCCCGCTCGTTCAGGATTTCCTCGCCATCGATGACGACCGGAATCTGCATGGGTTCGTCGCCGGTTGACTTCATCCACCGGGCGCGGATGCCTTCAGCCCATGCGCGGTTGGCCGCGAGTGACCAGTCCGTATCGGGTTCGTTGTTGAACTCACCATCAGGGTAGGTTCCCATGGCCTCGGGAAAGCTTTCGGTGTTGCGGTCCTGGATCCGATTCGGTCCGACGGGCGCGTGCTTCATATGGTCGCAGGAGGCGGTGAACTGTCCTTCCAGATATGCCCACTCCTCGGAACCGCTGCTGAGGTCGGAGGAGTAGCGGAGGAAGTTTTCCTCTCCGGTGTTCTCGTCCAATCGGCGCACCAGGTAGGCGATGGCATTGATGAACTCCTCCCGTGCGGCGACAGGCGCATACAGCAGAACCTCTCCTGTCATCTCGGATATGGCACGGCGCACATGGTTGGCCATGCCTTCCAGCATCTCGAAGGTAAAGTAATCCGTGACGCCGTTGCGCTTGGCCAGGCAGTAGGCATAAGCCAACTCGAAAAGATTGTGGGATGCGATGCCGAGGTGGACCGCCGTCATGTGGCCGGGCCGCATGCCGTAGTGAACCATCCGTTTGTAGTTGGCGTCCACGTCGAGTTTGTTGTCATAGGGAGCCAGCGGCCAATTGAAAATGGCGGATTCCACCTGTTCCATTTCCATATTGGCGCCTTTGACGATGCGAATTTTGATCGGCGCGCCGCCTTGGGCGATCCGGTTCAGGGCCCAGGTGGTGAGCTGCTCCTGAATGAGGCTGCTGTCCGGCAGATATGCCTGCAGCACGATGCCGGCCGAATGGTCCTTGAAGGCTTCCTGGTCCAGCGCCCGCATAAAGGCGGCCGTGGTGATCTCCAGGTCCCGGTATTCCTCCATGTCCAGATTGACGAACTTCGGCACCCGCGTGCCGTCGTTGCGAACGAAGACGTTCTCGGAGGCGGTTTGATAGAGGCGGGAAAGACGCTCCACCAGCACTCCCACCGTGTGCTCGAAGGCCAGGGACTGGATCTGGGAAAAGATCGTGGAGATCTTGACGGATATGTACTCGATCTCGGGGTTTTTCAGGTCCGCTACATAGGTTTCCAGGCGGTGTTTGGCTTCCTCTTCACCCAGCACGGCCTCGCCGAGATGATTGATGTTCATCCGAACGCCCTGGCTTTTGCGTTTTTTCAGATGCTCCAGAAGCGCGTCCGATTCGCCGGGTACGATGGCCCGCCGGCTGTCCTGCCGCATTTTCTCGATCATTCTGGGCACCGACAAGCCCGGCAGATGGCGGCCGGCATGGAGAAAGAGATGCATCAGGATTTTTTCCTTCGGAGAGAAGAAACCGGGAATGCCGTACCGATCCAGGAGGTAGTTCACCTGGTCGGCCACTCGCCGGTAGTTTTCGCTCCGGAAGCTCTGGTCGATCATCCGCGTCAACGTGACCTTGTCCTTCGGATGGGTGAGCAGGTGCTTGATCTGCTTCTGGTAACTTTTCTCCTCGGAGGTCATCAGTTGATTGGCACGATTCTGCCAGGCTCGGGCCAGTTCGACGGCCTCCTTTTTCAGCGCGTCGTCGCTTTCAAAGGTCATTCGCAAATCCTCCCCGACTTTCCTGCGGCGGCGAGATGCATGCATCTGCCGCCGCAGGCCTCTGGGCTCCGGGATGGCGTTCCGGAACCGGCTTGAATTTCAGATCCAATCTCTGCCTGCAATTGATTATAATGGTTCGACCATTTATCGTCAGGTTGCCCACGCTACCTGCCGGTCGCCAGACCAGGGCGGGATCAGTCCGAGGTCAGTGGGCCCCGCCGAGATAGGCGTTCTGGACATCCGGATTGGCCAGCAGACTTGCGGCCGAATCCTCCAGCACGATATTGCCCACTTCCATGACATAGCCGCGATGGGCCAGCTTCAGGGCAGCCCGTGCATTCTGCTCCACCAGTACCACGGTCAACCCGGATTGGTTGATTTCCTTGATGGTCTCAAAAATAGCCTTTACCAGGATCGGGGCAAGGCCCAAACTCGGTTCATCCAGCAGCAGGATCTTGGGGTTGGCCATGAGCGCCCGGGCAATGGCCAGCATCTGTTGTTCTCCACCGGAAAGGGTTCCGGCCAGCTGGCCCGATCGCTCCTCGAGACGCGGAAACAGCTCGTAGACCCGGCGGAGGTTTTTTCCGTTCCGCACCTTGTCGCTGCTGGTGAATGCGCCCAGATTCAGGTTTTCCCGCACGGTCAGGGTGCCGAAGACCCTGCGGCCTTCCGGCACCTGGGACACTCCGCGAGTGACGATTTCGTGGGCCGGCAGCCTGTGAATCGTTTGTCCCTCGAATTGGATGGTGCCGTCCGCCGCTTTGAAGATGCCGCAGATCGCATTGAGCGTCGTGCTTTTTCCAGCCCCGTTCGCGCCGAGAATGGTGACGATCTCGCCTTCCCGGACGTTGAGGTTGATCCCGTGCAGGGCCTCGACGTTGCCGTATTTGACGTGCAGGTTTTCTACCTTCAGGATCATTCCCTCATTCCTCTTCGGTGCCCAGGTACGCTTCGATGACACGGGGATTCGCCTGGATCTGTTCCGGGGTTCCCTGGGCGATCTTGGCCCCGTTTTCAAGCACTACCAGATGCTCGCAGGCCTTCATGACCAGGCTCATGTCGTGTTCGATCAACAGAACCGTGATGCCCCTCTCCCGGATCTTCCGAATGGTCAGGATCAACTGGGCCGTTTCCTGGTCGTTCATGCCGCCGGCGGGTTCGTCCAGAATGATGAAATGCGGACGGGTGGCCAGCGCTCTGGCAATTTCCAGAAGTCGCTGGTTGCCGTAGGACAGGTTTTCCGCCAGATGCTCCGCGTAGCGTTGGATCCCGGTGAATTCCAGTTCCGCAAGGGCGACCTCCAAGGCCTCCGCCTCCTCCTTCCTCTGGGATGGGGGGCGCAACATGCCGGCAATGACGCCGGATTTCATCCGGCAATGACAACCTGCGAGGACGTTTTCCACGGCCGACAATTTATGGAAGAGCCGGATGGTCTGAAACGTCCGGGCGATGCCCATGGAGACGATCCGATGGGTCGGCAGCTGTTTGATCGACTGGCCGTTGAACAGAATCTCTCCGGCATCCGGACGGTAGTTGCCGGTGATGAGATTGAATACAGTGGTTTTACCTGCACCATTGGGGCCGATCAATCCGACGATGGAGCCCTGCTCGACATCGAAGGATACGTCATCGACCGCCACCAGTCCCCCGAACCGCTTGGTCAGATTCTGCAAACGCAACAGGCTCATAGGCTATTCTCCCCTTACGCCCGAGGCAGCGATCCGATATTTCCTGGGAAGGGGCGGCAGAATGCCCTCGGTGCGGAATATCATCATGATGACCATGATCGCCCCGAAGATGAGCATGCGGGCCGTTGCGAACTGACGGAACAACTCGGGCAGGCCCACGACCAGGAAGGCGCCGAGGAGGACGCCGGGAATGCTCCCCCGGCCGCCCAACAACACGATCATGAACATGACCACGGACTCCCAGAAGTTGAAGGATTCCGGAGCGATGATGGTCATTTTCGCGGCAAAGATATTGCCGGCCATGCCGGCCCAGACGGCCCCGACGACAAAGGCGATGAGTTTGTAATAAGCGGTGTTGATGCCGCTGCCTTCGGCGGCGGTATCGTCCTCCCGCAGATAGTTGAGGGCCCGGCCGAAGCGGGATTTTTCGAGACGGTCGAACAGGTAGATGGTTACCGCCGCAAACCCCCAGATGAGATAGAAGAAGTGTTCGGGCCTCCGGATCTTGAAGCCGAATAATTCGGGTCGGGAGATGCCGAAAATCCCATTGGAGCCGCCGGTGATACCGAAAACATTGTTGACGATGGCGATGCGGACGATTTCCACCAGGCCGATGGTGACGATCAGCAGGTAGTCTCCCCGGAGGTGGATGATGGGCCGCGCGATCACGAGCGCGGCCAACCCCGCCACCAAACCGCTCAGCGGCATCAGCCAGAGGACCGGTATGTGGTAGGTCGTGTTGATGATGGCGGTCGTGTAGGCGCCCATGGCATAGAAGGCGGCATGGCCCATGTGAAACATGCCGGCATGTCCAAGGATGATGTTGAGACTCAGCGCCAGAATCGCATAGAGGCCGACGTTGTTCAGCACATCCACCCAATAGGAGTTGAGAAAGGAGGGAGAAAGGACCAGCAGTCCGAAGAAAAGGGCATAGATGACCGACCGTTTGATTTTCATACTTTTTCCGCTACCCGTTCACCGAGAAGACCGGTGGGCCTCACGATGAGAATGACAATGAGCACACAGAAGGCGATGGCGTCCTTCCAGGCGATGGAAATATAGGCCGCCCCCATGGCCTCGATGACTCCGAGAAGCAGCCCGCCGACCATGGCGCCGGGAATATTGCCGATCCCGCCGAGAATGGCCGCGGTAAACGCTTTGAGGCCGTAAAGCCAGCCCATAGTGAAATTGATCTGTCCGTAATAGAGTCCCACCATGAGCCCTGCCGCCCCGCCAAGCGCCGGACCGATCAGAAACACGATCATGATGACGCGGTCCACGTTGATACCCATGAGCTTGGACGCCCGCTGATCGATGGCCGCCGCCCGGATGGCGGTACCGATCCGGGTTTTCTGAACGAAAAGGTACAGTCCGATCATCATCAGGATCGATGTCAGCAGGATCAGAAGCCGGATCAGGGGGATGTCGAGCCCCATGATCGAAATGGACGTTTTTGGCAGAATATCATGGGGATAGACTTTGTAGCGGGCTCCATAGATCAGCATGACGGCGTTCTGGAAAAAGATGGACGCCCCCAGCGCCGAAACCACCGCCGACAACCGGTGCGCCTGCCGGAGGGGTCGGTAGGCCACCCGTTCAAGAATGGCTCCGATGATGCCGACCAGACCCATGACCATGACGGCCAGAACGACGACGACTCCAAGGGGACCCAGATAGTTGGTCAACCCCAGGGCCGTGAGTAGTGTCAGCCCTAGATACGCGCCGATGGTGAACAGGTCGCCATGGGCGAAATTGATGAGCTTGAGTACGCCGTAGACCATGGTGTACCCAAGGGCGATCAGGGCGTATATGCCGCCCACGGCCAGGCCGTTGGTCAACTGCTGGAAAAAAAGATCCATGTGGGTTGATCCTGGGGGTCTGAAAGCGATTCAGGACGAATGGTTTGACCTTTTCAGGCGCCACCACGATTCGCCGCGGGGAAGACGCCGGACCGCTTTTCCGGCCGGCGTCTTCACGGATTTCAGCCGGACGCGACTCAGGGCTGAAGCACGAACTTGCCGTTGGCGTCGACTTCATAAACCCGATAGAGATCCCCCACCCGATCCCCCTTCTCATCGAAGGAAATCTGACCGGTCAGGCCGGGGAATTCTTTCAGGTTATTTTTAAGGAACGCCACCATTTTTTCGGCGTCCGTGGTGCCTGTGGCCTTGACGGCTTCGGTGACGACCCGGAAACCGTCACCCGCCAGAACCGCCCACACCGAACCGGGCTCGGTGTTGTATTTTTTGCGGTAGGCTTCCATGAAGGCCGTGGCTTCAGGGGTATCCAGGTCCTGTGGCACCGGTGGACTCAGGAATCGATACCCCTTTGCCGCTTCGACTCCGGCGATTTTGACGAGGTCCGGATTGTTGGTGGCATCGCCGCCGATGAAGGGAACCTTCCAGTTCATCTCCATCTTCTGGCGGAGCAGAAGGCCGGCCTCCCCGTAGTAGCCTGTGAAGAAGACCACGTCCGGGTTGGCGGACTTCATTTTCGTGAGGATGGCGGTGTAGTCGTTCTCCTTGGGAGTCAGGGCTTCGTAGAAAACGATGTTGGCCCCGTCCTTTTCGAGAAGGGCCTTCGCCTCGTCGGCCAGGCCCTTGGCGTAACTGGAGTTGTCATGCAGGATAGCAATGGCTTTGTAGCCGCCGTCCTTGAGGGCCTTGTAGGCGACCAGTCCCTGCTCGTCGTCCCGGGGGCAGGTTCGGAGAAAATAGTCGAGGCCTTTTTCGGTGAGGCGAATCGCGGTGGAACCATTGGCCACCTGGATGATGCCGGCCTCGTCGTAAATACCCTGGGAGGCTTCCGTGACAGCCGATCCATAGGTTCCGATCACAGCCACGATCTCCTGGGTGGACAATCGCTGGGAAGCCAGGGCGGCGGTTCTGGGGTCGCCCCCGTCATCCTCTGTGATGACGTCCACCTTCATGCCGTTGATTCCGCCGGCCGCGTTGAGCTCGTCGGCGAGCAATTCGACGATCTGTTTCATGTCCTGACCTTCACTGGCCCAGGCGCCGGTGAGGGGAGCCATCAGACCTATCTTGACCGTATCGGCCGCAAGGACCGGGCCAGCCGCGAACAGACCGATGATCACTGCCAGCAACAACACCTTTTTCATGCAATCCTCCTTCTTGTGAGTGGTTGGACGAACTGATCAATATTGCTGTTCTCGGGCCATCATGTACCCGTTGAACCGGCGCACGTGTTTTTGCGCCAATGCCCTGGCTTCCGATTTCCTGCGTTGCCGGATCAGTTCGACGATCTGGCGAAGGTCCTCGAAATTCTCCTGGAGCATCGCTTCGGTCCAGGGCAAAAACTGCTCATAATAGCGCTGGATGTTGTCGTGAACCATCTGGTGGACGACGATGTACATCGGGTTCCCGGTGATCTTGGCCAGGGCCTGGTGAATTTTCTGGTCGACCTGGACGAATTCTCTCCAGTGGTGGACCCCTAACCGGACCGTTTCTTCCGCCTCGCGGATGTACCGATCGAGCTGTTCGAGGTCCTTTCCCGTAGCCCGTTGCGCCGCCATGGCGGCGACGGTGCCCTCCACGCCTTCCCGGAACTCAGCCAGATGCCGCAAGGAAATTTTCTGGAACCGGATCAGGAGCCCCAAGCCTTCATGAATGGATTCAAGTGGCGGTGCCTTGACGACGGCTCCGCCGCCGACCCCCACACGGATTTCGACGAGACCCTTCTGTTCGAGCACTCTCAGCGCTTCTCTCAGCGTCCCTCTGGAGGTCTGAAACTGCTCCTTGAGATCCCGTTCCGATGGCAGCGTGTCACCTGGCTTGAGCCTGCCGCTCAGGATGGCCTCCTGGATCTGATCCACCACGTCCTGGAAGATTCGGTTCTGTTTGGCTGCTTGAAACATGTCCGCCTGAAATGCACCGGCGAGAGGGCTGCCTGTCTCGCTCGGGCGCTGTGATCATTTTTAGAGACGGTATTATAATGGTTCGACCATACCTAGATTTCTCGCTGTCTGTTGTCAAGATAAAAAAGTTGGAATGTGGTCAGAGAATAAACTTCGTTCATTGTCCAAGAGGGCAGGGACCGGTTGATCCGGGCAGGAAAGTCATAGTGAAGGCCGGGGGCACGAAGCCGGCAGGACCGTACCTTGCGGGATTCTCGAATCGAAATCCCCGGGTGCGGTTCGGGGCTGTCCACCGTTCAGAAAGAAGCCGCTGCCTTGTGGCGCTGAATGTAATCTCGAAGCCGCCCAATAACGGCCATGCCCACATTCAAAGGGAAGCCATCCTCCGAGACGGCTGCTGAACGGGTGACGCCGTCGACCGCGCCTCCGGAGACGAGAAAGTCGAAGATTTCCTCGAGGTTGAACCACTCAAACAGGTCCCTGCCCAGTCGGGCCCCCATCTCGGCGATGACGCCATAGACGCCCCAGTTCGACACGCTGGCGATCACCAGGACGTCGCAGCTGGACACCGCGGGGATGATGGGCAGGTGTTCGAGGGCGGTGCTGACGGCGCCCATGCCGATTTCGTTTCCGCCGTCGCCCACGGCAAGGCATGGGCAGTCGGCATGCTCCAGCATCAGGTCGAACTTGGCGGTCCTGTCGGTGATGTCTTCCCGGCGCATGTTGTAGTATCGTCCGTCCTTTGCCGCGCCCGGCCGCTCGATCGAAACGATCAGGTCGGGGACCTCGTCGGCCAGAAGGCGCTCGACAAAGGGCCGGGTTTCCTCCCTGTCGAGGATCGGCAACTCACGAAGGCGAAACCGGTTCATCAGCAGCCGGGACAACGGCGGTCCGCAGACCATGACTGGCCGGCTCCCGAGGGCCTCCAGTACCTGGTAGAGGGCGATGGCGCCGACGGGTCCATCGGTTTCGAAGGTGACTCCCACGGGAAATCCCGTTCCGATCAACACGGTGCCGGGGTTGGAAAGGACCAGATCCGCGCCACGGCCACACCATCCGGGCGCCATCCGGGAAGCCAGCACATTCATTCCGCGAGAACCATGGTCGAGAATGATCGATTCGATCGTTTCGGGTCCGATTATCATCTATGACGTTGCTTCAGAGTTGGAAACGCGCATGGAGATTTCAGTGTCCGGCCGCCATCCAGCGGCTGTCGCCTTTCAACCGGACTGCCACATCCGTAAACCGTACCCGGAACTGCTTGTCCGGCCCGTGATGATCCAGGGAAAGCAGAATGGGACCCACCCGGCGGTGGTCTTCCCAGGTCGTCTGCCGGGTGGGTTCGACAGATCCGCCCTTGCGGTAGATCCATTCGACGATTCGGAACCGCTCGTCAACAAAAATTTCATAAACATCCCCCGGCGTATAGCCCCCATCGGGGGGATAGGTAACGACCACGCGCCTCAGGCTCCGTCCGCTGATGGGGGCGGCTTCCATGCCCTGGTCTTCGACGGCGGCCTGGCGATCCCATTCGATCTGAAAGGGGAAGAGCAACCAGTACCGGTCATTGATGAACTGGGAATCGATGGAAACGAGTTCGTCTGACGGCTGACTCCTGAGTTGTTCGCGGTCGTAGGACAGGCCTTCGACCTGGTTTTCCTCGATCCTGGTGACCCGATCCTCCGCAGGGTGCCAGATCCAGGCGCGGCTGACCCGTCGATCGGGCAAATCGACATTGAAGGTAAATCGGATCGTTTCGATTCGATCGAATTCCGAAATCCCGTAGGCATCGGCAATTCGATGTCGTAAAGCCCCGGAATCCTCGGCCGTCGGCATCACTGCACAACCGACCGGCAGCAGGGCCAAAAGGGTGAGTGCCATCAAGGTGCGTTTCATTGAGAACCTCCGTTCATTGCAAGGCCGATGCGGCTTGGACGAGCCGTTTTTCGGTATTTCAGGAGGCTTCGATGGGCTCGAAGCGATTTTTCCGACGGTTTTTCCGGACCTTGTCCGCATCGAAAATACACCCGTTCATGGCAATGTAAACGCCAGGGTCCAGGAGTTGGACGGCGGTGATGGCGCTGGCGATGTTGAAGATGGCATCGGTCATCCGAAAGCGGGCCGGCTGCATAGCGCCGGTGAGAACGACGACCTTTCCGGAAATGTTCCGGAGCACCTTGGCGGTCTCGACCATGGTGTCGGTTCCGTGGGTGATGACGATGCGCCGGTTGGGTTCGGCGATCACCGCATCCCGAATGCGGCCGCGGTCTTCATCCGTCAGATCCAGGCTGTCCTTTCGCATCAGCGGAAAGATGCGATATGGGGTGGACACATTGGCTTCCTTGAGGACGGTGCCGATCTGGGGATCTCCCACCTGAAATTCACTCAGGTCGTCGAAATAGATCTTGTCGATGGTTCCACCGGTAGTGATGATGGTAATGGTCATCGATGAATTCCGGAGGCTGTTAGGAGTCGGGGTCCGGCGGCGGTCAGGGCGCCATCGTGTTTCCGGTGCACGGCCACAAAAAAGCGGCGGTCAAGGCCGCCGCCGGGCCGAAACGGCCATCTCGAGAAAATCCAGGGTCAGATTTCCAGGGGGGCTCCCAGCACGTAGCTTTCATACTCCGTCGGCCTCTCCTGGTATATCTCCAACATTTTTTCGAACTCTTTCCGGGTCTTGCTCCGTTCCCATGCGGTCCAGCTTTCCATGCTCGCCCAGGTTCCAATCACCAGAACATTTTGAGGATCTTCGTAGGAAACCAGGGTTTCCCCTGACACATATCCCGGCTGGTTCATGGCCCCCGAGCGAAATTCCTTTAGCAGTGAGCGGATTTCATTGACTTTGCCCTTTTTGAACCGTCTCTTGATGAAGATTTTAACCAGCATGCCGATCCTCCCTTCGTTGTTCAGGGTAAGCGAATGAGGGGCTGGCGTAGTGAACGGTGGCGATCGCCGCTGCCGTCGACCGCCCGGGTCGCCGCCGGCTCACCTGGCCGCGGACGATACCTCCGGAAGATCGGAACCCGCCGTCTTAAAAAAATACCAGAGCCATCTGGGGCCGTCAACCGGAGCGATTTTCGGGATGACGCCCACCGGTGGGGCGTCGTTGAGAATTCCGGAAAAAGTAGCCCGCGGGCGATCAGAAAAGTCCACGGTCTCGGCGTTCCAGAAGAACTTTCTCGAGGAAGCGGGCGTAGACCTCCCAGGCGTCCTCCCCGTAGCCTCCCGCCATGACGCCTGCATAGGGAATCCCCCGATCGGCCAGAAACCTGTAAACGGTGAGATCCCTCTCGAGCATCTGCGATAGCGTAAGCCTGAGGGAGGAGGTTGACGGGAGGGCGTCTCTCTCATAGGGGTCCGCTCCGCTGACCACCAATGCCACATCCGGTCTGAAGGAATCGTCGAGCCGGTGAAGCCCCTCCAGGAGGCGCTTCACATAATCCGATTCTTCTCCAGCCTCAATCGGAATGTCCACATCGCTTGGGATGAAGGACGGATTGGGGCTTCCGTCGGGCAGCGTTGGCGAACCATCCAAGGGCCAGCCGGTGGCCATGTGGATGCTCATCGTGGCAATGCCGGGGTCGTTCTGCAGGATGGCTGCGGTGCCGTCTCCCTTGTGGGCGTCCACGTCGATCACCCATGCTTTTCGGATTCGACCCTCCGCCTGAAGTTTTCGCAGGGAGATCACGACGTCGTTCAAAAGGCAGAAGCCGTTTCCGTAATTTACCTGGGCATGGTGCATGCCGCCGCCAAAGTAGAAACAGAAACCGGCTTCGAGGGCGATGCGGCAGCACTGAACCGTGCCTGCCACCTTGACGAGAATCCTCTCGAAGAGATCGGTCAGCGGGAAGAGAGCCATCGACGGATCATATCGATAGAATCGTCCGCTCGGATCGATGAGCTCGTAGGTTTTGACGATCTCCGCCTCGAGACCTTCCCCGAAGAGCCTTTCGATGTATTCCGCCGCGTGAGCCCGCAGCAGATCCTCGCGGCTGAGGATCTCGGTGATCCGTGGCACGTGCCACCGTCGGACACACTGCCCGAGAACCGGATGACCGGCCAGGTGCTGAAAAGCCTTGACCGTACGGCTGTTGGAAACCGGAATGTGGATGCCGAACTCGCTAAGACCGGACGGATAGGTGTCGTCGTACAGAATCATGCTCGTCGATGCTCCGACAGAAAAGTTGGATCGGTCCGATGCGGCCTGGTGTTTGATCCGGGGTGTCTCGACCGATTTCGTCATACGCCTTCATTGTCATTCAACCGGCGGTCTTCATTCGCCAATGTAGGAATTTACACCCTGTAAAGGAATTCGACAACATTGACGCGCGGAAACCACTGTCTTGGCGAAAGCATGTTTTCGATTGTTCATAAGTTCGGCAGGTTGGCGCTTTGTTCACCTGGCTGCCGATTGGTATGCTGTTTGCCTCCCCTACATCGGTGACTTTCGCGAAAACCCTGAAAAGGAAAGGAGAACGACATCATGATGATCGCCAAGACCACGGCCCCCGATCGTCGAAGGCGCTGCCGCATGTCTGCTGCATGGGTGTTTTTGGGCATCGCCGCAGGATTTTTTCTGACATTGCTATCGCTTCCGATCACGGTGGATGCTCAGGATTCGCTTCGGTACAGCTGCTCCGCGCAGGTCTACAGGGCTTTCGAACGGGAGCGCCTGGATCAGTTTACCAAAGAATCCGGAATTTCCGTGGAGCTTATGGTCAGTCCGTCGGTGACCACCGTGCTTCGACTCATGAATGGTGATGCCGACGTTGCAAGCTCGGCCCAGAGGATACCCGTGCGCCACCAGGAAAAAGGTTTGGTTGAAACCCCGTTTGCACAGGATCATCTCGCGGTCATCACACACTCAAAGGCCGGAGTATCAGAACTTGCGATTGCCCAGGTCCGGCAAATTTTCAGCGGAGGGGTGAAAAACTGGAAAGAACTGGGTGGAGCGGATCTGACGGTTCTGGTGGTCATTCCCGGCAAGGAAACCGCAGCTTTCCGCAATTTCGATCGCCTCTTGATGGATCGCGAAGAAATCAGCCATGACGTGATGACCTACCAGTCGACCACGGTGCTGGACATTGTCGCCAATGTGCCGGGTGCAGTTTCCTTCATCTCCCACGGTTCCGTCATGGGTGTCAGCGGCCTTCAGGAGATTCGTATCGACGGAAAGGTTCCTGGGGTTACAGGCTACCCGTTCTACCAGACGTTCAGCTTCGTAACGAACAGCAGCCCGAACGGCCAGGTGAAGTCCTTCATCGATTTCGCTCTGTCCGACAAGGGCCGGGAAATCATCGAAAAGAAAGGCATGGTCCCGGTCAGTCAATAGGCGTTCGAGGCTCTCAAATCCGGAAGACGGGGTCGGCCGCGCTCACATATCCCATCTCCCTCGCCCGGATATCCAGATGTAGCGTCGACACCTGTTCCAGCGGCGGGTAAAAGAGACGGCTTCGGTTTCGAGCATCGGCGGTCTTGATGAATTTTCTGCATTTGTCGCAGAGATCCACGCGGCAGAGAGGATCGCTTTCGTCGAAGAAATGATGAAGGAGGCTTCCTTCGGTGGTTTCACAGGAAGGGCAGAACAACCGCTGAACGCTCCATTCCTGCCAGCAGAATCCGCAGATCAGGAAGCGGGCGCCCGCCTCCTTCAGCACTGACAGAACCGGGGGGCTTCCACACACCGGACAGATGCCCCGCCCCGGGGTGCCGGTATCCAGAAAAGGCTCCAGCCGTTCGGCGCAATGGCAGAGGGAGGGGCGAATGCTGTGGTATGTAAAAAAGGCGAGAGGCTCGCCCTCGACCCCGGATGCATGCGCCAGAGGCTCCATGTCGAGGCCGTCCCGCTCGATGAGTGCGGAAAAAAGCGTGCCGGCATCGATCCGTCCCTCCTTGAGCGCTGCTTCGATTTTCCGGGCCGCTGGAGCCAGGGTGCTTCCAAGGGATTTTGCAAGACCGCAGATCTCCATCAGGAGGTGTTCGCTTCGTGCCCTGTCGATCTGGAAGTCGCTGACGGCCAGAAGGGGCATGTGTTCACCGGCCTTGATTCTGAGCAGCTCGTCCGGGATCTCGACGGAGGGAATTTCCAGATGCTCCCGGCTCTGTTCCTGCGCCACGAAGACTTCTCCGTAAAAATCGAGAAGAGGCGCATAAGCCGGCTGGCGTGCGCTCAATTCGGCGGCGGCGGTTCGAATCTGGTCGGGTGTGGGGCGGTTCGGCTTCATGGGCGCGGGCTCCTTTAAAACGCCAGGGGAAGCCGGTGGTTCCGGCATTCCCCTGGTTTAAGCGTCCGGGGCGAAACGGTCCGGGCGCCTCGGTCGAGGCACCCGGGGTCTTCGACAATGTCAACCCGTTTTCAAGGCTCCGGCAAAACCGGTTACCGGTCTGAAAAGGCGCCTGAGCGCCATCTTTCGGGTAAGCCCGTGGCCGGTTGCCGAGGCGACCGCCGTATCATGATAGAGTAGCGGTTCTTCCGCAACCAGGTAGATGACGGATACATCCTCCGGATCCAGCAGACTGGCATTCGGAAAGCGCTTTTTCGCCTCGGCGAGGCGGCTTTCCGCCTTGGCGAGAATGTCCTTTCGATCGCCGAAGCTCATGGCGCCGGTGGGGCAGGTCTGCACGCAGGCGGGCAGGAGCCCGTTCTGCACCCGGTCGATGCACATGTCGCATTTGGCAAGGGTGTCGTCGTTTTCGGCCTTTCGGGGAATGTTGTACGGGCAGCTCTCGATGACATCGTCGATCATCAGACTGCGGGTGTTGGCGGTGAATATCACCGCGCCGGTGGCGGATTCCTTGTAAATGGCGGAGGGATCCCCCGCAACGTCCCGGCACGGCGGTTCGATGCAATGGCGGCATTGGTCCGGGAAAAACAACCAGTGGAGCCGCCCGTCGACTTCCTCTTCTTTCATTCGCACCAGCTTGTAGGTGATGAAAGAGAGATCCTCGGGGTTCTGGTAGCTTCCCATGTTCATCGTCTTTTCGGCGGGAAGATCGTGCCATTGCTTGCAGGCCACCTGGCATGCCCTGCATGCCGTGCACAAGGTGGTATCGACTAGAAACGCCTTGGCCATGGGATCACCTCCTTTCAGATCTTTTCGACATTGACCATGAAGGCCTTGGTTTCAGGGATGCGCGTGTTCGGGTCGCCGGTGGACGGCGTCAGCAGGTTGGCGCTTTCCTCCACGTGATCCTCCGGCCACCGCCAGCCGAAATGCCATGGGATGCCGACCTGATGGACCACTGCCCCTGCCACCGTAAAGGGCTTGAACCGTTTGGTCACGATGGCGGTGCAATCCACCCGGCCGCGGGAGGATGTCACTTTCACCCTGTCCGCGTTCTTGATCCCCCTGAGTTGGGCGAGCTCTTCGCTCATCTCGACGAACATCTGGGGCTGCATCTCGAGAAGCCAGGGCTGGTAGCGGGTCATTAAGCCGGTCTGCCAGTGCTCCGATACCCGGTAGGTGGTGCCCACGAAGGGGAACCGGGGGTCGCAGGTGGCGAAGGTGTCGGCTTCTCCTCCATAGACCGGGGCAACGGGGCTCATCCGCTGGCCGTTCATGAGGTTCTTTTCCAGAGGGCACTCCAAGGCTTCGTAATGCTCCGGGAAGGGCCCGTCCGCCAGACCCGGTCCGTAGATCTGGGCATGACCGTGCTTCTGCATGATGAAGGCGTGCCTGCTTTTGGGGTCGGGGTTTTCCAGGCTGCCCAGGGGCGGCCAGCCGCCGTCGGGAACGTCTCCGGCCCATTTGTCGCCGGTCCACTGGATGACCCAGCGTTTTTCGTCCCAGGGCTTTCCTTTGAGGTCCACCGACGCACGGTTGTAGATAATGCGGCGGTTCACCGGCCAGCACCAGGCGAACTCGGGGTATAGTCCAATGTTGTTGGGGGCATCCTCCTGGCCACGCCTGGCAGCCATGTTCCCCTTTTCCGTGTAGCTGTTGCAGTAAAGCCAGTTGCCGGAGGAGGTGGATCCATCCGCCTGGAGAAGGGCGAAACCCGGCACGAGGGTTCCTTTCTTGTAGACCGTCTCGTTGATGGTGACGTCCTTCAGGAAATAACCGTTGATTTCCTTGGCCAACTTGTGTGCATCGAATGCGCCGTCGGTTTTGTAATCCCACTTGAGGTTGACAATGGGCTCGGGGAAGGTGCCGCCCTTTGCATAAATGCTCTTCAATTTTTCGCCCAGCTCGAGGATGATGTCACCGTCGGGGAGGCTGTTGCCCATCGGATTGGGGCCCTTGTAGCGCCACTGCATCCATCGGCCGCTGTTGGTGATGCTGCCCTCTTTTTCAACCGAGACCGCCGCAGGAAGGAAAAAAACCTCGGTCTTAACCTTTGCGGGATCCGTGCCGGGGCCCTTCCAGAAGGAACCGGTTTCGTTGTCGAACAGGTTGACGTTGACCAGCCAGTCCAGTTTTTCCATCGCCTTTCGGGTTTTGCCGGAGTTGGCACCGCTGCACGCGGGATTCTGTCCCCAGGAGAAGAACCCCCTGATTTTTCCTTCGTACATCGCATCAAAGATGTCGAGCCAGGAATAGGACTTTCCTTCGTCCACCTTGGGCAGCCAGCCGAACCCGAAATCATTCTGCTCCGTCGCCTTGTCTCCGAACATGGATTTGAGAAAACTGACTGAATACTTTGGATAGTTCTGCCACCAATTGGCGCTCAGGGGATCCTTGCTCGAAGGTGTCCATTTCTCGTTGTATTCCTTGAGGGTGGGAGTACTGGCGCCGAGAGCCTTGAGATATCCCGGCAGGATGTGCCACAAGAGCGCATGGTCGGTCGATCCCTGGACGTTGGACTCCCCGCGCAGGGCGTTCACGCCGCCGCCGGCGACTCCCATGTTTCCCAGAAGCTGCTGGATGATGGACATGGTTCGGATGTTCTGGACCCCGACCGTGTGCTGAGTCCAGCCCATGGCATACATGATGGTGCCGGCTTTGCCTTTTTTTCCGGTTTCGGTATAGGTTTCGTAGACTTCCTTGAGCCGGTCCTCCGGTGTGCCGGTAATGCTGGATACCGTCTGGGTGTCGTACCGGGAGTAGTGCTGCTTGAGAAGCTGGAAAACGCAGCGCTCGTTCTGGAGGCTGCGGTCGATCCTGGGCACGCCGTTTTCATCGGGTTCGAAGTCCCACAGGCTCTTGTCGTAGCTTCGTTTTTCCTTGTCGTAGCCGGTAAATAGCCCGTCTTCGAATCCATAGGTGGATTTTACGATAAATCCGGCGTTGGTGTAGGCCGCGACATAATCCTTGTTATAAAGGTCGTTTTCGAGGATGTACTTGATCATACCCCCGAGGAACGCAATGTCGGTCCCGGAACGCAGGGGGGCGTAGAGGTCCGCCTTGGCGGAAGTTCTGGTAAACCGGGGATCGACGCTGACGACCTTGGCCCCGTTTTTCTGGGCTTCGGTCACATACTTGAAGGAGATGGGATGGTTTTCAGCGGCATTGCTTCCCATGATCAGGATGCAGTCGCTGTTCTTGAGGTCGATCCAGTGATTCGTCATCGCACCGCGTCCGAACGACTCTGCCAGAGCCGCAACCGTCGCGCTGTGTCAAATCCTGGCCTGGTGCTCGATATACACCAGCCCTAACGAACGCAGAAGTGCCTGGTAGAGCCAGCACTCCTCGTTGTCCAGGGCGGCGCTGCCGATCGAGGCGATCGCCATCGTGCGGTTGACGGTCTGGCCCTTGTCGTTTTTCGCCTCGAACGCCGCATCGCGCGTCTTGGCGGTCCGCTCGGCAATCTGCTCGAGCGCCCATTCCCAGGATACCGTCCGCCATTCGCTGGAAAAGGGGGCCCGGTAGAGGGGCTGGGTCGACCGCATCTCGTTTTCCACGAGCTGTGAAAGGGATGCGCCCTTGGAACAGAGCGAACCCCGGTTGATCACGTGGTCGGGATCGCCCTCGATATTGATAACCCGGCCGTCCCCCTTCAGGCTGGTGTGGACGATGGCACCGCAACCCACCGCGCAGTAGCAGCAGATCGTGCGGGTTTCCTTTGCGTACTTGAGTTTGAGCATCTGGGCATGGGCCTTGACCGGGGCGAGGCTGAACCCCACACCGCTCACGGCGATGCCGGCCGCTGCCGCTCCCGTCAGTTGCATAAACTCTCTGCGGTTCACCTCCATGGTACGGTTTCTCCTTTCTGATAGGCTTTCTGGAAACGGTCTGGAGGCTTGCAGCACGGCAGGGTCGCGCGCCGGGGCACAAAAGTATGCGCCGGTGTCGAATCAACACCATGGGGAAGTGGGGGTTGGAAACGCCATGGGCGTGCCGTCCACCCAGGTCGGACAAGTGCTGTCCCAACCTTCCGGCAGCCGGGGCAAGTAGAGGCTGCCGGAATCCTACCGGAAGGGGCATCCGCTGACGGTTTCAATTCCCAGTCGGCATTGAAAACCGGCGGTTCCGGCAGGAAGGCTGAATTGACGCCAATGACTGAACGTCACTTACTATTCTTGATTCCGAATTGTCAAGCAGGAAGACTCTCCCGGGGCGCGCCCCCGGCAGCGGCTACCAAACCTGGCACACCAGACCTTTCAGGTAGGATGCTTCCGGGAAATTGAGCGCTGTCGGGTGGTCGGCTCCCTGGGCCAGGCGCTGAACGATCCGCACATCCTTTCCTGCGTCGAGGGCGGCATCGAATACGATTTTCTGGAAAAGATCCGAAGGAATGAGCCCGGAGCAGGAAAACGTGAAAAGCAACCCCCCGGGATTGAGCAACTTGATGGCCAGCAGATTGATGTCCTTGTAGCCTCGACTGGCATTGCCCACCTGGGCTTTGGAGTCCGTGAATTTCGGGGGATCCAGCACAATGGCGTCGAAATGGCGGTCGGCGTCGCGGAAGCTGCGGAGCACCTTGAAAACATCGCCTTCGATGTTTTCGAATCTGTCCTCTCCGAACCCGTTGAGATCCAGATTTCGACGGCACAAGTCCAAGGCCTGTGAGGACACTTCGATGTTGGTGACGCGTGCGGCTCCGCCGATCAGGGCCGCAACGCCGAACCCTCCTGTGTAGGCAAAACAATTGAGCACGGATTTGCCGGCCACCCGGTCGCTCACGACAGCCCGGTTTTCCCGCTGGTCGATGTAGAATCCTGTCTTGTGCCCCTGACGGACGTCCACCAGGAACCGCATCGTCCCTTCGGTGACCGTGATCAGAGCGGGAGGCTTAGCCCCGGCGACAACCGCGCTGGTCAAAGCGAGTCCTTCCTTCTGACGCACGGGTGCATCCGAACGTTCGTAGATGCCGGCCGGCGACAAGAGCCTATCGAGCTGGGTGGTGATTTCCTCCCGCCACCGGTCACTGCCCAGGGTCAGGAACTGGCAGACCAGATAGTCCTCATAGCAGTCCACGATCAGGCCGGGGAGGCCGTCCGACTCTGCATTGACCAGACGCCATGCAGTGGTTGCCGAAGGAATATCCAGCCGCCGGCGTGCTTCCAAAGCCCTTTCAAGCCGGGAGCGGAAAAAGGACGAATCCACCGGCTCCCGGTTATCGAAGGTCCACATGCGCACACGGATCTGGGAATTGGGGGAGTAAGCTCCTTTCCCGAATGGAGTTCCCTTGGATCCCATCACGTCAACGGTCTGGCCGGGTTCGGGGTTGCCGTCGACTCTGGCGACGGCACCGGCGAAGATCCAGGGATGTTTTCGGACGAGGGCGGCTTCCTTTTTGGGCTTGATGGTCACGAATGCCATGGGTGCTCCTTCGATTTCCGAGAAGTCAAACCGGGTCAGAAGGCCCGTATCATCACCACGCCGGCGACGACCAGTCCCATCCCGCCGATTCGCCACAGATTGAGAGGCTGCATCGGATAACCCAGCCAACCGAAGTGGTCCAGCACCAAGGAAGCCGTCATCTGCCCTGCGATGATCAGCGCGACCATTGCGGCGGCACCGAGTCGGGGGGCAAGCACGACCGTTGAGGCCACGAAGAAAGCTCCCAGGACGCCTCCGATCCAAACCCACCATGGAAGCTCGGGCATGGCAGCGCGAACAGGCATCGGTGTGCGGTTCGCGATCGCGTAGATCACCAGGGCCAGGGTGCCAACTCCAAATGAAATGGCGGCCGTCAGCACCGGCGAGCGGGTCCAGAGGTTGAGTTGGGCATTGATGCCTGCCTGGGTGGGCAGACAGGCACCCGCAACCAGAGCCAGAAGTATCAGCCAGAAGACTGCGCCCATTGTCGCATCGTTCCTTTGGTGCGGAGGCGGCTTTTTAAGCCCCTACGATTTGATTTTTCGATAGATGAACAGGATCAGCACGGCTCCTCCGGTGGCCAGCACCAGGCTGCCGATATTGAATCCCGAAATGCTTCCCAGGCCCACGGCCGACCCGATGAGCCCTCCCACGAAGGCACCGGCGATGCCCAGGAGCATGGTGATGAAAATGCCGCCGGGATCCTTGCCCGGCATGATCCATTTGGCGAGCGCCCCAACCAGCAGTCCCAGAATCAACCACGAAAACAGTCCCATAGCTTGACCTCCTTCAGTTGTCGGAATTTTGATCTCCGTCGGTGAAAGTTCGGATACGTTCGTTGCGCCTGTCTGCGCCCTTCTCCCCGATGGTAAAACGCCATCGGCAATACATCTGGTCGGGATGCGGATCCGGGGGTGCGAACAGGCACTCCACCCGAATCCGATCGTCGACCACGCGGGCAAAACTCTGGAATTCCCCGCGATGCATGTCCTTGCACACGTATTCTCCGAGTCCACGGCGCTTTCGAGCCTCCTGGGTCGGGCAGGAAGGAACCGACAAGACCAACGTTTCCTCCGTTCTCTCCATCTCGTAACCCGCCAGAATGCACCAGGGGAAAAGTTGCAGTGCACGGACGAAGCCGTCAAGCCCCTTTTCCCTGATGTCGAATCGATGAACGATATCCCGGGCGGCCATTCCGGCCACCCGCTCCCACACCCGGGCGTTGATCGCCTCCGCCGCAGGCTGATCCAGGTGCTCCGTGGTGTAGATAAACCAGAACCCATCCACCACCCGGTAGTGCCAAAGCAGAAATGCGATGTATTGCCGAAGCTGTTCCGGGGACATGTCGTCGAAGATGCGGGTGTCCATGCTTATTTCCCCTTCAATTGCCGTTCACCACCTCAGCTGTAGTTTCCAGCCCGGGCTTCCGGTAACAGACCGCGATCGCTTTCCGCGTTCGTCTCGAATGCCGCCCGTTGATCGGCGTTGCCGATCACGGCGACGAGATCCCCGGCACTCAATTCGAAATCGGCGTCGGGATTGGGAAAAAATCGCTCGCCCCTCAGGACTCCGACCACGGACGCCCCCGTTCGACGCCGGATGTTGGATGCGCGGAGGGACTGGCCGACCAGCGGACTGGACGGCATCAGTTTCACCCAGATGAGTTCGATCTGGCGTTGCGCCCCCTGGAGACGAAGCAGAATTTCGTAATTGTCGTTCGACTGGTAGATGGGTGCGTATCGCTCCCTGCGGACGGCATCCGCGTACTGCTGGATCTGCATCGGTGAGAGTTTCAAATGAAGGAGCGCCTGACGCGTCATTTCAAGGGCGGCCTCGAATTCCGGAAGCACCACCTCGAAGACGCCCATGGCGTGCAGGACGTCCATCTGTTCGATATCCGACGCCCGGGAGATTATCTGGAGGCCAGGGTGGATCTGCCGTGCTTTTCCGACGATGGATCGCGCTTCGACGATGCCCGGAACGGTCACCAGCATCAGGCATGCCGAGGAGACTTTCGCGGCTTCCAGAACGACCTCCTGGGACGCGTCCCCGTATATCATCGGCATCTTCTTTTCCTTCAGGCGCTCGACGCTTCGGTGGTCCAATTCGATCACGACGAATGCCATTCTGAGTTCCTGAAGCACCCGGGAGACATGGCGGCCGATCCGCCCGCCGCCAGCAATGACCACATGATCCCGCAGCCCCGATGGCGGCAGATTGATCGTTTGAAGGGGCTCGCGATGATAGCGGCGGCGGATGGCCGCATAAATCGGGGCCGTCCAGCCCGAAATGAAAGGCGTCAGCACCATCGTGACGATCGCGGTGGTCAGTACGAGGGAATAAACCTCCTTGTCGATGGCTTCGCTTGCCAGGCCGACCCTGGCCAAAACGAATGAAAACTCCCCCACCTGGAACAATCCGAGCCCTACCGCCAGCGGGATCACATTACCGTATCCGAACAGCCCCGCTATTCCAGAGAAAATAGCGGCCTTCCCCAGGGACACCGCCACGACCAGAAACAGAACCCGCCCGAGGTTGTCGACGAGAAATGCCGGATCCATCAGCATGCCAACCGAAACGAAGAACAGCAGACCGAATAGATCCCGCACGGGAATGATGTCGCTCAGCGCCTGGTGGCCATAATCGGATTCGCTAAGCACCATGCCGGCGACAAATGCTCCGAAGGCAAAGGACAGGCCGGCCAGGTAGGTGGTGTAACCGATTCCAAGCCCGATGGCGGTAACGGCCAGGAGGAAGAGCTCCCTGGAGTTCCAGCCCGCGATGAAAGCCATCAACCGGGGCAGAAGCCGGGTGCCGAGCAGCACCATGACCGCCAGGAATGCCGCGGACTTCAGCCCTGCGGCCGCGAGTATCGGCAGCCCGACGGAAGGGTTCCCGAGCTGCGGCAGGATGATCATGAAGGGAACGACGGCCAGATCCTGAACGATCAGCATGCCGATCATGACACGGCTCGACAATGTGCCCAGCCAGCCTTGGTTCATAAGGGTCTTGAGGATCACCATCGTGCTGGAGAGTGAAATGAGCGCCCCCAGCCAGAGGGCGGGTATCCATTCCCACCCCATCAAGCGGCCGATGCCCAGCCCCCAGCTCACGCACAGAAGCATCTGGAGCGGTGTTCCGATCAGAGCGACGTTGCGAACCGGTTTGAGCTCCCTTAAGGAGAACTCAAGCCCAAGGGCGAACAGCAGCAGGGCCACCCCGATTTCGGCCAGCAATTCGATGTCGTGGATGTCGGATACCGTGACCCCGCCGGTGTACGGTCCCACCAGGACGCCGGAAAGGATGTATCCCAGGATGAGCGGCTGCCTGAATTTCTGGGCGATCATGCCGCCGATCAGGGCGGCCACCACGATGATGACGATGTCGGTCGCGATGCCCATATCCGGATCGATCCTCGCAGGCGGTCATTCTGCCGGTGTTTCGGAAAGTGCCTGGCCGCGCGAGGTGAACGAGATACCAAGCTGAGCCCGGGTTCCAATCATGACGCATTCCATCAACGGAGGCGTGACGGGCCTTTCGGACGCCCATCGGACGAGAAAATTGGCGCCGGAGCCGCCGGTCCTGTCGGACTCATTGATGACGAAGCGAATGGAGGACAGCGGGAGCATCCGCATCGGTTCGTTCAGGAACCGCTTGAGCAGCTTTCCATCGGTGTCGTGATAGTCCACATGCAAAATGGAGATTCCCTTGGTCTAATCCGTGTTCCGAAGGCTCAGGGTAACCGTCAGATCGATCCGCTGCTCCCTGTCTCCTCCGTAGATATGGGGATAGGCCGGCACATAGACCGTCTGCCTCAGGGACCGTACCGTGAAGGATTCGCCAGCGAATGCGGAGCTTGCGATCAGCAGGATAAGAATCACAATCCAGCCGTTTGGATGGCATCGATGCATCGGTGAGGTTCCTATCCGGAAATCGGCTCTTTTTATTCCGACGGATTTACTCCGCAAATCTTCATCTGCCCCGACCCGCATTGAGGCGCCGATTTGATAGCACCGGTGGCCGGGTCGCCATCGCAATTGCCTGGCAAGGATAGAGGTGCGGGGAATGACGGGAAGAATCGAACCGGCCAAGCGGTCCGATCCGCCGTTAGGGAACTCGGACATAGAATTCTCTGATTTCCAGGGCTCCACTTCGGTGGAACAGGTGTCCTCGTTCTCGATACGGATCAGGAGGATCTCATCCTCGCCGGCAGCCGGATTCCCGGACAGGACGGCAATGGAACCCTGGAATTTCCCAGAATCACAAGGTCGAATTCACGCTTCTCATTCGGATACATGTTATCACGCGATACTTCGTTATTTCCAGAGTCAATTTCCCGAAGAGCGGGAAAGCTCCTTCGGTGCTTCATGTCGAACCGTTCCGTGCCGTGATCCAACGGAGCGCGGTTGCGCCCGCGGCCGGGAATGCGTAAAAATGACCAGCCGCTATCCGCGGTTTCCTCGAATGCTCATCCGGACGGATCCGGAATGCCTCCCCGGTCCCGTCCGGCGTTGACCGCCGAAGATGCGAGGCGATAAAGGCGATCACCATGCCCGTCGATTCCGATTCCTATCGGCCGGACGGCTCCCATCTCGACGTGGACGCTGTCTACTGGGAGCGTCTTGACCAAAGAGACCTGCGAGATATCTGCGGCATCACGCTTTTCGAGCCTGCGGGAGAAGGTTTGCTCGAGTTTCCGTTTCTCGACCAGTCGATTCGAATCGACATTCCCCGGCGACGGCTCCATCGAAGGGCCAAGGGCCGCTGGGTGGCCGCCAAGGACCCGCTGCTGACCCTGGCAACCGTTCTGTATCTCGTCGGTGTGGATGCCGTTCATCCCATCGGAAGGGATATCGTCGGTGTTCGCGATCTGAAAGAGGGCCATTTCTTTAGAGGCCCTCACGAGTTGAGGCTCCAGGGCCTGCTCGATCGGTACGGCAGTGACCCCGTTGGGTTCCGTCGGGCTGCCGAAGCCTTGGGCGGCACGCCCGTGGATATGGCCGATGCCGCCTACCGGCTGATGCCGTTTCCCCGCGTGCCGATTTATTATCTTTTCTGGGTGGGGGATGACGAGTTCGCGCCGGAAATTCGGATCCTGTTTGACCGCTCCATCGAAGCCTCGCTCCAGGCCGATGCGATCTGGGCCCTGGCCAACCGTGTATCCCGGTCTCTCGAGGAGGCCGGTTGACATCCTGTAGCAGAAGGTTTCTCCAACTGACGCCAGCGTACAATGGAGGTGGAATGATGAAATCGATCCCCTTATGGGCCGTTGTCGGCCTGAGTTTCCTGATGGCCCTGACAGACGGGGCCGGAGCCGCAGAAACGGAACCTCCGGGATTGGAGGTGGTCGGCCGTTCCGCGGTTGCCGTTCAGCCGGATACGGCGGTACTCGTGTTCGCCGTCGAAACGAACCGTCCGAAAGCGGCTGACGCGGTAGCGGAGAATGCCCAAAAAGCGGAAGCGCTTCTGAGCGCGCTGAAATCCCTGATGGCGTCCGGAGATCGGCTTCAGACGTCCGGCTACACCGTTCATCCCGTATACGATTCCGGCGAGCGGCTTCGCCCATCCGGATATCGGGCCGCGAACCGGGTCACGCTGGAAACCCGGCGGATCGACCGGACCGGCGATTTCATCGATGCCGCCGCCGAGGCGGGTGCCGGGAGAATGGATGGCCTGCAATTCAAGAGCAGCCGGGAGGCCGAGGCCGCCCGGGAAGCCGCTACGCAGGCGGTCCGCGAAGCCAGGATGACCGCCGAATCCCTCGCCGCCGCCGCCGGGGTTAGCATCCGGTCGGTGCGTCGTATTCGATACGTTCACGGATTTCCGACGCCCGTGATCAGAGCGGAGATGATGGCGACGCGTGTCGCCGCCACACCCATCGAACCCGGGGACATTCCCGTGGAAGCGGAGGTGTCGGTGACGTTCGACATCGAGTGAACGAAGCCGCTCATGGCTCCCAATCGGATATCGTGCATGATCTACCCGTCGAACTCGTAGTTCATGACGGCCATGTCGCTGAAGCGCCTGAAGGGGCCCCTGCGCTCCCGGGCGTAGGCCTGAAGCCGCATCCACCAGTGCCGGCCATAGAGGACTTCGTGTTCCGAGTAGTCCCGTTTGTCCGTGAGACCGCCCACTTCGATCTGCTCGATGCCGAAATGGCGGTAACCGGGCCCCAGTAGAAGGCACGCCGCGATCACGTCCCTGGCATGCTGCTTGACCGTCTGTCTGCCATAGAGCTTCGCCAGCGCAACCGGCTTGCTGTCATATCGAAGGATTTTGGCGATGGCGGTGATCTCGTCCACCCGCAAGCGATGTACTTCGAGGCGCATGCCGTACTCGCGGGACTCGATGTCAGGCGCCGGCTGATTGCCCACCACCATGAGATCGATGTCATTGGGCCGGAAGCCCGGGGAAGGGGTTTTCAGAAAACGGACCATTGAGCCGAAGAGCAGCACGGCCATTGGATGATCGACGATCGCATCTTCGGTCATCCGATGGACAATGGATCGATAAACGCTGTGGTCCTCTTGCCCGTTGGCCATCTTTTCCTTCGGCCGCATGCGGCCGCCCCATCGATCCAAATGGATTTTCATCTGGCGGGGGAGGGCGTCGCCAATGAAATGCGGCGGACGGGGGAACTCCCCTTCCGCCGCTTTGAAACGGTTTCAACCACCGGCCGCTCCGGCTGTCCGACCACGCGGCACGTCGAGCCAGAGTGGCCGGCTCCGTTTGGTCTCCTCAACGGTAGGCCTGCGTTTTACCGCAGAGATTTCGACGATGGTGGAGATCCTCCACGACGGTGGCGCGGCATGCCCGGTGTTGTGCGTGATCATCGAAATGACGATCACAGGTTTCAAATTGTTCCTTGAGCCACGCCTTCTCCGGAATCCTGCATCGTGCATGTTCTTTTATCAACATTTCCGGCCCCCTCTTCGCTTACATATTTTTCTAGCATAAGTCATATGCCCGGCCTGTCAACCGGTATTCGTGCTGGCTGTCCGAACGTCTCCTTCATTCTTGGCAGGGATATTGCCGGCATGGCTGACTGAGAAAGAACTCACTGCAACTTCCCGGGAGGCCATGACGGAAAATCGTACAGTTTCTTAAGGAGAAAAAGATGCATCACTCACTTGCGGAAGGCATGACTTACGAAATGACTTATCGCATGCCGGAAGAAAAAAAGGTCCTCCTCGATGCTGGAAAATTCAACGCCTCCGCTGCCCGAGAAACCGCGACACTGTAAGCCGGGCCGAGGTTTGGCATCATTCGCCCGACGTCAGGAGGCTGTGCAGAATTTCCCGGGTTCGCATCAGGGGGAGTGAGTAATGTCCGTCCTCGTCACAGACGTGTTCGACGGATTTCGGGATTCGGCCGACGAGGGCCCTGATCGATTCCCTCGGGATGTTTCGATCCCTGAGCCCGTGCCAGAAGTGGACCGCAAGGGGGATCGATTCCACGGGGAACCCCCAGGAAGACAGGATCCGGCGGCCGTCCTGAACCAGGGGAGACGACCCGTTGCGGTATGCTTCCTGGACGCTGAACGCCATGATCCGGCGGTTTTGGGCATGCCGCAGCGCCTGCCGGTCCGGCCGAGGCATGCAGGCGGACAGGGCTCGCATCCAGATCGATTCCGGAAGGCCCAGAATCGCGGCCCTGGTGAGATTCATCAGCGGTACCGACAGGACCGGCGCCCGTTGGTCGATATGGATGAGAAACCGATACATCCAATGCAGTCGACGTTGGCGTTCCGGGTCGTCGCCGAGAGGAGGCGCTCCACAGCAAATGCCGGCTGAAATGAATCGTTCCGGGTCCTTGGCAGCCGAGGCCAGGGTATAAGGACTGCCGCCGGAAACGCCGAGCAGGTAGCTTCGTTTTAGCCCCAAGGCAGAGGTCAACCCCCGGACGCAATATGCCCAGGAGGTCAGTGAGAATGGCGAGCGGGGGCTGGACAATCCGATGCCGGGACGCTCTGGGGCGATTACCTTCACACCGAGCTGGAGCGCCGGCTCGTGGAGGATTCTGCCCTGGAGTCTGGATCCCGGCCAACCGTGATTGAAAAGTAGCGGGACGCCGTTCGCATCTCCGTAAAGCGCGAACCCGATCGTCGCGCCATCGGACAGTCGACAGGTGCAGTGCTCTTTCATTGGCGTCGATCCATGAAATGAAAAGCCGGCGGTATCGGCCGCCGCAGCCTCAGAGCAGCCCGGTGGCCTCGAGGTACGCCTTCACCCTGCCCAAGGCGGATATGAACATCTTGGATCCCGTCATGAACGCAAAAAGATCGTTCTCGTTCCCGCACATTCGCGCGAACGCGGGACCGATGACCCGGGCGGGCTCGGGAGCTTGCGGCTGGTCGGCGAGGGCGTTGACGTACATGTCCAGACGCTCCTTGAGGGTCTGAAAGTAGTCGATCTCGTGTCCCGTGACGAGGCCTGTGGTGGTCGAGAGGCTTCCCGAGAACTCGTGAATCGCCCTCCAGAATCCATCGAGGAGAACCGTCTTTTCGGATCGGTCGTCCAGATAGAATGAAATGCTCCAACCGACGCTGATGATTTTGAGAATCTGAAGCTCGAACTCGACCCTGCTCCTCTGGATTTCAGCGGCCTCGGGAAGCTTCTCCATCAGCCATTTGATGTCTTCCCGATCGATTGCATAGTTGAAAAGGTCCTCGGCCACCCTGTCCAATCCGGATGGTCGTGATTTTGAAGCATTCATCGGTCCTCGGCATATATCGGTTTCGTGTTCTTCTGCATCCGGCGCACAATATACCCGCAAGCACCGGTCAAGGCAAATCAGGGCATCTCATTTTCATAGCGTCGGTGGACGCATCATCCAAGGGTGTGCCCACCGTGAAGCGGCCGCCCCGCAGGAATCGGTGAGATCGCGCTCCCTTTTATCGGCATTTTCGTATAGATGTCATGCGCTTCCTTGACAATTGAATCGCCCATTTGATTTGATTCGTTTTTGCGTGTCCGATCCGAAGCGGGCAACCCAACGGAATGGTATCGGTATGAACGACTGGATCGACAAGGAAACCGGGCGGGCGCTGGCGAGGTTGATCCCCCGCCTCGAAACCGCCCTGGGCATTCGACTGGATGTCGATGCGCGGCCGTGGTCGGTTTTCCGAGGCCGTCTGGAGCGAGAATGGCCCCGCCTGTTCCGGCTGCTGGTCAACCTCTACGGCGGCCACTATGATTTCTTCTACCATCTCGAGTCCATACTGACCGTAACCGCCCGGGCCTGGCATGAACGCCCGGAGGCCCTGAAAGCTCTCGATGCCGACCGGGAGGCCGAACCCGAGTGGTTTCTGTCCGAGGAAATGATCGGCGGCGTCCTCTACGTGGACCTTTTCAGCGACAATCTGGCGCGTCTGCAGGAACACATTTCCTATTTCAGGGAACTGGAGCTCACCTATCTGCACCTGATGCCGATATTCGCCGTGCCAACCGAGCAAAACGACGGCGGTTACGCGGTCAGCAGCTACCGGGCCGTCAATCCGGAGCTGGGAACCATGGAGCAGTTGACGCAACTGGCGGACAGGCTGCGGGAGGCGGGCATCAGCCTTGTGCTGGACTTCGTTTTCAACCACACGTCCGACGAACATGAATGGGCTCTCCGGGCCCAGTCCGGCGATCCCGAATACCAGGCGTATTACCATCTCTTTCCGGACCGGCGGATGCCGGACCAGTACGAGCGAACGCTTCGTGAAATCTTCCCCACGGTTCGCCGGGGAAACTTTACCTGGCACGAAGGCATGCAAAAATGGGTCTGGACCACCTTCAACAGCTACCAGTGGGACCTGAATTACAGCAACCCGGCGGTGTTTGCCGCCATGGCGGAGGAAATGCTCTACCTGGCCAACACCGGCGTCGAGGTGCTTCGGCTGGACGCCGTGGCATTCATCTGGAAGGAGATGGGCACCACCTGCGAGAATCTCCCCCAAGCCCACACGATCATCCAGGCCTTCAACGCTCTGGCCCGGATTGCGGCGCCGTCGCTCCTTTTCAAATCGGAAGCCATCGTCCATCCCGACGAGGTGGTCCGTTACATCGGCCGGGAGGAGTGCCCGCTGTCCTACAACCCCATGCTGATGGCCTTGCTGTGGGAGGCGACGGCCACGAGAAACGTGAACCTACTCGCCCACGCCATGCGGAAGAGGGCCCGCATCCCGAACGGGTGCTCATGGGTGAATTATCTTCGCTGCCACGATGATATCGGTTGGACTTTCGACGATGTTGATGCATGGGAGACGGGCATTCATCCAGGTAATCACCGTCATTTCCTGAATGAATTCTACAGCGGCGGTTTTCCGGGATCCTTTGCGCGGGGCGTGCCCTTCCAGTTCAACCCGGACAACGGCGACATGCGGATTTCCGGGACGCTGGCCTCCCTGGCAGGGCTCGAACAGGCGCTGGAGCTGGAAGACCCGCTGCTGATCGAAATGGCGGTGCGCCGCATCATGATGCTGCGAAGCATGGTGATGAGTGTCAGCGGCATCCCGCTCATCTATCTGGGCGACGAGTGGGGAATGCTCAACGACTACACCTATCTTCACGATCCTGCCAAGGCTGGAGACAGTCGCTGGGTTCATCGTTCCCGGAGGCGATGGAACCGGCGGGATTTCGAGGACACCGACACGATCGAATGGCGGTTGTTTGACGGCCTTCGGCAGCTGGCTCATGCTCGAAAACGGTTGCCCGCCATGCGAAACGGCGGGATGGAAATTCTGGATTCGGGCAATCCGAAGCTTTTCACTTTCCTTCGCAGCCACGAGGACCAAACGTTGCTCGTGGTCACCAACCTTTCGGATTCGGAGGCCACGATGTCCCCCGATCGCTACGGCCCGAATGCGAAAAGGTCGGAGTGGTACGATCACATCGCCGCCGAGAAGGTGGACCCCCTTCTTTCCCTGGTCATGGGGCCTTATCAATATCGGTGGATAGAGCGTCGTCCGTCCGGCAAACCGGCCGGAGAATAGGAGTGGCCCTCCAGAATGAACCTTCTTGGCGGTTCTTTTCCGATCTGATGGGAGAAGAAGGTTTGAGATGGGATCGGAAGGTGATCCCATTTGTCCCGATCGGCGTCCTCCGCGTAACGGTCCGGTCGTTGCTTTCGACGCTTGATCATTTTATTATCGGCAAGCCGGCGATCCGGTGCAAAGCTGCTGTGTCTCATCATGCCAAGGAAGTGCCCATCCACGATGGATGATATCGGCACGAGCGTGTCCGATTCGGAAATGAGGATTCTGGGTTCTGATCAAGGCCGCACAAGGGTTTACGGTGAGGCGTACGCCGGTACGCCGCAGCCGGAAACCCGCGGAGTACGCCGAGCAGGACAAAAAAGACCATTTCTGGACGGACACCAGGAAAGGTGATCATGCATTCGACAGGAGAAGACCCCGATTCACTCCATTCAAAGGCGATCGGCAAGGACGCCGCCGTATCGATACGAACGATTTCCATCGACGATCTCCCGCATATCTTTCACCTCGGGGAGAAGCTGTTTACGGCCCGAAAGGTCCCGAATCTGCATCGCACCTGGGACGAATACGAAGTGGTCAGCCTCTTTCAGGGGGACGATGAATATTGCTTCGTGGCGGAGAACGAAGCCTCCGAACTCGTGGGTTTCGCCCTGGGTACGATGATCCAGAAATCCCACTCCTGGAAATACGGCTACCTGCTCTGGCTGGGTGTCCATCCCTACTATCAGCAAAGCGGAGTGGCGAGGCGGCTTTTTCGCCACTTCCGTTCCGTCATGATCGAGGATGGGGCCCGGATCATCATGGTGGATACGGAGGCCGACAACGATGCCGCACTCCGGTTTTTCCGCAAGGTGGGCTTCAACCACGCCCGGAACCACGTGTTCCTGAGCATGAACGTGGACGAGGAGCGCCGTCGCCTGGAGATCAAGCGACAGGAGCGGGAGTCGGCGGGCTTCAGGGAGGGCAGAAGGACGATGAGGAAACCATGACAGCGGGCGCGCCGATGGTGAACGTCAAACGGCTTCACCAGCTCCTGCGAAAGATGGTGAACATTTACAGTCCGCCGGGAAAGGAGAACGACCTGGTGGACTTCCTTCACAATTATCTCAAGCGGCAGGGGCTGCCCGTCGTCCGCCAGGCGGTGGACGAGGACCGCTATAACCTCATCGTCGAACCTGACGACACCGAATCCCAGCTCGTTCTGATCGGTCATCTGGACACCGTGGAGGCCTATGATCTGGATGCCTATGAATTCCGGCAGGAGGACGAACAGGCTTTCGGGCTGGGAACGGCGGACATGAAAAGCGGGTGCGCCGCCATGGTGGAAGCCTTTCTCACGCTGTGGGAGAACGGCCATACGCGGATGCCGGCGACGCTCGCACTGGTGGTGGGCGAGGAGGAATACGGGGACGGCGCCCAGCGGCTGGTCCGGGAATACGAATTCGCCACCGCCATCGTCGGAGAGCCCACCGATCTCGTTCCCTGCCTGAGCCACTACGGCTACCTCGAAGTGCATCTGACCACCCGGGGCCGGCGGGTGCATGCCAGCCTCGCCCCCCACGCACCCAACGCCGCGACGGACATGCTCCATCTCCTTCTGGAGGTGATCCAGCATTTCGATTCCAAGCTGCCGGAGGCGGTTTACAACCTGAGGGATCTTACGAGCAGCCGCAAGGGATTTGCCGTGCCCGATTTTTGCGAAGCGTGGATCGACCTCCACCTCCCAGCCATGGCGGACATGGGAAAGCTCACCTTCGAACTCGAGGAGCTCCACGGAAAATATCGCGCCTCCCATCCCGACAGCGATTCGGCCATCCATTTCACGACCATCCACGCCGGTTATGAACTGCCGCAGCGCGGCCCCATCGTCGAGGAGCTCAGGCGCATCTACGATTGCCACGGGCTGCCCTTCGCCCCTGTGAGCTTTCCCAGCCACTCCGATGCCAACATTCTCTGGGCGGCGGGCATCAAGCCAATCCTTCTGGGACCCGGCCGGCTGGAAAAAGCCCATACGGCCGACGAATCGGTGTATCTTCCCCAGGTCTTCCACGCCGCCCAGATATACGCCGATATCGCGCTCGGCCTGTACAAGAGCGATTCCTAAGTCCTGCCCCTCTTCCCGTTCCCCTCCCAACGCACCTTTCAAAGCCCCGTACGACCCGCGGGCAGCCTTTGGCGGACCGGCTGTCATATGCCCGATTCAGGTCCTGTATGCTGCGCGGATACACTGATCTCACACCCGTTTTGTCTCCCCCCTTTTGGGCCGAATCACGACGTCAAAATTAAAAGAAATTTCAAATAGTTGCAATCCATAGCGCTTTTCGCGCCCCTCCGAACCGATTGGCATGCTTGGTGATATGCACCAGTCAAGCCGTTTGCTGGATGGGTGTTCCGCCGGCGGGGCGGACGGCCATGACGAGCAAGCTCTTCACTTCCTAATTCGGAAATGACCGTCCGACGGCATCAACCTTTTCCTTCACAGAGGTGAAAAATGACAAACGCATCGGAAAAGAGAATGGGGTGGGAGAGGGCGTGGGAAGTGGAGAAGACCAAGTCGACCATGGCGGACCGGGCCAAAATCACGGGCGGACAGGTGAAAACGATTCTGATCTACAGCGGCGTTTTCGCCATCTTGTTCGCAATCGCCGCCTGGCTGGCGGGAAACCCCTTCGAGTTCACCCAGCGGATTCCCTCGCAGTACGTGATTGACAGGGGATGGATTGGGACGAACAGCTGGGGCATCGTCTGGTGGGTGGTGCTGATCTGCGCCTTCTTCGAGTACATGGATTCAGCCGGGGGTATGGGCTATGGAACGGCGCTGACCCCCCTCATGCTCATGGCCGGGTTCGACCCGAAGCAGGTGGTGCCGCTCATCATGATCACCGAGATGGTGACCGGGCTGGTGGCGGGCTTGATCCACGGGGAGTTCGAGAACGTGGAGTGGAAATTGCGACCGATGAACGAAACCACCAAGCTGGTCATAACCGTGGCCCTGATCGGGATGCTCTCGAGCTGCATTTCCATCACGGCGGTCTACAAGGTGCTCATGCTCCACAAGTTCTGGATCAAGCTTTACGTGACGCTTCTCCTGGTCGTCATGGGGATCTGCTCGGTGCTGACCGCCAGGACATTTCAGCACTACCGTCCGAAGCTGATGTGGATATTTGCGGGGCTGGCCGGTTTCAACAAGGGAATCGGTGGAGGAGGCTACGGGCCTGTGGTGACGGTCGGCGGCCTGCTCTCCGGCGTTCCCGTCAAGAGCATGGTGGCCGTGACCTCCTTTGCAGAGGGGTTCACCTGCCTGGCATCGGTGGTGACCTGGTTCATCCTGCTGTCTTCGGGAGTCGTAGTGGATTACCTTCTGCTCCCGTCCTTTGTCCTTGGGACGGTGATCGCCGCCGTGGGCGCTCCCTACACGACCCGGGTGGTGCCGGAAAGAGCGTGGAGATGGGTGGTGCCGATCTACTGCTGCTTGCTGGCGGCATATTCCTTCTATAAGATCTGGCCGGACATCGCCAAGCGGCTGCTGGCCTGATCGCATGTGAACGCGGAGAACCGCCTGAAGCCCCGGGGACGATGTCCGATCGCCTTCCGGGGCCTTCGGGCGGTTTATGCTCCGAAGACTCCTCGGATGGGGCGTCCTCCTCGGCACCCCTTTTGCCATTCCCGATGATCGCCATCCACAGACTGATGCGCCGGCAGACTGGATCGATCGGGTTCAAAACTGGTGGGCTACATAGCAGACGCCGATGCCATAGACATCCATGCCGGCTCCGATTCTCTCGCAGCGTTTGACCTCGGCCATGACCATGGATTTCATTTCGCGGCATGGCGGGGCTTCGGCCTCCGGCTCGCCACAAACGTCCGACCTCGCGATGGTGACCCATCCGAAATCTCCGGCAGCCTCGGATTCCTGACAGCCGATGGGCCGGATGACGATGGTCGAACCGATCCTGACCGGCTTTTCGGATTCGAAATACATTCCGGATCGGCTGAAGTTCCGGGCCAGTCCGATGTATCGAACACTCTGATTCAGAAATGAGAAGGAAACGGTCGCATCACGGCTGCACCGGTCATGTTCTCTGGCGTCCTTGTCTGGCATTTTCCTCGATCCCTCGGTAGGTCGGCATGCGCCGCCAAGGCGCAGCCCCGCGCTGATGGGGGCGGGGTCTGCGGGGGAAGCAAATCGTTCGCGCCCGGCGGCAGGGATGCCATGCAACGCAGCACACGGCAAAATCAAACGAAGACTCGATGAACGGAAGGTAACCCCGAAGCGCAGGGAATTCTGGAGATTGGATCAACCGCATCGGACTTGAACTTCGCCTGAAAAACACTCGTAACCACCGCTGAGGGATTGTCAATTCCGAGATGGTCGCCCCGCGTTAGGATCCGTAGTCGCTTCGGTTTACAGCCGGGTGGGCGGGTCTCGTTTAATGGTTGACCAAAATTTCTCCGGCATGATATCAACCTCGCCGTTTGAAATGTCTTTTCTCTGGGCGAAATTGCATTTCTTCAAAGGACTCCGGATGCCCCCAGATCCATCAAGCCGGAAGCGCCCGTCAAAGCGTCAAACCGCCGGTCGATGAAGGTCGCAAACCATAGGATCTGCATGGGGAGCGGAAGGCCTTGGCCGGGCAATTGAAGCTCCTTCCCAAGACGGAGAGGATGCTCACCGACCTGACTTCCTGATCCACCACCTGCGTGCATCCCGCAGATGAGGCTGGTAGATCAACGAGGAAGAACACGTACCGGGGCTGATCGCGATCGGCTCCCCACTCTTCAACCTCCACAACGCCAGGGCCGTCGGCGGAGCCGGCTCCAATTTCTCCGCGGCGGGCTTTGAACGAGCCAATGCCGGCCTGCGGGCCGACTCTGCCAGCAGGCCCTCCGGGGGCAGTGCGGCCCTGACAAGGCCGGCCTGCAACGTCATGTGCATACCGACGTCCGTCGTCGATATTGCGAGGAGATCCAATCTTATTCAAAGGAGAGCGACAGAATGAAACGAATGATGAGTTTGTGCCTCGTCCTGGTCCTTGCCCTGGCCGGCGGCTCTGCCCTTGCCGCCGACGACACGGTGCGAATCGGCGTGTTTCTGCCCTTGACCGGTCAGAATGCCTTCGGCGGCCAGCTGGAGCTGGAAGGCGTCCAGATGGCCAACAAGGAAATGCCGGAGGTGATGGGCAAGAAAGTGGAACTCTTCGTGGTGGACAACAAATCGGACAAGGTCGAGTCCGCCAATGCGGTCAAGCGTCTGATCAGCAAGGAGAAGGTCGTCGCGATCATCGGAACCTACGGTTCGTCCCTGGCGATGGCCGGTGGTGAAGTGGCCGAAAAGGCCGGCGTGCCCATGGTCGGCACCTCCTGCACCAACCCGCTGGTGACCCAGGGAAAGAAGTATATTTTCCGCGTCTGTTTCATCGATCCGTTCCAGGGAGCCGGTGCCGCCACTTATGCGTACAGGGATCTTGGCCTCAAAAAAGCCGCCCTGCTCATCGACGTGGCCAACGACTATTCAGTGGGGCTGGCGAGTTTCTTCCAGAAATCCTTTGCGAAAATGGGCGGCGAAGTGGTGGCCAATCTCAAATACCAGTCCGGTGACCAGGACTTTACTGCCCAGTTGACCGAGATCATCAGCAAACAGCCCGACGTCATGTTCATTCCCTCCTATTTCGCCGAAGGCGCCATCATCATGAAGCAGGCTCAGGAGCTCGGTGCCGGCTTCCGTATCATGGGCGGCGACGCCATGGACAACCCGAAGATCATCGAGATCGGCGGCAGCGCGGTGGAAGGCTTCTTCCACACCACATTCCCCTACGATCCTTCCATGAAGGAGATGAATCCGGTAGCCCGGAAGTTCACCGACGACTGGAAGAAATCCTTCCCGAAAAAGGAACCCAACGTGAACGCAGCCCTTGGCTACGATGCCTACATGCTCGTCATGGATGCGATTCAGAGGGCCGGCAAGGCAGACCCCGAAGCCATCACCCAGGCCCTGGCCGGCACCAGCGGCTTTGAAGGCGTGACGGGCGCGACCACCATCAACGCCACCCACGACGCCGAAAAACCGGTGGGGCTGGTGGAAATCAAGGAGGGCAAGAAGACTTACGTGGGCAGCATCACGCCGGAATTGTAGCCGCGGATCCGAGGATCGATCGCCATCGAAGGGGGGCAGGCGGAAAGCCTGTCCCCCGACGCCCCTGCGCCGCTTCGAGAGGAATGCCCCCATGAGCTACGCGATGTTCCTGCAGCATGCCCTGAATGGACTGACCCTGGGGAGCCTGTATGCCCTGATCGCCATCGGATACACGATGGTGTACGGAATTCTGAGACTCATCAATTTCGCTCACGGCGAAGTCTTCATGTTGGGGGCCTATTTCGTATTCTGGGGCATCACCCTTTTGCATGTTCCCTGGCCCCTCGCCATTGTCGGCAGCATTGCCTTCACTGCCGGTCTGGGGGTCCTCGTGGACCGGGTCGCCTACCGGCCCCTTCGAGACGCCCCACGGATCTCGGCTCTCATCAGCTCCATCGGCGTATCCTTCTTTCTTCAGAACCTGGCCATCGTGGTCTTCTCCGCCATTCCCCGGGAAGTCTATCGACCCGGCTGGCTTGAGAACGCCATCCCGATCGGCGGAATCCGTCTGCTTCCCCTGACGTTGTTCGTGCCGGTTTTTTCCTTCCTGCTCATGTTGGGGCTGGTCTATATCGTTTACAGAACCAAGCCGGGTCTCGGCATGCGCGCCATTTCAAAGGATATCGAGACCAGCTACACCATGGGCGTTCCGGTCAACCGTATCATTGCGCTCACCTTCGGTATCGGCTCCGCCCTGGCCGCCGCCTCGGGGATCATGTGGGCGCTCCGGTACCCCCAGCTACAGCCGATCATGGGGGTCATTCCGGGATTCAAGGCCTTTATTGCGGCGGTTTTCGGCGGGATCGGCTCCATTCAGGGGGCCGTGATCGGAGGCCTGATACTGGGTATGATCGAGATCATGGTGGTCGCCTTTTTTCCGTCTCTCGCCGGCTACCGGGATGCCTTCGCCTTCATTCTGCTCATTGCGATTCTGCTGGTCAAACCGACTGGACTGACGGGTGAAAAACTGGAGGACAAAGTCTGATGCGGCGCCGGACAAAAATGATCGCCAATGTCTCCTTGGCCGGCCTGGTGTTCCTTTTGCTCTACTGGGCCCATGGCCATTTCGACGGCTATCAGATCCAGATCCTCAATCTCATCGCCGTCAACATCATCCTGGCCCTCAGCCTGAACCTGATCTACGGGTTCACGGGCATGTTCAGCCTGGGCCACGCGGGTTTCATGGCCATCGGTGCCTATGTCTGCTCCATCTTGATCATGACGCCGGAGCAGAAGGAGATGCTCTTCATCCTCGAACCGGCCTACGAATGGGTTCAAACAGCCCACGCACCGTTCTTCCTGGCGGTGATCGCCGGCGGGCTGCTTGCGGCCGCAGCCGGGATTATCGTAGGGATTCCGCTTCTGCGTCTGGGCGACGACTACCTGGGCATCGCCACGCTGGGGTTTGCCGAGATCGTCCGCGTTCTGGCCAACAACCTGCCGCGCATTACCAACGGCGCCCTGGGGTTCAAGGGCATTCCGGACTATGCCAACATCTGGTGGAATTACGGCTGGTGCCTGCTCACCCTGTTCTGCATCGTGCGCCTCGTCAACAGCAACGTCGGCAACGTGTTCAAGGCCATCCGGGATGACGAGACCGCCGCAAAGGCGATGGGCATCGACGTCTTCCGGATCAAGCTGCTTTCCTTCACCATCGGGGCTTTCTTCGCCGGCGTTGGCGGGGCGCTGCTCGGCAGCCTGCTGACCACCATCGACCCCAAGATGTTTCTCTTCATCCTCACCTTCAACGTGCTGATGATCGTGGTGGCCGGGGGGCTGGGCTCACTGACGGGCTCGGTGCTGGCGGGCATCGGCATCACGATCCTGCTCGAGTGGCTTCGGTTCGTCGAAAATCCCCTGTATATCGGCGACTTCGAGTTGCCGGGCATACCGGGCATGCGGATGGTCGTCTTTTCCCTGGCCCTGCTGTTCATCATCCTGTTCCGCCGGGAAGGGCTGATGGGAATGCGGGAGTTCACCTGGGATGGGGCCATGAGGCGATTCGGCAAGCGAGGTGAGGCCAGATGAAAACGGAGACGATTCTCGAAACCCGTGGACTGACGATGCGCTTCGGAGGGTTGACGGCCGTCAACGGGTTCACCGCGGCGATTCCCGCCGGCGGCATCGTCGGTCTGATCGGCCCCAACGGCGCTGGAAAGACGACCTGCTTCAACATGATCACCGGCTTTTACAATCCTACCGAGGGTCGGGTTTTCCTTGAAGGACGCGACATCACGGGCAGTCCGCCCCACAAGGTCTGCCGGCACGGTATCGCCAGAACGTTTCAGAACATCCGTCTCTTCGGAAACGGGACCGTGCTCGAAAACGTCAAGGTCGGCTGTTATCTCCGGCAGCGAACCGGTTGGATGCAGGCCGTGGCGTGCCTGCCAGGCCACTTCAGGGAGGAAGGGGAGGTCGAGCAGAAATCCCTCGAGCTGCTCGATGTCGTGGGGCTGAGGCGGCTGGCGGATGAAAAAGCGTCAGGTCTTCCCTACGGCGCGCAGCGGCGTCTTGAAATCGCCAGAGCGCTGGCAACGGAGCCCCGGTTTCTGCTGCTCGACGAGCCGGCTGCCGGCATGAACCCCCAGGAAACCCAGGCCCTGATGGCCTTCATCCGGAATATCCGTGAAAGGTTCGAATTGACGATTCTGCTGATCGAGCACGACATGAAGGTGGTCATGGGCATCTGCGAGCACATCTGGGTACTCGATTACGGGGTGACCATCGCCGAAGGAACGCCGGAGGCCATCCGGTCGAATCCCAAGGTCATCGAGGCCTATCTTGGAGAGGAGGCCGTCAGCCATGCTTGAGGTGAACGGTCTTCACGTCTACTACGGCGGCATCCATGCTCTCAAGGGACTGACCATCGAAGTGCCCAAGGGTCGGATCGTCACCCTCATCGGCGCAAACGGCGCGGGGAAGAGCAGCATCCTGCGCTCCATCGCAGGCCTGATCAGAAACAAGAAGGGGACCATCCGCTACAACGGCCAGGACATCACGACCCACAGCCCGGTGGAAATCGTCAAATCCGGAATCGTCCTGGCGCCGGAGGGGCGCAGGATCTTTCCCCACCTGAGCGTTTTGGACAACCTCATGCTGGGGGCCTACTCCCGAAGCGACTCGGACAAGATCTCCCAGGATCTCCAGTGGATCTATGAGCTCTTCCCCCGGTTGCTGGACCGAAAGGACCAGAAAGGCGGAACTCTCTCGGGCGGCGAACAGCAGATGCTGGCCCTGGGAAGGGCCTTGATGAGCGCGGCGGAACTCATCATGCTGGACGAACCCTCCCTCGGCCTTGCGCCCATGCTGGTCAAGGAAGTGTTCGACATCATCGAGACGATCAACCAGATGGGGAAAACCGTCCTGCTCGTCGAGCAGAACGCCTTTGCAGCCTTGAAGGTCGCCCATCACGCCTATGTCCTGGAGGTGGGAAGTATCGTCCTGGAGGGCCCGGGCAATCAGCTTATCTCCGATCCACGGGTTCGTGAAGCATACCTGGGCGGTTGAGAAAGGATCTTGAACGAATGTACGACGCGATCCACGTGAAGTGCCCCCGCTGCCGCAATCTCGTCGAGTTTCAAAGCCAGGCCGGCGACTGCAACCGTGCGTGTTATGCACTGGCGGACTGCCCGGAGCGGATGGTCGAGGACATCATCCACCATGAGGAGCCCTGTCTCCGCTGCGGGGCCTTGATTGGAATCGAGTCGTTGGAGGCACCCAAGGCGCGGATCACCAACCACCTTGGGATGGGATGATTCAGAGCCGCGCGCTTGCCGCATCGCATCCCTGCCGACCGTCAGCCATCCGCCAGGATGAAAACGACAAGGCGTTTTGGACCGTGGACTCCGAAGGCCAGGGTCATTTCGATATCGGCAGTCTTGGAGGGGCCCGAGATCAACACGGCATTGGCGGGCATGCCCGCGGACCAGTTGTCGGCCTGCATGAGTTCACAGAAGCTGTCGAAGATGCGGTCCGCCTTCACCACGGCGATGTGTACCGGAGGCACCAGGGACAGGGTTCGCGGCTCCCCGGGATCGGGCCAGAGCACCAGCGCCCCGGTTTCGGCAATGGCGCCGACGGTTGAGGTGATGCCGGCATCGGAGGCGAACACCGCGTCCTTGATCGATTCGATGGCGTCGGTAAAGGCAATCCGCTCCGGAAAATCCTCGGAGGAATATTCGAATCGCTCGTCGATGGCCTTGCCGATCCAGGTATCGCGGCCGTAGAGCAGCCTGCGGACATCCCCCTTCCGGAGGACCTCCTGCAACCGATCCAACCAGTCCGCCGTTCGGACAACATGCACCTCGCCCCGCACGCCCTCCATCAGGCCTTTCAGCCGATCGATCCGCTCCGGCCCTCCCATGGGGGAAACTGGGCGGCATGCCGATGCAGGGGCAGGCGGCTCGCCCTTCAGGCCGCTTCGAAGTCTTCCCAGTATGTTGTTCCTTGCCGACCTACTCATGGGCGATTCCCTCCGCCTTGACCCGCTTGTGAAGACTGTTTTCAGCGAAACGCGGGGCCGTCCGCATCGAGGTCCACGCCGCCAGCGGTCCGAGCCGGGGGAGCCGATGACCGATTTTGCCCAAGACGGCGGTGTTCAGGGCGTTCAAGCCCGGGTGGGTGTTCAAGAGTGCCCACGCGCGCCACGCAATGGATTCGAGCAGGTTGCGTTTACAGCCGTGGCCCGTGACGCGGCATCCTTGCCCCCGGCAGTAGCATTCGGATCGCATCCGCCGGATCAGGTCCGGCAGCGGGATCCGGACCGGACACACCTCTCCGCAGGCTTCACAGAGGCTGGATGCGGTCGTGAGATCCCCCGCCTTGTCAAGACCTTCGATCTGTGGTGTCAGTACCGAGCCGATCGGTCCGGGGTAGACGAACCCGTAGGCATGGCCTCCGATCCGGACGTAGACCGGGCAGTGGTTCAGGCAGGTGCCGCAGCGGATGCACCGAAGCGTTTGGCGCAGCTCGGGATCCGCGAGAATTTCGGACCGCCCGTTGTCGAGGATCAGAAGATGCACCTCCTTGGGGCCGTCCTTTTCCCCGGGTTTCCTCGGGGAAGTGATCAGGTTCACGTAGGTGGTGATCAACTGGCCGGTCGCCGACCCGGTGAGCAGTCTGATCAGCGGGGGGAGTTCATCGAGGCGTTCCACCACCTTCTCCAGCCCCATGACCGCGATATGCACCGGCGGTACCGTCGTGCACATCCGCCCGTTGCCTTCGTTCTCCAGAAGGCACAGGGTCCCGGTTTCAGCGACGGCGAAATTGACGCCGGAAAGGCCCACCTGGCCGTCGAAGAATTTCCGTCTCAGGTTCCGGCGGGCGATGGCGTTGAGTTCCGCCACTTCTTCCGTGTAGGCCGTGCCGGGAATTTTTTCGTGGAAGATGCGCGCGATCTGGTCCTTGTTCTTGTGGACGGCCGGGACGATGATATGGGACGGCGGTTCCCCCGCCAGCTGGATGATGAATTCCCCCAGGTCGGTTTCAACCACCTCGACGCCGTGGGATTCAAGGAAATGGTTGAGCCCCATTTCCTCCGATACCATGGACTTGCCCTTGACCATCCGGGTCGCGCCATGGCGGCGAAGGATGGAGAGCACGATGTCATTGGCCTCCCCGGTGGTCTCCGCCCAGTGGACCTGGATGCCGTTTCGGGTGCACCGGGCTTCGAGTTGTTCCAGAAGGTCCGGGAGCCGGCTCAGGGCGCGCGCCTTGATCGCGCCGCCGAGATCCCGCAGTTCCGCCAGCTCATCCGGGTCTGCGAAAACGGCCTTACGCTTGATGATCAGGCCGTCCATCGCATTTTTGAGGTTCCGGCGAAGCTGGCGGTCGGCCAATGCCCTGCCGATGTTGGCCTTGAAATTAAAGTCGGGTCGAGGTTCCATGATGGGTGCGCTCCCAGATAAAATCGGCGAGGTGCCGCCCCCGGACCGGAATCCGTCGGTGTTCGAGGGCACCGGTGATATTCAACAGGCAGCCGCAGTCGCCTGATATCACTGTGCCGGCGCCGGTCTGCCGGATGTCCTCCGTTTTGTCATACACCATGGCGGCCGAGATTTCGGGCTGCTTGACGGAAAAAGTACCGCCGAACCCGCAGCACTCCGTCTCTCGTGCGAGCTCCTTCAGCGTGACGTTTTTCAGCTGCCGGAGCAAGGCCTTCGAATCCTCGACGACCTGCATCTCCCGAAGCGCGTGGCAGGAGGAGTGCCAGGTCACGGTGACCGGCGGACCCTGATCCTCGAGCTCGACCTTCAGAACGTGCAGCATGAATTCGGACCACTCGAACACGCGCTCCGAAAATCGCCTGGCCTCTTCCTGCTCCGGCAACCCGGCAAAGAGATAGGGATAGTGGTGCTTGAGCATGCCGCCGCAGGAGCCCGAGGGCACGACGACCGGGTAATCCCTGTTGAAAATCGCCAGCTGCCGCCGGGCCACTTTCAAGGCCTCCTCCGCGTAGCCGGAATTGTAGGCCGGCTGCCCGCAGCAGGACTGGCCCGGCGGGAAGACCACCTCCACTCCCTCTTTCTGCAGGAGCCGGATGGCGGCCATTCCGGCATCGGGGTACATGGCGTCCACCAGGCAGGTGGCGAAGAAATACACCCGGTCGGGTTTGGGCGGATAGGATCGAAGTGTTTTCATTGCGGATCCCGTTGGAAGGAGTTGATCGCCGAGTCGGGCCAAATGCGGTCCCGCCACCTTCAGGTAATGACGCGGAACCGGAAGATCAAGCCGGGCCTCCATGCCCCGGAGTCCACAGTCGGGCGGGATCGGTGCGGGATCGCGCATGGACCGGCCAGAAGGGACGATGTGCGCGGGGGAGCAGGTCCTCAGCGGTTGAACCGGGACAGGACGGCGATCACCTCCCGGATGTCGGCCTCGGTGTGTGCGGCGTTGACCTGAAATCGGACCGTCTCGTCCCCTCTCGGAACCACCGGAAAGGTGAGCCCCACGGCGAGCACGCCTTGATCGAACAGATGCCGGACCAGGTGGCGGGTCTTTTCCGTGTCGCGCACCAAAAGGGGGACTACCGGGTGAGGCCCCGGGATGGACTCGAGCCCGAGATCGGAGATGCCGTCCCTGAACTGACGCACCCGGTCTCCGAGGTGGGCGAGCCGTCGGGCACCCTCGTCCCCGTCGCAGATGTCCAGGGCCGTGACGGCCGCAGAGCAGTCCGCAACGCTCAGCGGGTTGGTGTAGATGTAGGTGTCGGCCTTCTGACGGACGGCTTCGATGACGGCCTCGCTGGAGGCGACGAACCCGCCGTTGACGCCGAACGCCTTGCCGAAGGTCCCGACAATGATGTCGGGTGCGGCCCCCGTGTGCTCGATCGCCCCGCGTCCGCGCTTTCCGAAAGCGCCGATGCCGTGGGAGTCGTCCACCATAGTGATCACACCGTCAGCAAACCGGTCGTGGTGACGGTGCGCGAGATCCACGATGCGGTCGATGGGGGCGCAGTCTCCCCGCATGCTGAAAATGCCGTCGAAGACGATCACCACCCGGTCGATGCCGGAGGGAACGGCGGCGAGGCACTGTTCGAGGCTATCCATGTCGTTGTGGGCGTAAATGGCCTTGTTGGCGCTGGGAATGCCGGCGATTCGCATGGCCCGGATGATGCTGTTGTGGTTGAGCTGGTCGCCTATCCAGTAGGTGGTGGGAGTCGAAATGGCCAGCGCGACCCCGCAGTTCGTGGTGTAGGCGGAATTGAAGATCTTGGCCGCGGGCCGGTCCAGGAATCGGGCGATCCGCGCTTCGAGCTCGACATGCGGGGAAAACGTGCCGTCGATGAAGCGGACCGCACCGGGGCCGACGCCAAAACGGCGGGTGGCTTCATCCGCCGCCTGAATCAGATCCGGGTGGTTCGAAAGCGAAAGATAGCTGTTCGAATTCATGCGGATGAACGCCAGGTCGGATCCCCTCAGGCGGTAGCGGGGGCCTTTTCCGCCGGCCGGCGGAATGTAGTCGACAATGACTCTTTCCGGCGCCTTGGCGCGTCCTTCCGTCTCAAGCGCCTCGATTTCAAGTTTAAGGGAATGATCTAGCATATTCAAAGGCATGGCGTCTGTCCTGATTTTCGGTGGTCCGGTCGCGATGTCTCGATAAAGGGCCTCATCGATCCTCGAGCCAGGTCAGGACCACCTTGCCTGAATGGCCGGATCGCATCACTTCAAAGCCCTTTTCAAACTCCGTGTAGTGAAAACGGTGGGTGATCACCGGCGAGATGTCGAGCCCCGTCTGGATCATGCTGGTCATTTTGTACCAGGTTTCGTACATTTCCCGGCCGTAGATGCCCTTGATGGTCAGGCCGTTGAAGATCACCGTTTCCCAGGTCATGGGGATGCCGGGGGGCAGGATGCCCAGAAGCGCGACTTTGCCGCCGTGGCACATGGTGGCGAATATGGTTTCGAGCGCCTTCGGGCTGCCGGACATTTCCATGCCCACGTCGAAGCCCTCCCGCATTCCGAGGGCTTTCATGGCGTCCTCGACCGACTCGGTCCGGACATCGAGGGCCAGGGTGGCCCCCATTTTTCGTGCAAGCTCGAGCCGATAGGGAATCACGTCGGTCACCACGACGTAGCGGGCTCCGGCATGCTTGGCGATGGCGGCGGCCATGCAGCCGATGGGCCCGGCGCCGGTGATGAGCACGTCCTCCCCCAGAACATCGAAGGACAGCGCCGTATGGGTGGCGTTTCCCAGCGGATCGAAGCAGCTCAGGATTTCAAGAGGAATGGAAGGATCGCATGCCCAGACGTTGGTGACCGGTATGCACAGGTACTCCGCATAGGCGCCGGGGCGATTGACGCCGACGCCGCTCGTGGTCCTGCACAGGTGGCGGCGTCCGGCCAGGCAGTTCCGGCACCGCCCGCATACGATGTGTCCTTCCCCGGAAACCAGATCTCCCGGTTTGAAGTCTTTGACGTTGCCGCCCACCTCGGCGATGGTGCCCACGAACTCGTGCCCCACCGCCATCGGGACCGGAATCGTCTTCTGCGCCCATTCGTCCCAGTTGTAAATGTGAACGTCGGTTCCGCAGATACTGGTCTTGTGAATTCGGATCAGGACATCGTTGATACCGACCTCTGGAACCGGAACGTCCTCGAGCCACAATCCGGGCTCCCGCCTCGATTTGACCAAGGCTTTCATTCTCGCCATCAGCAATGCCCCCTTTTCGGATCTTGAAAAGCATACAATGAAATTTCATTGGAATTCCATATCAAAAATGAAGACGGAGCGCCATTTTCAGTCTTCAGGAAGTCACGTGAAGTGCGGCTGGAGAGAAGGTTCCGGTGATTTGACATTGCTGGCCTTGGTCGCAACTTTTACGTGTTTGAGCAGGCCTGTTCATGCTAAAAGGCCCCTGTTCCCGGCTGAATTAAAATTTGCGTATGCCGTTTTCTTCGGCCATGGACCCTTATCGGAGTCAACGCCGCCAGTTATTGGAACCGTATATGAAAAAGAGGATTATCCTGGCCATTCTTGGCGTGCTGGTCCTGATCGGCGTATTGGGCGGGATCAAGGGATTGCAGATCAGCGAAATGATCGCCCAGGGAGAGCAGTTCGTTCCTCCACCCGAGACGGTGACCACATCGACGGTGACAAAGGATGCCTGGGAAATCGTGCTGACGTCGGTCGGATCGCTCGTGGCGGTGCAGGGCGTAACGGTAACGGCGGAGCTGACCGGCAAGGTGGAGCGGATTGCTTTCGAAGCTGGCGCCAGGGTATCGGCCGGTGATTTGCTCGTTCAGCAGGACGTTTCATCGGAGCAAGCGCAGCTCCGGGCGGCCGAGGCGGCCTTTGCACTCGCCAAGGCCAACCTCGACAGATCCACACAGCTTCTGTCCGAGGAGGTGATTGCCCGGTCCACCTATGATCAGGCGGTCACCGAGTACAAAAAGGCGGCGGCAGAGATCGACAACATACGCACCATTATCGCAAAGAAAACCATCCGGGCGCCGTTCGATGGGCGGCTCGGCATCCGTCATGTCAATCTGGGACAGGTCATCAACGAGGGAGAACCGATCGTCTCGCTCCAGGCCCTCGACCCGATATTCGTCGATTTCTCGCTTCCCCAGCAGGAACTCTCCCGTATCCGGGATGGCTTGGAAGTGCGGGTGACCAGCGACGCGCTGCCCGTCGGGGAGATGCGAGGCACGATCACCGCCATCAATCCGCTGGTCGACCCTGCGACGCGCAACGTCCGGATCCAGGCGACCCTGGAAAATCCAGACGAGCTTCTGCGGCCGGGAATGTACGTCAACGTGGCCGTGGTAATGCCCAGGAAAGAGGAAGTGCTTGCAATCCCGGCGACCTCCGTACTCCATGCACCCTACAGCGACTCCGTGTTCATCGTCGAGGAGCAAGGCAACCCGGAAGTCGGGAAGCCGTCCGGAACCGTCCGCCAGCAGTTCGTCCGGCTTGGCAGAAAACGCGGCGACTTCGTGTCGATCACTTCCGGGCTGAAGGAGGGTGAGATCGTTGTCAGCACCGGGGCTTTCAAGCTCCGAAACGGGCAAAGCGTCGTCGTGGACAACTCCCTCAGACCCGAGTTCAATCTCGAACCCAAACCTGAGCAGAGCTGAAGCGCAGGTGCAACCCATCGAAGATGAACCGCTTGCCGTAGACGGATCCTTCCAGCCATGAAACTGACCGACCTCTTCATCCGACGCCCCGTTCTTGCCGTAGTGGTCAATCTCATCATCATCATCGCGGGATTGCAGGCGATCCGCTCACTCAACGTGCGACAGTTTCCCCGGAGCGACAATGCCTCGGTCACCGTCACGACCGTTTACGTCGGCGCGAGCGCGGAGTTGATTCGCGGCTTCATCACCACGCCCCTGGAGCGGGCGATCTCAGCCGCCGACGGTATCGACTACCTCGCCTCCGAGAGCGCACAAGGGCGATCGACCATCACGGCCCGGTTGAAACTCAACTACGACCCCATCAAGGCGCTTTCGGAGATCAGCGCCAAGGTCGACCAGGTCAGAGGCGACCTGCCGCCCGAAGCCGAAGTGCCGGTCATCAATGTCGAGTCGGCCGACAGCGAGTTCGCATCCGCCTATCTCAGCTTCACCTCGGATGCCCTGGAGCAGAACGAGATCACCGACTACCTTGTGCGCGTCGTTCAACCGCGCCTGTCCGCCGTCGAAGGCGTGCAGCGGGCCGATATCCTGGGGGCGCGCACCTTTGCCATGCGGATCTGGCTCAAGCCCGAGCGGATGGCGGCGCTGGACATCAGCCCGGCACAGGTACGGGAGGCTATGGCGGCCAACAACTTCCTGGCTGCCGTGGGACAGACCAAGGGCGCGCTCATCCAGGTCAACCTGACCGCCAACACCGACCTCAACACCGTCGAGGAATTCAGGCGTCTCGTGGTTCGCCAGGAGGGCGGTGCGATTGTACGGCTGGAAGACATCGCCGATGTCGTGCTGGGAGCGGAGGATTATGACGCCGAGGTCCGGTTCTCCGGCCAGACCGCCGTGTTCATGGGCATCTGGCCGCTGCCCAACGCCAATGCCGTGGATGTGATTCGGAGGGTCCACGGCGAAATGGATTCGGTGCAGCGTCAGCTTCCCACCGGGATGGAAGCGAGAATCGCCTACGACGCCACCGACTACATCACCAACGCCATCCGCGAAGTGACCAAGACATTGGGGGAAACGCTCCTCATTGTCGTGGTCATCATCTTTCTGTTCTTGGGGTCGATCCGATCCGCCCTCGTCCCCGTCGTCGCCATTCCCCTTTCCCTCATCGGCGCGGTCTTCCTGATGCAGGTGTTCGGATTTACCATCAACCTGCTGACGCTTCTGGCCATCGTGCTGTCCGTAGGGCTCGTGGTGGATGACGCCATTGTCGTCGTGGAGAACGTGGACCGCCATCTGAACGAGGGAAAACCGCCCCTCGACGCGGCATTGAGCGGGGCGAGAGAGCTCGTGGGACCGATCATCGCCATGACGGTCACCCTGGCGGCAGTCTATGCACCGATCGGGCTGCAGGGCGGACTGACCGGATCGCTCTTTCGTGAATTCGCCTTTACGCTCGCGGGTGCGGTGGTCATCTCGGGCATCGTCGCCCTGACGCTCTCGCCCATCATGTCGGCCAGCCTGTTGAAGGAGGGGATCGCGGAGCGGGGCCTGCCGGGCAGGATCGCCAAAGATTTCAAACGGCTGAGATCGATTTACGGCCGATGGCTCGACGCCACGCTCGATTCCCGACCCGCTGTCTATACCGTGTGGATCGGTATCAGCCTGCTCACCATTCCCATGTTTGCGATGTCCGCGAAAGAACTGGCGCCAACCGAGGACCAGGGCGTCATTTTCGGGATCATCGACTCGGCCGCCAACTCCACCCTCGACCAGAACAGCTATTTTGCCGCCGCGGTCAACGACGTCTATTTCAGCGTCCCCGAAACCGAATTCACCTTTCAGGTGACCCTCCCGACTTCCGGATTCGCGGGAATGGTGGTCGCCCCCTGGGGCGACCGGGAGCGAACCATTTTTGAAATCCTGCCCGAAGTCCAGCGGAAGCTCGCCGGTATTCCGGGGATCCGGACTTTTCCCGTTACCCCGCCGGCGCTTCCGGGTGGAGGGCAGTTCCCCGTGGAATTCATCATTGCCTCGACGGCGGAGCCCGATCAGGTCCTGGACTTTGCTCAGCAGATTCAGCTGGCGGCATTGAGAAGCGGCATGTTCGCCTTCCCGCCCATCATCGACGTCAAGGTCGACCAGCCCCAATCCGAGATCGTCATCGACCGGGACAAGGTGGCAGACCTTGGGCTGAACCTGCGGCAGGTGGGCTCCGATCTTGCGGGGATGGTTGGAGGGAACTACGTCAACCGGTTCAACATCTCCGGCCGAAGCTACAAGGTCATTCCCCAGATTCAACGGGTGGACCGGCTCAATCCCGATCAGCTGCGCAATATTTACGTGACGGGCCCGAGCGGCCAGCTCATCCCGCTGAGTACGATCGCCACGATCCGGAACACGACCGTTCCGCGATCCCTGAACCGGTTCCAGCAGCTCAATGCCGTCAAAATCAGCGGCGTGGCCGTCCGGCCGCTCGATGAGGCGCTCAGGTTTCTCGAGGACGAAGCCGCGAAAATCCTGCCGAGGGGATACGTGCTGGACTACACCGGGGAGTCCCGGCAGCTGCGGACCGAGGGCAGCCGGTTTCTACCGGCCTTCGGCCTGGCCATAGCCCTCATTTTCCTGGTGCTAGCGGCCCAGTTCAACAGCTTTCGGGATCCTTTCGTGATTCTTGCCGGCTCGGTGCCGCTGGCAATGTTCGGCGCCCTCGTCTTCACGTTCCTGAAGATGCCCGACCCCAACGTGTCCTTCTGGACCCAGGGGTGGACCACCACTCTCAACATTTATTCCCAGGTGGGCCTGGTGACCCTGGTCGGACTGGTATCCAAGAACGGCATCCTCATCGTGGAGTTTGCCAATGGACTTCAGGCGAGGGGGCGTGCCAAACGGGAAGCGGTGCGAGAAGCCGCCATCGCCCGCCTGCGCCCCATTCTCATGACCAGCGGTGCCACCATTGCAGGGCATTTTCCTCTCGTGCTCGTGACCGGCGCCGGGGCGGCAGCCCGGAATTCCATCGGACTGGTGCTGGTCGGCGGAATGGCCGTCGGCACCCTCTTCACCCTTTTCGTCATTCCATCCATCTACATGCTCGTTGCCAGGGATCATTCCGAAGAAAGGGCGCGGGCCGCCCTCCCGGCATCGGAGCGGGACGCGGATGCCGCGAGATCCGGATGAACGGATGCGGTCGGCGACGGGGCGAGGTGCCGGCACGGAGGCTATCCGAGCCGGACGGCCGTTCCGCTGACCGTGACCATCAGCATGCCGTTCCGTTCACCCAGGACTTCGTAGTCGATGTCGACGGAAACCACGGCGTTGGCCCCAAGCCGGCCCGCGGCTTCCTCCAACTCCTGGAATGCCAAATCCCTGGCTTTCTTGAGCTCTTTTTCATAACCGCCGGATCGTCCACCGACTACATCGCGAATGCCAGCGAAAAAGTCCCTGACGACATTGGCGCCCATGACGGCCTCGCCTGTCACGATGCCCAGATAGTCCGTGATGCGACGCCCTTCGATGTTCGGAGTGGTGGTAACAATCATTCGAACGCCTCCTGTTTCCCATGGCCGTAGTCTGTGAATGCGATCTATTCACTAATTAATTCAAGTTGATGCACGAGGTCGATGCAGTCGATGACGCTTTGGGCGGCTGGGCAGTGGGGCAGGTAGCTGTTGAACGCCTGTTCCGCTTCACCGCGCTTGTCTTCCGGTACCATCAGCCGATATCGTACCGTTATGCGGACAATTTTCAAGACGCCTGCCACATTTTCGATGTCCCCGGTCACATCGGCCCGGTATCGATCCTCGGAGGTGCGGATTCTGCTTTTCGCCAGCGCCGTGGCGAATGTCCCCATCATTCACCCGCCCACGGCGCCGACAATATGGTCCAGCGTGGCCGCATGCTCTTCCTCCGGATCGACCCGGTAAAAACCTTTGATCCCGCCGTGCACACCATAATAGACGGGGTCCTTGAATCCCTTGATCACCGCTTTGCGGGTGGGGCCTTTTTTGCGCGTGATGGTGATTTCCGATTGGTGGATGAGTTCTCCCATGATCCGCTCCTTGGTTGAGGATTGGCGCCGGTCTTGAGATAACCATCTCCTTTGCCGGCATCGAATGCAACATACGACCTTGCAGCTGGATTTTCACCCCCGTGTCGCTGGTGTTCAATCCTTTATCCACGGGCTGATAGGCATTCGAGATCGCATCCGCCACTCCTCGGGGGCATCGACGTCCGCATCCGGAAGAGGCGCTTGCAGCGCGTCGGTTCGTGATCATTATGAAAAAACGGCGCCGAGGTGCCGGATTTCAAGCTTGGAACGGATTGTCATGAGCGAGCATGATTACAACGATACCGTGGATCGATTTCTGGAGGAGCGGTGCTGCTTCATCGCTCTCGGCATCGAACCGGTCAACGAACTTTTCGACCAGTTCAAGGAGTGGTGCGCGGATCTTGAAATCCATCCCCGGATGGTTCAGAATTTTTCCTCGGCGGTGATCCGCAGGGAAGGCGTCTATTTCGATATCCAGCCCTACAAGGGTCACTATCGCCGAGTGTTCGTCGGAATATCAGCCAACCGTTACGTGTGTCGGGTCGCCTGATAACCCGACCGGACACGTTCGCCCGTCCGAAGGCTGCCCTTCGGATCGTCTTCACAAGCCCCTTCCGCGAAGCATTCACCCCGGTCTCGATATGCCCCCAAGGAGTTGCTCTGATCCCGGGGACATGAGAATATGTTTGAATCGCGGACCCATCCATGGGATGTCGTCCCGATGAACAGGCGGAACTCGAAAAGGAAAGGATGCGAATCGGCTTGTCCGGATTGGCGACAAAACTGCTTCTGGTGATGGTCGGAGGAGGTGCCGGCGCGCTCTGTCGGTACGGGGTGTCTCTTGCGGCATTGCGAATCTTCGGGACGGCCTTCCCCTGGGGCACCCTTATCGTCAACATGATGGGCTGTTTCATGATCGGGGTGCTCTTCGCGCTGACCGACCGATGGACGGCTCTCGGTCCTTCCGTTCGTATCCTGCTGATGACCGGGTTTCTCGGCGCCCTGACCACTTTTTCCACCTTTGCGCTGGAGACGCTTGCGTCAGCCCGCAGCGGCAATTTCCTTGGCGCAGCCGCGAATCTGGCCGCCAACAACATTGGCGGCCTGCTGCTGGTGCTGTCCGGCATCGGGCTCGTTCAACTTCTTTTCAAAGGCAGGTGAACCCATGTCGCTCAACTACCGGGTGATCGAAATTTACACTGCCGAAGAAGCCCGTCACGAAGGCCGACCAGTGGCGGATGCCGTTGTCGATTTCGTAAAAAGTCTCAAGCTCGCCGCACGCTGCATGGTGTTTCTGGGGCGGGCGGGCTGTTATGAATCAGGAGAGGCCGCTTTTCAGGGCATATTGACGCTTTCCTACAACCTCCCCGTCAAGATCGAGATCCTCCTGCCGGCGGCGGAGCTGGACGCGGTGCTGCCAAGGGTCGAGGCCATCGTCGAGGACGGCATCATTGCGGTTCGGGAGATGTCGGTTCTTTCCTACCGCGTCAAGCGCCGTCTCATCCCCCGGCATGTTCGAGTCAAGGATATCATGACGCCCGATCCGGTCCACATCAGGGTCTCGACGCCCCTCGACGAGGCGGCCCGGCTTCTCCTGGGATCGGTGTTCGGTGCTCTGCCGGTGGTCAACGCTGCCGGACGGCCCGTGGGTATCGTCACCCAGGGAGACCTCATTTACAAGGCCGGCATGCCGCTGCGCATCCGGCTCCTCGAGGCATCGCACCCGGAGCGGGTGAAACAGGCGATGGCGGAGCTGGCTCGAAAGACGGCCGGCGATGTCATGACCTCGGATCCGGCCTGCATCAAAGCGGACGAGCGGGTCAGTGACGCAGTGGATCTCATGGTCAGCCGTGGGCTAAAGCGTTTCCCTGTGATCGACGACGACCGGCGCCTGGTCGGAATGCTGTCCAGGCTGGATGTTTTTCAGACGATATCCCGCGAGGCACCGGACTGGAGCGGCCTGGCTTCGAAAGACATCCTTGTGGGAGATATCCGCTACGTTTCGGAAATCATGCGTCGGGACAGCCGAACCGTTCGGCCGGAGGTTCCGGTCGAAGAGGTGATACGGGTGATTGCCACGGACGATCTGCAGCGCGTTGCCGTGGTGGACGAAAAAGGGACTTTTCTTGGAATGATATCGGACCGGGACTTGCTGGAGGCTTTTTCCGGTCGCGGCATCGGGTTTTGGGAGTATCTCGCCTGCCGGCTGGCCGCGAAGGACCCCCATCGCTGCCTCGGAGAATTGCGGAAAACCTTGCAGGAAAAAACGGCCGCCGATGTCATGCAGAAGGAACTGGTGATCGTCGGTGAATCCACTCCCATCGATGAGGCTGTCCGAATCATGGTGGAAAATCGGTTGAAACGGCTTCCTGTCGTGGATGCGAACGGGCGGTTCAGAGGGATGATTTCGAGGAACACGCTTCTCAAGACCGGCGTCCGGAAGGATGCCGGATAAATGCCCCCGATGGCGGGTTGAGTCCAATCGGATTGATTTTATTCCAAGAACAGAATATTTGAATTCGGGTAACGTAAATTCGTACTCATCCATGAGCGGATAGCCCGCCCCGGCGCCCATCCGTATCTCCAGGGAAATGCCATGATCCGCATGCCTGAAAGCCACCCAAGGGGGTGGTTGGCGAAAGCAGCGGTTGCGCTGCTTCTGGCCTCCGCCCTTTATCTGCTTCCGACGGCCGAAGCCGTTGCCAATATTGACGGTCTGCCCCGAAAAGGGCGGGTTTCCCTCATCGAATTCGGCGCGGATTTTTGTGCGCCTTGCCGCATCATGAGACCCATTCTCGAGAAGCTCGAGAAGGCCTACCGGGGTCGCGCCGACATCGTCCAGATCGATGTGGCGGCAGAGCAATCCGCTCTTTCACGGTTCGGGGTTCGCGCCATTCCGACCATGCTTTTTTTCGATGAAGAGGGGAAAGAGGTTCGCCGGGTGCTGGGGATCATGGAAGAAAAGGCGATTGTCGATCAGTTCGGGCGCATGGGCGTGATGCCCCCGGAGGGGCTGCTTCAGGACGATTCCGGTAAACCCTGACCGCCAGGCCGCCAAACGGAATGAAGATCCTTCACAAGATCGGTGCCGCTATGCCTTTCTCAAATCGATCCATGCTGTGGCTGCTGGTGTTTCTGTCGGCCACGCCTTCGAGCCTCCGGGCGGGGGAACGGCTGAGATTCGGCATCCTGCCGGTGGTGGACACGCTGCCCCTTCTGGTAGCGGAATCCGAAGGGCTTTTCACGCGGGAGGGTATCGATCTCGAAATCGTGCAATTTCAGAGCGCCCTCGAGCGGGATGCCGCACTTCAGGCCGGCCGCCTCGACGGGTATTTCGGAGATCTGCTCAACACGATTCTCCTGGTCCGCGCCGGCGAGCGGCTCGGGATCGTCACCACCGTCTTTCATACCCATCCGGAGCATCGGATGTTCGGGATTGCCGTTTCACCCGGATCCGGAGTCCGCTCCCTGGACGGCCTCCGTCACAAGACCGTCGCGATCTCCCGGACGACCGTGATCGAATATCTCCTCGACCGGATTCTGGAGCGGCACGGACTCCCGGCCGATTACCTCGTGAAGGAGGAGATCAAGAAAATACCCATTCGACTCCAGATGCTGTTGGCCGACCAGGTCGCCGCCGCTCTCCTGCCGGAACCGTTGCTCACGCTGGCCGAGTCCAGAGGGGCAAGGGTGATTGCGGACGATCGGGATCTCGACACGAGCGAAACGGTGCTGGCTCTTGCGGCGAAGGGCGGCGGGAACTCGGTGGACGTCGGTGGCTTTTTGAGGGCCTATGGAGAAGCAGTGAATCGGATCAACCGGAGTCCGGAAAGCTACAAGGATCTGCTCCTGGAAAAGACCCGGTTTCCGGCAGAGGTGAAGGATCGCTACCGCGTGCCGATCTTTCCCGAAGTGAAGCTCCCGTCTGAAGCCGATGTCGGCCGGGTCCAGGAATGGCTGATCGACAGCGGCGTCATGGAGCGTCGATTGCCTTACGAGGCCGTCATTTACAGAAAATAGGGGATCGAAATCAGGGTTCGACCTGCCCAACACCGATGATTGTCGTTTCTGAACTTCACAAGGCCTTCAGCGTGGCGGAAGGCATGGTGCTCGACGGCATCTCGTTTACCCTTGGAGACGGTGAGACCCTCTCGGTCATCGGCCCATCGGGATGCGGGAAAACGACATTGCTTTATTTGATGGCCGGCTTGTCGTCCCCAACCCGGGGATCCGTCACCATCCGGGGGCGGAGGGACACCGGGACGAAGGGGAGAACTGCCTTTATTCTTCAGGATTTCGGGCTATTCCCATGGAAGACCACCTCCGAGAACATCGGCCTCGGCCTCAGGCTGCGGGGCATGCCCGCCCGTGAGAGAGAGGCGTTGACGGCCGGGCTGATGACCGACATGGGGCTTGCCGGCCTCGGAAACCGATACCCGGCTCAGTTGTCCGGCGGTCAGAAACAGCGGGTGGCGATTGCCCGGGCTCTTGCCGTCGAACCCGACATCATCCTCATGGACGAGCCCTTCTCGTCGCTGGACGCCATTACGCGGGAACATCTCCAGGAAACCATGATCGGGATGTGGCGTAAAAAAGAGGTGAGCTACATCATCGTCACCCACAGCGTGGAGGAGGCTGTCATGCTCGGTCGCCGCATCCTGGTCCTGACCGATCGGCCGACCAGGGTGAAGGCGATGGTGGAAAACCCGGATTTCGGGTCTCCAGGCTACCGGATCCGCGAATGCTTCTTCGATCGGACCCGGGCCGTGCGGCGGATTCTGGAGACTTGAGAAATGCGGGGGATTGTTCAATACACCGCATCGGTTCTGCTGCTGGCGGGACTCTGGAAACTTGCCGCCTGGCTGTTGGGATCGGTTATGCTGCCCCCGCCCGAGGAGGCTTTTGCCGCGTTCGGCGCAGCGGTCAAGGGCAGGGCGTTCTGGGAGCATTTCATGGCATCGGCCTTTCGGGTCGCTTCGGCCATGGGACTCGCCTGGTTGACGGCCTTCCCGGCGGGCGTTCTCCTGGGCTACAACCGGACCGCCGACCGCACGCTTTCACCTTTCGTGTTCCTGACCTATCCGGTGCCGAAAATAGTCCTTCTGCCGGTGTTTCTGGTTCTGTTCGGACTGGGGGATTTCAGCAAGGTCTTCATGATCTCCCTGATTATCGGCTATCAGATCCTGGTGGCCACCCGCGACAGCGTCATCGGCCTGGACCGGAAGTACATCGACTCCTTCCGTTCGTTGGGCGGAGGTGCGGTTCAGACGCTGCGTCATGTTGTCATCCCGGCGGCGCTGCCCCAGGGATTCACCGCGTTGCGCATCGGGACCGGTACCGGCATCGCGGTGCTTTTTTTCGTCGAGTCCTTCGCCACCCGGAAAGGCCTCGGATATCTCATCATGGATGCCTGGGGCCGCTTCGACTACCACGGAATGTTCGTCGGCATCATCGGGATGAGCCTTCTGGGGGTGTGCCTTTACGAGGTCTTCAACTATATGGAGAAAACCGTCTGTGCCTGGAAGCTGTTGGAGTCGGGCCGCCGGTCTCCGGTTTCGCCACCTGCCGGTGTGGCGGGGCGCATCCGCGTCTATGGTCGGATGATCAAGTTCAGCCACACCGTGTTTGCGCTTCCCTTTGCCCTCGCAGCCGTGGTGCTGGCCCATCGAACCCATCCGGTGACCCTGGGGCAGCTGTTCTGGATCCTCACCGCCATGGTGGCGGCACGCTCCGCCGCCATGGGGTTCAACCGGATCGTCGATGCCCGTTTCGACCGGGACAACCCGAGGACCGCCGACCGGGAGATTCCCTCCGGGCGGCTGAGCATCAAGGCGGCGGCGGGATTCGTGGCCCTTTCCTCCGCGGTCTTTTTCCTGTCCGCAGGCATGTTGAGCCGTCTGTGCCTCCTGCTTTCGGTCCCGGTGCTCATCGTGCTGTGCTTTTACTCCTACACCAAGCGATTCACCACTTTCTCGCATATTTTTCTGGGCTTCGCCATTTCGCTCGCGCCTCTGGGCGCGTGGATAGCCGTGACGGGCCGTCTGGACTGGGAAGTCACCATGCTGTGTTTGGCGCTCCTGACCTACATCGGCGGCTTCGACATCCTCTATGCCTGTCAGGACACCGAGTTCGACCGGCAGGCAGGCCTTTTTTCCATACCCGTGAGATGGGGGCCCAGGGCCGCGTTTCACATTGCCGCGCTGCTTCACGCAGCGGCCTTCTGCTTTTTCTTTTCCGTTCATCTTGTCTTTGAAATGGGACCGGTTTACCTTGCGACGGTAGCGGCGATCGGGGGCCTTCTGGTTCTGGAGCACCGGCTGGTGCGTCCTCACGACATGGAACGGATACAGATGGCCTTTTTCAATGTGAACAGCGCCATTTCCATCCTTTTGTTCCTGGGAATACTGGGCAGCGAGCTGGCCGACCGGCTGCTATAGCGGTTGGAAAAACCGGCTTCCTGAATCTGCCAGGGGATTCAGGCGGGGCGCCCGCCGATCGATTTCCGATCGATGCGTTCGTCCGCCGCAATGGAAAGGGATTCATGCAGAAACGATTGATCGTCGGCATCACCGGTGCCAGCGGGGTGATATACGGGGTTTCGCTGATCAAGCGGCTCATGGCCCATCCCGTGCAGATTCATCTGATCGTGACCCGGGACGGCCAAAAGGTGCTCGACCACGAACTGGGAAACGGCGGCAGGGTGATGGACATCGTCCGCGAGCGCTACGGCACGGATCCCCACCCTCATGCAAGGGTCCTGGAGCACCCGCCGGAGAATTTCTTCGCTCCTCCTGCCAGCGGGTCTTTCCGGCATGACGGGATGGCCGTGGCGCCCTGTTCGATGAAGACCCTTGCGGCCATAGCCTCGGGATACGCGGACAACCTTCTCACCCGCGCGGCGGACGCCTGCCTGAAGGAGCGCCGTCCGCTGGTGCTGGTTCCCCGCGAAACGCCTTTCAGTCGGATCCACCTCGAGAACATGTTGCGGGTAACCGATGCCGGGGGCGTCATCCTGCCGCCGTCGCCTGGGTTTTACCGCCGGCCGCAAAGCATCGAGGAGGTCGTGGATTTCGTCACCGGGCGGATTCTCGATCAGCTCGGCGTTCCGAACGATCTGTTGAAGGAGTGGGGGGACGATGATCCGGCCGAATAGAACGTATCGGAATCTTGGCGAATTCATCGATGCGCTGCGGTTGGCAGGTGAACTCAGGGTGATCCCGGAGCCGGTTTCACGGTTCCTGGAAATCAGCCGCCTGACCGATGCGGAAAGCAAGAGCCCGGGCGGCGGAAAGGCGCTTTTCTTCGAGCGGGTCGACGGCTCGCCGTTCCCTGCGGCAACCAATCTCTTCGGCAGCTTCAGGAGGATGTCGATGGCGCTCGGAGTGCCGGACCTCGATGTACTGGGCGATCGGGTCCGGGAGATGATCGAGATGGAGCCGCCCCGCAGGTTCAGGGATATGCTGGGGCTGCTGCCGGCGGCGCTTTCGGTCACCCGTTTCTTCCCCAGGAGGTTCAAGGGCGGGAACCCGCCCTGCCAGCAGGTGGTGCTCACCGGGGACCGGATCGATCTGTCCCGGATTCCGGTGCTGCACTGCTGGCCGAAGGATGCCGGCCCCTTCGTTACGCTGCCGCTGGTGTTCACCCGGAGCCTCGAGACGGGCCGGCGCAACTGCGGCATGTATCGGCTCCAGGTGTTCGACCGCCACACGACGGGTATGCACTGGCACATCCACAAGGACGGGTCGGGCTATTACCACGAGTACCTCCGGGCAGGGAAACGCATGCCGGTCGCGGTGGCGATCGGCGCCGATCCCGCCACCATCTATTCGGCGACGGCTCCGCTGCCCCGGAACGTGGACGAGATGATCCTGGCGGGTTTTCTCCGCGATCGGCCGGTGCGGATGGCGAAATGCCTGACTGTCGACATGGAGGTCCCCGCGGAGGCGGAGTTCGTGCTGGAAGGCTACGTCGAACCCGGCGAGCTGCGGCGGGAAGGCCCGTTCGGCGATCACACGGGGTACTATTCGCTCGCCGACGATTATCCGGTTTTCCACGTGACCGCGATCACCCACCGGCATCAACCGGTCTATTGTGCCACGCTGGTCGGTCGACCGCCCATGGAGGACTGCTACCTCGCCAAGGCCACCGAACGCCTTTTTCTTCCTCTGCTTCAGGCGGCGTTTCCGGAGATCGTCGACTACTGGCTGCCCTGGGAGGGCGTCTTCCACAACATCGTGGTGGTGGCCATCGACAAGCAGTACCCCCTTCACGCCCAGCGTGTGATGAGCGGGCTGTGGGGGCAGGGGCAGATGAGCTTCTGCAAGGCGATCGTGGTGGTGGACCGCCATGTCGATCCCGGGGATCCGCGCCAGGTGATGGAGCAGGTGCTTCGCAGGCTGGATGTCTCCTCGGATCTCACCATTGCCCGGGGGGTGCTGGACGTCCTGGACCACTCGTCCCCCACCGCCAACTACGGTAGCAAGATCGGAGTGGACCTCACCGAACGGATCGACGGCGAGCCTCCACGCCGGCCTCCGGAGGCGACCGGGTTGAATGGCGCCGCCGGAGCCATTTCCTCGTCGATTCGGGAGCGCGTTCCCGGCGTTGTCGGCGGCCGTTGGTACCCCGACCCGCTCCACCCCCGGGTCCTGCTCCTCAACGTGGAAAAGCCCGGAAACCGGTCCGGGAAAGCCTATGCCGACGCCTTGCTGGACCTGGACGATCTCGAGGGCGTCCGGATGATCCTGCTCTACGACCGGGACATCGATCTATCCGAGCACTCACTGATTCTTTGGAAGCTCTTCAACAACACCGATCCCGGGCGGGATCTCCATGTTCGGGACGACCGCTGCGTCGTGGATGCCTGTCGAAAAGATGCGTCTGACGGGCATCTCAGGGAGTGGCCCGAAGCGCTGACTTTCGAAGCGGATTGAGGCTTCGATCGGCAGCCCCGTGCCCTCCGGCGTTCACTCCTCGTCCCAACAGCAGACGCAGCAGGGCTCCACGCAGCAGTCCGCCTTGTCCCATCCGAAAAACGTGCAAGGGTCCGTGTAGCAGCCGCAGGAGGATTCATCCCAGCAGCTGTCCGGGTCCGTGAGGTCCCAGCGGCAGTTGTCGACGTCGTCGGATTGCGTTGTCGTATGCTGATCGGCCATTTGCCGTTCTCCATCCGATGCTGGTGGATCCACAGGCTGCAAAAGATGGATCCGCCATGTTGTTGAAAAGGCCGCCGATAATCGTTCACCGGCAGCCGTCGCCTATTGCGTACCGCCACCCGGCGGCGGATCGGCGCAAGCGCTGACCAGTTCCAGCACTTTTTCACGGAGCGGGGAGGCCAGCGGCCGTCGCCTGGGTTCGAGCGCGAGCCGGTTCTTCCATGTGAAATCCACCGCGTCGAGGACGGCCGGAATGACCTTGGCGGGTTTTTTTCCGTATTCGGTTTCGGGGAAGTATTCCACGAAAAGCAGCTTCCCAGGATCCACACCGTAGGCTTCGATAATCCGGGTTGCGATGTGCCCGCAGGCGCTTCGGATGGTGACCTCCCTCTTGGACATGCCTTCCTTCGGCAGGTCGGCCACCACCACCAGGAAGGGTCTGAGATGAATGACGGTGTCATCCTTGTGCCTCATGCGATTCAGGTCGAAAATCCACATCCGGCATCGGCCGCTTGCGAGCTTTAGTACGCCGCCCCAGCCTTCCCATCGGTAAATGCCGTTATAGAGAATCATGTTTCGAGCGTCTTCTCATGCTCCGAATCGGTGGACCGGCCATTTGAATTTCGGGGCCTGCGGCCTACCGGCTTTTCGAGAGGCCTCAATTCCGCGTCAGGCGGCTGTAGAGGCGCAGAAGACTGTCCGGCAGCTCCCGCACCTCCGAAATCACCGTGTGCCCCACATTTCCGTAAAGCGCGTCCAGCCGGGAGTGGCCCGGAAGGTTGACGGTGATCGCATGGGTGGTGATTCCCTGCGCCCGGGCTTCCGCGATCGCCATCCGGGTGTCCTCCAAGGCATAGTCCTGTTTGTAATCGGTATCGTTCGGAAACCCGTCGCTCAGCAGAATCAGAAGGCGGACCCGGGTTCCGGCGGCTTCGAGCTGCTGCGAGGCCCGTCGAACCGCTGCGCCCATGCGGGTGCTGCGCTGGGGGGTGATCGCGCAGATCCGGTTTCGGACGTCATCCGACATCGGATCGTCGAAGTCCTTGATCCGGAAATAATCCACCCCAAGCCTGCCGGTACCGGAAAAGCCGGCAATCGCATAGGCGTCCCCCACCACCTCGAGCGCCTGGCTGAACAGGACGATGGCCTCCTTTTCCACATCCAGCACGGACAGCCCTTCACCGTTAACAAGATTGGACGTGGACCGTGAAAGGTCAACCAGCAGCAGGACCGACACTTCCCGAACCTGTTTGATGCGCTTGATGTACAGGCGTTCCGATGGTTGAAGGCCGGCGCGGCGGTCCAGGATGTGGTCTACCAGCTCCCGGTAGTCGAAATCGTCTCCCTCCACCCACCGGCGGAGCCTCTTGAGGCCTTCGGGTTTCAGGAGTTCGAAAGCATAGCGGATGTCGTTGACCAACCCGGCATGCCGATCCAGTATCTCCTGGTAGCCGCCTCCATCGCGGCCTTCCGGGAAGCGGTCGCGGATGCGAACATGGTTCTGAAGGTAGTCGCCCATCGCCCGGTCCCACTCCTTCACCCATCGTATCGTCGAAGGGTCTTCGTCCGGTGTTTCATCAGCGTCGGAGGCCTCGTGGGGCAGAGCCAGTGCGTCGCCTGCCGGCAGTGCGTCAAGTGTTCCGTCGCTGCCGCTCTTGAGGCTGCGGTGAAGGGCGTCGACCGTCAACCTGCCTGCGTTTTCGATCATGTGCCGGATCAGGTCGGTGCGGTAAAGGTCGATGCCACGTGCTCGAAGCCGTTCCCTAAGTGAGTCGACCCGGCGGTACAGATCGTTGTGGGTGGTGAAAAAGAGGTCCGGTCGGAATCTGCGGCCGAAAGGAATATCCATGGGTGCGTATCGGCCGGGAGACAGGACCCCGATCCTTCTTTCAACATCCGCATAAGTGGCGACGGTGAGCCAGCCGGAAGCCTCGACCGGCATCTTCTCTGGGGTTTGCGACTCGAAACGACCGCCAATCCGGCGGACCAGGTCCGGCACGGAACCGCGCCGCAGGGAATCCGTCGTTTTCTCCCCCAGGCCGATGACCAGATACAGGTGGGACAGGAGGTTCTCCGGCGACGAGAGCCGGGTGTATATTTTGCGGGCTTCCGCAACGATGCGGATGTAGGCCTTTTTCGCCAGGCCCGGATAGTGGGCTTCGAAGTGCCGCCGGATGCGGCCGTGCTCGAATACCGTGAAGAGATCCTCGGCCAGGGAAGGACAGGGAAAACACCGGAAAAGAATTTCCAGGTCGGACCGGGAAGGATCGGTGGTTGCCTCGAATGGCAGTCCGGTTTGCCGGCAGTATTCTCCCGTACGATCCAGGTCGAAGGCAAAGGTGCCGAATTCCAGAGTCCCGGATTCGATGCGGGCCAAGGACTGCACCAGACGGATGTTCTCGGCACGGGAAGGAAAAACCCTGACTTCATCCGGCAGATAGATGACCCTGCCGTCCGTGCACGGGCCGGGGGTCCGGCGGGAATCCGGCAGATCCGAAAGCGGCCTGACCGTCACCCTGATGCCGGTCCGGGCGGATAGGTATCGATTGAGCCGGCCTTGGATCTCGGCGACGGTCGCTGCGGTCTGAAGCCCGGCGCACACGTTTCTGGCCGTCGCCGATGAAAGGGAAAGGAAGCGCCGTGCGGTCTGCGCGCTGACATCGGCCTTTTCGATGGCCATGCCCACGAAGCGGTCCAGGGCCTTGCCGTCCAGGAGTGAAAGTCCTTTGGCGGTGCCCTCGAGGTAAGGCTCCAAAAAGGCGATATCCGCGAGAACCAGCCTTCGGAGTTCCCTGAGATGGTCGGGCAGACGTGGGATCGGAAGGGCCTTGAGGGCCCGTGGAAGCTGATGGGCCAGGTGGAGACACTGGTTGTAGGAAAGGGGAAGCGAAAAGACCTCGCCTATGAGCCGCAGGTAATCGAGTGCAATGCCGCGGTCCTGCAAGGGCAGGAGATGCTCCAGGGCGCTCAGGGGTTCCTTCAGCAGATAGGTTCCCTTGGCAAGAAGGATGTCCAAGGTTTCGAAAAAACCCGACTCCAGCAACGGGGAATAGGTTTTCAGCAGGGGGACGAGGAGTTCGGCCACCGTCCGGCCCAAGGCCGGCCCATGGCTTCCGAAGCGACGCACGTGTTCGCCGTAGCGTGCGAGCATATCCGGCCCGGCGGCTGCCCCCAGATCCACATAGCCGGCCGCTACGGCACCGCCGAAGTGGAGCTCCTGGGAGAAACTCCACAGGATGGTCTCGGCGATGCGGGCCCTCTCGGCGGGGGGCGGCTCGCCCGCACCGCGACGGAAGGCGCTGTCGAGCTTTTTGGCCGTGTCCGGATCGAATCGGATCAATTCGGACCACGGATCTTCGAAAGCTGGGGGGGAGGTCATGGGAAGCGGCCGTCCGTTGATGCCGGCTAAAAGAGATCCTCGATCAACTCGCCGATCGTTTCGATGAGGCGCCGGTCATCCGTCAACGGTTCACAGATCGCCGTCCGGCAGGCAACGGAGGGTTCTATGCCTCCGTTGATGAGTTGAGCGGCGTAGATCAGTAGTCGGGTGCTGGCGCCTTCGGTGAGTCCGTGCTCCCTGATGCTGCGGATCTTGACGGCCAGGGTGACCAGGCGTGCGGCGGTTTCCATGTCCAGCCGGCCTTCGCGGGAGACGATATCCGCCTCCTTTTCCTCGTCGGGGTAGTCGAAGGTCAGCGCAACGAACCGCTGGCGGGTGCTCTGCTTGAGGTCTTTCAGCACGGACTGGTAGCCCGGATTGTAGGAAATCACCATGAGAAAGTCCGGGTGGGCCCTCACCAGCTCGCCGGTCTTGTCGATGCCGAGCAGCCGGCGGTCGTCGGTAAGAGGGTGAATCACCACGGTCGTGTCTTTTCTGGCTTCGACGATTTCATCCAGATAGCAGATGGCCCCGCGGCGAACCGCGGCCGTCAGGGGGCCGTCGACCCAGACCGTTTGATCGTCCTTCAGAATGTAGCGGCCGATCAGGTCGGAGGCAAACAGATCCTCGTGGCAGGAGACGGTGACCAGCGGACGGCAAAGCCGCCAGGCCATATGCTCCACAAACCGCGTCTTTCCGCAGCCGGTGGGGCCCTTCAGCATCACGGGCAGACGGGCACGGTAGGCTGCCTCGAACCGGCGGATTTCGTCGCCGGTCTCCAGGTAGAACGGTTCGGAGTCGACTTGCCGGCAGACCGCGGCGGCCATGGTATTTGACATCATGTTCTCCCTTATCATCGGCGGCGGGCCGTGAATACTGGCCGATGTCCTATCTCATTTGAACCGACTTGAAAAGAACCTGGCGTGTCGTTGGTCGGCTATGCTCGGATGCTTTCGGGGTCATGCCCACGCTGTCACCCGACTGTTCAACGAGACGAATTCTTGCATCCGGCTGATCTTTGCGTTAATCTTATTCGTTTATTGCGGCGCATGAGCCGACCGGGCGCAAATGCCAAAAACGGAGTGAAACCGAAAACCCATGATCGAGCACCCCAATCTCACCACCCTCCGGACGGCTGACAAAACCGTCTATCTCGTGGGGACCGCCCACATATCCAAAGAAAGTGAAACACTGGTCCGGCAGGTGATCGAATCTGCCAAACCCGATACGGTCTGCGTAGAGCTTTGTGAATCCCGCCTTCAGTCCATCCGCCAGAAGGAGCGCTGGCGCGAAATGGATATCATCAAGGTCATCAGGGAAAAAAAGGCTTTTCTCCTTCTGTCCAACCTGATTCTCGCCGCTTTTCAAAAGCGGATCGCCGATCGCATGGACATCGCGCCGGGGCAGGAGATGCTGACAGCGGTGGAATGCGCCGAGTCCCACGGTGCGACGCTCGTGATGGCCGACCGGGACATTCGCATCACCCTGGGGCGGACATGGCGGCGGATGGGGCTCTGGGGAAAGGTCAAACTGCTCTTCCAGTTGATTCTTTCCCTCGGGGAAGCCGAAGCGATCAGCCAGGAGGACATCGAAAAGATGAAGCAGGAGGATATGCTCGAGAGCCTCCTGTCGGAGTTGGGGCAGTCGATGCCCATGCTGAGGGAAGTGCTGATCGATGAACGGGACCGGTTCCTGGCCCAGAAGATCCGCACGGCACCCGGTTCCACGATCGTTGCGGTCGTCGGTGCGGGGCATGTGCCCGGCATCCGCAATTACTGGGAGCAGGATGTCGATATCGCAGCGCTTTCGAAACTGCCGCCCAAGGGTCGAGGGGTAAGGATGATGCATTGGCTTCTTCCCCTCGCGGTGATGATGCTCTTTGCCTATGGGTTCTACCGAGGCGGGAGCGAGGCGGGCTCCGACATGATCCTGTGGTGGGTCGCGGCCAATGGCATTCTGGCCGGCCTGGGGGCGCTGATCGCGCTGGGCCACCCGTTGACGATCCTGTCTTCCGTCCTCGCCGCACCCCTGACATCCCTCAACCCCATGATCGCGGCCGGCTGGGTATCCGGTCTGGTCGAGGCCTTTTCCCGAAAGCCCAAGGTGAGAGATTTCGAGTCGCTCCAGAACGACATCCGATCGGTGCGGGGATTCTGGAAAAACAAGGTGACCCGGATCCTGCTGGTGGTCGTTTTCACTAACCTGGGAAGCTCCATCGGCACCATGGTCGCGTTCCCGCTGGTCGTCAAAGCCCTGCACGGGGCCATGTAACGGCGCCCCATCGTTCCCGGTGCATCAGGCGGGTGTACATGGCCGTCCCGCCGCCATTATCCGTCGATCTCGTGAAGATGCCACGCCCAGGCCGTCTCCACGATGGTTTCGAGGCTTTCGTACCGGGGGCGCCAGCCCAACTCCCCGCGCGCCCGATCCGAGGCCGCGACCAGGACCGCCGGGTCCCCGGGGCGGCGTTCGGCCGGTTCGGTGTCGATGGGCCTCCCGGTAATTCTCCTTGCCGAGTCGATGACCTCCCTGACCGAGTATCCCTTGCTGTTTCCCAAATTGTAAACCGCCCCCGCCGCGCCATTCAGCAACCGCTCCAGAGCCAGGAGATGGGCCTGGGCCAGGTCGGAGACGTGAATGTAATCCCGAACGCAGGTGCCGTCGGGCGTCGGATAGTCCTCCCCGAAAATCCGGATTCGATCCCTCAGTCCGGCGGCCGTCTCGAGGACCAGGGGAATCAGATGGGTTTCCGGCCGATGGCGCTCCCCGATGGTCCCGGATTCGTGCGCGCCGGCGGCGTTGAAATAGCGGAGCGAAATGCTCCGCAGGCCATAGGCCGCCTCGCAGTCGGCGAGCATGCGTTCCACGGCCAGCTTGGTGGCGCCGTAAGGGTTGGTCGGCCGGCAAGGGTGCGTCTCACTGATGGGTGCGGCCCCGGGCTCGCCGTAAACCGCCGCGGTGGATGAAAAGATCAAGGCGTCGACATCGTTTCGCACCATGGCTTCCACCAGGCCGAGGGTCCCGGCGACGTTGTTCCGATAATACTGGAGGGGCCGCGTCACGGATTCGCCGACCAGCGAGTCGGCGGCGAAATGCAGGACCGCATCGATTGGAAAACGCGAAAACAGGCGATCGAGGAGCACTGTATCGGATAGGTCGCCTTCGATGAACTCGCCACCGGGTACCAGTTCCCGGTGGCCCCGGGAGAGGTTGTCCAGGGTGACCGGCCAGAATCCCGCCTCCAGAAGCGCCTTGACCATGTGAGAGCCGATGTAGCCGGCGCCGCCGACCACCAGAATGTGCGGTGAGGACACTTTCGTGCTCCTTGAAATGGGTGAGGAACGACCGTCAGGGTCGTTTATCCGATGGCGGAAGCACCTCCACGACTTTCCGATGGTAATGCAGCCCCTTCGGCGCACTGTGAATCCGCTCCACGACCCGGAGCCGGTTCTCGGCAAACAGCTGGATGCATTCCGGGTAGAGTTGCCATTCGAGCTCAAGCCCCTTTTTCCGTACGTGATCGAGGGTGTCTTCCGGCTCGATGGCGAAGGCCTTCTGACCGATGATCGGACCGGTGTCCTCCCCGTAGTCGACGAAGTGGACGGTGCAGCCCCCGACTTTGCATCCGTAGCGGAAGGTGTCGCCGTACCCGTCTACGCCCGGAAAAGCGGGAAGCAGCGCCGGATGAATGTTCATGATGCGCGGACGTTCCGGTTCCGCGTTGATCCTGTCGATGAAGTAGGGGGTGAGGTTGCGCATGAAACCGGCGAGGATCAGAAGGTCGAACGGATAGGCCTTCATGGCATCCAGAATCCTGGCTTCCGCGGCCGCTCGGGTGATGAGGAAGGCGTCCACAGCATCGGCCGGGGTTTCGGACGCGAAAAGATGGGTCTTGCGGCGGAGCGCCTCCAAATCGAAGCCCTCCGGAGTGCGGAAACGAGACCGGTCCCTGCGATAGGCCTGGATGATGGGACGGTAGTCCACGACAATGGTTGGAATGCCATGGCTGGCCGCCCGCTGGAGACCGTAAGCATCGGGCATATCGGAACCGACGACCACCAGGGCGCCGTCGACTGCACCGGTGCCGCAGGCGTCGATCACCGCCTGGAGGTTGGTGCCTCCTCCTGAGATCAACGCTCCGATTCGGATCTTCTGCTTCATGGTCGTGCCCTCCGGTTGAGTTGGCCGATTCGTGCCCTTGGCTGAGAGCTACCAGAAGCCACCGGACGAGTCAAACAGGGGCTGTTTCCAGCGGATGCGTTGGTTGACAGACGTCCGGCCGCAATCTATAATTGCCCCCTCATCTAATAAATCAGGGAGAGGACCGCTATCATGGCCGATCATGTGATGGAAGTGGGTGACAACACCTTTGAAACCGAAGTGCTGGGTTCCGATATTCCCGTAATCGTGGACTTCTGGGCGCCCTGGTGCGGGCCCTGCAAAGCCATCGGGCCCGTCGTGGACGAGCTGGCCGGTAGTTACAGCGGCAAGATCAAGTTCACCAAGTGCAACGTGGATGACAACCCGATCACACCCGGGAAGTTCGGTATCAAGGCCATCCCGACCTTGATCTTTTTCAAGGATGGCGATGTCAAGGAGCAAATCACCGGCATGGTCGCCAAAAGCAAGCTGGAAGACGCCATCAAAAAGCTGCTTTAAAGGCTGCTCCGACGGCGCCGCTGACAGGGAATCTGCTATCCGTGATGACCATCGGTGACCGACGCCCATCTTTTTGACCCGCTCTGGTATGGCGTGGGCATCGAACTGCTGCCCGGCAGCTTCGGTGCCCTCCATCTTTAAAGGAATCCGATGATGAAACGGTTTCTGCTTCTCATTATCATCATCTGCCTGACCTGTTCGGGTTGTTCGCTTCTCGGCCATTTCTTCAAGGCCGAGGAAGATGAATCCGACACCTTCCTGGCCTGGGACGGAATGGAAAAGTACGAGGAAGGTGATTACAAAGGCGCTAAAGCCGCGTTCGAGAAGATCAAGGACTGGTATCCATACAGCAAGTTCGCCATGCTGGCCGAACTCAAGGTGGCGGACGCCCATTTCAAGCTCGGGGAATACGAAGAGGCGATCTTCGCCTATGAGGAGTTTGAAAACCTTCATCCAAGAAACGAGGCGATGCCGTACGTGGTGTTTCAGATCGGACGCTGCTACTTCGCCCGGATCGACAGTCCCGACCGGGACCAGGAGATGGCCAAGCGGGCCCGGGATACCTTCATCCGCCTGATGACCACCTACCCCGAAGACGAATACACCGTCAAAGCCCGGGAATACTACAACAAGACATTGAAGTCCTTGGCGGAATCGGAGTTCAATATCGGGCTTTTCTATTATCGGTCCAAACACTACCGCGCGGCCTTGAACCGGTTCCGGTCGGTCATCGAAAAGTATCCGGACGTGGGTGTTCATCAAAAGGCCCTGGATTACATCGCCCTCACTGAAGCGCAGATCGGCGAAGTTCAATAGGGCGCTCGAGGCGGGAGAAAATCCTTTACAAGTGTGGAATGGTTCATTATAAGAACCAATTTCATGAATCCGAAAACTCCACCGGAGGAAAACGCGCCATGTCCAAGATATGCGAGATCTGCGGAAAGAAACCGATGACCGGCCATCATGTCAGTCATGCTCACAATGTCAACAAGCGCCGGTTCAACCCGAATCTTCAAAGCGTCCGTGCGCTGAAGGACGGAAGTGCCAGGAAAATGACGGTCTGCACCAACTGCATCAAGTCCGGATACGTGGTCAAGGCACCCTGACGCCCCCCAATCCGCTGAACAATCCGACTTCCCATTATTCTGGCGGTCCTTCGGCAATATTCCATCGCAGAGGGACCGTTTTTTCATTTCTCAGTTGGATCGAAAAATGAAGGTCAAGGATGTACCGCAGGATTTCGGCATGGCGGGCGAGCAAAAAGAGGTTTGCTATGCCGTGGATGAACTGGGTCGATACGTTCTGGCGCCGTCCCTGGGATGGGAACCGAAGAATGTCGCCAATGCCCAAGCCTGGCAGATCGTCGAGGATGAAGTGGCCGACGCATTGCGCCGCATTCGTGAACGGACGGCCAGTCCATTGGCCTATCACATGGCCCGGCACCAGATGACGATTCGACTCCTCGCCGATTACGTCGGCCTCTTCCGATGGCAGGTTCGGCGTCACCTGACGCCTGAAGGCTATGCTTCCATGTCCATGAAACACAAGCGCCGCTATGCCGATCTGCTGGAGATCTCATTGGCGGAACTCGACCGAACGCCATAGCTTCCGCCAATTCGATTACGGCCCGACCATGACCCTCCGAACCGCCGATTTCGAAATTCCCTTTGAACACCGGCAGAGTTCCCACTGTGAAAGCGGCGTTGCCTCCAATCTCTTCCGGCATTATGGGCATTCGATCAGTGAGGCCATGGCGTTCGGCATCGGCCAGGGCCTTTTCTTCGGCTACCTGCCTTTCCTTCGCGTCAACAAGCTGCCGCTGACGACCTTCAGATGCCCAGTAGGCGGCGTTATCAGACGATTGACCCAGGCGTTCGGCGTCGAACTGGAATCGAAAAAATTCAGAAATCCCCAAAAAGCCATGGCGGCGCTCGATGCCAGGCTGGCCCAAGGCACACCGGTCGGCTGTCGCACGGGTGGCTATTGGCTGCCGTATTTCCCGGAAGCCTTCCGCTTCCATTTCAACATGCACAACCTCATCGTCTACGGCAAAAGGGGCGATGACTACCTTATCAGCGACCCTGTTTTTCCGGATCCGGTCGTCTGTTCCCGCAGCCGCCTCATGAAGGCCAGGTTTGCCAAGGGAGCGCTGGCCCCCAAGGGGTTCATGTACTGCATCACCCGCTTCACCGGGCGGGAGCATCCCGCTCCGGCGATCCGTAAAGCCATCCGCGGCGTTTCCCGTACAATGCTGAGGCGAGGGCTTCCCCTTTTCGGAGTCGCGGGCATGCGGTTCCTCGCCGGTCGACTCGAGAAATGGCCGGAAAACCTTGGACACCGCAAGACGCTTCTCCATGTGGGACAGATCATCCGGATGCAGGAGGAGATCGGCACCGGTGGGGCGGGGTTTCGCTTCATGTATGCGGCTTTTCTTCAGGAGGCCGCGGAGGTGTTGAATTCGCCCCAGGTGTCGGCACTGGCGGAAAAGATGACGGCGGCGGGGGATCGATGGCGCCGGTTCGCGCTGATGGGTTCCCGCAACTGCAAGGGTAGGGCGACAGAGGAGGAGTCATTGCCCGCAATGGCCTCGGTATTAAGGGAATGCGCCGACAGGGAAACTGAAATCTACCGGAAGCTGTTGGAAGCGATCCGATAAGCTTCGTTCACCAGCGGATAGCGTGATGAATCTGAAAACACAGCTGAAAAAAATGATCATAAGGGAACTTCGCCTCGTCGAGTTCACCGAAGACGATATACGGGATGACGATGCCTTGTTCGGCCCGAAGTTCGGGCTGGACTCCATCGACGCCATCGAAATGGTGCACCAGCTGGACAAGAATTTCGGCGTCGTCATCAAGGACATGAAAGAGGGCAGGCCCGCCCTTCAGTCCATCGAAACCTTGTGTTCATTTATCGAGGCGCATCGATTGAACTGACGCGATTCAGGACGTGTGCAGCGGATCGCTGCGATGCATCGCCATCAACCTATAATCTTTTCAAGATCGTGCCGCGGCAGATAACCGAAATGATCGCCAGAATGCCCGAGGTATCGAAACCGCCAGCGCTGGAGTGCTCCGCTGCCGTACTCCAGGCCTCCCGCTTGACCAAGACCTACCGAGGCGCATCGCTCCCTGCCATCCATGAACTGGATCTCACCGTCTACGAGGAGGAGATCTTCGGACTGCTGGGGCCCAACGGCGCGGGAAAAACAACGGCGATCTCCGTCATGTGCACCCTGATGCGGCCGACATCGGGAATGGTAACCATCTGCGGGCTGGATACGCTCCGGCACCCGGCCCGTGTGCGTTCCACGATCGGAATCGTCCCGCAGCGGGTCGCCTTGTATGAACGACTCACCGCGAGGGAGAATCTGACTCACTTCGGAAGGATGTACGGCCTGAAGGGAAAGCCGCTGAGGGAAGCGGTCGGTGCCGGACTCGCATTCGCGGATCTGGAGAGAAGGGCCGACCAGCCGGTACGGACTTTTTCCGTCGGAATGCAGCGACGGATCAACCTGGCCGCCGGCATTCTCCACCGCCCCCGGCTGCTGTTCCTCGATGAGCCCACCGCCGGCATCGATGCCCAGTCCCGGACCGCAATACTCGAAAACATCATGAAGCTGAAGGATCAGGGGACGACCATCGTCTACACGACCCACTATCTGGAAGAAGCCGAGGCGCTCTGCTCTCGAATCGCCATTATCGATCAGGGCAGGCTGGTTGCCCATGGGCGGTCCGACCTGCTGATGCACCAGTACCCCGGCTGCCACGACCTCGATGACTTGTTCCTGCTGCTCACCGGGGGGCGGAATCGCCACTGACGATCCGGCCTGCACCCTCATGACAGAGGCTTTCGGAAGGGCTGCCCGATCCCGCCGTTGGCATGCTCGCCGGCTCCGAACGCCCTGAACGGGTTGAAACCATCATGTATTCATTCGCTGCAGTGATCTGGAACGAATTGCGGCTGCTGGCCAGGGATCGGGCAGGGCTGATGCTGCTTTTTACCATGCCGGCGGCCCTGGTGCTCGTTATCACCCTGGTCCAGGACAATGTGTTCGTGCACGACGGTGCGACCCGTATGACGGGGCTCCTGGTGGACCGGGACGGTGGGGAGGCGGCTCGATCCGTTGCCCGTTTCATGGCATCGCATGACCGTATAAACGTCATCGAGGCCATCGATGGCACCCGGATCGAGGAGACGTACGCGATCGATGCGGTGGCCAACGGCGATTACCCGTTCTGCGTCGTGTTGGCCCCGAACATGACAGAATCGGCGGAGAGGCTCGCCAAAGGCGAAATCCAGCAGCTCTTTTCGAACAACAAGCTGTCCGGCCCGCCAGTCGACGGTCTGCCAGGCGAAATCCGGATCTATGTCGATCCGGCAATGCCCGGAGGATACCGGACGGCGGTCATCGGCGCGCTTCGACAGGCGATCGTGCCCATGCAGATGGCGCTCAGGATGAAGCACCTGGAAGCCGCCTTTCGACATTATCTTCAACCCATCATCGCCGGGTCGAAACCCCGCAACGGAATATCGCCGCCCGTTCAAACGTTCCCATCGCTGGACATCGATTTTGCGGCGTCGTCCCTCGTTCGAATCAACGAGCACCGCACGGGGGAAGCCGCACGGTTCGCTCTTCCCACGGCCGTTCAGCAAAATGTGCCGGCATGGGCGCTTTTCGGAATGTTTTTCATTGCGGTTCCTCTGGCCGGCTCCCTGATCAGGGAACGAAAAGAAGGCATTTTCGCCCGGCTGATGATAATGCCGGTGTCCCGGCTCACACTTCTGTCGGGAAAGCTTGCCGCCTACGTCTGCGTCAGCCTGATCCAGTTCGTTTTCATCCTGATGGTCGGCCGATGGGTGCTGCCGATGTTGGGAACGTCAGTGCTCGACATGGGAAACGACCGGGTTGCCGTCGCCCTCCTCGTTTTGTTCAGTGCGTTGGCTGCTGCGGGGTACGGGGTGATGTTGGGCACGCTGGCACGTACGAGCGAGCAGGCGACCACCGTCGGCCCGGTTTCGATCGTGATCGCCGCTGCTTTGGGAGGGATCATGGTGCCGGTGTTTGCCATGCCTAAAATGATGCAGGCCATCAGTCATTGGTCGCCCCTGGGATGGGCCCACGAGGCATTCATGGAATTGATGGTCCGCGGCGGAACGCTGGAAGCCGTCCTCGGGAACCTGGGCCTCCTGCTGACGTTTTTCGCCGGAAGCCTTCTGATCGCACTGTTGGTGATGCGAAACCGCTACGGGAATCCATGAAGGAGGGATGGGATGGCACCCCCGGCTTACGGTGATCCCGCTGGCAGCGTTCAAGGAGGGGAAAGAAGACTATCCCTGTACAACCTTCAGGAGCATGAATGCATGGGAAAACCTCGCGCTCTCCGGTACGAAGCACAGCAGCCGCTGCCCGGGAGCCAGGCGGCCTGATTCGAAGAGTTCCGAGAGAATGATGTAAATGGCGGCGCTGCCGGTGTTCCCCCTGGTCGTCAGGTTGGTGAACCATTTCGAATAGGGGACCTCGAAGCCGACCGACTTCATGCCGTCGTAGAACTTCTGGCGGAAGAATCCGGATGAATAGTGCGGCAGGAACCAGTCGACATCCGAGGGCATCAAACCATGCCTGGCGGCCGCCGAGGTGAGGGCCCGACCCATTGTCGGCACGATATGCCGGTCGAGGAGTTTGATGTCCTGCCGGACGGAAAAGAGGTAGTCTCTCTGGTGCTCCGGGATCGCTTCGAATTGCCGCCAGCCCGCCATGCTGCCGTCTTCCCTCTTGACTGCCCCGCCGTACATGCAGGTTTCCAGCTCTCCGGCGAAGGAAAGATGCTCGATCCACTCGATTTCCAACGACAACCGACCCTCGGAGGGCCGGTTGGAGAGAAACATGGCACCGGCGCCGTCGGAAAGCATCCAGCGGAGAAAATCAGCATCAAATGCCCGGATCGGTCTTGTCTCCAGGTCTTCCCCCGGGTCGGCCATCGAGTTGAAGAAGCCGGAGCGCATGAAGGAAGAAGCCAACTCCGAGCCCGTGGCGACCGCGTTGCGGCTGGCGCCTGCCGCCACGTTCAGATAGGCATATTTGAGTGCGGTGATGCCGGATAGACAGATCCCCTGGGCGGATGCCGCCTCGCAGGGAGGCAGCCCCAACTCTCCCATAACCATCAGGGCATGTCCGGGAAAAAACATGTCCGGACTCGTGGTTCCGCAGCACAGGCACTCGATGTCGCCAGGCTGGAATCGACGGCCCGGCCGAAGCCTCCGTACGGCCTCGGCCGTCAACTGCGCATTCGTGTGGGTCAGCCGGCCGCTTTCGGGGTCGATAGCGTAGTGGCGCCTTTGGATCTGGTTGTTTTTCAGAACGATCTTCCGGGTTCTGGAAGGCAGATCAGCGATCCTGCCCAGAACAGCCTCGATGGCATCGTTGTCCACGGGGTCATTCGGCAGAAATGCGGACAATTCAGTGATATATACCTTGTTTGTCATGTCGTGGTCTTGTGGGATCTTCCCGGGTGAACGCGGGAGCTAAGCTTCCGAGGGTGGTTTCGTGCCGCAACTCTGCGGGATCCGATTGTCCGCAAAGTGTAAAACCTGAGCTTCCAGTTGGTTTTTCCGCAGTTTTTGGACGACAAATGTTATCGCCGTTGCCAGCGGGGCGAGCAGGAAAACGGCGGTCAGCAGATATGCGATGAACCATCGCAGCCGACCCTTGCGTGCGGGGTCCCCCGGTCCGCCTTTTCGGCGTATGAACCGGGACCACGCCGCGAAAATCTTTGAAATGCGCTGCTCGAAAAGGATGTATGAGGGAACCACCGTCGCTGCCCCGAGCCGATTTAGGGCCGGCTGAAGATCTCCGACGCTATCGGCCGTCAGACCGTTCAACAGCACTTCGCCGAACCTGGCGCTGTCCCGGATATCCTCGCCGGCGATGCCCGGTCTGGGGAAAAGATTCAGAAACCGCCGTTTGCTTCCGGTCAGCATCCAGGCGGCGATGGAAACGACCCCCAGCAGGTTCGGCGCCCGATCCATGAGGGCGATATTGCCTGCGGGTTTGCCCCCGTTTCGAACGATTCTGGATTTGACCTTTTCGTGGGCCAGCAGCCACATGTTGCGGCAGCCGACAAGGGTCACCACGGGCCGGTTCCGCATCACCCGGGCCGCCTCCGCGGATTGCAGAAATGCGCTGATCGGAATGGACGGTGACAAATACCACACCTGGTAGGCCAGAATCACGCCGTCATAGTGCGCTTCGGGGTCGAACCGGAAGGGTTCGAGCCGGCAGGGGATCTCCTCGAGCGATTCCGGGAAGACGTCGGCAAACTCGAGGGCGGACCAGGGAAAGGGGTACGCCTTCTCGGGGCGAATCGCTTCGAACACCAACTCCACGCGGTCGTACTCGACAAATGACCGCAGAACGGAGTGGACGATTTCGACCAGCTGCCCGGATTGGGAATAGTAGACGACGAGAAATCTCTTCATTGCCACTGATGATAATGCGGTTGGGGCCCCGCATGCTTCCATCGATCGAAGTAGCCTGACGACCCAGCCGCTTGAGATGCCGATCCGATACAGATCCCGGCCTTTCCGGAGCCCGGCCTGGATGGACCCGTCTCCAATAACGAAAGCCTTGCGGAATGTCAATCCGCCATTCGAGACGCACGCCGCGGTGTGCCCGGGAGCGCCAGTCCGGCAGGCGGCCGCGTGCCGGAGTAGGAAACAGGGAAATTCCCAGGGTGGGGGAAATCATAGAACCGGGGCGGTTCAGGCGTTGACGCGGCGAACGTCCTGTACCTGGCGAATTTTGCGAAGAGAGCTGACCACCCGGTTGATGTGGTCGGTGTTCTGAACGGTGAGGGTCAGAAAGAGTTCGACCATTTTGTTGTCTTTGACCGATGTGTTGATGCTCACGATATTGGCCGTCGCCTTGCTGATTTCGGTCGCGACGTCGGCCAGCAGTCCAACCCGGTCGAAACCGAGGATGAGAATCTTCACCGGATAGCTGTCGGCGATGTCCCGGGTCCATTCCACGTCGATCTGGCGTTCCGGGCTCATCTTCAGTGCGTTGACGCAATTGGTGCGATGGATCGTCACGCCGTAACCCCGGGTGATGTAGCCGACGATGGAATCTCCCGGGACGGGCTGGCAGCATTTGCCGAACCGGATGAGGATGTCGTCCATGCCCTTCACCAAAACTCCGATGGTTTGGCGTTTGCGTCTGGTCTTGTCCGGCTGGCGGCTGAGGATCGCCTCTTCTTCGTCGACCGACTCCGGTTTGGGGATGAACTTGCGGACGATCTGCAACGGCGTCGTTTTGCCGTAGCCCACGCTGACGATGAGATCCTCCAGATTTTTGAACCCGAACTGTTCGACGACTTTTTCCATCTGTTCGGACTTCATCAACGCATTGAAGTTGAGCCGGTATTTGCGAAAGGCCTTATCGCACATCTCCCTCCCCAGTGACAGGCTCCGGTTCTTTTCCTGGGTCTTGATCCACTGCCGGATCCGGGATCTCGCCTTGACCGTCTTGACGAAGGTTAGCCAGTCCTTGCTGGGGTAATGATTCTTGCTGGTGATGATGTCGACCGTATCGCCGGTCTCCAACTCATAGCTCAGGGGGACCATTCGGCCGTTGACCTTGGCGCCGGTGCACTGGTTTCCGACCTCGGAATGGATCTGGTAGGCAAAGTCGACCGGGGTGGCCCCTTTGGGCAGAGTCTTGATGTCCCCTCTGGGGGTAAAGACGTAGACCTCGTCCGGGAAGAGGTCGATGCGCACGTTTTCGAGAAATTCCTCCGGGTTGCGGAAATTGGCCTGGTTTTCGACGAGATTCTGGATCCAGGCGAATTTCTGGGAAGACTGCTCGTCGGCCACGCGCCCTTCCTTGTAGCTCCAGTGCGCGGCGATTCCCGATTTCGCCACGCGGTCCATCTCGTGGGTGCGGATCTGAATTTCCACACGCTCGCCTTTCGGCCCGATGACGGTGGTGTGCAGGGACTGGTACATGTTGGGCTTGGGGCGGGCGATGTAGTCCTTGAACTTGATGTCGATGGGCTTCCAGAGCGAGTGGACGATACCCAGCGCTTCATAGCACTGGGGAATGGTATCGAGGATGATCCGGAAGGCCACGATGTCGTAGACGTCCTCAAATGCGAGGTCCTGGCTGATCATTTTCTGGTAGATGCTGTAGAAATTCTTGTAGCGGCCCAGGACTTCGCACTTGAGCCCGTTCTCCGTCATCTTGTTGCGGATGTACTGTTTGACGGTCTCGACATAGGCCTCGCGCTCCTGCCGATCGTGGCTGACGCGATTTTCGATGTCGGCGTACACATCGGGCATGGTGTATTTGAAGGAAATGTTTTCCAGTTCGTTCTTGATCCAGTAGATGCCGAGCCGGGCGGCAATGGGCGCATAGATGTCGAGTGTCTCCTGGGCGATCGCCCGGCGCTTGTTTTCCGTGTGGTATTGCAGAGTGCGCATGTTGTGGAGACGGTCGGCAAGCTTGATCAGAATCACCCTGAGGTCATCGGCCATCGCCAGCAGCATCTTGCGAAGATTTTCCGCCTGCCGGGCCTGGGAGCTGGAGAATGGAATGGTGCTGAGTTTGGTGACCCCCTCGACGATGTGCATGACCTCCACACCGAACATCTGCTCGATTTCTCTGGGCGTGGCGTGGGTGTCTTCGATGACATCATGAAGAAGACCGGCCGCGATGCTCACCGGGTCGAGCCGCATGTCGGCGAGGATGCCGGCCACCTCGAGTGGATGGGACAGATAGGGTTCGCCGGAAAGCCGGACCTGCCCCTCATGGACCCTGGCCGAAAAGATATAGGCCCTGTCGATGATGGAGAAATCCGCATCGGGATGGTTCTCCGCGACCCGGTCGATGATGTCGGTGATCCGTATCATGGCAGTTCAATACCCGTGGCGTTGAACTCTTCCACCGGCGGTCAATAGGCCTTCGCGAAAACGACCCGCCGCCCGCTGGGCCGGCCGCAGCAGATGCACCGGCCGGCCTCTTCCTCACCGCTCAAAGGGATGCAGCGGATCGAAACCGTGAGATCCTCCTTGATTTTAGCCTCACAATCTTCGGACCCGCACCAGTGCGACAGGGCGAAGCCGCCGTGGATTTCCGGCCTTTCAGCATTGGCAGGCGTGAAGAAGGCATCGAATGCATCTTTCTCATCGATGGCGGTCGTGTGAGACTCGCGATAGGCGAGCGCCTTTTCAAAAAGGTTGCGCTGGACGTCCTCCAGGATGGCCGGGATGTCGGCGACGAACCGGTTTCGATCGATGGACTGCCGCTCCTTTGCCGCCCGGTCGCGTCTTCCCGCGAAGACCGTGCCCTTCTGTATGTCACGGGGGCCGATTTCCACCCGCAGCGGGATGCCCTTTTTGATCCATTCCCAACCGCGGGCTCCGCCGATTTCCCGGCTGTCGATCTCCACCTGAACCGGCCGCCCACCATAGCGACGATCCCGAAGTTCCGCGGCCAGTCGCTGCACGGATTCCATGACCATGGGTTTTTCGTCTTCATTGCGCCAGATAGGCAGAAGCGCCACATGTGCCGAGGCGATTCTTGGCGGAAGCACCAGGCCGTCGTCGTCGCTGTGGGTCATGATGACGCCGCCGATCATCCGCGTGGAAGAGCCCCAGGAGGTGGTCCAGGCATACTCCTCGGTTTCCTCGGCCGTCTGGAAGCGGATCCCGGAGGCGTGGGCGAAATTCTGGCCTAGAAAATGAGACGTGCCGGTCTGAAGCGCCTTCCGGTCCTGCATCATGGCCTCGATGCAAAGAGTGTCCACGGCGCCGGGAAATCGTTCCGAAGGGGTCTTGCGGCCCCGTATCACGGGTATGGCCAGAAACTCCTCGACGAATCTGGCATAGACATCGAGCATCATGTGGGTTCTCTCGACGGCTTCATCGGCGGTGGCATGCGCCGTGTGGCCCTCCTGCCAGAGGAACTCGCTGGTGCGAAGGAAGATCCGGGTGCGCATTTCCCAACGGACGACGTTGCCCCACTGGTTGAGGAGAATCGGAAGATCCCGGTAGCTGGATATCCACCTGGCAAAGGAGTCCCCGATGATGGTTTCCGAAGTGGGCCTGACCACCAGGGGTTCTTTGAGGGCTCCCGCCGGTACGAGGCCTCCTTCGGGGGACTTTTCCAGCCGATGATGCGTGACAACGGCGCATTCCTTGGCGAAACCCTCCACGTGTTCGGCTTCCTTCTCCAGGAAGCTCAACGGGATGAACAACGGAAAGTAGGCGTTTTTCACCCCCGTTTCCTTGAACATGGCATCAAGGTCACGCATGATGTTTTCCCAGATGGCATACCCCCAGGGTTTGATCACCATGCAGCCGCGGACAGGTGATTTCTCCGCCAGGTCCGAGGCCTTGATCACCTGCTGGTACCATTCCGGATAATCTTCGTTTCGTGTGGGTGATATGGCCGTTTGGGGTGATTTGGGCATGGCATCCGACTCCGGTTGGTTGAGTGGGTTCAGGGGCGCTTCACCGGCTTTGCCGATCGTCGCGCAGCGGCATCCGCCGGCCCTTGGGATTTTTCATGAACAGTGGTTTCGGTTTCGAATCGGTCGATTTCACTGAGAAGAACCTCCACGAGGCGATCCTCCGGGAATTTTCTGATGACTTTTCCCTTTTTGAACAGGATGCCGATCCCGTCACCGCCGGCAATGCCGATGTCGGCCTCCCTCGCCTCACCCGGGCCGTTGACCACGCAGCCCATGATGGCGACCTTGATCGGGAGGGATTTGTTCAGGAGTGCGTTCTCGACCTTCTCGAGAATGTCAAAGAGGTCGATTTGCGTCCGGCCGCAGGTGGGGCAGGAGATGATATCGGGCCCTTTTTGACGCAGGCCCAGGGCCTTGAGGATTTCGAACCCGACCCTCACCTCTTCCACGGGATCTCTCGTCAGGGAGACGCGAAGCGTATCACCGATGCCTTCGGCGAGAAGCATTCCGATGCCTATGGACGATTTCACGATGCCCGGAAAAAGCCCGCCCGCTTCGGTAATCCCTATGTGCAGGGGCAGATCGGTGGCACGGGCGAGAAGCCGGTAGGCGGCAAGGGTGCGGGGCACATCCGACGCCTTAAGGGAAACCTTTATCTGGTCGAATTCCAGTTCGCGCAGCAGGCTGATGTGCCGCAAGGCGCTTTCCACCATCGCTTCCGGCGTCGGGCCTCCGTGGGATTTCAAAAGGTCCTTTTCCAGTGAGCCCGCATTGACACCGATCCTGATGGGAATGTTGAGCGTCCGGGCGCAATGGACGACCGCGCGAATGTTCTTTTCCCCGCCGATGTTTCCCGGGTTGAGCCGGAGGGCGTCGGCGCCGGCCTCCGCGGCTCGGATGGCCAGTCGATGGTCGAAATGAATGTCGGCGATCAAGGGAATCGAAATGGCGGATTTGATCGGCCTGATGGCCGATGCCGCCGCCTCGTCCGGTACGGCGACGCGGACGATTTCGCAGCCGGCCGCCTCCAGCCTGCCGATCTGCTCCACCGTCGCCGATACGTCCCGGGTGGCAGTGTTGGTCATGGACTGGACGGAAATCGGCGCCGTTCCACCGACTTGAACGTTTCCGACCCACACGCTGGTGGAGGGTCTTCGCCGAATCTCGAAAGGTTTAGTGGTCATGGATTCCTGTCCGCCAACCGCAGTGGCACCCGAGGGCAAAAGGCCGACGGAAGCCGGATCCGCGGAAAATTAAGAAATATCAAAGCCTCCCGAGGAGTTCAAGGCCAATGAGGCGCAGGCGGCCTACTGGCGGGCAGGAGTCGAGCCATACCGGCACGACCGATCAGCGGATGGCGGCGAATGGGTTGTAGCGCTTCTCCTGTGCGATGGTGGTTTCCGGACCGTGCCCGGTATAAACCACGACATCGTCGTCCAGTGCAAAGAGCTGCTTGTGGATGCTCCGGATCAACGTATCGAAGTCGCCCCCGGGAAAATCGGTCCTCCCGATCGAACCGGCAAACAGGGAATCCCCCACGAACACATGGCCGGGGGTAAACAGGGAAACCCCTCCGGGAGTGTGGCCAGGCGTATGAAGGACCTTGAATTGAAGCCGGCCCACCTCCACGACCTCCTGGTCGGCAAGGAGCCGGTCGGCGGGCGGGGAGTTCTCTGCTTCCAGGCCGAAGCTGCCGGCTGAGCGGGCCAGTTGGGAGAGCATGGGCGCATCCGCGGCATGAATCATGATCGGAGCGCCAGTGGCATCCTTGAGCCGTCGGTTTCCGCCGACGTGGTCAAAGTGTCCGTGGGTATCGATGATGGCTTCCACCCGCAGCTCCCGCCGGGCGAGGGCTGTGAGTATCCGGTCGACATCGCCACCCGGATCGATCACCGCTGCACGCAGTGTGTCGGGGCAGCCCACGATGAAACAGTTGGCCATCAGGGGGCCTACGGTCAGCTTTTCGATTATCATCCTTCACTCCTGAAGTCGGCCTCACCGGCGTCGGGGGGCGGCGGGGGCGGAAGCGGTTCGATCCGGCCCTGCTCCAGGGCAAGCCTCATTCCGTCCAGGATGCCGTTGATGAACGGGCCGGATTCCTCCGTCCCGAATTTCTTTCCGATATCGATTGCTTCGTTGATGCTCACCTTCGGTGGAATGTCCGGGTGTCTCAGCATTTCGTAGACCGCGATGCGGATGACATTTCGGTCCACGCAGGCCATGCGGCTGACGCGCCAGTTGTCCGAGTAGGTTTCAATGACGCCGTCCAGCAGGCGTTTGTCCCTCAGGACGCCTTCCACCAGTTCCGCGAAAAAGGGCTCCACCTTTTTGGAAGGGGAGAAAGTCTTCCGGAAAAGCGCAAGCGCCTCCTCAGGACGGCGCCGGCTCAGATCGATATAATAGAGGGCCTGCATGGCCATCTCGCGTGCACGTCTTCGATTACCCATGGTGCTCCGGAAGCACTCCTCTGCCCGATGGCTCGTTTGACCACGGGCCGGCCAGGTCATGAAGGCCGGTTTCAGGCGCCGCTGATGACATCCATCAGGTTGGCCATTTCGATCGCGGATATGGCCGCGCTCCACCCCTTGTTCCCTGCCTTGGTGCCGGCCCTCTCGATGGCCTGTTCAATGGTGTCCGTGGTGACAATGCCGAAGATCACCGGAATTTCCGCTTCGAGACCGACTACGGCGATGCCCTTGGATACCTCCGCGCTTACATAATCGAAATGAGGGGTTGCTCCACGGATGACCGCGCCCAGACAAACGATGGCATCGTAGCGGCTCTTTCCGGCCAGCTTCTTGGCGATCAGCGGGATTTCGAAGGCCCCGGGGACTTTGACGAGGTCGATGTCTTCGTCCCTGGCGCCGGATCGATGGAGTGCATCCAGAGCTCCGCCCACGAGGCGGTCGGTGATGAAATCGTTGAACCTACTGACGACGATGGCAAATTTCTTTCCTTCGGCCAGCAGGTTGGCTTCCAGCGTTCTCGGCATGACTCCTCCCTCCGGGTTCGGGTGACAGGTATTCCGGGGCGTCGACATTCCCTATCAGGGAACCGCGTCCACATGTTTGAGCATGTGGCCCATCTTGATCTTCTTGCAGTTGAGGTAGCACCGGTTGTAGTCGTTGGGCTCGATCTCGATGGGCACCTGTTCCACGATGCTGAGCCCGTAGCCTTGCAGGCCCACCATCTTCTTTGGATTGTTGGTGAGCAGCCGCATCTTGGTAACGCCCAGATCGGCCAGGATCTGGGCGCCGATGCCGTAGTTGCGCACATCCGGCTGAAATCCCAGCTCCTGGTTGGCCTCGACCGTATCGAGGCCCTGATCTTGCAATGCGTAGGCCTTGATCTTGTTGACCAGCCCGATGCCCCGGCCCTCCTGGCGAAGGTATAGGAGCACCCCCCTGCCTTCGCGATCCATCATTTCCATGGCCTTGTGAAGCTGGTCGCCGCAGTCGCACCTGAGCGAGCCGAAGATGTCGCCGGTGAGGCATTCCGAGTGGACTCGCACCAGGATGGGCTCGCTGGGGACGATGTCGCCCTTGATCATGGCGATGTGGAGAAGCTGGTCCACGTCGTTCTCGTAGACGATGGCCTTGAATTCGCCGCCATGCAGCGTGGGAATGACGGTTTCGGCCGCTCTTCTGACGAAGGATTCGTTGCGCATGCGGTATTCGACCAGGTCGGCAATCGTAACGATGCCGATGCCGTGGGTTTCGCTGAATACTTCCAGCGACGGCATCCGCGCCATGGTTCCGTCTTCATCCATGACTTCACAGATGACTCCGGCGGGCTTGAGTCCCGCAAGCCGCGCGAGATCCACGGATCCCTCGGTCTGACCGGTCCGGACCATGACTCCGCCCCTCCTCGCCCTGAGGGGAAAGATGTGACCCGGCCGAACCAGGTCCCGCGGTTTGGCGTCGTCGCGAACCGCGGTGAGGATGGTGGTCGCGCGGTCCGCAGCCGATATGCCCGTTGTCACCCCGCATCTGGCTTCGATGGAGACGGTGAAGCCGGTTTGAAACTGGGAGGTGTTTTGGTTCACCATCAGCGGAAGATCGAGGGATTCGGCCTTCTCAGGCGTCAGGGAGAGGCAGATCAACCCCCTCCCGTACTTGGCCATGAAGTTGATGGCTTCCGGAGTGACCTTTTCGGCCGCCATGGTCAGGTCCCCTTCGTTCTCACGGTCTTCGTCATCCACCAGGATGACCATGCGCCCCTGGCGGATCTCATCGATGGCTTTTTCTACACTGAGACGTGGCATGTTTCGTAGATCTCCTGAGCGGGAGGTACATCACAGGAACCCGGAGCGGGCCAGAAACTCCCGGTCGATGCCTTCCGCTGTTGCACCGGAATGCTTTCCGGATCGGGCTTCCAGGAGGCGTTCCACATATTTTCCGATCAAATCGGTTTCAATATTGACGCGGCTTCCCGGAGGTTTGACACCCACCGTAGTGATACCGGCGGTGTGAGGTATGAGGGTGATGTCGAAATTCTGGCTGGAAAGGCGGTTGATCGTCAGACTGACGCCGTCCACTGCCACGGAACCCTTGAGGATCATATAGCGGGTGAGGCGTTCGGGAACGTCGATCCGGATGACCAGCGCGTTGCCCGAACGGGTGCGGGAGGCGATGGAGCCGATGCCGTCCACATGTCCGCTGACGAGATGGCCGTCCAGTCGATCCGACAGTCTCAAGGCCCTTTCGAGGTTCAACCGTTCCCCGGTACGGGCCTCTCCGAAGGTCGTCGTGGCCAGGGATTCGGGAGACAGATCGACCTGGAATCGGGTTCCGTCCAGATGAACGACTGTCAAACACGCCCCATTGACGGCGATGCTGGCGCCGATGCCGACCCCATCGAGTGGGAAATCGGCCTCGACCGTCATCCTGCTGCCTTTGCCGGTGGATCGAAGGGAGGCAAGGCGGCCGGTTCCCTCGATAATGCCAGTGAACATGATTGCTCCGAAGATTCAGGGAGCTGAAAGCTACCCTGGTGGTCCTATCCATGAAAACGGCGGCTTCCCATGGTCCGTGCAACACCGTTTTTAATGAACGCGACCACTTAACGAAACCACTAAATTAACGCCTAACCGTTAATTGTCAACAGATTCGAGCGGCTTTCCGACCCGCCCTTCGACGAGGATGTCTTCATCCAGCCGGTGAAGCTTCACCTCCGTAACGCGGAGCGCGTCCCGCATCCATTCCGCCCCTTTTCCCTTGAAGAGCGGTGCGCCGTCGTCGCCGCCCAGAAGCTTGGGCGCGAAAAAGAGAAAGAGCCGATGGACGATTCCGGCTGACAGGGCGGAGGCGGCCACCCGGCTTCCCCCCTCGATGAGAAGGCTGGTGATGCCGATTTCACCCAGCCGCTGCATCAGCAGGCCGAGTCGTATCCCCTGCGCATCGGTTTCCACGCTCATGATTTCGGCCCCCGTAGCCTCGATGCGGCTGCGTTTTGCCTGCGGCGGTTCAGGGCCGGTCACGATCAGGGTCCGGGCCGAAGATGCCTGATGAAGCAGTCGAGCGTCCTCGGGGATGGACAATCCGGTATCCAGGATGATTCGCATCGGGTCGGAACCGACCTGCCCGTCGAGCCGGGTCGTGAGACGTGGGTCATCGATTCGGACGGTTCCAACCCCCACAAGAATGGCGTCCACCTCATGGCGAAGCCGATGAACGAAGCGGCGGGAGGCCGCCCCCGTCACCCATTTCGAATCGCCGGTTCGCGTGGCGATGCGGCCGTCCAGCGTGGCGGCCATCTTGAGAGTGACCAAGGGCTTGCCGGTTCGAACAAAGGTGATGAAGGCCTCATTCAGGCGTCGGGCCTCGTCTCCGCATACGCCGGTCTCGACGACGATGCCGTTTTCGGCGAGCGTCCGGTGGCCTCCACCGGATACGTTGGGATTGGGATCTGCCATTGCGGAGACCACCCGGCGTATTCCCGCCCTGAGAATGGCTTGCGTACACGGCGGGGTGCGGCCCGTGTGGTTGCACGGTTCGAGCGTAACATACAGGTCGGCGGCGCGTGCCCGGTCTCCCGCTTCTCCGAGGGCAAGAACCTCGGCGTGGGGGCTTCCCGCGCGCGCATGGAATCCCTTTCCCAGAACCTTTCCATTCTTGACCACAACGGCGCCGACCATCGGGTTGGGAGAAGTGGCGCCGGCGCCCCGCGCAGCGAGGTCGAGGGCCATCCGCATGTAAAACAGGTCCCGGTTCACGATTCGGACTTGCCCCCGGGCTGGGCCTGGGCATTCAGAAGGGATTTGAGTTCGGAGACAAAATCGTTCACATCCTTGAATTCGCGGTACACCGAAGCGAAGCGCACATAGGCCACGTCGTCGAGCTGATGCAGCCTGGCCATGATTTTTTCGCCCAGCACCGAGGAGGGGATTTCCTTTTCGCCCATCTCCGACAGATCGATCTCCAGGTCATCGACGAACTGATCGATCAGGTTCATGCTGATATCGCGCTTTTCGCAGGCCTTCTGAATGCCTGCCCGGACCTTCTCCTTGGAAAACGCTTCCCGGCGCCCGTCTTTCTTGATGATGACGATTGGCATCTTTTCCACGTGCTCGTAGGTGGTGAACCGTCTGCTGCAAACCAGGCATTCACGCCGCCTGCGGATTTCGTTGCCGTCCTTGCTGAGCCTGGAGTCGATGACTTTGTTGTCGGTTTCCTTGCAAAACGGGCACTTCATGACCGGTCCTCCATGCCGTGGCGGTTGAGCTCCACCACCTCCACGGCCGCTTCCTTGAGCATGGCCGTCGCCATGGGGTCCTCGTAGCCGGACTCGAAGATGATTTTCCGAATGCCGGCGTTGATGATCATCTTGGCGCAGATGGAACAAGGCTGGGTGGTGCAGTAGAGGGTGGCATCCTTGATGGAAACCCCGTGGTAGGCCGCCTGGATGATCGCATTCTGCTCGGCGTGGATGCCGCGGCACAATTCGTGGCGCTGACCGGATGGCACCTTGAGCTGCTCTCGAAGGCAGCCGGTTTCGGCGCAGTGCCGGCTGCCGGTCGGCGCTCCGTTGTAACCGGTGGCGAGAATGCGCTTGTCCTTGACGATCACGGCGCCCACGGCTCGTCTGAGGCAGGTGGTCCTGCGGGCCACGAGCGCTGTGATGTCCATGAAGTAGACGTCCCAGGAAGGGCGATCTGATGGATTGGCCATGTGCAGGGGATTCCTTTCCCCATTTTCAGGCGTGCGCCGGGGCGGGATCCGGCACTTCGTCAAAAAGTGGAAACTTCCCGCAGAGGTCCCGCACGCTCAGACGGATTCTCCGAATGCGTTCCGCGTCGTCAGGGTGCTTGAGCAGGGAAGCGATCCAGTCTGCCACAAGCTCCATCTCGCTCGCCTTCATTCCCCGAGTGGTCAGAACCGGTGTGCCGATTCGGATGCCGCTGGTGACGTTCGGCCCAAGGGGATCGAATGGAATGGCGTTTTTGTTGACGGTGATACCCGCTTTTCCCAGCGTCGATTCCGCTTCTTTTCCGGTGATACCGAGCGGTGTCAGGTCCACCAGCAGCATGTGGTTGTCGGTGCCGTTGGTGACGAGCCGCACCCCGTTTGCCCTGAGGCAGTTCCCCAGATGGGCGGCGTTGGCAACGATCTGCCGCTGGTAGCTCCGGAAGGAGGGGGCGAGGGCTTCCTTGAAGGCGACGGCCTTGGCGGCGATCACGTGCATGAGCGGCCCGCCTTGAATACCGGGAAAGATCTGGCGGTTCAACAAGGCACCCAGGTCACTGGAGCCGAGAATCAATCCACCCCTTGGGCCCCGAAGCGTCTTGTGCGTGGTGGACGTCACGACATCCGCGTGGGGAACCGGGGAAGGGTGAACACCTCCGGCCACCAGGCCGGCGATGTGGGCCATGTCGATCATCAGACGGGCCCCAACACCCTTTGCAATGGCGGCAAATCGCTCAAAGTCGATGATCCGGGGGTAGGCGCTGGCACCGGCGACGATGAGCTTCGGCCGGTGGGCTTCAGCGAGATGCTCGACCTGGTCGAAGTCGATGCATTCGGTTTCTCGATGCACCCCGTAATGAACGAAATTGAATAGCCGGCCGGAAAAGCTGACCGGACTGCCGTGGGTCAGATGGCCGCCGTGGGCGAGGTCCATCCCCAGAACCGTATCCCCCGGGGAAAGCAGGGCGAAATAGACCGCCATGTTTGCCTGTGACCCCGAGTGGGCCTGAACATTGGCGTAGGCGGCTCCGAAAAGCTGCATGGCCCGGCTGACGGCGAGCTTTTCGGCTACGTCGACGAACTGGCAGCCGCCGTAGTAACGCTTGTCCGGATATCCTTCGGCATACTTGTTGGTTAGAATGCTGCCTTGAGCGGCCAATATGGCGGGACTCACGGTGTTCTCGGAGGCAATCAGCTCCAGATGGTTTTCCTGCCGCTCTCGCTCGAGCGCAATGGCATGGGCGATTTCGGGGTCGACGGTTTCCAGCGTTTGGTGGGACACGGCTTTTGGTTTTCCTTTGTAAACGATCGAATTGCCGGAATGCGCATCTGGCTTCCGGGTTGCGGATTCCAAACCCAAAGAAATTATTCGATACAGTCGAATTTGTCCAGCCTGCTTTGGTGCCTGCCGCCCTCGAAAGGCGTTTCCAGCCAGGCTTTGAGAATTTCCAACGCCAGGGTCTCGCCGATGACCCGCCCTCCGAGGACGAGAACATTGGCGTTGTTGTGGCGTCGGCTCATGATGGCTCCGAACATGTCGTTGCACAACGCGGCCCGTACCCTCGGATAGCGGTTGGCCACCATGGACATGCCGATTCCGGTTCCACAGAGCAGAATGCCCCGCTGAAATTCTCCGCTGGATACCCGGCTGGCCACCCGGATGCCGAAATCCGGATAGTCCACCGATTGTTCGGAATGGGTACCGGAATCCTCGACAGGGATTCCCAGATCATCGAGGAAAGACACGATCTTTTCCTTCAAGGGGAAGGCTGCATGATCGCATCCGATAATGACGGGGGAATTGGATGAGTTCATGTCGTTCTCCTATGTTCCAAGTTGGATGACATGGTTGAGCGGCGTTTCCACGGGGATGGCCCGTTCAGGAACAATGGTCCGGTTTCAGGGTGGTGGAAGGCTCGCAGCTGCCGCGGACAGGGCTGTTTGAAGCGGCCCTCTGCCCGGGAAGCAGGCCGTGAACCGCCTATTTTCGTATCCCGCGGGGAATCGGGGCAGGGAAATCCGGCTTCCGCCGCCGGTTTATCCTCCAGGATGGGGACCGGCGATGCCGCCGTCCGGCAAAAAGAGTTTCCGCCGCCTTGACCGGCCGAAACTGCGCTCGATCGAGGCGGCAGGAAAATAGTACGGAAGATGCCGATTGCAGGCGCTGGAAGGCGCGATCTGTCTACAGCTTGTTGATGTAGTCGATGGCGTCCTGAACGCTGGCTATTTTCTCCTGGTCTTCGTCCGGGATTTCGATGTCGAACTCTTCCTCCATGGTCATGATGAGTTCCACCAGATCCAGGGAGTCCGCTCCCAGGTCATCGACGAACTTGGCTTCCGGGACCACTTCCTCGATATCGACGCTGAGCTTTTCTGCGATGATTTTCTTAACCTTGTCTTCTACGGACATGGACGATATCCTCCTTGCGATGGGGTATGAAATCGGTTTTCAACCGGCTTTGACGCCTCACTCCTCTTCGGTTTCGAGAACGGCCCGGCCTTTGTAGGTGCCGCAGCCGCCGCAGGCATGGTGGGGCAGTTTGGGTTCTCCACACTGGGCGCATGTGGTCAGGCCCGGCGCCGAGGTTTTTTTGTGGGTCCTGCGCATGTCCCTTTTGGACTTGGATGTTTTTCGCTTGGGAACGGCCATTAGTAATCTCCTAACTAATTGATATTATAGGGCTTTTAAGTTGATTCAGCGACGTCTTAAGATAAACTACTTTTAGTAATTGAACTACAGGTGATTGTCAAGACAATTCCTTGGTTTGCGGCGATTCGTGTCTTGTTCGCGGGCAATCGATGTGCTAAGTGGTCATGCGCGAAAAAACAAAAAGAGTCGTCGTACCCAACGTTTTCGACAGGAATCATTATGGACACCGTGATTACCCGCTTTCCGCCCAGCCCTACCGGCTACCTTCATGTCGGCGGCGCCCGTACCGCCCTTTTCAACTGGCTTTACGCCCGGCACACGGGCGGCAGGTTCGTGCTCAGAATCGAAGACACGGACCGGATCCGCTCGACCCGGGCTTCGGTTGACGCGATACTCGAATCCCTGGAATGGTTGGGAATCGATTGGGATGAAGGCCCGTATTTCCAATCCGAGCGCCTGGAGATCTATGAGAATTATCTCCAGCGTCTGCTCGACGCCGGCAAGGCTTACTGGTGCACCTGCACCCCCGGGGAAATCGAGGCCATGCGAGAGAAGGCCATGGCCGCCGGTGGAAAACCGCGCTACGACGGCCGTTGCAGGGAAAAGCATCTGCCGGCATCCGAAGGTGCCGTGATCCGTTTCAAGAGCCCGCTGGCCGGTACGACGGTGATGGAGGACCGCGTCAAGGGGAATATCGTTTTTCAGAACAGCGAATTCGACGATTTCATCCTTTGCCGGGGGGATGGTGTCCCGACCTACAATTTCGCCGTGGTGATCGATGATATCGCCATGAAGGTGAACACGATCATCCGGGGGGACGACCATGTCAACAACACCCCCAAGCAGATCCTGTTATACAAGGCCTTGGAAAGCCCGCTACCGGTTTTCGCGCATGTGCCCATGGTGCTGGGGTCGGATCGGACACGGCTCAGCAAGCGTCACGGCGCCATGTCGGTTACAGAATACCGGGAAATGGGGTACCTGCCCGACGCCGTGATCAACTACCTGGTTCGCCTCGGCTGGTCCCACGGGGATCAGGAATTCTTCACCCGAAGCGAATTGATCGAGAAATTCAACCTCGAGCACATCGGCAAATCCGCGGGCGTCTTCGACGTCAACAAGCTGATGGCCTTGAACGCCGATCACATCCAGGCCGCGGATCCGGAGACGATCATTTCACACCTGAAGCCGTTTCTGATGAAATGCGGCGTCGAAAATCCCGACGAGGCCCGTCTGCGGAAGGCGATACCGACGCTCCAGCCCCGGAGCAAAACCCTGGCGGACATGGCTGCGGGCGCGGTCTTCTATTTCCGGGCGCCCGAGGCGTACGACGAAAAAGCCGCGAAAAAATTTTTCAAGGCTGAAATAATGGAGCCCATGGAAATGCTGATACGGGAGTTCGATTCGATAGGGGACTTCAATCACGAAGCGATCGAACAGGCCTTTGCGAGGACCATGGAAAAAACCGGCCTGAAGCTGGGCAAGATCGCCCAACCGGTTCGGGTCGCTCTGACCGGCGGAACCGTAAGTCCGGGAATCTTCGAGATCATCGACGTCCTGGGCAAGGCGGAAACCCTGGAGCGGCTTAAGCGGGCGGCCGCTGTTGCCGCCGGCTCCTGAGCCAAAAAATCCGCTCTCCCCATTGACGGGAAGGGTGAATTTCGGTAGTATCCGCGTCAATATTTTTGGGGGATCGTCCAACGGTAGGACAGCGGACTCTGACTCCGTCAATCCAGGTTCGAATCCTGGTCCCTCAGCCACAGGCAATAAAGGAGCAGCGGCAAGGCCCGTTGCTCCTTTTTTGCTGAATGACCAGGCCATTTCGGTTTGACACCCTGTTCGGGTTTGCTTAGTTTCGCGGCAAACAGGCCTTGTTCATTTACCCTGCGAAGAGGACTGACATGGAACCCACGCGCAGCGATTCCACCACTCCTTCGAATTTTATCCGGGAAATCATCGAGGAAGATCTGAAGGCCGGCAAGAACGAGGGCCGCGTCCACACCCGATTTCCCCCGGAGCCCAATGGCTATCTGCACATCGGCCATGCCAAGTCGATCTGCCTCAATTTCGGCTTGGCCCGGGATTTCCATGGCAAATGCAATCTCCGGTTTGACGATACCAATCCGGCCAAGGAAGAGGTCGAGTATGTCGAGTCCATCAAGGAGGACGTCCGGTGGTTGGGCTTCGACTGGGAAAAACGCTGCTTCTATGCTTCCGACTACTTCGATCAGCTTTACGCGTGGGCGGTTCAGCTGATTGTCGACGGCAACGCATACGTGGACAGCCTGAGCCAGGAGGAGATCCGCGACTATCGGGGGACCTTGACGGAGCCGGGAAAGGACAGTCCCTACCGGAACCGTTCCGTCGACGAGAACCTGGACCTGTTCGAGCGAATGAAGAATGGCGAATTCGAGGACGGCGCCCATGTGCTGCGGGCGAAGATCGACATGGCATCGCCCAACATCAGCCTGAGGGATCCTGCGATCTACCGGATTCGAAAGCTCGAGCATCACCGCACCGGAAGCAAGTGGTGCATCTACCCGATGTACGACTTCACCCACTGCCTGTCGGATGCCCTCGAGGGGATCACTCACTCCATCTGCACCCTGGAGTTCGAAAACAACCGTCCTCTGTACAACTGGTTCCTGGATCAACTGCCGGTGCCGTGCCACCCGCGGCAGATCGAATTCGCCCGGCTGAATCTGAGTTACACGGTCATGAGCAAACGCAAGCTGCTCAGGCTCGTCCGGGAGGGGATCGTCGACGACTGGGACGATCCACGGATGCCGACGATATCAGGGTTGAGACGGCGTGGATACACTCCCCGGGCCATCCGCAACTTTTGTGACCGGATCGGTGTGGCGCGCCGTGACAGCCAGGTGGACATCGCTCTTCTCGAATTCGCCCTGCGGGAGGACCTGAATGAATGGGCCCCCCGAGTGATGGGCGTCCTGGATCCGCTCAAGGTGGTGATTGTCAACTATCCAGAGGATCGGGAGGAAACGCTCGACGCGCTGAATCATCCCACGGATCCGGCCATGGGAACCCGCAAGGTGCCTTTTTCGAGGGAGCTGTACATCGAACGGGAAGACTTCCGGGAGGATCCGCCAAGGAAGTACTATCGGCTCGCGCCGGGGCGGGAGGTGCGGCTTCGCTACGCCTACTACATCACATGCGTCGACGTGATCAAGGATCCAGCGACCGGTGAAATTGTCGAACTGCACTGTACCTACGATTCGGCAACCCGAGGCGGGGATTCCCCGGACGGCCGGAAGGTCAAATCCACCCTCCACTGGGTCTCCGCCCGGCATGCCGTCGAAGCCGAGGTGCGCCTTTACGAGCGCCTGTTTTCGAGCCCGGATCCCGAAGCGGGCCCCGAAGGGACGGATTTTCTGGATAACGTCAATTCCGAATCCCTGAAAATACTACGCGGCTGCAAGCTCGAGCCGATCCTGGCCGACGCCGGTTCGGGCGATATCTTTCAATTCGAACGGATGGGCTACTTTTGTGTAGATTCCCATGACGCGAAACCGGGCCTGCCGGTGTTCAACCGTACCGCGACCCTCCGAGACTCCTGGGCCAGGATCGAGGCAAAAGCGAAAGGGAAGGCGGATCCGGGGCTGCCGAAATGATCTCTACTCCGATGCTTCTCGATAGAAGATGATGCCGGCATAGCCCACAAAACTGTCGCCGGGGCTTCGGTCATAGCTGGTCGCGTATTCCAGCAGGGAGGCCTTGTTGGCCCCCATTGCCTTGGCGGCTTCGGCAGCGGCGGCCGCCGCACCGGCACAGCAGGCATTGTGATGGGTCAACGCCTCCGAAATGGCTCTTCGTCCATCCAGGGCCAACAGGGCTTCGATAAGGCGACGATCGTTTTCCTCCCGGACCCATTTCACGGCGCCTTTCCCCCTTCCCATCACCGTCATGCCGTAGTTGGGCCCGTAATGGGTCAGATCGGTGGACCCGATGATCTTCACACGGACGCCGTCTTCCACGGCCGTTTCGACGACCGCACGGGCGATTTCCAGCGAGATGGGGTCCGGTGGGGCGCCGATGGGCAGAATTCGAACATTTCCAAAGAGATGATTGACGAAGGGCAGCTGAAGCTCGATGGTGTTGTCCGGCCGCGCCGTGCGGGGCGTCTCGACTTCGAATGGAAATCGTCCGATCAGTTTGGCGGCCAGGTCTTCCGCCACGGGAAGCGCTCCGAAAGGCGTCTCCCAACTTCCCGTGGCCAGGATGACGGGCCGCGCTCCGGGCGGCAGGTGCATTCCGAAAAGGACCCATACCCCGGGAGGCGGTTCGGATTCGAGCGCATGGAGCACCCGGCATGCAATCCTGCCCGAAAAAACCCACCCGGCATGGGGAACCACCCCTCCGAACCGTTCCTCGGGCAAGCCCGGCGCTTCAACCGGTTCGGTTAGAAATTCATCGATTTCCCGCTTGCAGTCTTCCGCGGTTGCCGGATACCAACTGCCGGAAAAATCGGAAAGCCGTCTATTCATAGAGCACCTCCGAAGCGATTCGAGTCGGAAGGACCTCTGTCCGAATGAACACAGCATAACGGCGTGTGCCTGCTCGTGTCAAAGGCGATGTGATTCAGCCGGTATGGGATTTTGATCCTGCGCCACTTTTCTGCTATAGACGCAACGGCTCGAGGGCCGGGGCTGTTGCGCCCAAGGCGCCGTCCAGATGGAGCCGGCTGCTGAACCGAATGCAACAAGACGAGGAGAAGAGGGAATGTATCGAGTGATGATTCGGGACAACATGTCCCCTGTCGCCAAGGAAATTCTGGAAGCCACCGGTGAGATCGAGGTCGTGGTGGACAACGACAAGGCCAACAACGACCCCGGGCGGCTGGCGGAACTGATCGGGGATTTCCATGGCCTTGCCGTGAGGAGCGGAACCCGGGTGACCGAGGCGGTATTCAGGAAAGCCCCAAATCTGAAGGTGGTCGGCAGGGCGGGAATCGGGGTCGACAATATCGATCTGGAGGCGGCCACCGCCCAAGGAATCGTCGTCATGAACGCTCCCGGAGGCAACACCCAGACAACGGCCGAGCACGCGATTTCCCTGATGCTTGCCCTCGCCCGGAATATTCCACAGGGAACCGAGTCCCTGAAGGCGGGGCGATGGGACAAAAAGGTGCTGACCGGCGTGGAGGTGACCGGAAAGACCTTGGGCATCCTCGGCCTTGGGCACATCGGCCGGGTGGTCGCGGGTCTCGCTCAGGGGCTCAAGATGAAGGTGATCGCCTCCGACCCCATGGTCAGCAAGGCGGCGGCGGATGCCCTGGATGTCGAACTGGTGGACAACGACGCGCTTTACAGCCGGTCGGACTTTATCTCGCTTCATGTTCCCAAGCTCAAGGAAACCGTGAACATGATCAATTCCGAGACGATAGCCCGGATGAAGCCCGGCGTTCGCCTGATCAACTGCTCCCGGGGTGAGGTCGTCGATCTGGATGCGCTTTACGCGGCGCTCGAAAGCGGGCAGGTCGCCGGCGTGGCGCTGGACGTCTTCCCCAAGGAACCCCCGACGGTCGATCTGCCGATCCTGTCCCATCCCCGGGCGATCTTTACGCCTCACCTCGGGGCGAGCACGAGCGAGGCCCAGGAAAAGGTGGCCGAAATGATCGCCCGCCAGATTTCGGCCTATCTGACCGGAGAGGTCATCATGAACGCCGTGAACTTCCCCTCCGTCTCAAGGGAAGTCATGGAACGCATTCGGCCCTATCTGTCGCTGTCCGAGAAAATGGGGTCTCTGATGGCGCAGGTGGTCCGTGCGGTTCACGACATCACGATCACCTATGCGGGAAGCGTGGCGGAACTGGAAACCCGCCCGCTGACCCACGCCGTCCTGAAGGGGTTCCTCGGGGTATTCACCGACAAACCCGTCAACTACGTGAACGCCAGAGCGATTGCCAAGCAGAAGGGGATCCACGTCCGGGAGGTGTTGGCCAAAAAGCACGGAGACTATGCCGGGACCGTGCAGATTCGAATCGAGGGCTACGACAAGGGGCCGAATGAAATCTGGGGGACCATCTTCGGAGAAACGCTTCCGCGGATCGTACGCTACGGCAACATATACATGGACGCCGAACCCGGCGGTTCGATGCTCATCACCCAGAATCACGATCGACCGGGCGTGATCGGAAACCTGGGAACGATCCTGGGGCGCCACAACATCAACATTGCCCGATTCCAGCTCGGCCGGCTGGACGAGCGCGCCACCTGCATGATCAACATCGATACCCCTGCGGATGAATCGGTCATCGAGGAGATGCGGAAACTGCCCAACATGATCTCCGTCCACCAGGTGCGGCTGTCCTGATCTCCGAGTGCCTGGCGTTCACTCACACATCGGCTGACCGGATATTCCGGTCAGCCGATTTTTTCGGCAATCACGCTTTTGAGCCAGGCCAGCCACGGCCCGAATCCTTCCTCGGTCCTGGCCGACACCCTGAATACCGGCATACCAGGGTGGATCTGAAGGATGTTGGCCTCCGCGAGGTCTGGGTCGTAGTCCAGGTAGGGCAGCAGGTCGGTCTTGTTCAGAAGGGCGGCATCGCATTCCCTGAACATCAGTGGATACTTGAGCGGCTTGTCTTCTCCCTCGGTCACGCTGAGGATGACCGTCCGCTTGTCCTCGCCGATATCGAACTCGGCCGGGCAGACCAGGTTCCCGATGTTTTCCACGATCAGCACGTCGATGTCGTGCAGGTCGATGCCGTCCAGCGCTTTTTCCACCACGTGGGCGGCCAGGTGGCAGTCGCCTCCGAATTCGTCCGTGTTGATTTGGACCACGGGCGCACCGCTGGCGGCGAGGCGGTCGGCATCGTTGGTCGTGCAGATGTCGCCCACCACCACGCCGCAGTGATAATCCTGCATGATATGCTTCAGGGTCTTTTCGAGGGTGGTGGTCTTTCCCGATCCCGGAGAGCTCATCATATTCAGCACGAATACCTGGTGGTCGGCAAAAAGCTTGCGGTTGCGTTCGGCCATGATGTCGTTGGCGTCCAGCACCCGTCGGACGATCTTGATTTCACGGCCTCCGGAACGCCGGCTTTCGACCGGAATATCACCTCCGGACCCTCCGTGGTGATGGCCTTCCTTGTGATGCCGATGCCGTTGCTGCAGAATTCCGTCCAGTAACATGTCAGTCTTCCTCTTCGGCCAACTCGATGGATTGAATGTCCAGTTCACGCCCGGACAGGAGGTCCAGGGCCCCGCTGCCGCACGCTTCGCAGACGAAGGCAGGTGAGGTAATCGTCCATTCTCGCCCGCAATCCCGGCACTTGGCCCGTACCGGTATCTCCTCTATGACCAGTTCCGCGCCTTCCAGGGGCGTATCCTTCGACGCCACCTCGAAGCAGAAGCGAAGACTGTCCGGGACAACCGCCGACAGCTTTCCGATTTTCAGATTGACCCGTTCCACATGGGCGCCCGCCAGGTTTTCGGGTATCGATGCGGTGGCAATATCAATAATCTCCAGCGCGATGCCCATTTCGTGCATTTCGATTCAATCCATTCGAATTCGTTGGCTCCGGACTACCGCGTCGGCCGGGATCAGGCGAAGGTCTCGGCGCAGACATCCCCCAGGTAGGCCAGGTTTTCGCACACGTTGATGCCGTTGTCCTTCATGGCCGCGATTTTACTCTGCCCCGTCCCGCTCTTCCCGCTGATGATGGCGCCGGCATGGCCCATTCGGCGTCCCGGAGGCGCCGTGAGGCCGGCGATGAAACCGACGACGGGCTTGGTGACGTGGGCATTGATAAATTCAGCCGCGGCCTCCTCCGCATTGCCACCGATCTCCCCGATCATGACGATGCCTTCGGTGGCAGAATCCTCCTGAAAGGCTTTCAGGCAGTCGATGAAATTCGTACCGTTGACGGGATCGCCGCCGATTCCGATGCAGGTGGTTTGTCCCAAGCCGTTCAGGGTCAGCGCGTGAACGGCTTCGTAGGTCAGGGTGCCGGAGCGCGAGACGACGCCGATCCGGCCCGGTTTGTGAATCGAGGCCGGCATGATGCCGATTTTGCATTCGCCGGGAGTGATGATTCCCGGGCAGTTGGGGCCGATCAGGCGAACCGGTTTGTCTTTCAGGTAATTTTTCACCTTCATCATGTCCATCACGGGTATGCCCTCGGTGATGCATACGATCAGCGGCAGTTCAGCGTCGGCGGCCTCCATGATGGCGTCGGCTGCGAAGGGCGGGGGGACGAAAATCATGCCGGCATCGGCTTCCGTTGCTTCGATCGCCTCGCTGACCGTATCGAACACCGGGACGTCGTCCATTTTCTGGCCGCCTTTGCCGGGCGTTACACCGGCCACGACGCGCGTCCCGTAGTCGATGCAGGCGCGGGTGTGGAACTGGCCTTCTTTTCCGGTAATCCCCTGAACCAACACTTTCGTATTCTGGTTGACGAATATGCTCACAGCTCTTCCCTCGCTTTTACCGGTTGGACGGTTACTGGATGGCCTGCTTCAATTTGTCCGCAGCGTCTTTCAGATGCACGGCGTTGATCAGTTTGAGCCCGGATTCCTGGAGGATGCGGCGGCCTTCCTCTACATTGGTACCCTCCATCCGGATAATCACCGGCACCCGCATTCCCACCTTTTCCGCCGCTTGAACCACACCGTTGGCCAGGCGGTCGCAGCGGAGGATGCCGCCGAAGATATTGATCAATATGGCTTTGACGTTGGGATCGCCCTGGAGGATGCGAAAACCGTTTTCGATCTGATCCGCGCTGGCTCCGCCTCCCACGTCCAGAAAATTGACCGGTTTTCCGCCCGCGAATTTGATGCAGTCCATCGTGGCCATGGCAAGCCCGGCGCCATTGACCATATTGCCGACATTGCCATCGCCGCCCAGGTGGATGTAGTTGAGGTGATATTTGGAAGCCTCCACCTCGGTTGGATCCTCCTCGTCGAGGTCACGGTAATCGACCACGTCCGGATGGCGGTAGAGCGCATTGTCGTCGAAATCCATCTTGGCGTCCAGGGCGATGACATCATTGTCGGCGGTGAGGACCATGGGATTGATCTCGACCATGGAGCAGTCATACCGGACGGTCAGGTGGTAGAGGTTTTTGAGAAGCTTCATGAAAGGCTTCAGGGTTTCCTTCGGAAGGTGCAGGCCGAAGGCAGCCGCCCTCAGGTGGTAGTCCTGGATGCCCAGGAGGGGATCGACGTAAACCTTGATGATCTTCTCGGGCGTTTTTTCAGCCACTTCCTCGATGTCCATCCCTCCGGCTTCACTGGCCATGATGATCATCTTGGCCGTTGCCCGGTCCGGAAGAATGCTGAGATACAGTTCCTTGGCGATATCGAGTCCCTGCTCGATCAGGAGCTTTTTGACCTCCCGCCCTTCGGATCCGGTCTGCCGGGTTACCAGCGTCATGCCCAGGATCTGTTCTGCGTAGGCAGCGAACTCGTCCTCGTTCCGGGCGACCTTGACCCCGCCTCCTTTGCCGCGTCCTCCGGCGTGGATTTGTGCCTTGACCACCACCGGGAAGGCTCCCAGCTTTTCCGAAACCGCTTTGGCTTCATCGATACTGAACGCTACGGCGCCTTCCGGCACTGTGACCCCGTGTTTCCGGAAAAGCTCCTTGGCCTGGTACTCATGAATCTTCATGGTCCCCCCTTGCGTGTCGTTGATCTTCCCTCGGATGACAACGGAAGCCGATCAGAAAACCGAAGGCGGGATTATGGCTCCCGCCTTCGATTGCATGGGTGTCACCCCGGATCACTGACGTATTCGATGCGATCGCGCTTTCCGGTTCGCTACCCGATGACGGCCAGAACAGCGTTTTTCGGCACCGAATCACCGCTCTTATAGTTGATGGACTTGATGGTGCCTGCCGCCGGGGCAGGGAGCGCGTTTTCCATCTTCATCGCCTCGAGAACGACGACGGTGTCGCCTTTTTCAACCGTGTCCCCGACCTCCTTCTCGAATTTCACGATCATGCCGGGCATGGGCGCGCTGAGCGGAGTCCCGTTCTCTGTAGCCGCCGCTGCCGCCTTCTGGGTAGCCGCAGGAGCCGCCGGAGCCGGCGCCGGGGCCGCCGCAGGCGCAGCAGCCGGCGCGGCCGCGGGTCGGGCTGCCGGCATGGGAGCCGCGGGACCCGGAGCTGCGGCCGCAGCCGTCTGCCCCTGAACATAACTCACCATGGGGACGCCGTCGATCGAATCGACACCGACCTCGAAAAATTCATCCTCGATAAAGACATTGAATCGCCTGAAGTTTTCGCTTTTTTCAGGTTTTTCCGCCTGCTTGGACCTTTCGACGACCTCGCCCGCCCAGGCCTTCTTGACGAGCTCCATTCGGGCCAAGGCCTGATCGAGGGTTCTGGCGCGAACTTCCGCCGGCGGCTCTTCCTGGCCGTACTTCCATCGAAGGAATTTCTTCCCGGTAACCGGATAGAGGGCATAAAGGATGAGATCGTCCATGTCCTTGGCCAGATCGCCGACTTCCTTCCTGGCCTTTTCGAGCTCGGGTTCGATGACTTCCGCCGGACGGCAGGTGATCGGCTGCTCGCCTCTCTGGTAGCCCTTGAGCGCCTTCTTCTGAACCTCGGGGTCGATGGGAACCGCCGTCTTTCCGTAAAGACCGTAGCAGAGGTCCTTCACTTGAGCGGTAATCATCTTGTAGCGCTCGTTTTCATCGTCGAAGAGCACGTTGTTGACGGTTTGAATGCCCACGATCTGGCTGGTGGGGGTCACCAGCGGGATCTGCCCCAGTTCCTTCCGCACCCGCGGCAGTTCTCGATAGACGTCATTGATCTTGTCGAGGGCGTTCATTTCCCGCAGCTGATTGACGAGGTTGGAGAGCATTCCACCGGGAGTCTGATGGAGCAGCACGTTGATGTCGATGATGGAGCACTTCGAGTCGTCGAGGAGGTGCATGTACTTGGGCATGACCTCTTTTTCCAGGACTTCGTTGATCTTCGCGAGTTTTTTGATGTCGAAGCCCGTGTCCCGATTGGTGCCCAGGAGCGCCATGACGAGGGGTTCGATGGCCGCATGGGAGGTCCGGTAGGCATAAGGCGTCATGCAGGTGTCGATGATGTCCACGCCGGCCTCGATCGCCTTGAGATGGCTCATGGGGGACATACCCGAGGTGAAGTGGCTGTGAAGGTGGATCGGCGGTTTCACGGCGGCTTTGAGGGCCTTGACCACCTCGAAGGCGTCGTAGGGCGCGATGAGCCCGGCCATGTCCTTGATGCAGATGCTGTCGGCACCCATTTCCTCGAGGGCCTTGGCCTTGGAAACGTAGTAGTCGAGATTGTAGACCTCGCCTCCCAGCCTCGGCTCGGTCATGGAGTAGCAGATGCAGCCCTGGAAATGCTTTCCGGCCTTCTTGATCTCCGGCACGACGGTCTCGAAGTTTCGATAGTCGTTCAGAGCGTCGAACGTGCGGAAAACGTCCATGCCGTTGGCGGCGGCCCGCTCGACGAAAGCCTTGGCAACGTCATCCGCGTAGTTCCGGTATCCGACCAGGTTCTGTCCCCGCAGGAGCATGGAGAATGGGGTTTTCTTGAAATAACGCTTCAGTGTGCGGATCCGTTCCCAGGGATCTTCGTTGAGGAACCGATGCATGGTGTCGAAGGTAGCGCCGCCCCAGGTTTCCACCGCCCAGAAACCCACCTCGTCCATCAGCTCGGCCACGGGAATCATGTCCTCGGTGCGTCCGCGCGTGGCGAAGAGGGACTGATGGCCATCCCGAAGGCTCAGATCCATGATCTTGACGGGGTTGGATGCCGGGGGGCGGCCCGGCTCGTAGTTCATCTGGGTCATTTTTACTTCGTAATGATCACTCATGGAAACTCTCCTTGACCGGAATATGTGTTAAAAAGATCCTTTTTCGGTTTTGTTCCATCGGCGGCGACTACCGCTGCAACGCCCTCAACTGCATGAGGGTTCCCATCTGCATGATTTCCTGGCGGCCGCTCATCCCCCATAGGTTAGGTCTCGGCGCCGTTCGGAGCCCTGGCGGCTCGGGAGGGGCTCCGGCCTGAAGTGCGGCCGCCTCCTCCTGCATGTAGGCCAGAACCGCCGTCGCGGCCGCTGTGATTTTCCTCGGATTTTCCATAGTTACTCCAATCGTTTGCGCGCTGATATCGATACGTGCATCCTGCGGCCTACATGGGGATGTTGCCGTGCTTTTTCGGCGGCCGCGTTTCCCGCTTGGTGCAAAGCGCTTCGAGCGCGTCGATCAGCCGGGGCCGGGTCTCGCTCGGGATGATGACCGCATCGATGTATCCTCGGCTGGCGGCGCAATACGGATTGGAGAAGAGTTTCTGATATTCTTCGATCTTCTCCTTGCGCTTGGCGGCCGGGCTGTCCGCGTTCTGGATTTCCCGCCGGTGAATGACGTTTGCGGCGCCTTCGGCGCCCATGACCGCGATCTCCGCGGTGGGCCAGGCAAACGCCATGTCGGCGCCGAGGTCCTTCGAGCACATCGCCAGATAGGATCCGCCGTAGTCCTTCCGGGTGACCAGAAGCAGCTTGGGAACCGTGGCCTCCGAATAGCACCAGAGCAGTTTGGCGCCATGGCGGATGATGCCCCCCCATTCCTGGTTGCTGCCGGGCAGGTACCCCGGCACGTCCGCGATGGTGAGCATCGGGATATTGAAGGCGTCGCAGAAGCGGATGAATCGGGTGGCCTTGTCCGATGCGTTGATGTCGAGGCATCCGGCCAGGGTGTTGGGCTGGTTGGCGATGATGCCGATGACCCGGCCGTTCAGGCGGGAAAGCCCCACGAGGATATTCGGTGCGAAGTACTGGTGGGGTTCGAAGAATTCACCATTGTCCACGATGGAGCGGATGACATCCTTCATGTCGTAGGACTGATTGGGATTGTCGGGAATGATGGCGTCCAGCGCCGGATCGGTGCGGCGGGGATTGTCTCCGGTGTCGGTTCGAGGAGGATCCTCCATGTTGTTGGACGGCAGATAGCCGAGCATGCGCCGGATCTGGTCGATGCAGTCCGCATCGTCCTCGCAGGCGAAGTGCGCCACGCCGCTCTTTTCGTTGTGCGTCATCGCACCGCCCAGGTCCTCGAAGGAAATTTCCTCGCCGGTGACCGCCTTGATCACCTGGGGGCCTGTGATGAACATGAAGCTCGTGTTCTTGACCATGAATATCCAGTCCGTCATGGCAGGCGAATAGACGGCGCCGCCCGCTGTGGTTCCCATGATGGCGGAAATTTGCGGAATGACCCCCGAGGCGGCCGAGTTGCGAAAGAAAATCTGGCCGAATCCCGAGAGGGAGTCCACGCCTTCCTGGATGCGGGCGCCTCCGGAGTCGTTGATGCCGACGAACGGCGCGCCCGCCCGGAGGGCCATGTCCATGACCTTGCAGATTTTCTTGGCGTGCATCTCGCCCAGGCTGCCGGCCCGGGAGGTGAAGTCCTGGGAAAAGGCGAAAACGGGGCGGCCGTCCACCAATCCGTGTCCGGTGATGACGCCGTCGGCCGGAATATCGACTTTCGCCATCCCGAAGTTGGTGCAGCGATGGGTGACGAACATGTCGATTTCCCGGAAGGTCCCTTTGTCGAAGAGCAGGTTCAGGCGCTCCCGGGCGGTCAGTTTTCCCTTTTCCTTGTGCTTCGCGACAGCCGCCTCGCCGCCCATCTCAAGGATTCGCTTCTGCTTCGCTTTGAGCTCCTTGATTTTGTCTTCAGTGGATCCCATTCTCCGTTCCTTTCCTTTCGCGTGATCATTCTTGCCTATTGCAGAAAAGCGCTTGTACCGTTTTACATGACGTTGACAAGCGCTCTCGGTTCGAAACACCGCATGCTCGGCGAATCCGGATTACAAAATAAATGGAAATCGGCATCATTCTAGAGTGCTTTCGGGTTGTCAAGCAAAAAAAGGAGTGCTTCGGCGGCTGCGGTGGGGGTCAAAAGGCCGGCTTCGACCTCGCTCCGGATGCGGGGGAGCCGTTTCCGGACCGCGGGGTTTCCGAAGAACCTCTCCTTCAATCCCTCCTCGACCAGGGAGAACATCCAGGAGAGCGCCTGGGATCTCCGCTTCGCCTTCATTTCCCCGGTGGCGGTCAGCGCATCCCGGTGCCGGAGAACGGTTTCCCACACGATGTCGATGCCACTCCGATCGATCGCGCTGCAGGTCAACACCGGCGGCGACCATGACCGTGAAGCAGGCATTAGAAGATGGAGCGCATTCTCATAGGACCGTGCCGCGTGCCGCGCCTTGTCGACATTGTCGCCGTCGGCCTTGGTGATGGCGATGGCATCGGCCAACTCCAGGATTCCTTTTTTGATGCCCTGGAGTTCGTCGCCCGCTCCCGCCAGCATCAGGACCAGGAAAAAATCGACCATGGAGGCCACGCTCACTTCGGATTGCCCGACGCCGACGGTTTCGACGATCACCACGTCGAAACCGGCGGCTTCGCAGAGGAGAAGGGTTTCCCGGGTCTTCCGGGCGACGCCTCCCAGGGTGCCCCCCGAGGGGCTCGGCCGGATAAACGCCTCCGGCCGGGCCGACAGCTGCTCCATTCGGGTCTTGTCCGCCATGATGCTGCCACCGCTTCGGGTGCTGCTGGGATCCACCGCCAGAACGGCCACCCGCCGTCCCTCCTCGATCAGCATCATGCCCAGGCTTTCGATGAAGGTGCTTTTCCCCACGCCTGGAACACCGGTGATCCCCAGCCGGATCGCACCGCCCGTTCGGGGGACCAGGCTTTTCATCAGCTCGCGGGCGACGCACTGGTGGGCCGGCAGGCCGCTTTCAATCAGCGTGATCGCCTTCGACAGGATCCGGCGATCGCCCGAAATCACCCCCTCGGCATACTCCACGGGGACGGATTGGGTCACAGCCGGCTCTCCAGGACGTTGAGCATCCTGTTGGCCGAGTCCGGAATGGGCGTGCCCGGTCCGAAAACGCCTGCAACCCCTGCCTCCTCGAGAAACGCATAGTCCTTGGGAGGAATCACCCCGCCCACGAAAACGAGTACATCGTGGGCATTCTGTTCCCTGAGCAAGCGGATCAGTTCCGGGACCAGCTCCTTGTGGCCGGCCGCAAGGCTCGACGCCCCCACCATGTGAACGTCGTTTTCAATGGCTATCTTCGCGGCTTCCGCCGGTGTCTGGAACATGGGGCTGATGTCGACATCGAACCCCATGTCGGCCAGTGCCGTGGCAACGACCTTGATGCCCCGGTCGTGACCGTCCTGCCCCATTTTGGTGAGGAGAATCCGGGGTCGGCGTCCCGTCTTTTCCTCGAAGCCGCCGGCGCGTTTCCGGATGGACGCGATGATCTCGTTGTCACCGAATTCCGACGCATAAACCCCGGAGATGCACTGGGTCGTGGCGACATAGCGGCCGAAGGCCTTTTCGATCGCATCGGAAATCTCGCCGACGGTGGCCCTGGCGCGGACCGCTGGAATGCAGGCGGCCAGCAGGTTGCCGTCGGATTCGGCCGCCCGGGTGACGGCGTCCAGGCAGCGGCGGACCTCCTCCGCATCCCGATCGGCCCGGGTTTTCTTCAGGCGGGCGATCTGCTCCTCACGAATGGCGGCGGGAACCTCGAGCACGTCGATGGGCGGGTTCTCGTCGAGGACATACTTGTTGACGCCCACGATGACATCCTTGCCCTGATCGATGCGGGCCTGGCGCCGGGCGGCCGATTCCTCGATCCGCATTTTCGGCATGCCGCTCTCGATGGCCCTGGCCATCCCGCCCAGGGATTCCACTTCCTCGATGATCTTGCGGGCTTCTTTGGCGATGGCGTCGGTCAGGGTCTCGATGTAGTAGGAGCCTCCCAACGGATCGATCACCTTGCAGATATGGGTTTCTTCCTGAACGACCAGCTGGGTGTTCCGCGCGATGCGGGCCGAAAAGTCCGTGGGCAGCCCCACGGCCTCGTCGAAGGAATTGGTGTGCAGGGACTGGGTGCCGCCGAGTACGGCGGAAAGGCATTCGATGGTGGTGCGGATGATGTTGTTGTAGGGATCCTGTTCGGTCAGGCTCCACCCGGACGTCTGGCAGTGGGTTCTCAGCATCGCGGACCGGGGATCCTTCGGCTCGAAGCGGCTGATCAGCTCGTGCCAGAGAAGCCTTGCCGCCCGGAGCATGGCGATCTCCATGAAGAAGTTCATGCCGATGCCGAAGAAAAAGGACAGCCTCGGGGCGAACTTGTCGATGTCGAGTCCGGCCTTCAGAGCCGTCTTGACGTATTCCAGCCCGTTGGCCAGGGTGAAGGCGCACTGGAGCACGGAATTGGCGCCGGCCTCCATCATGTGGTAGCCGCTGATGCTCACCGTGTTGAATTTGGGCATATGATCCGAGCAGTAGCCGATGATGTCCGCTACGATGCGCATGGAAGGCACCGGCGGGTATATGTAGGTGTTCCGGGTGAGATATTCCTTGAGGATGTCGTTCTGAATGGTCCCGGTCAGCTGGGCCTGCCGGGCCCCCTGCTCCTCGGCCGCCACGATGTACATGGCCATGATGGGCAGCACCGCGCCGTTCATGGTCATCGAAACCGACATCTGGTCCAGCGGTATCTGGTCGAAGAGGACCTTCATGTCCTCGATGGAATCGATGGCGACGCCGGCCTTGCCGACGTCTCCGGACACCCGCGGGTGATCCGAGTCATATCCCCTGTGGGTCGGCAGGTCGAAGGCCACCGACAGCCCCTTCTGTCCGGCCGCCAGATTCCGGCGATAGAAGGCGTTGGACTCCTTGGCGGTGGAAAAGCCTGCATACTGCCGGATGGTCCATGGACGTCCGGCATACATGGTCGCCATCGGCCCTCTCACGAAAGGCGGCATTCCGGGCAGCGTGTTCACGTGGTCCATCGCCTCCAGATCCCGGGCGGTGTATAGAGGCCTGACCCGGATTCCCTCGGGACTGTTCCAGAGGAGGCTGTCGACGGATTTGCCTTTCATCTGTTTTTCAGCCAGCGCTTTCCATTCTTGGATCTGGGGATGGTCTGCCATGACGCGCTCCTTGTAATTTTCGAGTATCCGGTTTGCAGTAATTTCGAGGAATTTTCCCTCCCTTGGTCCGATACGGCCGTCGGTGTCGATCCGTCGAACGGTCCCCCCGCGGCCCCACGCACACAAACGGTCAGTCGGGCGCTTCCGGTTGCGAAATAGCCCTCCAGATCATTCCGAACAGGGTGTTGGCCTGTGCCGCCAGTCCCTCGGTCCGCCCACGGGCAACCCACATGAAGAAGGACCGCTGGACCATGCCGAGCATGAAATCGAGAAGAATGCCGGCTCTGACCTCCGCGTTCAGGGTTCCTTCCCGCTGGCCGTTCCTCAGCACCTCGAGGAAGAGGTTCATCATCCGCTTTTGTTGGAAAGTGCGGTCCGCCATCCACGTTTTCATGGGCAGGGTCATGAACAGGATCTTGCCGAGCCCCGGGTGACGTTCGTAATAGTCCAGCTGAACCCACAGCACCTTGCGCAGCTTCTCCTTGAGATCCTCGATTCCCTGGAGATGATCGACGATACGCTCGGTCAGCTCGCCCAGCCAGATGTCCACGAAGGAGAACAGCAGTTTCTCCTTGCTCCCGTAGTGGTTGTATATCGTGCTGAAGCTGACGCCAGCCCTTTTGGCGACGTCCCGGATGTTGGCCTTGTGGAAATCGGAGTTGGAGAAGATTTCCAGCACCGCCGCTTCGAGACGGCCCCGGACATCGGGCCTGATTTCCAGCGGCTGAGCGGGTACGTCCGCTTCAGGCGCTGAAGGCCGATCCATTTCGGATAGACGCCTCCGGGGTGCTGGTACAGCTCTCATTGGGCAATCCCCGGAAAAGAAACCGGTTCCAGTGAATTCAACAGGAAGATCTTAAATAAATTCAGCATGAAATGCATTTTGAACAGGCTTTCGTCATTCAAAACCGTAACAGTGTTACCCATAGGAGGAAAAAAAAAGCCTGTCAAGGCGCTGCGCCGGACATCCTATTCCGCGATCCTGGGGGCTTCCCGCTCCTCCGGCAGTCAATGGTTCAAGGGGCGAACCGGCCCGGCGCACCCGTTCGGCAGCCGGGAACGCTGGCCTGTCCGAACCGACGACCTACCTTTCGCAGAGCTCGACCAGCACCCCATTGGTGGACTTGGGGTGAAGGAACGCAATCTTGGCGCCGCCCGCCCCGATCCGGGGCTTTTCGTCGATGAGGCGGATGCCTTTGGTCTTGAGCTCGTCGAGGGCCTCTTCGATGTTTTCAACCCGGAACGCCACATGCTGGATGCCTTCACCCTTCTTTTCGATGTATCTGGCCACCGGGCCGTCGGGTGCGGTGGATTCGAGAAGTTCGACTTCGCTTTCTCCGACCGGGAAAAAAGCGGTGGTGACCTTTTGTTCCTGGACGGTCTCGGCTCCCTCGAAGCGCAGGCCGAGAACGTCGGTCCAGAAGGATCTTCCTTGTTCGATGCTGTTCACTGCAATGCCGAGGTGGTCGATTTTTAGGATCTTCATCATCTTCTCCTTCGGTGTCCGGCATCGGGTTCGGATTTCGATCTCCGCCTCAAATTGCAGGTGGCGCGCCGCGCCGGGTGGGTGTTTGGTAATTACTGGACAATACGTTGAAATGCCAGCGCATTCAAGCCCATTCCCGGAAATCGGCCTCCCCGCGGCCGGAGACGGCTTCGCATCCAAGCACGGGGGGAGCTGCCCCCTGTCGGAGCGAGCTCCCCCTTGCGGAACGGCCTGGGTTGGAGGTCTTTTGGCTGAACACCAGCTTACTTGCGGGCGTCGGCATAACCGACGGTGGAAAGCGCCTCACGGATTTCGCTGAGAATGGACGGATCGTCGATCGTGGCGGGCACGTTGAACTCCTTGTTGTCGGCGATTTTCTGGATCGTTCCCCTCAGGATCTTGCCGGAGCGGGTCTTGGGCAGCCGCTTGACGACCGTCGCCGTCTTGAAGGAGGCCACCGGGCCGATCCGGTCCCGAACCATCTGGACCACCTCCTTCACGATATCCGAATTGGGGCGGCTGACGCCGGCCTTGAGCACGATGAATCCCACCGGAACCTGACCTTTGAGACTGTCCTCCACGCCGAGGACGGCGCATTCGGCAACATCCGGGTGATCGGCGAGGATTTCCTCCATGGCCCCGGTGGAGAGGCGGTGGCCGGCGACGTTGATGATGTCGTCGGTGCGGGACATGACGTAGACGTATCCTTCCTCGTCGATGAAGCCGGCATCCGCGGTCTTGTAATAGCCCGGAAATTCCTCGAGATAGGATTCGATATAGCGCTTGTCGTTCTGCCACAGGGTCGGAAGGGCGCCGGGGGGCAGCGGCAGCTGGACCACGAGGGCCCCGATTTCTCCCGCCTTGACCCGGTTGTTGTCCGGATCGACCACCTGGACATCCCAGCCGGGAACGGCCTTGGTGGGCGATCCGTACTTGACGGGGAAATGGTGGAGCCCCATGCAGTTGGCGCAGATGGCCCATCCGGTTTCCGTCTGCCACCAATGGTCGATCACCGGCACGCCAAGATTCCGCTCCGACCACTGGATGGTGTCCGGATCCGAGCGCTCGCCGGCAAGGAACAGGATTCTGAAGTCGGACAGATCGTATTTCTTGATGAATTCACCCTTGGGATCGTCGCGCTTGATGGCCCGGAAGGCCGTAGGGGCCGTGAAGAGGCTTTTCACGCCATGCTGTGAGATAACGCGCCAGAAGACGCCGGCATCCGGAGTGCCCACGGGCTTGCCTTCGAAAAGGATCGTCGTACAGCCTTTGAGCAGAGGACCATAGACGATATACGAGTGTCCGACGACCCAACCCACGTCGGAAGCCGCCCAGTAGACGTCGCCGGCGTCGACGTCGTAGATGGCCTTCATCGTCCATTTGAGCGCCACCATGTGGCCGCCGTTGTCCCGAACGACTCCCTTGGGCTGCCCGGTGGTTCCCGAGGTGTAAAGGATGTAGAGCGGATCGGTCGCCGCGACCGGCACGCATTCATGGGGTTCCGCCTTGTCCATGGCCGTTTTCCAGTCGATATCGCGGCCTTCGGTCATGGCGGCCGTTTCCATCGGCCGTTGAAAGATGACGCACTTTTCGGGTTTTGACGCCGCCAGCCTGATGGCTTCATCGAGCAGCGGTTTGTAGGCGATGACCCGTTTGACCTCGATGCCGCAGGAGGCGCTCACCATGACCTTGGGCTTGGCGTCGTTGATTCGGGTCGCCAGTTCCTTGGCCGCAAATCCGCCGAAAACGACGGAGTGAATGGCGCCGATCCGGGCGCATGCGAGCATGGCAATCGCCGCTTCGGGGATCATCGGCATATAGATGATGACCCGGTCTCCCTTCTGGACGCCCTGAGCCGCCAGGACGCCGGCGAACCTGGCCACCTCGTCCAGCAGTTCGCGGTAGGTGTAGCTTTTGATGGTATCGGTAACGGGGCTGTCGTAAATCAAAGCCTTCTGGTCGCCCCTGCCGTTTTCGACGTGCAGGTCCAGACAGTTGTAGCAGGTATTGACCACGCCACCGGTGAACCAGCGGTAGAACGGCTTGCTGGAATCGTCCAGGACCTTGTCCCATTTCTTGTACCAGTGGCAGTCTTCCGCTGCTTCCGCCCAGAATCCTTCAGGGTCTTCGATGGATCTCCGGTAGTTTTCGTCATATAAGTTGGTCATGAATCCAGTTCCTTTCTGTTCTCTGCCAATGACGGGTTGTTGCCGATACCCGCTGGGTCGGATTCAGCCGGCTGTCTGCATCGTCGTCACACCAGTTGATTCCGGATCCGCATCGCGGTTCCGGGCGGCGGGCTCGGTCGGGCCACGCCCTGCCTGTCAGCGTGATCCGTGTGGATCCAGCACCCTTCAGGCGTGCGCCGCGGCCGGCCTGAGCGCCGCCGTCAATATGGGTTTGCCGACCGGCAGAACATCCCTTCCGAAAACCTGGAGAAAAATCGCATGGGCCATCATGTACCAGGCACCCAGTGCGCAGAAAACGAGGTCGATGGCGGTAATGGTCAGCAGGTTCTTCATGCCGGCCAGAAAGACCAGATCCAGCCCGATGAAACCCAGCAGCAGGGTGGTGAAGGTGAATGCCATGGCGGCGTGTACTTTCAGTGAACCGACCCACATGATGGCAGTGTAGAGCGTGAATCCCAGGAGGAAGAAGCCGACGTCCTTGCCCGTGATGCTCAGGTGGTTTCCAATCCACGAAACGCCGGCCGCCTTCAGATCCATCATGAACCAGATCGCGGCCAGCGCCAGCCAGAACGCACCGTAGACACAGAAGGCGCTGTAGCCGAAGTTGTTACCCGCCTTGAACTCCTGGAAGCCCGCCACGATCTGGGCGCCGCCTCCGAGCATCATGGCCGTGCAGAAGACGATTCCCGTACCGCACCAGCCCAGGTTGTGAAATTGAAGCAGAAGGGTTGTGGTTCCAAAGCCTGCCAGTCCGACTACAGCAGGATTTCCCAAATTTGTTCCGTGAGCCATGACATCCTCCTCCATTCTGTTTTGTCAATCCGTCAGTATGGTCAGCGGTGACCCCTGCCGGGATCTCCATCGCCTGTGCAGCTCTCTTGCCCCGGCGGATCGATGCACCGAATCGGTTTTCCCCGGTGCGATGCGGCGGCGGATCGGCGCGTTGAACCCAAGTCAGCGCACCGTCGGTTGTCGATTCACCTCCTTTCCCTCGAACGGGCGGGTCGCCGCCTGCCTTGCGGAGCCGCTGTGGCGGATGTCATGCGGTGCAATGCTTATGCCATACAATTCAAGCAATAGAAAGCATTAAAAAGGATGAGGGCAGGGAAACTAATGAAGCGGTTTGCAAGAATGAATGACGATCAGAAATGGGACAAAAAGAGCCCAAACAAGCATGTCGGGGCCTATCTATCTGAATTAGCAGGATAATTTGAGTGAGACGATATTGTCCCAATATGAGCTATTCGAGCCCATACTCCCTGATCTTCCGGAACAGCGTTCGACGGTCGATACCCAGAATCCTGGCGACGCGGGATCGGTGCCATCGATTTTCATCCAGCAGTCTTCGGATGTACTGGCTTTCATAGTGCGCGACGACCCCGGCGAGCCGTATGCCGGGCGGGGGGGGCGAGAGATGGGGAATTTCCTTCATCAAGCTTTCCGCGGACGGCGCATCGGATGGTTCCAGGGCGTTCAGGGTGATAAACCGTTGAACGGCGTTCTGCAGCTCTCGAACGTTTCCCGGCCAGTCCCGTTCGAGCAGGGAGGCGACGACCGGATCCGGCATGGATGGCGTCGTCTTGCCTTCGCTGAGCTCGTTGAGGAAATGGTTGATCAGCAGTGGGAGGTCTTCCCTTCGTCTTCTCAGTGGCGGCATGTGAATGGGAATGATGTGAATCCGATAGAAAAAATCCTCCCGCAGGGTGCCTTTTCTGACTTCATCGGCCAGGTCCCGGTTGGTGGCGGCAATGATCCGGATGTCGGGCTTGATGAGGCTGCTGCTGCCGATGGGCGTGAACCCACCTCCCTCGATCGCGCGCAGCAGCTTGACCTGGAGGCTCAAGGGGATCTCTCCGATCTCATCGAGAAAAAGCGTTCCCCGGTGGGCTTCCGATAGGTAGCCGGGTTTGTCCGTGGTGGCGCCGGTAAAGGCGCCCTTGCGGTAACCGAAAAACTCGCTTTCCATCAGATGATCCGGCACCGCCCCGCAGTGGACCGTGATCAGCTTCTCGCCCCGTCGGTCGCTCAACTCGTGAATGGTTTGCGCGACCAGTTCCTTCCCCGTGCCAGATTCCCCGTAGAGGATGACGTTGGCACTGGAGGCCGCTGCCTTGAGGATTCGATCGTAAACCTCCTGCATGGCCCGACTTCTGCCGACGAGACGGCCGAAGCGGCCTGCCGCCCTCAGGGAGGATTTGAGTTGGAGGTTCTCCTGCTCGAGTTTTTCCGCGCTGGCCCGCAGGGCGGCCTCGGCCTTTCTCAGTTCGGTGATATCGAATATGATCCCCCTCAATCCATCGACCGCTCCCGCCTTGAGGACCGGGCTGACATAGACCATGGCCGGAAAAGTCGTCCCGTCCCGCTTCCGGATGATGGTGTCGAAATTTCCGGGACGCTCGCCTTCGAGCAGCCGGGCGATCTCGAATCGGATCCGCGCCCGTTCCTGGGGTATGAGCAGATTATCGAAGGTCCCTTTGCTGTCGTCCCCCGGGTTTTTGACGCCGAGGATTTCGAGGCCGTAGCGATTCACGAAGGAGAAACGGCCCTGAGGATCCGCCTCGAAAACCGCCTGGGGCAGCAGGTCCGCCAACTCGCGAAACTTCTGCTCCCTTCGAATCAGGGCCTTTTCGGCTTCCAGCCGCTGCTGAATTTCGATTTTGAGGGCGAGGTTGGATTCCTCCAGCGCCCGGGTCCGGTCGATCAGGTCGGCCGTCCTCGCGGCGATTTCCGATTCAAGATGCTCGCGGTAACGGCGATTTTCGAGAAGAAGCCGTGAGTGCTCCATCGCCTTGCGGACCGCGTGCTCCAGGACCGCCATGTCCAGAATGGGTTTGGTGATGAAATCCCGCGCGCCGGAGCGCAGCGCCTCGATGGCATCCTGGAGCACGCCGGTGCCGGAAACGACGATCACCGGCGTGCCGGGACATTCGCGGGCGACGCGGTCCAGGAATTCGAGCCCGTCCATCTCGGGCATGCGGAGATCCAGCAGAATGACATCCGGCTGGCTCACCCTGGCGATTTCGAGGCCTTTGAGGCCGTTCGCGGCCTGCAGGACCGTAAAGCCGCTGTCTTCGAGATAGGTGGCGATGTTTTCCCGAATGACGGGTTCGTCGTCGATCGCGAGGATCCTGCCTTCGCTGGTGCTCTCGTCCGTCATGGGTTCACTTGGAACGGCCGGAGGTTTCGACCGGCAGCCGGATGCTGAAAACAGCGCCTCTGCCGGGCGCGGACTCGACGGTTATCTTGCCCTGATGATTGTTGGCGATGATAAAATACGAAACGGAAAGCCCGAGCCCCGTGCCGATACCGACATCCTTGGTGGTAAAAAACGGCTCGAAGGCGCGTTTCCGCGTTTTCTCGTCCATTCCCGGCCCGTTGTCCTCGACATCGATGCGGACATAGCCGTTTTCGCTCCTGAGCCTCACCGTGATGCGGGGGTCGGGCATGGGTTCGTCCGTCAGCCGAAGAGCCTGTGCGGCGTTTCGAAGCAGATTGAGCAGGACCTGTTCGATCTCGGTGGGCACGCAGGGGACCTCCGGAAGCTCCGGTTCGAAATCCCGTTCGATCCGGATTTTGCGGAAATCGAATTTCTTCCTGAGATCATAGTCATGGGCCGCCAATTCGATCGTCGCTTCGACAAGCCGGTCGATTCGAGCCGGCTCGAGCTGGGAGTCGCTGCGCCGGCTGAAGTGAAGCATGTGGGCCACCGTGCGGGTCGCCCTTTCCCCGGAGCTCCGGATGTCGTCGATGAACTTGAGAACCTGCCGGCGTTCGAGATATTCCTGAAGCCGAGTCAACTCCACGCCGCATTCGTCGGCCACCCGGCGGTTTTTCGGAATGGCCGGGTCGATCCTTCTCAAGATATTCTGGGTGCTCTGGAGCATGCCGCTCAACGGATTGTTGATCTCGTGGGCCATGCCGGCGGCAAGGCCGCCCACCGACAGCATTTTTTCGGTCTGCACCATCACGTCTTCCATGCGCACCCGCCGGGTGATGTCGTCGACGCGAATGACCGCCCCTTCCAGGATTTCGGAGAAGAGCGGGTAGACCATGATGTCCAGGAAGCGCGGGCCCGGATCTCCTTCCAGGACGACCTTCTCCAGTTTGCGGATTTTTCGCTCCTGAATGGCCTGGCGAACGGGCCCCATGCGTTCCTTCAGAAACGGAAATACCTCCTCCAGCGGCCGGCCCAGAAGGCTTCCCTCGGCGGATTTCTCGGCCTCCCGGTTGAGCAGGCGGATGCGGCCCGAACGGTCCACCCCGACGAGGCTCGATGGCATGGAGTCGATGATGCTTCGCAGGTAGAGCCGCATCTGGTTGGTTTCCTGCTCGGCCAGACGGGCGGCGGTGACGTCATTGCCGATACACAGACATTCGACGATGCGCCCGTCCCGGTCGCGGATGGCCCGGTTGGTCCAGGAAATCCACACCCGTTCGCCGTTGCGCCGGCGGGCCTCGCACTCGAAGGTCGGAAAGGCTTCCGGGTTGGTGCGGATGTCCTGGAGGATCGAGGACAGATCCTTGCCCCATGCGTCCTTTTCCGGAATGATCGAGTCGAGCATGTTCCGGCCGAGAATGTCGCTCTCCGGGTAGCCGAAAAAGCTTTGGGCGAACTCGTTGAAGAACGTCACCTCGCCCAGGGGGTTCATTCGAAGAATGATGCTGTTGGCATTTTCGACCAGTTCCCGGTACTTGGCCTCGCTTTTGCGGATGGCGGCCTCGGCCTTCTTCCGCTCGGCGATCTCCCGGTTGAGGGATTCGCTCGAGGTTTCCAGCCGTTCCATGAACTGGTTGAAATATCGCGCCAGGACTCCCACCTCGTCATTGGAGCGCGGCCTCACCCGGACGCGGCTGTTCCCGGCGGCGCCGGAAGAAAAGTGATCCATGAGCTCCCGGATCGGGTTGGTGATGGAGGAACTCAACCTGAAGGTGATCGGCAACGCCAACACCACGGAGGCGAGGACCGTGGCCAGCAGCATCATCCGGACGGTCTTAAGGGGCGCGTAGAATTCCTCCGTGTAGCTCGACGAGGCCACGATCCACTGATATTCGGGGATGTGGTGGAAGATGACGAGCTTTTCCCTCGCCCTCGACTCCCCCGGGTTTTCCCATTTGTAGACGATGGTTCCGTCCCGGCGCTCGAGAATTTCCCTAATAAAGGCCCTGCCGTCGCGGTCGGTCACATGCAGGTAGTTGCCGGATATGGCCGGATGCACCACCATGTTGCCCTTCTCGTCCATGATGTAGGAATAGCCGGTGGTGCCAAAGCGGATGGAGAGGATGCTGTCCCTGAAGTCCTCGGGATTCACCAGCTCCCGGAACTCCTCCCGGTAGGAGGAGACCGAGATGATCCAGTCCCACGGTTCGAAATACGTCATGTAGAGTGCCTTGGGGCGGGCGTGGTCCTCTCCCGGGTTCATCCAGTCGTATTCGAGATAGCCGCTTTTTCGCGTCAACTGTTCTCGGATGAACCCATACTCCGACAGGTCCACCCCCAGCAGCGCCTCCCTGGGATGGATGACGATCACCCCGTCGTTGTTGATGCAATAGATATAGCCCGTGGTGCCGATCGTCTGGCTGAGCAGGACATCGCGAACCCGTGCCTGGGCTTCCCGGGTGTTCAACCGCCCTTCCTGTACCTGGCGATGAAAGTAGACGGCGATTTCGAGGTTCTTTTCGGCTACGGCGCGGAGATGGTTTTTGATGGAGGTGGCCGCCGCGGTGCGGACCATGTTGAGGATGCCGGCGGTGGTGTTTTTGAGCTCGCTCTCGATGTTGGCGCGTATGGTCTGCCGGACGAACGCGTAGATGGTGAGACTGCCCAGGGACAGGCAGAGAATGAACACCGCCGAGTAGGCCAGCAGAAGCTTGTAGCGGATTTTAAGGTCCCGGAACGGGCGGATTGCACCCAACCTGGCACTCCTTCAACGGAATCGCTCGATCGCCCTCCCGAACCCGGGCATGGCGTTGACGATCGTCTCGTCGTCCACGCAGAAAGCGATCCGGAAATGGCCCGGGCCATTGAAACCGCTGCCTGGGACGACCAGTATCCTTTCTTCCTGGAGGGCGCGGACGAAGGCGACGTCGTCTTCGATCGGGCTGCGGGGAAACAGATAAAAGGTGCCCGCCGGGGGCAGGAAATCGTAGCCGCATTCGGCAAGACCGTTGCACAGGAGCTCACGCTTGCGGGCATACTCGGAAATGTCCACGCTCCTGCCCTGGATGCACGCCACGATCCGCTGCATCAACGCCGGGGCGTTGACGAACCCCAGGATGCGGTTGGCCAGGGCGAGGCCATTCATTACGAGTTTGAGATCGTTGGCCCGCGGATTCACGGCTGCAAATCCGATCCGCTCTCCGGGGATGGAAATGTCCTTGGAGTAGGAGGTGGCCAGGATGCTGTCCGGATAGCAGGTGAAAATGCTCGGCACGGTGTGGCCGTCAAACACGATCTTGCGATAGGGCTCATCGGAAATGAGGTAGATGGTGCGGCCATACTCACGGGATTTCTCTGAGAGCAACCGCCCGAGGTTCTTCAGGCTCCCACGGTCGTAGATCTGACCCGTCGGGTTGTTCGGGGAATTGATCAGCACCACTTTGGTCTTTGACGTCACCGCCGAGGCCATGGCGTCCAGGTCGAGGGTGAAATCCGGCCGTGTCGGCACGGTCCGGAGCACGCCCCCGTGGTTGTCGGCATAGAAGCCGTACTCGACGAAACAGGGCACGGGAGTGAGGACCTCGTCCCCCGGATCCAGCAGCGTTTTCAGGGCGATGTTGAGGGCGCCCGAGGCTCCGCAGGTCATCACGATTTCGTTTTCGGTGACCGGAACGCCCTGCTCGTCCGAAAGGTACCGGGCGACCGCCTGTCGAACAAAGGGATAGCCCGTGTTGGGCATATATCCATGATCGCCGCCGCAGGTGCAGGTGGCTTCATTCAGGGCCTGATCGAAACATTCCGGTGCGCGCACGTTCGGGTTGCCCAGGCTGAAATCAAATACATTTTCGGCGCCGAATTCGGCCTTGAGGCGTGCGCCTTCTTCAAACATCTTGCGGATCCAGGAGGAGCGGTTGAGAACGGCGTCGATTTTCTTGGCGATGGTCATGATCCCGTCATTATCCGTGTTGGGGTTTGGGCTGGGGTCGTGATGAACGGCCCGGCGAAGGCAGGCCGCCCGTCGGGCGGGAGAGCGGGTTCAGGCCGGACCCGGTGTTCATCGATGCGTTTTCCGCGGCGGTCGAATGCGGTCCGGGGGGTCAGGGCACCCCTTCGACCGATTCCACCCCGGGGACCTCCCGCTTGAGGAGCTTTTCAATGCCGTTGCGAAGGGTCATCTGGGACATGGGGCAGCCCGCGCAGGCCCCCTTGAGCCTCACCTTCACAACGCCGCCGACGACTTCCACCAGTTCGACATCTCCGCCGTCGGCCTGGAGGGAGGGCCGGATCTTTTCCAGGACTGCAATGACCTGATCTTTCATGACGATGTCCTTTCTGCCTCGGTCTGTTGGCGGTTCCGGTAAAATTGGCGCCGGAAGGCTTCGAACCGGTCCGCCAGCACAGATTCTCGTATCTCTCTCATCAATTCAAGATAATAATGAATGTTGTGGATCGAGTTCAAGCGGTAAGAAAGCAATTCGCGGGCCATGTAGAGGTGCCTCAGGTAGGCCCGGGAATAACGGCGGCAGGTGTAACAGCCGCAGTGGGGATCGACGGGTTTCTGATCGGTCCGGAACCGTGCATTGCTGATGTTCAGGGTTCCGGCCCTCGTGATGAGCTGACCGTTTCTCGCATTGCGGGTCGGCAGAACGCAGTCGAACATGTCGGCGCCCAAGGCCACCAGCTCCACCAGGTTTTCCGGCGTTCCGACGCCCATGATGTAACGCGGGCGGTGATCCGGAAGCAGCGGCAGACTGTGCTCCGCCGTTTCCAGCATCACGTCGACGGGCTCTCCGACGCTCAGGCCGCCCAGAGCGTACCCGGGAAAGTCCAGCGAAGCCAGGCCCTCGGCGGAGGCTGTTCTCAATTCCTTGTACATGCCCCCCTGGACGATTCCGAACAGGGCGCTGGTTTTCCTGGCGCTCTCCGCCCATCTCGACCGGCAACGTCCGGCCCAGCGGGTCGTGAGTTCGAGCGCCGAGGCGGCCTGCTCCAGCGTGGCCGGGTAGGGGATGCACTGGTCCAGGCACATCATGATGTCACTGTCGAGGTCGATCTGGATGTCCACGGCCTTTTCCGGGGTCAGCAGGTGGCTGGATCCGTCGAGATGGGAGCGGAACCGTACCCCTTCTTCCCCGCAATTCTGAAGCGCGGCCAGCGAGAAGACCTGAAAGCCGCCGCTGTCGGTCAGGATGGGACCGTCCCAGCCCATGAAACGGTGAAGGCCGGAAAACGTGCGGATCACGTCACAGCCCGGCCGCAGGTATAGATGATACGTATTGCCCAGGATGATCCGCGCGCCTGCCGCCCTGAGCTCTTCAGGCGAGACGGACTTCACCGATCCAAGGGTGCCGACGGGCATGAAGATCGGGGTTTCGACCACTCCGTGGACGGTGGAGAAGGCACCGGCCCTTGCCCGGGTCTCGGTCGAGCGGCCTTCTATGGCAAAGGAAAACGGCTTTTTTTCACTGGTCATCGAAACGTCCATCGCGCATTGCCCTAAAGGATCAGCATGGCATCGCCGTAGCTGAAAAACCGGTATTCGTTTCGGATCGCTTCCGCGTAAGCGGACCGGATGGTCTCCATCCCGGCAAAAGCCGATACGAGCATGAGCAGGGTGGATTTGGGAAGATGGAAATTGGTGATCATGGCATCCACGGCACGGAATTCATAGCCGGGATAGATGAAAAGGTGGTTTTCTCCACGTCCAGCCGTCAACCGTCCGTTCGGATCGACGGCGTTTTCCAGCGTGCGGACGCTCGTCGTCCCCACGGCAACCACCCTCCGGCCGGCGTCCCGCGCCCGGTCGACGGCTGCGACGGTTTCGGGAGGCAGGTCGAAACGTTCGCCGTGCATTCGATGCTCCCGGATGTCGTCTACCCGGACCGGCAGAAAGGTGCCGTAACCCACGTGAAGCGTCACGGTGGCGACCTCGATGCCGGCGGCCCGAAGTTCTTCCAGCAGTGGGGCGGTAAAATGAAGTCCCGCGGTAGGCGCCGCGATCGCTCCTTTGACGCATGCATAGACGGTCTGGTAGTTGTCGACGTCTCTCCGGCGTTCGGGGCTATCCGGATCTCTTCGGATGTAGGGGGGAAGCGGCGGGCATCCCATGCGCGAAATGGCCGCCTCGACGTCGCCGGTGCATTCGAACCGCAGCGTATGCAGGTCCTCGCAACTGTCGATGACTTCCGCGTGAAAGTCGCTGTCGAAGCGGATTCGGGAGCCGACGCGGGGACGTTTGGAAGCCCGGATCAGGCATGGACTTACGAACCGGCCGGCCGTTCGGTAGCGCTTGAGCCCTTCCGTATAGTCCAGGATCAGCACTTCGACCCTTCCGCCGGTCGCCTTCCGGCCGTAGAGCCTCGCCGGAACGACCTCGGTGTTGTTCACGACCAGCACATCCCCGGGGGACAGAAGCTCGGTCAATGCGTCGAATCGCCGATGCTGCAACCGCCCGGACCGCCGATCCACGACCAGCAGGCGGGATCGATCCCGTCCGGCGACCGGGTGCTGGGCGATCAGGTGTTCCGGCAGGGGATAGTCGTAATCGTTGATCGAAAACATGCGTTCATTCAGACGGGAGATTACCGGGACGCGTAAAGAAGGACCATTCCCGTCAGCATCAAAAAGAATCCCATCCGGCGGAGCGTTTCTACCGGAAGTGCGGTAATCCGGAGGATCCAGTCCTTCATCCGTTCCGGGAAGGCGAAATAGGGAAGTCCCTCGATGATCATGACCATTCCGATGATGGACAGAAAGAATTTCACCGCTTCCTCCGTGGCTTTCGCAAGAGTCCCGTATATAGTCCTCCGGTTTCTCTTTTGTCAAAGGGTGCCCCCGGAAGGTGCTTGTTTGAATGAGCGGCATACGTTACCTTCATTCCAAAAGGCCGTCGAGGACCGCGTCCATGAACCGACCGCACTCTGATGAAGCAAACCCTTTGTTCGGGCCGTCGCCCGGGAAACTGAACCGATGGCAGGTTCGAAGTCCCAGAGATGCCGCCTTTTTTCTGGCCAAGAAGGCGCGCAACGCCGCCAAGGCCTCGGGGAATCCACACGTTCTGACGGTGGGCCGCGCCACCACCTTCAACCGATGGATTCGAGAGGACCTGGAGCGGCGAGGCTTCACCGCCGGCCGGATGACCCTAGCGGAACTGGCCGCCGGGGATTCGCCCCCGGGTTCGGGCTGCGCTATCGTCGTGTGCACGGAGACGGATATCCGCCGGACCACCGAGGCGGCAAGGGCCGTGATGCGGCATCCAGAACTGCTGGGCCTGCCTTTCGAGGCGGTCACCCTCACCGCGGGGGATTACGAGGTGCTCGAACGATATGACCGGGTGCGGGCATCCGGACTGGTTTCACCGGTACCGATTCTCGAGCCGGCTTTTGCGGAAATCTACGAAGCGTCCATGGCGCTGTTCGAACCCAAATGCGATGTTCGCGACTACCTGGACCTCTGCCAGGCGGTATCCCAGGTGATCGACAACGGCATCGAGGGGGACGTGGCCGAATTCGGCTCGTTTCAGGGGCACAGCGGCTGGCTTCTGGCCCGGCTCATGGACCGCCGGTCGTCAGACCGACGGTTGTTCCTCTTCGACATGTTCGACGCCTTTCCGACCGAAAATCTGGGAATCGACCGGTTCTGGTCGGGTTCCCATCCGGTGGATTTCGGGCGGGTACGGGAACGTTTCCGGCCGTTTCCATTCGTCACCTTGGTGCGAGGCGACTTCACGCATACTTTCGACAGGTCGGGTCTTCAGCGCCTCTGCCTCGTGCACGTGGACTGCGACTCCTACCGCGGCACCTCCTACCTCGTTCAGCGGCTGTTTCCGGAGATTCTTTCCAGGGGGGGGATCATGGTGTTTGAAGACTACGGCCACCCCCAGTTGATCGGCAGCCGGGCGGCCGTGCATGATTATTTCGACGGCCGGACCGACGCCGTCCGTTTCTTTTCGCACTTCAGCGGCTGTTATCTCGTGGTCAAGCGATGAGGGTTCTGGCATTCCATCCCTTGATCACCACCCCTGCCGGCAGTGCCGTGCCCCGGGGACGAGACCGGACCATGGCGGTGCAGGAGCCGATGCAGGCCGATAAGGAGCTTCTTCATGGGTGATTCAGAGATCCCGGTTGTCAAGCGATCCCTCTTCTCATGGATCTTCGGGAAGAACACCAAGTTCCAGGTTCTTGCCCTGCTGTTGATCACCGTCACCGTTTTCGCGAGAGTACTCCCCCTGGAAATGCAGAAGCGCATCGTCAACGAGGCGATCCGGTTGCGTGACGTGGATCTTCTGATCCGTTACTGTGCCGTTTACTTCGTGGCGGTCGTTTCGGCGAGCGGTCTCAAATACCTGATCACGGCCATCCAGGTGGTCATCAGCCAGAGGACCCTCTCCGATTTGCGCAACGAGCTCTATCGGCACATCATCTCGCTTCCGCTGCAATTCTTCCGCCGCACCCAGCCTGGACTCGTCGTGTCCTCCCTCGTCAACGAGCTGACCCTGCCCTCCAATTTCGTGGGCATGGCCGTCGCCGTGCCGGTCATCAATATCCTGACGCTGATCTCCTTTGCCGGCTATCTTTTCTGGCTCAACGCTCCACTGGCCGCCCTATCGCTTTCCATCTACCCGATCGTGGTTTTCCTGATTCCCTACCTTCAGAAACGGGTCAACCGGGCGAACCAGAAGCGGGTGGACATCACCCGGCAATTCTCCGACAAGATCACCGAATCCATTTATGGAATCCACGAAATACACGGCAACGGTGCGTACCGCATCGAAGCGGAGAAGCATGGAAGGCTCGTGGGCCGGCTCTACAAGGTCCGTCTGAGGTGGGATCTGCTTCGGGCCGCCATCAAACAGTCCAACAACTTCTTTACAAGTCTCGGGCCGCTCTTTGTCTTTATTCTGGGGGGCTATCTTTCATTGAAGGGCCAGCTCGAGCTGGGCGCGCTGGTGGCATTCCTTTCCGCACAGGAGAAACTCTACGATCCCTGGAAGGAGTTGATCGAATTCTATCAGGCTTACCAGGACGGCTCGGTCAGCTACGAAAAAACCATGAGTTACTTTGACGCGGCTCCGGAGCATACACTGACATCCCCGGGGCGCCCCCCGCTGAAACTGGACGGAAGCCTCGAGCTGGAGCGGGTGGAGTTCCAGACCGAGGACGGCATCCGGCTCCTGGAGAACATCTCCTTTTCGCTCAAGCCCGGAGAGCACCTGGCGCTTGTGGGGTATTCGGGAAGCGGAAAGAGTACCCTGGCCCTTTGCGTGGGCCAACTTTACAGTTACACCAGCGGGCACATCCGATTCGGAAGCCGGGAAGTCAGCGAGATGACCAAGCAGGATATGATCTCCAACATGGGGTTCGTTTCGCAGACCCCCTTCATATTCGACGGGACCATGGAAGAGAATCTGCTCTACGCCTGCGCCGCCAGGATGAACGGCCAAAACGGCGGCCAGGGCGAGCTGCCCAGCCTCGATGACATGATCGAAGTGCTCCACCAGACGGGGCTGTTCGTCGATGCCCTGCGGTTCGGATTGAACGCCGTCCTGGATGCCAGGGCGGACGGAAGCCTTGTCGATCATCTGATCGTGGTTCGCCGCAATTTCAAAAAGCAATTCGGCGAGGAACTGGCCGAATACGTGGAGTTTTTCGACGAAAACCGCTACCTCTATCATTCAAGCGTCGCCGAGAACCTCACCTTCGGGACTGCGCACCAGCCGGAATTCGCGGAATCGGAACTGGCCCGAAACCGGTATTTCATCGACTTCCTGAAGAAGGCGGACCTTCACAGGCCGCTGTTGGAGCTGGGGGCGGACCTCGCCCGGCAGACGGTGGACATCCTCGGCAACCTGCCTCCCGAGAAGGTGTTTTTCGAGCAAAGTCCCATCGCTCCGGAAGAGCTGGATGACGTTCGAACGCTTCTGGAAGGCATCCGCAAGCGTCGGCTCCACCAGCTGTCCGAACCGGAAAAGGAGCGCCTCCTTCAGCTGGCGCTGCGGTTTGCGCCGGGCCGCCACAAAATGGTGCCTCTGCCCCAGCTGCTCGAACGGTTGATTCTCGAGGGCCGATCGCTCTTCAGGGAAACCATCGACAGGGACGATCGCGCTGCGTTTTCCTTCTACCAGGTGTCGGATTACATCGAATCTCAGAGCATCCTGAACAACATTTTCTTCGGCAAGAACAAAACCACATCGCAGAAAGCACAGGACCGGATCGACCAGAGCATCATTCAGCTGCTCATCGAAGAGGATCTTCTCGAGCGCATCATCAAGATCGGGCTGCAATACTCGGTCGGCAGCAAGGGGGATCGCCTGTCCGGAGGGCAGCGGCAGAAGCTCGCGATCGCCCGGTCCCTGCTCAAGGCGCCCGTGCTGCTGATTCTGGACGAGGCGACTTCGGCGCTCGACAACCGATCCCAGGCGCGGATCCAGAATCTTCTGGAGACCCGGCATAAGGGTAAAACCTCTTTGATATCAGTTGTTCACCGACTTGACATCATCAAGAATTTTGACAAGGTTGCCGTAATGAAGGCAGGCAAGATCATCGAGATGGGCCGATACGACGAGTTGATGCAAAGGAAAGGAGCTCTTTATGAACTCAAAAGCGGAAGAGCATGATGCTTCATGCAAATGCGAATATACGGAGAATCTGGAACTCCTCCGGCAGATCGACTTCTTTTCCGGGTTTCCGATCGAGAAACTCAAGATCATGGCCTACCTGTGCACAAGGGAGAGTTTTGCAGCCGAAGAACAACTTTTTGCCCAGAGCGAAGACGACGGACAGGCGTTTTTCATCATCTCCGGGCAGGTGGAGCTGACTCACGAGCGAAACGGCGCCCCGGAAGTGGTGGAGCGTTTCGGCCCCGGCGCATTTCTCGGCGGCTTGTCGCTGCTGGGCAGGATGAGGCGTCTGTTTGCGCTCAAGGCGACGGAGAAAACCGTCTGCCTGGTCATGAGCCGGGACAAATTCGTCAGATCGATCGAACAGTTCCCGGAGCTGGTTCCCAAATTGCTGAATGCCGTCGCCGAGCGGATACGCAGCTGGGAAAAACGTCATTTGTTTGATATGATAGAAAAAAACGAGCCGCTGGCCGGCAGGGCCGGCGTCAGCATACTTTAGCGGTCCGTCAACGGGAATGCCGGTTATCCACGATGCATTTCATCGACCACGCCTTTTCGGGGACACGGTCCTGAACATGGGTAAAATTGCCTTCGAATTGTCCAACGATCTCAACGAACTCGATGGCCTCTGCCAACGGCTCGGACAATTCTGCAAGGCCGCCGGCCTGGAGGACAAGGACCGCTTTCATATCAATCTGGCCCTGGACGAAATATTCACCAACATCATATCACACGGATTAAAGGATCAGCGGAAGCACCGGATTCGAATCACAATCCAGCACTGCCGCAATGAAGTGGAGCTGACGATCGAAGACGACGGCATTCCTTTCAACCCGCTGGAGCTGCCCGTACCGGATCCTCATCGCCCCTTGAACGATCGGGCTGTAGGGGGGCTGGGGATTTCGATCATCAGGGCGGTAATGGATCAGATTCGATATCAACGCCGGGACGGCAAGAACATTCTGGTTCTCAAGAAAAAGCTGGATACCTGAACCCTTAACTGCTCCGCGGATAGGGTGGGGCCGCCCAACCGGTTCAACCGTCGGCCGGGATGCAAGAGGGTTTTCCCTGGAGGAGGCAAATGGACATCATCGAAAAAAAACACGAAGACTATAGCGTGTTCAAGCTCACCGGCCGGCTGGATTCGAACACATCGCTGGGATTTGAAAAAAAGCTCTTCGAGGCCATTGAAAACGGCACGCAGCATTTGATTCTCGATTTCGAGGGACTCGACTACATCTCCAGTGCCGGCCTGCGGGTGATCCTCAAGGCCACCAAGAACCTCAAGAACACCCAGGGCAGCCTGGTGCTGTGCGCCATGCAGGACTATGTCAAGGAAGTATTCGAGATTTCGGGGTTTGACTCGTTCCTGCCGATTGTCCCTTCCGTCGATGAGGCGATGCAAACCTTCCGCGGCCTGTGAACGAGCGCCGGTGGCCGTCGCTTGCGTGGGTCCGCATGGGCATCACGAGGCGAAGGAAGGTCGTGGCGCTACGAATCCACGGCCTCGCCCCCTTCATCCGGGGGGCGCATTGCAATCAAGCCACGTTTTCCCAGTTCAAAGAGAAATCTGGATACCGAAACCTCGGCCTCCCTGGGGTGCAGCCGGTAGGACCGGCCGAATTCCGCCACGATCCGACGTACCGTCCGTTTCCCGTCGATGAGTTCCCAAGCGGTTGCCCCAAGTTCGTCGAGTTGCAGTTTTCGGGTCGCGGGCTGAGGTGTCGATAACCTTCTGAATCGTCCCAGAAGCTGTTCCATCCATGGCTTCATCCGAAGCGGATACGTCAGAAGGATCTCGCCGCCCTCCAGGTGCTGTTCGACGATCTCCCGGTTTTTTACGGGACGGCAGTCGAAGGCGGCCTTACGGCTGATGGCGGGGTGCGATCGGCGTTTCTTCCAAATCGGCATAAGCGGCCCAGACGGTTTCGAAGAGTGGATCCGGAAAGGGATCGCCTCCCCGGGTTTCGAGGGTCAGGATGTGATTGGTTGCGGTTCGGCAAAAAACCCGCAACCGGCGGTGGATGTGCTTTCTTGCCCCGATGCCCCACTTTCGGGAGTCATTGGTTTCCCATGCCCATTCCTTCCAATTCCCGGACGGCCGCCGCAGGCGGGGCGTTTCTTCAGGCAGTAATCCTTTCGATTTGACAAAGGCATCCAGGGAAATTCGCTTGAGGAGCACCTCCGCCGGACCGAACCGGACGAACCGGATGCGGTGCCGTTCTCCGGAAAAATCGATCTCGAAGTGGCCGGGCGCAAAACGACAGGCTGCGGTCTCGAAACCCGGCGGCACGACGGCGCTGAAGTCGAAAATGCGAAATGATCGAAAGCCGTCCTCGCGATGATCGCGCAAGGTTTCTGCGATACGGCGGATAGTCCCGCCGGCCGGCGCCGGGTGGCGTAAGGCCTGGACGAGGGTTACCCGGCGGCAGGTGCGGCACTGGAGGATGGCCCCGGTGCCCTGATGGTTCAAATGCCGCCACTCGAAGCCGGTGGCGGCGAACCGCTCCGTCAGAGGCTGCCAGTCCTTCGACAGGGGGACGGTCCTGATCCGTCCGCGCAAGGAGACCGGAGAGCCGCGGGCCAGCCGCTTGAGAAGCCGGCGGGGAGAAAGCGGTTTTTTCCCCATAGCCGATGTTTTGATCTCCAGGGCGCGTTCGGCATCCGGCCCCATCACCAGGTAGCCTGGAGCAGCGATCTGGACTGCCCAGTCGGAAGGCGCCTCCATTTCAATGCCGTCCCACGCCACCGGCTGCCAGGATGATCGTCGCTCGGGGGAGGATCGGATCGGCATCATTTCGGCAGCAGGGTTTCCCAGTCCGGCTTTTTGGGCGTGCCTTTCCCTTTTAAGGACCCAGGTGGGCGGAAATCGGGATACTTGGAGTGGAAACAGGCCTCCTCCGCCTCGAGCCCTTCCGTCAGGGTGAGCTTTACGGAGTTTCCGAATTTTTCTTCCCGGTCCAGCAGGTTGTGGGAAAGGTGAAGGCTGATCCGGTTTCCCTCCGCGTCCACAAAGGACCACTTCCAGTCCAGAATCACATGGAAGGGATCCCCCTGCCATTCCGTCGGCTGCCCGAATCTCTGCTTGTACCGGGCGAGAAGCTCCTCGAAGAATTCACGGCTTTCGTTTTCGTACTTGCCCTTGATCCGGATGATCCGCCCCGGGTTTGCGCAGGTGCCGTAAGCGACGAGTCCGGTTTTGAACCCGGGAACCGGTTGGATTTCCACCTCCTTGACGCTCTCCATGTATCGAATCGGCAGCGCCGTTTCCATCCGCAGCCGGTCCTGGACCTCCGAGATATCCGCTCCCAGCCGGAACCCGGCCACTGAATGGGGGGGCGCGGCCAATCCGTGGGAAGCCCACAGCAAAAGAATCAGAACCACGCCGGACACGATTTTCATGGCGGCTCCCTTTTAGGTTCCTTGGATCCTCGCGGGGCGACGGGAAGTATGGATACCTGAAAAATCGAGACAACCAATTCTTCGCCGATGCACGGGTTCAAGGGCTTCCACGGGGATTATCAAGGGTTCGAGGTTTTATTGCCATGGTCATTCAGTGCCTGCAATACTATTACGATCCGCCAAGACAGATCAATGCCGTTCGGCAACCGCCCGTCTCCCCTGTGAGCCGCTGCCGGCTGTAATCAATAGGCGAGCCGGTTGAGGGATTTGAGGATGAGCGCGAATCCCATGGCGAACATGCCGGTGAGGCCCATGCCGCAGGAAAAGCCGGCCAGGAGCACGGGCGCGTACTGACGCCACATGGCACCGTATCGCTTGAGAAAGATGAAGCGACCCAGCAGGGCGCCGATGACCTCCAGGATGAGGCCATGGGGGGTACTCTGCCCCAGGCCCCTGACCACGCCGTAGATCAGCAGCACCGGCAGGCCGAAAAGGGTGAGGACGAAATAGGTCAAGACACCGAAGCCCAGTCCGGTCAGCACGTAGACGAGATTCAGCGCCTGGTAGAAGAGGGCGTTGCCTTCCAGGGTGGAGGTCTGCATGAGCAGCGTGTTGAGAGCCTGGAGGTGCCACAATTCCTGCGCATAGGGGTAGCTGCTCGAAGGGATCGGCGCCAGCCGCCAGATGAACTGGGAGAACAGGAGGCTGGCCACCATGACCACTGGGAACACGACGATTTCCGCCTTGATGATGCCCCGGATGCTGGTCCCGGTCAACTCGATCTGCCGGAAATTGACGGTAGCATCCCCATAGTTGTGGATGGGGATTGGGGCATACCATATTTCGATTCCCTGATATCCGAAGTACTTGGCACCGGCGATGAAACTGGCCTCACGCACGAGGGGCAGACTCACGAACTGCCCGGCAATCCCTTCCATTCGAGCGGTGATGTAGGATATCAGCGGGGTGTAGATGAATCCGTAGGCGATAAAGAACAGCCACGGAAAGCCCGGCACCAGCCAGACGCAGAGCAGGACATAGGAAAGGGTGGAAAACACGTAGATGCCGATCGAGATCCAGAAATTGAAGTCCCCCCTGCCCGGCGGCGGATGGAACAGGTCCCTGAGCGTCCCCCGTTCGGCGCCCGGCACGTTGGAGAACGAGCGGACCACATGCCAGATGCCGACGACGGCGATTGCCAGCCCCAATCCGATTCCAAAGCTCATGTAGAAGTCGAAATTGTTGGCAAATACCGTATCGACGGTTCCCATTCCCGGATGCCACCGGTTCAGGATGCCGTGTCGGAATAGATAAGGATTGGCGATGATGGTGATGACCAGGCCGACAAAACCGCCGATCACCGCCCAGAACGGGAGCACCATGCCGATGAAGACGAGCCCGAGATCGAATTGGATCCCTGTCGCCACCGCGGGCAGAACATTTTCAGTGTGCCGTGTGAGCTCGACCCAGGGAATCGGTATCAGCCGGATGGGTTCGGCGAAGATCAGACCGCTGACGGTGGGAAGAAGCACGTAAATGCCTCCGAACACGAGTCCGATCATGCCACCGATGGAAAACACCCGCCATTTCCAGCTTTTTTTCTTTTCTTCAGTGGACTCGGCCAGCGCCATGGTGCCGAGGGCCCCGACCGGCGCCATTGGGAAGGGCAGTTTTTCGACGTCGGATGTCAACCGGTACAGCGCGTACCCCAGGCCGAACTGGTCGATACGCTGGATGATCTGGGCGCCGATCAGCAGCAGAATGGGGATCAGCCAGTCCCGGTGGAAAAAAGTGCGCTCGACCAGCGACTCGGACGCCGCCGAAGGCGCCACCCAGGTCGGGATGTATTCGGCAAGACCCAGCATCCTTGCGGCGTCGGACTGCACCAGGTACTGATTCCACAGGAGGCCCTGGAACGGTGAGGCCAGTGCCGCGCCGGCCATGTAATAAAGAAGGAAGATCTCCTGCTGTTTGAGTTCGGTATAGGAACGTTTTGCGATTTCGGCAAAAAGGATGATCGTCACCCAGCGGGCTGCCGGCCCGATTCCGGTGCCGATGACCAGCTGAAGGTACATGCTTCCGGGCATCATCAGGAAGCCGATGAAGATGGCGCCGACAACGGTCTTCCAATCGAAGCCCTCTTCGAAGTGATCCGGGGCCTTCAGAAGATCCCGGTATTCCTTGAGTTCCTTGTCTTCCAGCATTGATGAAGATCCGCTCTCAGATATCTAGTCCGCCCAAAAATGGTCTTTTTTGTCCTGATCGGCGTTCTCCGCGGGTTTCCGGCCGCGGCGTTCCGCGTGAAGCCTGGGTGCTAGTCGGGCAGCACCAGATAGCTGGCGTCCGAAAAGAGCCCGACGATGGCCCAGCTTCCGCCCATGAGAAAATCGCCGATGATCAGTCCGATAAAGAAATACCGGAGCTTTTTGAACAGGACGACGCCACCGTAGCGCATGCAAAGCGTGTTGCAGAGCCACCCCGCCAGGAAGCTGAACCAAAGGATCCGCATCGCCGAGCTGTAGGCCGCGAGGTATCCGATGGGATGAAGCGGCCACCAGTAGAATCGGTGATACCCGACGACCAGCAGCAGCATGACGGCCGCTCCGATGATCGAGAACATCCTCACCCAACGGTCGATGTCGGGCGGCCGTTCGACGAGGGACACGATGGTTTCATAGTTGTGAACCGTGGTACGGGTCGCCCAGTCTAAACCGAGTTCACGGATGCCGAATTTGTAGCTCAGGGCCAGCATCGCCAGCATCGAGACCGATACCGCCGCGACGAGGGTGATCGACATTCCGAAAACCAGGGGACGGTTTCGGCGGAAGTCTGCGGTGAGCCGGTTGGCGTGGACCATCGAGGGCATCAGGGATTCCCGCAAATCCAGGAACTGGGCCTTCTGGAGCACGCCGGCCAGGACGATGCCCACTCCGGAGAAAAGATGATGGCCGAAAAGCGTCGTCAACCCGTCGAGCGGCGCGGCGGTGAGGGTGAAATAGGCCAGCCCGCCCTGGGTGATGATCCGGCTTGCAACGAACAGCACCATGAAGAAGGCGGCGACCAGGAGGGCGGCCGTAGTCGCGGCCATTCCCAACCGGTGCAGCCAGAAAACGATGGCAGCCGAGCCGGCGATCAGCCCCCAGAACGCCAGGCGGACGGAAAAGAATTCCGGTCCCTTTCCCGGTAGCGCCCCCGCGCCGAACGCCTCCCGGACCACGTCGAGCAGATGATGGCGGGAGAGCCACACCAGGAAGAGGAAAAAGACGCCGAAGGCCCCGACCATCTGCATCTCCTCCGGACGGGTAAGGGTGGGGCCGAAGGTGACGCCCATGGTTGCCGCCGGGATGTCGTAGCCCAGGACGCTCAGCAGGCCGAAAAAGAGACCGCCCATCAGGAAAAACACCCAGAAGGAAAAGGAGATCTGGCGGGTCGTCAGGAACGCAAAGCCGATAAAGGCCGGGTAAATGTGGAGTTTGAGTTTGTAAAACCCGGAAAACAGGCCGTACTTGGGAAAATAGGTTCCCGCGAGCACCAGCGTCGGCACCTGGGGGATGGTGGAATAGTAGAAGCTCAGGCCGTTGATCAGGTGAAGACAGATCGGAACCGCCAGGCCGGCCAGCATGAACCGATGGGTGAGGAAGCTGCCGAAGCGGTGATCGGAATAGGCCTCTTCCATCATCAGGGGAACTTCCAGAAGCGGGAAGTTGATGCGCTCGTTCCTCAGCCACTGGCGGCTGAAGAGGGTGACGATGCAGGCCATCACAAAAAAACAGGTGAGGATGAAAACCGACCAGGTCAGCAGCGGCTGAAGCCAGGCATGCCACGGAATCTGTCGAACCACTTCCAGCCAGCCCATGGTGCGGCCGCCGGGCAGTCCGTCGTAAAGCTGAAGGATGGCTTCCTCCGAATCCGGATACCATCCTCGCGGCAGCAGGGGCACCAGGACTTCGCCCCATCGATTCTCCACGGTGGCGAAATGATAGGGCGCCGTGATGTTGATGAAGAAGGTGCGTACCAATCCAGTGTACGCGATGCCGGAGGCGAGCACCATCAGCATCCAGATCACGAGCAGTTCACTCCCGGTGAGCCAGGTCCACCGGGAGATTGCGCGCCGCTGGAAATAAGCCACCAGCGTCAGCCAGAACAGGCAGTAAAAGGGGGCCAGGGGGAAGTGGCCGCCTCCCAGGGGCGTGGCCTGTCGAAAGGCATTGTTGAATGGCGTGATGGCACACATCGCCAGGGCCAGAACGATTCCGATCACCATGGCTCGCGGCCGCGGCGACGGTGCGGCTGGAGAGGTCCGGCCTTTCGCTGTCGGAATCGACGCACTGGAAAGTGGCTTCATGGGGTGTTCATGACCTTTTCAGGCTCCGTGTCCGCTGCCTTGAACTCGTTGCCGAAGGCGTCCAGCGCCTCGGCGTCCAGGGACCTCCAAATCAACAGCTGTTTCCGAAGGGCATTGACGAACTGCCGGTTGACGCGTCCCCAGGTGTTGACCTCCCCGGCCTCCCTGACCAGACGCAGTTCGATGGCCAGGAATCCCTTGTCCGCGGGACCCGAGGGGACGAATCGGATGTCGGCCCGCTGCATGATGCCGAAATCGAACGGCGCCAGCCAGATCCTCGACATGATCCGCAGGGGGCAGCCGTTCGGGGACGATTCGCTCCCCGGAGTTGACAGTGCGACGGCACCGTCTTGCCTTTTCACCGATATGTCCCCAGTTGAAAACACCCCGTGCGAGACGTCCTGGTGGCTGCGGAAGTAGTGCAGAAGATATCCTCCAACGCTGGCCAGCTCTGAGGGTTTGACCATGAAGGGCAGCCGGAATGTCATGGAATTGGCGCGAGGATCCGGAAGCTGCCATGACCGGTTCACGTCGGGAATGGCAATCCTGGCGGCGACCCTGGAAGGATAGAGGACGGAGACCAGGACGACCACGATGACCAGCACCATCGCGCCGACGCCGGCCAGGGAGGAATAATTCACCGTGATGCCGGCCCAAAGCGGGGTTCGCGCAAAGAGGTGGGCCGCGCCCTGGGCAAAGAGATAGCCCATCACGACGCTCAATACGGCAAAGGCCAGCGCTTCGGCGACGAACAGAAAGCCCACGTGGGACGGTGCCAGCCCGACCGAGGTGTAAATGCCGATTTCGTTTTTGCGTTCGTAAACGCTTCCAATCATCGTGTTGAGCACGATCAGAACCGAAATCACCATCGGAATGAACACGTTGGGCAAACCCTCGTACTGGATGGTGTCGCTGGACTGGTAGACAAAGGTTCCGTCGGATTCGCCGCTGAACAGCATGAGCCCGAACCGCTCGACCAGATTCCCGGCGGCCGATTTCAGGTCGGCCGACGGCGGGTGGAAAATCACCAGACCTTTGAGCTTTCCTCCCGCTGCCAGGACATCTCCGTAGGGCATGAAAAGGGTTACGTCGGCCGCCGTGTGCTGATAACGGCTCTGGAATGTCCTGACGTCCTCTCCGGATTCGAGGGCATCGAATTCCACCTCCGTGAGTTCGGTAACGGCCTCGTTGGGAAAGGTGATCGGGGTCAGGGGCTCACCGTCGAGATCCCGATGCGTCTGAAGCTTTTCGCTGTCGAAGACGCCGCAGACGAGATGGGGGATTCCCCAGATCCGAATCTCCTGAGGCTCCGGGGAGGCGATGTCGATGCCGAGCGTTTCGGCAGCGCGGTCCGAGATGACCGCGACATGCCGATCTTCATTCGAGAACCATCTGCCGCCGGCAAGAACCCGGTTCAGGCCGGTTCGTTCGATTTCCTCCTCCGCCAGTCCGACCAGCCCCCTGGCCTCGAAGAAGCGCTCGCCCCTTTGCAGAGGCACGTAGGGTGACCAGGTTCGTTCTTCGGTTTCGAGCCAGATTCTCGGTGCAATGGTGCCGGAATTTGCCATCCCGGCAGATATCAGGCTGTAGGTCTCCCGGGGGAGATCCTGCCAGTTGAGGCTTTTCAGAAGCTGTCCTTGATAGGGAGCTTCCGGTTGAAAGCGGACCCGCGTCTGGTGGCGGCTGGATTTCACCGACGTGAAGCTCATAATGGTGAACGTCAGAATCACCAGCGTGGTGCAGGTCAATGCCGTGCGAAGGCGGCGGCGTCTCAGGTTGCTGACGCCGAGAAAAAACGCCGCGGTGAAAGCCATCCATCGACTGATCTCCTCACCGCTTTTCCCCGTCGCCCGGCGCTGAAGAACCACCATCTCCTCCTCGAAACGGAAGAATATGATCAGGGTCACGATGAGTGACAATCCCATGATGAAAAAGGCAAGGATCACGACGGTCGGGCTGTAGGCCAGTTCGAACGCCGGGTGTACCGCGTAAACGGCTGCGATCAGCGCCAGCAGGATGACGGTGAAGGCGATGATCCGTCGATGAATGTTCCGGTAGGCGAACAGCAGGCGTTCGGTGCAGTAGGCAAACGGAACGAACAGGGCAATGTAGAACAGCACGCCGAAGAGCACGTCCTTCTGGGTAGTTTCCACCTGGTCGTAGACCCGGCTCGCCAGGGCCCAGGATCGGAGGGATTCAGCCAGGAACCGGTCGTACTGCCTATCGTTCAGGGCGGTAACGGCGTTTTCCAGAGCCCGGGTTCCCTCTTGCTGGAGCCTGATCTGGCGTTCGTCGTGGATGCCGTTGTGTTCCAGGCTCTGAATGCGCGGGGCGATCAGCGCCCACATGTCCCTTGCGGTGTTCAACTCGGTGTGATGGAGCACCGGCCTGTCGTCCACACCGTAGCCCACGCCCTCCGGCCGACGGTCCGTTGCGTTGGTGAGGATCATTTTCTTCCGGAGGATGGTGTCGGAGAGGGTCAGCTTGAACCGCAAACCGGGTTCCAGAAAAAGCGTGTTGAGTGTCGATTCCCGGGTGTCGATCCGACTCCACCAATACCGCAGCGGGGCGGCCTCGATGCGGGCATCGATGATATCGATGCGGGTCATGTACCGGAAGTTTCGAGGTTCGAGAAGGTTGAACAAGGTCGTCTCCCGGCATGCGAACATGACGAGATTCGTTTCCATGTTGCTGCGCTGCATCTTGACACGGTAGGCGTTCTTGCCGGTCTGATTCTTGTCCACGGCCCAGAGCGTTTCACCAGTGGCTTCATCGAACCGGTAGGCTTCGAGGATCACCTTGTCCGGCACGTGTCGCTTGTCGGAGACGCCGCGCAATTCGAATTTTCCCATCTGGTCCGCCCGGGCGTAGTAGATCGACGGCCCCTGGAACGCCATGACCACCGTGCCGGGCGCCGGCTGATCCGCAAAGAGTTCTCCCTGGCGGAGAAAATTGGCGCGGCCCGCGACCGTGGAGAACCCGTTTCGGGGAAACCGGCCGTCATGCAGTCGCGGCGCCGCCGACAGGGCTGCGATGAGCCGGCAGACAAAACGGCTCTGCGCCTCCAGACCGGGGAAATCCACGCGTTCAGGGGTGTCGTAGGGCGTGCCCCAGAAGGGGCGATCGTCTTCCACGGAAACCAGTGAAATTCCGTGATATCCGGCGAGGGCGCTCAACTCGCCGGCCAGTTGGGGGTGATCCGGAAGATGGCTCTGCCAGGGCCGGATGCGGCTGGGCCTCAGGGTTTCCCGGTAGAGGCGCCGCGTTCCGGAAGTTGACTCCGCGGCCTCGGCGGCCTGGTTCAACACATCCGTAAAATAGGCGTAGGCCGGCGCCCGGTTGATGGCGGCCGTCAGGTTGTGCAGCCAGCCCTGGTTGAAGGCTCCGATCCCGTTACCCCGGCTCGACAGGTGAAGCGAGATGACGGCCGCCACTTCCCCTTTCCTTACGATCCGTCGAAAATCCACCGCGGTCTCCAGACGGGCGGACTGCCCTATCGCATCTTCGAGCCGGAGCCGGTGACGTTCCCGGGCAACCGGTATGATGGCGGCCAGTTCGGAGCGCTCTTCCGGCGGCAGATCACTGTAGTTGGTTTTCCAGCCGAGGGAGCGGAGGATTCGGCGCCGTTCCGCCAGGTCTCGCTGGACATCCTTGTCGGTGCCTTCCTGCAGCCGCAGTCGCATCAGGCGTCGTGAGACCTCGTCCACGACGGATCTGACCTCATCGGCCAACGCCTCGATAAACACCGGATCCGGGTTCGCGGAAAAAACGGCGGCGTCCGTAAGCGAAGTCGCCACCCGGCGAAACCGGGAGATCTGGGTTTTGAGCCTTCGTTCGGCCAGCTTGATGTCCATGGAACGGGCCTGAAGGCTCCAGAGGGTTTCACGCATCCCGGCAAGGCTTTGACTATGGGCCCCCGTGGCCATCAGGATCACCGTTCGGGCTGGGGGAAATCGCCTGAGGTATCTGGCGAGCTCGAGAAGCGCCGCGATCCCGCTGCCCTCGTCCGCACCGGGGGCCAGGCCGGGAAGGAATCGGGAGCTGTCGTAAAAGGCCTCGACGATCAGAATTTCCTGAGACAGGCGCTCGTCGGTTCCGGGAATACGGCAGTAGATGTTTTCCACTTCGACATCGTCCCAGAGGATTTCGGAGACCAGTCGGATCCTGGGGGCCAGTTCAGACGGAGTTCCAGGCTGCGGCATGTCGAAAACGCTGGCGAAGTCTTCCGCCGCCACCCAGAGGCGGGGGATCCGGATGGGGGTCAGCTCCCGCTTCTCCTCAAACCAGCTCCGTTCGACGGGGCCGCGTTCCAGATAGACGACGGCCGCGGCACCGAAGTTGGCGGCGTGGGTCCAGTTTTTGCCCGAGTCCATATCCAGCACCACGACGGCCCCTTCGACGGGGAGGCCGTTGTAGCGGCTCGGGCGGCCGTCGGCCGCATAGACGAGTGGGCCGGCAATGCCTTCCGGGGGAATGGTGCCGGGTGAGATCGCATTGAGAAGGAACGGTTTGAGCGGGATGGTGCCGGCGCCGGGTATTTCCATCCTGCTGATTCCATGGCGCCGTACAGGCATCGAGAAGCGGACGGCCCCCGGCGGCTCGAATCCCATGTTCGCGAACGCATTCCGGACGAGTTCGGCGGCGATGCGGTTGCCTTCCGTCCCGGGGCTTCGGTCCCCCAGTCGGCTCAGCTCCGAAATGGTGGTCCGGATGCGGTCCAGTGCGCCGGCATCCGGAGGTTCGGCGGCCGAGCTCCCGCCGGCGGCCGCCCAGAGGCCCAGCATCACCGCCAGGAGCAGCGTGATTCCGGTGGGCACAGTATGTGGGAGACGTCGGGGCAACGGATTCTCTCCCTGGTTTCCGTGACGCGGAAGCTGATTCAGACAGGCTCGATGCCTTTTGCCGGATTCGGTTCGATGGTGCCTACCGAGATGGCCAGTTCTTCACGGGATTCGATCCGGTCGATTCGTCCGTCCCGAATCCATACCACCTGATCGGATACGTTCAGCATCTTGATGTCGTGGGTGGCCGAAATTATGGTGACGCCCCGTTCCACGGAGAGCTTCTTGAGCAGGGATATGATTTCTTCGCCCGTTGAAAGATCCAGGTTGCCGGTGGGTTCATCGGCCAGGATGATCGCCGGGTCGTTGGCCAGCGCCCTGGCGATGGCCACCCGCTGCTGCTGCCCTCCCGAGAGTTCATACGGTTTGTGGTGGATGCGGTCGCCCAGGCCCACCAGTTCGAGCAGCCCGGCCGCCTTCTCCGCGGACTCCTCGTTTCGCATGCCGGCGAACGTCATGGGCAAGGTGACGTTTTCAAGAGCCGTCATCACGTGGATGATGTTGAAAGTCTGAAAGATGTAGCCGATCTTGCGGCAGCGGAGCCAAGCCAGCTCGTAGGCATCCAGCTGACCGATATCCACCTCGTCTATGAATACCTTTCCGGAGCTGGGCTTGTCCAGGCCGCCGATCATGTTGAACAGGGTGCTCTTCCCCGACCCCGAGGGCCCCATGATGGATACGTAGTGCCCGGTCGGGATTTCCAGGTCGACGCCCTTGAGTGCATGGACGGCGATCTTGCCGAGCTGAAACGTCTTGGTCACATTGGACACGCGGACGATGTGGCGGATTTCGTTCATGGCGATCGCTTTCATTACGGGGCGAAAGGCAGCGTCCCGGGGGATGCCGATTTGCCGTCAGTGTTCGGCGCGCATCGCTTCGACGGGCTGCATGCGCGCGGCCACCAGGGCAGGGTACAACACCCCGATCAGGCTGAGGAGGCATCCGACGGCCACCGCGGCCGCCATCGATGCCGTCAGATCGGCGCCGGAGAGAGAAGACACGGCTTTCGGCCCGAATTTCAACACGCCTATCGCCAGGGCGGCGAGTGCACCCACCAGCGCTCCGACGGCAGCCCCGACGCCCCCCTGCATGGCCGCCTCCAGAAGAAACAGCCTCAGAATGAAACGGTCCAGGGCGCCGAGGCACTTCATGGTCCCGATTTCTCTGAACCGTTCGGTGACGGCCATGAGTTGGGCATTGACGATGCCGACCGTGCACACCAGCAGAGAAAGAATCACCAGCCACCGTTGCTTGGGGCTGCTGCCGGCCCGGGTTTCGATCTCGCCGATGTCAAAGCCGGCCTGATTCAGCAGCGAACGGGCACCGTCCGGATCGGATCGCAGAAGGCCGTTGGCTACATCCGATGTGACGTTGACGAAGCTCAGAAAGGCCACGGCGAGAACCAGGCTCAATGTCGTGATCAGGGACCGGAAGAAGCGTACGCGTATGCTGGTGAAGGCGATCTGAATGGATTTGCCGAAAGGCAGCACCACCTGGCGGTGAATGGCATCGGATTTTTTCGGAGTTTCCGCTCCGGAAGCTCCGGCGGCTGCTGTGGCGCCCATGCTCCGCTCTCCTCGATCCTGCCGGCTTCCTGAAAGCCTCAATGCTTCCTTCCGGCCCAATTGCCGGTATCCTGCTTGATCTTGTGGTCTCTGACCCGGTTGAAGCGAACCGGAATCAGCCGGACGCCGATTCCGTGCTCCCTGAGGTGACCGGCCGTGAACATCTCCGCCGTGACCGGCGGCGAGTCCGGGCCGGCTGCGTGCCAATTCATTACATAGTCATGGAAGTGGTCAAACTTGGACATATAAATAGTCATATTTTCCGGGTTGCCAATCGCGAACCGGTCATTGATGCCTTCGAACTGGTGAAAATCAGGGACATGGATGTAGCGGAGATCCAACCGGCGGGGATCCGGAACCGCGTCTTCGAACAAGAGGTCCGGACGGCAGCGGATGACGCAGTCGTACCGGATGCCGGTTTCCTTTTCATGCGCGAGCCTGAGGGCATTGACCTGTTTCAGGCCGTGAAGCTGCTGGAGGTAGGCCTGAACCCCCGTCTTGAGCAGGCAGTTGCGATTGTGGGAAAGTCTGCCCTCGTCCAGGGGAACATCAGGCTCGATTTGAAGCCGGGTCGGATGAAGGCGGTCCGCCAGGTGGCTGTAGCCGTCCCGGGAAGTGAAGAGAAAGAGATCGCAGGTTCCCAGGCGATCGAGAAGATGCGTCCTGAGATTCTCCACTGTTCGATCGAGCCCCCGGCATCGCCCTGACACGAGGACCGCCGTATTCAACCGTGCGATGGGGACAGGGCCGGGACGATCTGCTGCCTTCTCGATTCCGCGGTGTCGGAAGAACGGGTGGTTGCGGTTGAAATGCCGTTGCACGAAGTCGGGATCCAGTCGATAGGTGCCCTTCTTTTTCTCCGGGCTTCCGGGCAGGGGGACGGGCGTGTTGGGGTGGGGGGCCGGCAGTCTTTCGGCCAGCTCCGAGCGGATCGCCATTCGAAGAAATGTGGTGGGGATCTGCCAGTACTTCTTTCGCTGGGCGTAGCCTTTTCTTCGGCGGTTGACGGTTCTCACCAGATTGTACTGGATGCGGTGAGGATGGTAGACGAGGGTGGCCAGGTGGTTGATGAGGTGCTGGGAGTAAAGCCAGGACTCGGCGTCGAAGCCGGTGTAATAGGGCAGGAGGAACGGAACGGCTTCCCGGTGGTAGGCATTGAAGAGCGCGTCGAAGTTGTGCCCCAGATTGACGGCCCGGCCCTCCTCGAAGTGCTGCCAGTCATAGCGCGTGTAGCCGATGGCGGGCTCCCATTCCAGCAGAAAGCGCTCGAAGGACCGGAAGGGATTGCCCTGGAGGCTGACGCCCAGCCTTTCGGCCGTTTCGATATCTTCCCGGATGTCGCAGTCCTCGTCCAGGAAGATATAGTAGAGATAGTCGTTTCCGGTGCGTTGGGCCCAACGCCGGGCTTCCAGCAGAAGGCGGTTACGCCCCTCGTTCCAGGTGCTGCCCGGCAGATGGATCGCGCCGGCAACGGACCGCCTCCAGGTCAGCAGGAGCGCATCCGACGATTCACCGGCCAGCCCCTCATACGGCATGCGGGATTCGGCCTGCACGAGGTAGATGAAGGGTTTGTAGGGCATAATGACCTGTTAGGGTTTCGATTATATCGAAATCGGGATCGCTATCGGGATCGGGATCGAATTCCTCGCATCCGAAAGATTCGAAATTGTCCTTACCTCAACGACCGCACGCACCCAGGCAATTCGGCATTGTGGCGACACAATAATCGGTCCCGGAACATCCGGATCCTTAATTTTCGAATTTTTTGTGTCCGGCCTCCTGCCCGTTTCGATCCCGATCCCGATACCGATCCCGATTTCGATTTGGACAATCCTTTTCTCCACTCTCGCTGCCTTTCAACGCCTCCAGATCCTCCAGCCACGCGGAGAGGATCTCCATTTCCTTCCGCACCACCCATCCTCGGCCGGCCAGTGCGTCATAGGCATTGAAAAGATTGTCTTCGATCGATCGACCGGATCCGACGGCGGCGAGGACGGCCTCGACGTAGGCTTCCGCGTTGAGATAGATCGGCAGCTCGGACTCGAAGTCCTTCAGCAGGTCGTGGTCGTTGCGCTCCTGGAAGACCGTCGGACCCGTGACGCCCGCCCGCAACCCCGCGGCCCACAGGATCGGTTGGGCGACGTAGCCTCTCAGGATATCGGTCACTCGGAAATTGACCGTTGCCGGAAGATAGAGCAGGGCAAAGGCGGCTTTGCAGAAGGCCGTATTCTGGCTGTTCAATGGAGACAGGGTTCCGGTGTCCATCACCACCGGCGGCCTTCTCTCGAACCGGCAGCCGCTGCCGCCGGTCAGGCGGTAGATGGCGTCCACGTCCGGATCGCCGTCGGCCAGACCCTGCCAGATGCCGATCCGGTGGGATTGCCCTGGCAAGATTCGTGGTGGAACGGCATCCGGCGCGGAGACCCGTGACAACGGAAGGCCTCGGGGCCAGATCTTCTGCGCCGTGAACAACCGGTAGATGTTGACGAAGCCCGAGTCGGCGGGAACCGTGTCGAAGCGCCCGCTGAATGAGGGAAAACCCCAGCCGTTTTCCGGAAGGTTGTCGTCGTCCGTTTCGGCGATCACCTGCGCACCGCCCCGGATCGCCTCGAGGTATCCGGCGATTTTTCTGGAATAATGATTCCATGGAAGCCGTTGGATCACCCGGAAGCGGGACGCCTCCTGTTCTTCGACCGAAATGTAGCGCACCCCGGGCCATTGCCAGTCGGGGGGCGTCCTCCGGTCTCCGACCACGAGAATATCGAAGGCCCCCGAGCCGGCCAGGCGGCGGACCGTGTCGGTCGGCTGAAAGATCGTCGTAATGACCACTGCGGTTTTCATGGGTTGCGGGGAGTTCCGATCAAATTTCCATCACTGCCGGGTCTCCGGGGACTCGGCCTCCGCCAGATCTCTCAGGGTGACCAGACGGATGCCCGGGTGTGCCGACAGGGATGCCAGGAGAAGATCCAGAAAGACGAAAGCGTGTTCGTTCATTCGTCGATGGTGGATCATGATTCCGCAGGGTGACGTCGCAAACCCCTGCCTGAATTCGTTCGCCAATTCAATCCAGGCCTGGTCACGGGCCTTTGCCTTGCGGGTGTGCAGGTCGATGGCCACCCCGAAATCGGGCAGCGACGAACCGGCGGCCGGCGAGGCGCCCCGCGTTCTGGAGATCGCACGGTACCCCTCCGCCTTCAGGACCCGCAACGTCGATTCACCGCAGCGGTTCCAGGGCGGTGTGAAAGCCGGGTAGAAGACCTCTTTCATCAGGTGCTCCAGCCGATCCCGGCCGGACAGGATCTCCCGCCGGATCGCTTCGACGGTCCTGCCGGGGCCGAATTCCTGTTTCCTGCCGGCCGTTTCATGGTTGACGTGCCGCCAACCATGCTGATGCCAGCACCACATCCGGGAATCCACGCGACATCGCTCGCCGAGCCAGGCCCATCGGTCGCCGGTCAGCCAGGCTGGGACGATGGCCGTAGAAAGGGGCGTCCCGTGCGATTCGAAGCACTTCAACAGCCGCTCCATGGCCCGGCCGGGAACGCCGATGTCGTCCGCCCTGAAAAAGACGTCTATCGATCGGCCGTTGCGCCCTGCCAAAGCGGAATCGAGGGTTTCTTTAATCCAATCGTCAAGCCGGGCGGGCAGGCGACGCCAAAGGAATGAAATCCCAGTGGTCATCGCTCCATATTCTCCTGCGTTTCGGGAAAACCCTGCTCCACCCAGCGGGCGAACCGTTCCGCCCCGTCGGTTCGAATGCCGTGATCCCGGGGGAGATCAGAGGCCAGGGTTTCCTGAATGACGCCTGCCAGGCGTTCCGGACGCAGGTCCTCCATCCCCAGCACCCGCATCGCTCCCCGTTCCGCCAGCCGTTCGGCCCGCAACCGCTGTTCCCGGTTCTGTTGGAAGGGCAGAACCAGCGCGGGAACTTCAGCCGCCAGGATGTCCATGCAGGTGTTGTAGCCCGCCATGCTGATGGACAGGTCGGCGCGGGCCATCTCGCCGGCCAGATCAGCCATGAATCGACGGATCCTGACCGAGGCCGGGCTGATTTCGGTGAGCCGCCGGAAATCCGTCTCGTCCATGAATGGCCCGGTCAACACGAGGCATTCGATTTCCGCGTGCCGTTGCAGCCGGGGCAGGCATTCGATGACGGCCCTGCAAAGGCCGTGGCCGACCTTCCCGCCGCCCGCGCTGACGACGATGCGAGCCGGGCCGGCCGGTGAACCGCGACGCGGTCGTTCGTGAGACGTTTTTGCGGGCGGCGCGACGTATCCGGTATACAAAACGGGTATCTCGATTTCCGCGCTTCTCGAAAAGGATTCCTCGAGCCGGACCACCGAGGGGTCCGAGTGCACGAGCACCGCGCTGAAAAAATGGTTGAGGACCCTCACCGCCCGGGACTCGTGCTTGTCGCGGTCCGGCTTCTCGACCAGGATGTCCCGGACGCTGCAAATGGTCCTCGCTGGCGGCAGGCTTCCCTCGTGCAGGGCCGCCAGCAGCGGGTCGAGCTCGTGACGGAAGGCCTTTCGCCCGAACGGGTACAGTTCGACGATGAACAGCTCGGGGGCCTCGGTCCGGAAGAGTTCCAGGAGCCGGTCCAGCCGCTCGCTCCGGATCGCTTCCACCGGCCGTTGATCTTCTGGAGGATACAGGACGCCGAAGGTTTCGTCCATGGCGAGGGGGGGCAGTTGGATGACGCGCACATGGGGAGGCGCGGCGAGCTGTGTGCGCGGTCCGCCCGTGACGAGGACCACCTCGTGGGCCTCGAGTGCGCGAACCAGGTGCAGGGCCCGGGCCAGGTGGCCGATGCCCAGCACGTGCTGACAGTAGACCAGGATCTTCACCCGGCGACTTCCAGGGCCATGCGGTTAAGTGCTTTGATACGAAGCGTTTCTGCCGTACCGGTCAAAACATGGAGATGATCGGGCCGGATTCGGGACAGCTTTCGCCGCGATGAGCAACGGCTTGCCAGAAAATAAAGCAGCGCCTTGATGACGCCTTCATGGCTGACGACCAGTATTCGCGAGGCCGGCCACCGGCTCGCCGCCTCCTCGAGACACCGGTGGGCCCTGGCGAGAACGCTCAGACGATCCTCACCGGCTGGGGGCTGAAAAAACCAGGGGGCCGTGGTTTCGACCGCCAGCTTTTCAGGGTGCTGCTCCCGGATCCGGTTCATGGTCAATCCGCTCCACTCCCCCCAGTCCTGCTCGCGGAGACGGGGATCGGTTTCGACGGGTACTCCGAGAGACTGGTTGATGAGCCTGGCCGTTTCCACTGCGCGACCCAGGTCGCTCGCCAGGATGCGGTCGACGGCGCAGGCCTTCAACCGCTTCCCCCAGGAAAGGGCCTGGCCGATGCCTTCCGGCGTCAGCGGAGTGTCCTGATGCCCCTGAATCCGCCGGTGCGCATTCCAGTGCGTGGCGGCGTGCCGGATGATCAGAAAGGTGGCGGGTGGGGATGGATCGGGCATCGAGGCGTCCAAAATTCAGATTGGATGAGAACTTAATATAAAAGTTCGAAATCGGTATCGGTATCGGTATCGGTATCGATGGTCGTGTCGAATCGATACCGATACCGATACCGATACCGAACCAGATACCGATGGACATCCCGCCAACGAAACTATTCCGACTTTTTCCATTTAGGCCTAACCACCTGCACCGGCGCCTGCTCTATCCTCCACAGACCCGATGCCCGCATAACCCCGAAAAACCCTTGCCAGCTCTCTCGTGTTGATCTTGTTGTCGAACAAATCCATGACCCGATTCCTTCCCTCCGGAATAATCCGGCCCCGAAGCCCGCTGTCGGTCAGTACCCGCAGCGAAGCCCGAGCCATGGCGCCGGCATCGCCCGGTGGCACCAGGACGCCGGTCTTGCCGTTATCGATCAATTCCGGGATGGCTGAAACATCGGTCGCCACTACCGGCACCCCCATGGCGAGGCTTTCCACGAGCACGTTCGGAATGCCGTCGCGGTCGCCGTTCCTGGCCACTTCGCAGCCGATCAGAAACAGGTCCGCCTGCCGATAGAGGTCGAGAACCACGTGGTGGGGCTGGGTTCCCAGCCAGCGAACCCGATCGGAAAGTCCCCGGTCGGATATGCCCCGTAGAACCTGGTCCCGATCGTCGCCATCGCCCACCAGAAAATGGCGGTATTGGATTCCCTGGGATTTCATTATCTTGAGGGCGTCGAGGACCGTTCCGATTCCTTTTTTGGGGGTCAGGCGGGCAATGGTCAGGAGGCGATAGGGCTCGCTCGGGATTTTGGTCCCTCCCGACTCCGGATCGAAGAGATGATGGTCGATGCCGTGGTAGATACGAAACACCGGCGTCCGGATTCCCGTGCCGATACCGGCAAGATACCGCCGGTTATACTCGGTGCAGGTCACCACGAAACGGGCGGCGGCGATTTTTTCCCTCAACTGCCTTGGATCGGAGGTGTAGATATCCTTGGCGTGGGCCGTGAAGCTGTAAGGCAGCCCTGACAGCATGGCCGCGAACATCGCCACCGACGTCGGTGAGTGGGCGAAGTGGGCGTGCAGATGCCGGACGCCGCTGCCTGGAAGCCACCGGTTGACCATCAGCCCGGCCTGGAGGAGATGCTTCCAGGTGGCCGACTTTCGGGTGCGCCGAAAACGCCTTGCGGCAGTCCGAAGCGCCAGGGCATACCTCTCGGGGCGGCGGGCGGCCAGGAGCAGGTTGTGCCTCAGAACTTCCGGGAGCCTTCGGCTCATCAGGTTCTCAGGAAGGTAGTGTACCGGCGCCCGGATGTCGGCGATATTCTTGTGGGTGAAGTTTTCCCGCGGTTTTCTCATCGAAAAGATGCGGATGGCGAGGCCCATCCGTTCCAGCAGCCGGATCTCATTCGAGATGAACGTCTCCGAAATGCGCGGGAACCCTTTGAGGATCATTCCGAGTTCCGCGCGTTCAGCAGGCGAGGGCATTCTCGGTTCTCCTGAGGGCGGCGATCCGCTGGCGCATGATGTCGATGCCGGTGAACTGGAACCTGGAAAGGGCTTCCTTGTAAGGCGACGGGTTTCGGAGCATGGCCGCGATGCGGGATCGGAGCGTTTCCGGCGTCAGGGTGTCCGGGTGGATGTAATCCACCAGACCCTGACGGTGGAAGGCCCGCGCCCGGATCAGCTGCTCCAGACGTGGCGTGTCCCTGGGGATGACAAGACTCAGCGTATTCTGGCTCAGGACTTCGCTGAGGGTGTTGTATCCGCCCATGCTGACCACGAGGTCGGCGGCCGACATCAGGCGCTCCATCTGCCGGAAGAACAAAAAGGTCTGGATGCCCAGCTTTCGGGCACGGGCGAAAACGGTTTTGCGGAGATCCTGCGGCATGAACGGCCCGGTCACCAGGACGCTCCGGAATGGGATGGGGCAAGGGCCGGATTCCAGCATCGACAGGTAGGTGTTCATCACCCCGTATCCGTCTCCGCCCCCACCCGTGGTGACCACGACGAGTCTTTCGGAGGGAAGGATGCCCAACTCCTTTCGGATCCGGTCCGCCTGGCGCCTCTTGGGGATCTCGCGGGGAATGTAGCCCGTAAACACCATCTTCCGATGAACGGGTTCGGGAATGTCATACTCCGAAACCGGATCGTAAAAATTCCGGTTGCCGTATACCCAGATCTCGCTGTAAAGGCTCGCCAGTGAATCGTACACCCTCCGCTGACGCCAGTCCTTCCGGACCGATTCGGCATCGTCCATGACGTCACGGAGCCCAAGCACCGTCTTGGATTCCGGCAGGCACTTTCGGATCCACCGGAGCGTGGGCAGGACTTCCTTTTTCAGCCCCAACGGCTCCTTGTCCACGATGAACAGATGGGGCTGAAAGGCCTTGGCCGTCGCCGTGATGATGCTCTTGCGGATATCGAGGGCCTGGTGCGGGTCGATCTTGATGGAAAGCGGGCGGTATTCCTCGTTGGTCTTTTTGATCATCCCTGGGATGCGGACGAAGTCGATCTGTTCGGGGAAGGCGAACCGGCCCGCAATGGGGGAACCGGTGAGTATCAGGATGTTGATGCCCGGATCGCACAAATGCGACGCGATCGCCATGGTTCGACGGATGTGTCCGAGTCCGTAAGTGTCATGGGAATACATCAGGATGTTGAACGTCGGGTCTGGGGGCATCCGATCCACCGTCCGGTCGGGCTGCTGCCGGTTGTTTGGCATTGAGGCTGGAATAAAAAAACGGAATGGGATGATGGCCCCAGGGTCCGTGTAGATTCAGATAACGGATTTCGGTCGGGTTTGCAAGCGGAGGGACTGGAAATTAGCGGAATTGGCTTGAATTTATGGGGTTTTTTCTTGACGGATGGGATGGCTGCGGGCCAGTATTCGGTGAGCCGTGAGCCGTGAGCCGTGAGCCGTGAGCCGTGTAGTACTTCCCTCCCCTCGTGGGAGGGATTGAGGGAGGGGGAATAAAATGACCAAAATTCTATTTTATCACCCTCACCCCGGCCCTCTCCCATCGAGGGAGAGGGAGGGAAGATGCCTTCCTGGTGCAGTTAATAGGGGATTCGAATTGATGGAAGGCTACCGTTTCAAATGAGTCGAAGTATTACAGGACTTTTGAAAGCGCATCCCTTAGAGGAACTGAAATATGGTTCATCCGGTTAAAGCGTACTTTGAATGATGAAGGGTGTAGTGGTCAAGAAAAATCGGACACAGACTTAAGCGGCTTTTTTAAGCAGTTC